>JBIQHF010000038.1:0-8380 GCA_044508675.1 Propionibacteriaceae bacterium | reverse complement strand
ACCCTCACCGCCGGTCGTCACCCTCACCGCCGGTCGTCACCCTCACCGCCGGTCGTCACCACCAGCTGTCCACCTGGTCGAGGGGCAGCAGCGGCTGGCGCACCTCGATGTGGTTCTCGGCCTCCACACCGCACAGCAGCAGCCGCTCCACCCCCAGCAGCCGGAGCCGCTGGACCTCACTCGAGGGGTCGGCGATGTCGCGGCGGCAGGACACACCCTATGCGCGCACCGGTCGTCCGGGAATGTCTGCGGGCCCGCCTAAGCTGGTCGCATGCGTCCGGTCAGCCAGATCACCCGTCGTGTCGCCCCGTTCCACGTGGTCAGTGACTTCGACCCTGCCGGCGACCAACCGCAGGCCATCAACGAGTTGCAGCGCAGGATCGAGGCGGGGGAGCAGGACGTGGTGCTGTTGGGGGCCACCGGCACGGGCAAGACCGCGACGGTCGCCTGGCTCGCGGAGCGCCTGCAGCGGCCGATGCTGGTCATGCAGCCGAACAAGACCCTGGCCGCCCAGTTCGCCTCGGAGCTGCGCAGTTTCTTCCCCGACAACGCCGTGGAGTACTTCGTCTCGTACTACGACTACTACCAGCCGGAGGCGTACGTCCCGCAGTCGGACACGTACATCGAGAAGGACTCCTCCCTGAACGAGGAGGTCGAGCGGCTCCGGCACTCCGCGACGAACTCCCTGCTCACCCGGCGGGACGTCATCGTCGTCGCCACCGTCTCGGCGATCTACGGCCTGGGCACCCCGCAGGAGTACGTCGACCGGATGCTCACCCTGACCGTCGGCGAGGAGTACGAGCGGGACGACCTGATGCGCAAGCTGGTCGAGATGCAGTACGCCCGCAACGACATGGCCGGGACCCGGGGCACCTTCCGGGTCCGCGGCGACACCGTGGAGATCTTCCCGATGTACGAGGAGTACGCGGTGCACGCGGAGTTCTTCGGCGACGAGCTCGAATCGCTGTCGACGATGCACCCGGTCACCGGCGAGATCCTCACCGAGGACGAGCAGATGTACGTCTTCCCGGCCACCCACTACGTCGCCGGCCCGGAGCGGATGAACCGCGCACTGAAGTCCATCGAGGAGGAACTCGACCAACGCCTGGTCGAGTTGCACGCCCAGGGCAAGCTGGTCGAGGAGCAGCGGCTGCGCCAGCGGACCGGCTACGACATGGAGATGATGCGCCAGATCGGTACCTGCGCGGGCATCGAGAACTACTCCCGGCACATCGACGGTCGCGGCCCGGGCAGCCCGCCGAACTGCCTGCTCGACTACTTCCCGGAGGACTTCCTGCTCGTCGTCGACGAGTCGCACGTCACCGTTCCCCAGATCGGCGCCATGTACGAGGGCGACATGTCGCGCAAGCGGACCCTGGTCGACTTCGGGTTCCGCCTGCCCAGCGCGATGGACAACCGGCCGTTGAAGTTCGACGAGTTCGTCGAGCGCATCGGCCAGACCGTCTACCTGTCCGCCACCCCCGGCACGTACGAGACGGACCGCGCCGACGGTGTCGTGGAGCAGATCATCCGGCCGACCGGGCTGGTCGACCCAGAGGTGATCGTCAAACCGACCCACGGGCAGATCGACGACCTGATCGGCGAGATCCGTGAGCGTGCAGCCAAGGGCGAGCGCGTGCTGGTCACCACACTGACGAAGCGGATGGCCGAGGACCTGACCGACTACCTGCTGGAGAACCAGATCCGTACCCGCTACCTGCACTCGGAGATCGACACCCTCAAACGGGTCGAGCTGTTGCGGGACCTGCGGCTGGGGGCCTACGACGTACTGGTGGGGATCAACCTGCTGCGGGAGGGCCTGGACCTGCCCGAGGTGTCCCTGGTGTCGATCCTCGACGCGGACAAGGAGGGCTTCCTGCGGTCGGGGCGCTCGCTGATCCAGACCATCGGGCGGGCGGCCCGGAACGTGGACGGCCAGGTCCACATGTACGCCGACCGGATCACCCCCTCGATGCAGACCGCCATCGACGAGACCAACCGCCGGCGTACGGTCCAGGTCGAGTACAACACCAAGCACGGCGTCGATCCGCAGCCGCTGCGCAAGAAGATCTCCGACATCACCGAGATGCTGGCGCGCGAGGATGCCGACACCGACGAGCTGATGGCCCGTACCGCCGGACGCGGCTACCATACCCTCGAGGGGCCGAGCACCCCCGGAGGGAAGACCGGCCGGGACCGGGACCTGGCGGCCGTGCCGAAGGCCGACCTGGCCCAGCTGGTCCAGGACTTGACCGACCAGATGCACCAGGCCGCCGCGGAACTGCAGTTCGAGCTGGCGGCCAGGCTCCGCGACGAGATCGCGGAGCTGAAGAAGGAGCTGCGCCAGATGGTCGAGGCCACCCGCTGACCCGTTTCATACCTCCCCGGGTATCGACCTAGGATGGTGGCGACCCCGAACAGAAGGACGCCACATGCCAGCAGATGCCGCCCACTGGGACCGCCGCTACGCCGAGTCGGACCGGGGCTGGCGGGCTGAGCCGCACGAGTCCGTGGTCAGGGCGGTCACCGCACTGGCACCCGCGCGGGCGCTCGACGTCGCCGCCGGTGAGGGCCGGCACGCGGTCTGGCTGGCCGAGCAGGGTTGGGACGTGACCGCGATCGACTTCTCCGCGGTGGGGCTGGACAAGGGCAAGGCCGAGGCCGAGCGTCGCGGTCTCGACATCGACTGGGTCGTCGACGACGTCTTCACGTGGGAGCCCGGTCACCGGTATGACCTGATCCTGGTCGCCTTCATCCACCTGTCCCCGCAGGTCTACGCCACACTCCGGGAGCATCTGGCCGACGGCGGACACCTGGTCGTCGTCGGGCACGCCCGCCGCAACGTCACCGACGGGGTGGGCGGGCCCCAGGACCCGGCGATGCTGGACGACCCGGCCTCGCTCCGGGAAGCCGCCGGGGACCTCACGGTGCTGGTGCTGGAGGAGACCACCCGGCAGACCGCAGCCGGAACGGCGATCGACATCGTGCTCGACGCGTGCCGCGATTGAGCCGACCCGTCCGGGCCGGCCGTCAGGGGAACCGGGTCACCAGCCTCGCCGGCGCCACTGGTCCAACTGCGGACGCTCGGTGCCGACGGTGGTGCTGTCCCCGTGGCCCGGATGCAGCACGGTGTCGTCACCGAACCTGGAGAAGACCTTCCCGGATGCATCCTCGAACAGCGAGGAGAAGGCCTCCGGTGAGCCGGTCTTACCGAGTCCCCCCGGGAAGATCGCGTCGCCGGTGAGCAGGTGGGTGGCCTCGCCGGGCCGGTCGACCACCAGGGCGATCGAGCCCGGCGTGTGCCCCACCAGCCCGACCACTCCCAGCTCGATGTCGCCGCAGGTCACCACGTCGCCGTCCCACACCCCCGTCTGCCGGGTGCCGCTGCGCTCCTCGATGACGGCACGGTCCGGCTCCCCGCACACCAGTCGCGCTCCGGTACGCTCGGCCATCTCGCCGAGCACCCGGATGTGGTCGGGGTGCTGGTGGGTGGTCACGATCACGCCGACCGTACGGCCCGCCACCAGCGCGGACAGCCGGTCGGGGTCCGCGGCGCAGTCGACCAGCAGCACCGGTCTCTGCGGCGCGGCGACCACGTACACGTTGTTGTCGGTGGGCCCCACCGAGGCCTTGGTCAGGGTCAGGTCACCGAGGCTGATGGTGACCTCGGCGCCGCCCGGTTCGACGTGGTACTTCTCCATGGCCGTCACTGTTCTCCTGGTCGGGGTCGGTTGTGCGGTCACCAGGAGGGTAGGGCCACATCGCTGGCGCCGGTGACGATCTCGGGGCCCAGACGGCCGGACAACCAGCCGAGAAGGTGCGGGGCCGTCCCGGTGACCTCGGTCGGCTCCCCATCGACCGTGCTGGTCCAGGTCCGTCCGTCGTCGGCGACCAGGCGCAGCGGGACGGCGCCGGGCCTGGTGGACAGGGAGGGGAGGAGCCAGTCCAGCACCAGCCCGGCCGTGACCGGGTCGATGTCGGCGAAGCCCTGGCCGATCGCCAGGTCGACGTGGTGGATGACGACCTCGCCCAGCCGTCCGTTCAGCAACAGCGCCAGGGGTAGCGACCGGCCGCGGAAGTCGACCGGAGCGGACCAATCCTCGACCGCGTCGAACGCCGCTTCCAGTCGACCGGCGGCGGTGTCCAGATCCTCCTGGATCGCCAGGCCGGTGCGTCCGGCGCCGGCCCGGATGCCGGCCTCCCGGGCCTCAGGGCTGGGATAGAGCGGCACCGCCTCCCCACGGAGGGCACCCTCCACGACACCCCGCAGGGCGTCGGCGTGCCGGGCCAGGTGGGCGGCCAGCTCGGCCCGCGTCCAGGCGGGCAGGGCACTGGGCGCCGACCATGCCTCGTCGCTGACCTGGATGGTGGCGCCCAGTAGGGCGTGGGTCGCTTCTCGCACCGCGGTGCGTACCTGGTCGACCGACTCTGGTCCCGGGGAGTTCGTCACAGCCCCACGATAGCCACCATCGCCTCGCCGGGCCGGTCGGTCAGGTGGCGGGATCCGGGGTGGCGTGCCGGCGGGCATGGGCCAGGGCGACGCCGACCAGCTCCCCGGCCAACCCGGCGGGCCGCCCGCCCTTCGGCCAGAGCACCTGCAGCGGACGGGACAGGGCCAGTCCGCTCGTCGCCACCGTGGCCACCGTGGCGGTGCGCAGGGCCTGGGCGGCATCGAGGCTGTTCAGCACCCCCGGTGAGGTGCCGGCCGCGACCGTGGTGACCACCTCGGCGCCGGTCGGGCGTTCGGCCCGGGGCGGCACCGGGTCGAACGGCGCCAGACTGCGATCGATGATCCGCCGCACCGAGGTGCCCGCCACCGGCAGCACCAGCGGTGTCCGCGCCAGCTCGGCCGCCGTCACCGGCACTTCGCGGCGGGCCCAGGGATGGTGCGGGGCCACCAGCACCACCAGCGCCTCCGAGCCGAACGTGACCACCTCCAGGCCGGCCGCCCGCGCCGGCTCCTCGGTGAACCCGACAGCGGCCTCGCCGCGGGCGACCCGCCGCAGCACCTCCTGGGCCGGGGCGACCGTCAGCTCCACGTCCACCTCGCCGGAGACGGCGACCGAGGCGCTGCTCCGCTCGGCGCCGGCCCGGTACCACTGCGGCGCCCGGGCCCGGGCGGTGCTGCGCAGCTCGGCCACCCACATCGGCATCAGGTGCTCGGCGATCGCAGGGGTCGCCGCCACTGCGACCCGGGCGGCGCGTTCGCGTCGCAGCAGCGCCACGCCGTCGAGCAGCGTCTGCGACTGGCCGAGCACGGCGCGTGCCCACGTCACCACCAGTTCACCCTCCGGAGTCAGCGTGGAGCCCCGGGGCGTACGCTCCAGCAGCACCACGCGCAGCTCCCGCTCCAGGTTGCGCAGCGTACGGGAAGCGTTCGGCTGCGCCAGGTCCAGCGACCGGGCCGCGGCGCCGACACTGCCGTGCTCAGCGACGGCGACCAGCAGCTCGAGCGCGCCCGGGTCGGGCCAGCGGTGGGACATGACCACAGAATAAGGATGTGTCAGCGGGGGTGCGTACCATGAATCGGGTGAGCCCCCAGCAGCCGACCGTTCCCAGTTCCCAGCTCGCTTCGCGCGTCCTCGGCCCGGCACCGGACGGTGCATCCGGGCACGTCGGGCAGGACCGGATCATCGTTCGCGGAGCCCGGCAGCACAACCTGCGCAACGTGTCGCTCAGCCTGCCGCGCGACGCGATGATCGTCTTCACCGGCCTGTCCGGGTCGGGCAAGTCGAGCCTCGCCTTCGACACGATCTTCGCCGAGGGCCAGCGACGCTACGTCGAGTCCCTCTCGTCGTACGCGCGGATGTTCCTGGGTCGGATGGACAAGCCCGACGTCGACTTCATCGAGGGGCTCTCCCCGGCGGTTTCGATCGACCAGAAGTCCACCAGCCGGAACCCGCGCTCGACGGTCGGCACCATCACCGAGGTCTACGACTACATGCGCCTGCTGTGGGCGCGGGCGGGGCACCCGCACTGCCCGGTCTGCGGCGAGCCGATCAGCCGGCAGACCCCCCAGCAGATCGTCGACCGGCTGATGGAGCTGGAGGAGGGCGTCCGGCTGCAGGTGCTCGCTCCGGTGATCCGCGGGCGCAAGGGAGAGTTCGTCGACCTGTTCCAGCAGTTGGCGACCCAGGGGTACGCGCGGGTCCGGGTGGACGGGGAGCAGCACCAGCTCAGCTCGCCGCCGAAGCTGGCCAAGCAGCGCAAGCACGACATCGACGTGATCGTCGACCGGGTGGTGGTCAAGGCCGGCGCCCAGCGCCGGCTGACCGACTCGATCGAGACAGCGCTGGGACTGACCCAGGGCATCGTCGCCGTCGACTTCGTCGACCTGTCCGCCGACGACCGGAACCGCGAGGTGCGCTTCTCGGAGAACCTCGCCTGCCCCAACGGGCACGACGTGAACATCGAGGAGCTCGAACCGCGCCAGTTCTCGTTCAACTCTCCCTGGGGCGCCTGCCCCGAGTGCGACGGCATCGGTACCCGGATGGAGGTCGACCCGGACCTGGTCATCCCCGACGACTCGAAGTCGATCGCCGAGGGGGCGATCGCCCCCTGGGGCACCGCCACGACCAGCGAGTACTTCCTCCGGGTGCTGACGGGGCTGGCCAAGGAGGAGGGGTTCAGCCTCGACACGCCGTGGCGTGACCTCGGGCCCGAGGTGCAGGGCCTGGTCCTGGGCGGCCAGGGCGCCCCCGTCTACGTGTCCTACCGCAACCGCTTCGGGCGGGAGCGCAAGTACACCACCTCGTACGAGGGCGTGGTGCACTGGATCACCCGTCGCCACGACGACGCGGAGACCGACACCGCCCGGGAGCGGTTCGCCGGCTACATGCGCGAGGTGCCCTGCACCGCCTGCCGCGGGGCCCGGCTGAAGCCGAGTTCGCTGGCGGTGACCGTGGGCGGCAGGTCGATCGCCGAGGTGACCGAGATGCCGGTGGCCGATGCCGCCGAGTTCTTCGCCACCCTGCAGCTCGACGAACGGGAGGCGCAGATCGCCGAGCGGGTGGTCAAGGAGATCGACCTGCGGCTGCAGTTCCTGGTCGACGTCGGGCTGGACTACCTCACCCTCTCCCGCTCGGCGGGCACGCTGTCCGGCGGCGAGGCGCAGCGGATCCGGCTCGCGACCCAGATCGGCGCCGGCCTGGTCGGCGTGCTGTACGTCCTCGACGAGCCGAGCATCGGCCTGCACCAGCGCGACAATGCCCGGCTGATCCAGACCCTGGAGCGGTTGCGCGACCTCGGCAACACCCTGATCGTCGTCGAGCATGACGAGGACACCATCCGGGCCGCCGACTGGATCGTCGACGTCGGCCCCGGTGCAGGCGAGCACGGCGGCGACATCGTCGTGTCCGGGCCGTACGAGGAACTGCTGGCCAACCACCAGTCGATCACCGGCGCCTACCTGGCCGGCCGGCGCTCGATCCCGATCCCGGCCGTGCGGCGGCCCCGGACCCCGGGGCGCGAGCTGGTGGTGCGGGACGCGTACGAGAACAACCTCCAGCACATCAGCGTGACCTTCCCGCTCGGCGTGATGACCGCGGTGACGGGCGTGTCCGGGTCGGGCAAGTCCACCCTGGTCAACCAGATCCTCTACCGGGCGCTGGCCAAGCAGCTCTACTCGGCCAAGGCCGTCCCGGGCAAGCACCGGGCGGTGGTCGGGATCGACAACATCGACAAGGTGATCCACGTCGACCAGTCGCCGATCGGCCGGACGCCGCGCTCCAACCCGGCCACCTACACCGGCCTGTTCGACAACATCCGCAAGCTCTTCGCCGAGACGCCGGAGGCGAAGATGCGCGGCTACGGGCCCGGTCGCTTCTCGTTCAACGTCAAGGGTGGCCGCTGCGAGGAGTGCCACGGCGACGGCACGCTCAAGATCGAGATGAACTTCCTGCCGGACGTGTACGTGCCGTGCGAGGTCTGCCACGGGGCCAGGTACAACCGCGAGACGCTCGAGGTGCACTACAAGAACCGCACGATCGCCGAGGTGCTCGACATGCCGATCGAGGAGGCACTGGAGTTCTTCGAGCCGGTCAAGCGGATCTCCCGCCACCTGCAGACGCTGGTCGACGTCGGACTGGGCTACGTACGCCTCGGTCAACCGGCCACCACGCTGTCCGGCGGTGAGGCGCAGCGGGTGAAGCTGGCGGCCGAGCTGCAGCGGCGCTCCACCGGGCGTACGGTCTACGTCCTCGACGAACCGACCACCGGCCTGCACTTCGAGGACGTCCGCAAATTGCTCGGGGTCCTCTCCCGCCTCGTCGACCAGGGCAACACCGTGATCGTGATCGAGCACAACCTCGACGTGATCAAGACCGCCGACTGGGTGGTCGACATGGGGCCCGAAGGCGGGCGTCGGGGCGGCGCCGTGGTG
>JBIQHF010000019.1:0-58750 GCA_044508675.1 Propionibacteriaceae bacterium | reverse complement strand
CGGGGTGGGAGATCGGGTGGGGCAGCGGCATCTTCCACCCCGAGCCTCCCCCACCGCCCGACGCCCCGGACCCTGGTGTGCCTTGACGAGCAACGAGGAGCAACTGGCCAACGGCGCCCCAACCACCAACTGGATCAGCTTTGGCACCTCCTCCGACTTCGTCGTCGACGTCGACGTCGCCGAGAACTGGCAGTCGGAGTTCCTCGCCGTGGGCGCCATGGTGACCCTGTCGATCTTCCTGCGCCAGCGCGGCTCCCATGAGTCCCAACCGGTCGGTACCCCCACGACCAGACGGCCGAGTCCAGCGACTGACGGGCCCTGACCGTCGGAACCGCTGCTCAGAGCACGGTGAACCCCCCAGGCAGGGCACCGCGTCCGGTGGACGCCAGCAGGAGCGCCACCCGCTGGTCGGGCGAGGCGATCGCGACCCCGAGCTCGAGGGCCGGGAGGGTCGCGGCACGTAGCGCCTCTGGCACGTCCTGGCCGGTGGCGCGGGCCAGGTCGATGCCGTGCACCGTCAGCTCGAAGGCACGGGTCGGCAGGTAGCCGTCCAGCGTCATCGTGCCGAAGGGGGTGTCGACCAGGCAGTCATCGGGGGTCGCCTCGACGAGCGGCAGGACCCGCCCGGCGATTCCATGGACCGCGGACGTGGGGTCATCGCCAAGGGCCTGCCCGGCCTGGCGCCCGCGTTCGGCGACCTGGCCCGGGTCGGTCACCTTGGCGCGGACGCTGCGGTAGTAGTCGGCCGGCGTGGCCAGTTCGACCGATCCGGCGACGCCTGGGCGTACGTACGACTCGGTGGTCAGGAAGGCCCGGGTGGTGTGGCCGAGCAGGGAGCGTACATCCCACACGCCCAGGCCCGGGTTGCCGAGGGCATCCCGGCCGATCCGGTCGGTGACCTGCAGGAATCCCGCCGCAGCGGTCGTGAACCACATTCGAGCGTCCATGGCCCCAGTGAACACGCCGACCCGGCAAATGGGGAAGACCAATGAGTCGACCCCCGTCGATGTCTGCTGTTCAGGCGGCGGTGGGCAGCTCGATATCAAAGAGACGTTGAACACATTCGTGGAGGCGGAAGCCTTCACCGGCGCCGGGAGGGAAGATCCGGTCGGGCTGCTCGGCCGCGGCCTGTGCAGCGTCCTGGACGACCTGTTCGACCTGGTGGGGGTCAGGGGTCAGCCCGCTGCTGACGGTGTGGCCGTCGGGCAGGGTGAACACCCAAGCGCCGGGTCGACCGGTCAGGGCGACCCCGCCCTCATGGACATACGTTTGGTGTGCTTGACACACCAGCACCAAGTTGTCCAGGTCGGTCCGTCCGCCCTCGCCCCAGGGCACGATGTGGTGGGCCTTGAGGCGACGTCGTTGCTGACAACCCGGGAACTGGCAGCAGCCCCTGTCCCGGACTCGCAACGCCCGCCGTTGCGCCGGCGTCGCGAAGCGGCGGGTCCGGCCCATCGCCAGCACCTCACCGTTCACATCGATGACCATCCCGACCACATCCCCGTCGCACGCATGTCGGGCCGCGGTTGCCGCCTCGACGGGCCCGCCCCGTTCGACCCAGGCCTGCCCGGCCCGGAACACCCCGGTCAGGCGCTCTGGCGTTCCCGCGGGAACGTCCGCCTCCGCCGGCGCGGGCTCAGCGGACGAGGGACCTGCCGCGGCCAGCGTCTCGAGGCCGACGTGGACGACCACCAGACTCGGATCGTCGACCGAGGACGTCGGGGTGTTCGCCAGGTAGTCCCGGGC
Organism: Propionibacteriaceae bacterium; assembly: GCA_044508675.1. GTDB lineage: Bacteria > Actinomycetota > Actinomycetes > Propionibacteriales > Propionibacteriaceae > Raineyella. The sequence goes on along the minus strand of JBIQHF010000019.1, from coordinate 57,004 downwards.
CACGTCACACAGGCCGGCGACCGGATCGCTCACCGGCCGGTCCTGCCCGGCGGAGGTCTGGTCGGGGCTGTCGAGGTACCGATCGGTCGCGGCCTCGACCGCCCCGCGGACCACGGCAGCTTCCTCGGGCAACAGCCGCACGCTCAACATGACCATCCCATCCTCGCTCTCGCGCCAGGACAGACGGCGTCGCTCGGACTGGCCCATGTGGGTCCCGGAGTGGGCGCGGAAGGAGCGAACCGTACGGGCCAACTGCGAGGCGGTCTGGGCCAGCGCCAACTCGCACAATTCGGCCTCCTCGACCCGTCCCGCCAGCCGGGTCAGCTCGCGAACCTTCGAATAGGTCAACGCGCCCTCGGCGAACAGGTCCGCCACCTGTGGCATCGAGCGCAAGGCCCGCGCCACCCGGACATGCTCGCGAGCAGTGCCCGCACTCATCGAACAAGCCCAGCCCAGCCAGTGCGCGCACGAGGTGATCCCCTCGAACCACGCCCAGCCCGCCCCGGCATCGAACCGGGCGACCAGTTCCAGCAGGCGCGCATCACACCGGGCCTGCGCCCCGGCGGCACCTTGGATCCCCACGCCCAGGTCCTCCGCGTCCGACCGCGGCAGCCGATCCACCCCGACCGCTTCCGACCAGTTCCACACGATTCCCCCAAACAAACAACTGTTCGATACTCCAGTTGCAGTCTGCACGTGGGGTCAGACAATCTCGCCCAGCACTGGCAGCAGGACACGTACGGCTCCCGGCCGGGACGTTCCCGCGGGAACGTCCCGGGAGTGCGTCCCGCAGACAGCCCCGGACGTGAGCCTGGGTCAGGCCTCCGGCTGGCGCGAGTGCGAGTCGAGGAACTGGTAGACCTCGGCGTCGTCGACACCGGGGAACGTTCCCGGCGGAAGGGCGGCGAGCAGGTGGGCGTGCGTGCGGGCGCTGGGCCAGGCATTCATGGACCACCGCTGCGTCATTTCTGCTGGTGCCCGACGGCAACACGTCTCGTCGGGGCACCGGGAGACCGAGCGCTCCTTGGTGTTGCTTCCGCGGAACCACTTGGAGTCCCGGTACAGCACGCCGATGCTGGTGGAGAACGTCCCGTTGGGGCCGGCCCGGTCGACACGGGCCGTGCACCAGAACGTGCCGTCCGGGGTGTCGGTGAACTGGTCGAACGCATTGAACTTGTCCGCCACGTCGAAGACCTGCCGCGAGGTCCAGTAACGACACACCGGCTGGCCCTCGATCGCACCCAGGTTGTCGGTGGGGAAGGTCACCCCGTCGTTCTCGTACGCCTTGTAGATGATCCCCGACTCGTGGACCCGCTGGAAGTGGACCGGGATGCCCATGTGCACCGTCGCGAAGTTCGTGAACCGGTGGCAGGCCGCCTCGTAACTGACCGCGAAGGCGTCCCGCAGGTCCTCCGCCGACAGCTCCCGCCGGGACTTGGCCTCCTGCAGGAACCGCACCGCGGGCTTCTCGGGCATCATCAGGGCCGCGGCGAAGTAGTTGGTCTCGATCCGCTGCCGCAGGAAGTCGCCGTAACTGGTCGGGGGGGTGTGGCCGAGGATGTGGTGACCCAGCGCCTGGAGCAGCACCGACTTGGGGTCGTGGTCGCCCACCCCGGCACTGGGCAGGTAGATCCGCATGTTCTTCAGGTCGGTGACCGAGCGGGTCGAGTGCGGCAGGTCGCCGGCGTGGTGCAGCGTGAAGCCAAGATGCCGGGTGATCTCGCCGATCAGGTGTTGCGACAGGGGCCCGGAGACGTAGCCGACCCGCTCGAGCAGCTTCGCCGCCTCGACCTCGAGCTCGCCGTAATAGTTGTCTCGGGCACGCATCTCGTTGCGCAGCTCGGCGTTGGCCCGCCGCGCCTCCTCCGGGGTGGCGATCCTCTTCGCGACGTCGTGGGCGAGTTCCCGGTGCAGCGCGACGAGCGCCTCCAGCACGTCGATCGGCATCCGCGGGGAGATCCGCACTGTCGGCAGGCCCTTGGACCGGGCGAGGGAGGAGTTCATGTGGCGATCGAGCTCGATCTCCAGCTGGGCCCGCCGGCTCGGCACCGGCTTGGTCAGGTCGTCCAGGCTCGCGTCGTACACGCGGGCGATGCGTTGCAGGGTTGAGAGCTTGGCCTCCCGCTTGCCGTTCTCGAGCAGGGAGAGCTGCGAGGTGGCTACGCCGGACAGCTCGGCCACCTGCGCCAGTGTCAGGTTGCACTCCTTGCGCAGGTGCCGCAGGCGGCGCCCCAGTGAAAACGGGTCGAAAGGCTCCGGTGCGTCGTCGACAGGCGACGGGCGATCATCGTTGACAACCATGAAATTCAGCATAAGAGAAAATCTGCACTTCTTACAAGAAAATTCTCTGGTAGATCGCTATTGGAGTCGGGAGAGTAGTCCCCAAGAGGCGCACAGCAAGGATGCTGGCCCGATGACCTGAAAGGGAACTGTCATGACCTACACCTCCGCTGAGCTCATCCAGCACGACTGGAAGACCAACCCGCGCTGGGCCAATGTGCGGCGTGACTACACCGCCCAGGACGTACTCCGCCTCCGCGGCACCGTTCAGGAGGAGCACACGCTCGCCCGCCGCGGCGCCGAGCAGCTGTGGGACAAGATCCACAACGAGGACTACATCAACGCGCTCGGCGCACTGACCGGCAACCAGGCGGTCCAGCAGGTCAAGGCCGGCCTGAAGGCCATCTACCTGTCCGGCTGGCAGGTCGCCGCCGACGCGAACCTGTCGGGCCACACCTACCCCGACCAGTCGCTGTACCCGGCCAACTCGGTCCCCCAGGTCGTGCGTCGGATCAACAACGCGCTGCTGCGCGCCGACCAGATCGAGCATTCCGAGGGCAGCCGCTCCGTCGAGGACTGGCTGGTCCCGATCGTCGCCGACGCCGAGGCCGGCTTCGGTGGCCCGCTGAACGCGTACGAGCTGATGAAGTCGATGATCGTCGCCGGCGCCTCCGGCGTGCACTGGGAGGACCAGCTGGCCTCGGAGAAGAAGTGTGGCCACCTCGGTGGCAAGGTGCTGATCCCCACCAAGCAGCACGAGCGCACCCTGAACGCCGCCCGCTTGGCCGCCGACGTCGCCGACGTCCCCTCGGTGATCATCGCCCGCACCGACGCCGAGGCCGCCACCCTGATCACCTCTGACGTCGACGAGCGCGACCAGGAGTTCATCACCGGCGAGCGCACCGCCGAGGGCTTCTACAAGGTCCGCAACGGCCTGGAGTCCTGCATCGCCCGCGGCAAGGCGTACGCCGAGTATGCCGACCTGCTGTGGATGGAGACCGGTGTGCCGGACCTGGAGCTCGCCAAGAAGTTCGCCGAAGGGATCAAGGCCGAGCACCCCGACCAGCTGCTGGCCTACAACTGCTCGCCCTCGTTCAACTGGAAGAAGCACCTGGACGACGCCACGATCGCCAAGTTCCAGCGCGAGCTCGGCGCGATGGGCTACAAGTTCCAGTTCATCACCCTGGCCGGCTTCCACGCCCTCAACTACTCCATGTTCGACCTGGCCCACGGCTACGCCCGTGAGGACATGACCGCGTACGTCGACCTGCAGGAGCGCGAGTTCGCCGCCGAGGAGCGGGGCTACACCGCCACCAGGCACCAGCGCGAGGTCGGCACCGGCTACTTCGACGACATCGCGACCGTGGTGAACCCGAACAGCTCCACCACCGCCCTGAAGGACTCCACCGAGTCCGCCCAGTTCTGACCGACCCAGCGTTCTGACCGACCCAGCGTTCTGACCGACAGAGCCTGACCCGCTCCACCTGACCAAGGAGACTCCCATGACGACCATCAGTACGGCATCGCCCACAGCCGGGCATCCGACCGACACCCACGAGCCGATCGGCGACCTCCTGGTGGACAGCAGGCTCGTAGCGTTCATCAACGACGAGGCGCTGCCCCGCACCGGCGTTTCCCAAGAACGCTTCTGGGAAGGCTTCGCCCGCGTCTTCGCCGGCTTCACCGATCGCAACCGGGACCTGCTGGAGCGGCGTGACCAGCTCCAGACCGCCATCGACGAGTACCACCGGGCCCAGCCCGGTATCCCCGAGCCGACGGCGTACCAGCAGTTCCTGCGGGACATCGGCTACCTGCTCGACGAGCCGACCGGCGTCCGGGCCCGTACGCAGAACGTCGACGAGGAGATCGCGACGGTGGCCGGCCCGCAGCTCGTGGTGCCGATCACCAACCGCCGGTTCGCGATCAACGCCGCCAATGCCCGATGGGGGTCGCTGTACGACGCCCTGTACGGCACCGACGCGATCAGCGAGGCCGACGGCGCCGAGCGGGGCGGCGCCTACAACCCGGTGCGGGGCGAGCGGGTCATCGCCTGGGGCCGCGAGTTCCTGGACCGGGCGGTGCCGCTGGAGTCCGGATCCCACTCCGAGGTCGTGGAGTACCGCACCGGCCAGCAGCGCTTCCAGGCGACGCTGGAGTCCGGCGAGGTCGTGGGCCTGGCCGACCCGGACGCCTTCGTCGGGTACACCGGTGCGCCCGGTGTCCCCACCAGCATCCTGCTGCGCAACAACGGGCTGCACATCGAGATCCGCTTCGACGGCCACGGGGCCGTGGGCCAGTCCGACAAGGCCCACATCTCCGACATTCTGATGGAATCCGCGATCACCACGATCATGGACTTCGAGGACTCCGTCGCGGCGGTCGACGGCCCGGACAAGGTCACCGGGTTCCGCAACTGGCTGCAGCTGAACGACGGTACGGCGGCCGAGGAGATGGTCAAGAACGGGCGGACGTTCACCCGTTCGCTGAACCATGACCGCATCTACACCACCCCCAACGGTGACGAGCTGCGGCTGACCGCCCGCTCACTGATGCTGTGCCGCAACGTCGGTCACCTGATGACCACGCCGGCGGTGCTCGACCGCGACGGCAACGAGATGCCCGAGGGCATCCTGGACGCGCTCGTCACGAGCCTGTGCGCACTGCCCGGTCTGGAGTCCTCCAACCCGCTGGCCAACTCCCGCACCGGTTCGATCTACATCGTGAAGCCCAAGCAGCACGGACCCGAGGAGGTGGCGTTCACCACGTCGCTGTTCGGCGCCGTCGAGGACGTCCTCGGCCTGGCCCGCAACACGATCAAGATGGGCATCATGGACGAGGAGCGCCGTACGACGGTGAACCTGACGGCCTGCATCGCGGAGGCGACCGACCGGATCATCTTCATCAACACCGGTTTCCTGGACCGCACCGGCGACGAGATCCACACCTCCATGGAGGCCGGTCCGATGATCCGCAAGGCGGAGATGAAGTCCGCCACGTGGATGACCACCTACGAGGACTGGAACGTCGACGTCGGCCTGGCCTGCGACCTGCCCGGCCGGGCACAGATCGGCAAGGGCATGTGGGCGATGACCGAGCTCATGGCGGACATGCTCGAGGCGAAGATCGGCCACCCGATGGCCGGCGCGAACACCGCCTGGGTGCCCTCGCCCACCGGCGCGACCCTGCATGCCACCCACTACCACCGGGTGGACGTGCGGGAGCGCCAGACCGAGATCGCCAAGCAGGGGCGTCGGGCCGCGCTCGAGGACCTGCTGCAGATCCCGCTGGCGCCGGACACGGACTGGACCGATGAGGAGAAGCGCAACGAGGTCGACAACTCCTGCCAGTCGATCCTTGGCTACGTGGTCCGCTGGGTCGAGCAGGGCGTGGGCTGCTCCAAGGTCCCGGACATCAACGACATCGACCTGATGGAGGACCGGGCGACCTGTCGGATCAGCTCGCAGATGCTGGCCAACTGGATCCGCCACGAGGTGGTCTCGCTGGAGTTCGTCGTCGAGTCCTTCCGCCGGATGGCCCAGGTCGTGGACCAGCAGAACGCCGGCGACCCAACCTACCTGCCGATGACCCCGTCCACCAAGAAGGGGTCGTACGCGGACTCGATCGCCTGGTGTGCCGCCCGGGACCTGGCCCTGAAGGGCACCACGTCGCCGTCCGGCTACACCGAGCCGATCCTCCACGCGCGTCGCCGGGAGTTCAAGGCACGCCACGGCATCATCTGACGAACGCATCACCGGAGCAACACACGCACTGAGCGAACAGGGGTGGGCCCCGCTGGTCTCGGACCGGCGGGGCCCACCCCTGTCCCGTCCCCTGCACGTTCCCTATCGCCTCCCCCGTGTCAACGGCCCCTGGTCACGGTAGAGTCACGGAACAGTCACGGCAGGGTCACTGTGCCGACAGTGGCGGGAATGAGAGGGACCTGTATGCAGGTGTCGCGTCGCGCGCTCCTCGGGATGGGCGCCGGAGCCGTCGCAGCCCTGGCAACCGGCTGCACCGCGGACCCCCGGCCCGGCCTGTCCCCGGTCCCGGACCCGGCCGAGGCACTGCCGCCGGTACGCCACCCCTACTCGCTGCCGGCACTGATGCGTGCGACCTTCGCCAGCACCGCCCCTGACCGCCGCGAGCTGATCGGGGCCACCGACACGTGGCGCAAGTACCTGGTGATGTACCCCAGCGCCGATCTGGACATCTCCGGGGTGCTGTACGTTCCCCGCGCCGGCGGCCCGTTCCCGGCGGTCGTCCTGGCCCACGGCTACAACCGGCCCGCGGAGTACGTCAGCGGCCACGGGATGGAGCGCGAGCAGCGCTTCCTGGCCGACCGGGGGTTCGTGGTGCTGCAGACCGACTACCGCGGACATGCCGCTTCCTCGGTCACCGACGAGTTGGAAATGGAGCTCGGACTGGGCTTCGCCGAGGATGCGCTGAACGCCGCGCAGGCGCTCAAGCAGATGCCCGAGGTCGATCCCGAGCGGGTCGCGATGTTCGGGCTGTCGATGGGCGGCGGGGTGACCAACAACGCCTTGGTCGCCGGGCCGGGGATCGTCCGGGCGGGGGTCACCTGGGCATCGGTCAGCTCACGGTTCGTCGACAACTACCACCGGATGATCGCCCGACAGCGCCCCGACCGGGTCGATGCAATCCGGGAGCGGTACGGCACCCCGACCACCGACAGCACCTTCTACACCGACCTGTCCGCCCACACCTTCCTGGACCGGATCACCGAGCCGGTACTGCTCGACCACGGCACCGCGGATTCGATCTGCCCGGCCAGCTGGTCGCGCGCGACCGCCTCCCGGATGAGCGCCATGGGTGTCGACGTACGCCTCCACCTGCGCCGACGCGAGGATCACATCTACTCCCAGAAGTGGCGCGAGGCCATGGACGACACCTTCCATTTCCTCCAGGAACGCCTGGTCTGAGGGCGCGTGCTGCTGCCGTTCCCCCGTGTGGGACACCCTCTCTTGCTTATACCCCCCCGGGTATGTAGGTTGGATGGTGCCAGCGCACGAGTGAGCCCGTCTCAGAAAGGGACGCCCCCATGCACTTCACCCAGTACTACCTGGACTGCCTCTCCCAGGCCTCCTACCTGGTCGGCGACCGGACCACCGGCCGGGCCGTCGTCATCGACCCCCGCCGCGACGTCGAGGAATACCTGGCCGACGCCGAGCAGGCCGGCCTCACGATCGAGGGAGTGATCCTCACCCACTTCCACGCCGACTTCGTCTCCGGCCACCTGGAGCTCGCCGAGGCCACCGGCGCCTGGGTCGGCTTCGGCGAGGTCGCGAAGCCGGAGTTCGACTTCCGGCCGTTGGCCGACCGCGAGCGGATCTCACTGGGTGAGGTGCAGCTCGAGATCATGTCCACGCCCGGGCACACCCCCGAGTCGATCAGTGTCCTGGTGTACGAGCATGCCGGCGACGAGGTCCCGTACGGGGTGCTCACCGGGGACGCCCTGTTCATCGGTGATGTCGGCCGCCCGGACCTGTTGGCCTCCATCGGGGTGTCCCAGGAGGAACTGGTCGTCCAGCTCTACGACTCCATCCAGCACAAGCTGATGGGTCTGCCGGACCCGGTGCGGGTGTTCCCGGCGCACGGGGCAGGGTCGGCCTGCGGCAAGAACCTGTCGACCGAGCGGTCCTCCACCATCGGGCAGCAGCGCCTGTTCAACTATGCCTGCCAGCCGATGAGCGAGGAGGAGTTCGCCCAGCTGGTCACCGAGGATCAGCCGTCGGCCCCGGCGTACTTCCTGCACGATGCGGTCGCCAACCGCTCCGATCGTGCGGTGCGGGAGCTGGATGCCACCGTCGCACCGCTGGACGCCGGGCAGCTGGCCGCAGCGATCGAGGCCGGCGCGACCGTGCTCGACGCGCGCGACCCGATGGACTTCGCCGCCGGACACCTGGCCGGGGCGGTCAACGTCGGGTTCGGCGGGCGAATGGCCGAGACGGCCGGCATGGTGGTCGGTCCCGACCAGGACTTCGTCGTGGTCGCCGAGCCCGGCCAGGAGCAGGAGACCGCGATGCGGATGGCCCGGATCGGGTTCGACCGCTGCGTGGGCTACCTGCCGAACGTCGAGGCCTACCTGGTCGAGCACCCCGAGGCCGCCGAACAGTCCAGCCGGCTGACCGCCACGCAGATGTTCGAGGCCATCAAGGATCCCCAGGTGCAGCTGGTCGACATCCGCAACGTCGGTGAGCTGGTGAACGGCACCGTTGACGGCGCCAAGCACCTTCCGCTGGCCGAGTTCCCCCAGCGCTACCGGGAGCTGGACCCGGCGCGGCCGATCCTGCTGCACTGCGCCGGCGGCTACCGCTCCAGCGTCGGGGCCAGCTGGCTGAGACAGCACGGCTTCGACGACGTCTCCGATGTCATCGGTGGCTACACCGCCATCGCCACGGCCTGACCAGCGAGAGGAAAACGTATCCCATGAAGACCTGTCAGATCCCCGAACTGGCCGGGGCGTACGCCGCCGGTGCCACGGTCGTGGACGTCCGCGAACCGGAGGAGTACGTCGGGGGCCACGTGCCCGGGGCCCTGCTGATCCCGCTGGGCGACCTGCCCGGCCGCATCCATGAGGTGCCCCGCAGCGGCCCGGTGTACGTGGTCTGCGCCAGCGGGCAACGCAGTCGGTCCGGCGTCGAACTGCTGGAGCAGGCCGGCTTCGAGGCCATCAGTCTGGAGGGTGGCACCAACGGCTGGATCGCCGCGGGCCGCGACTACGTGACCGGGCCCCACAGCCGGTGATGGCCCAGCTGCTCTGGGTCATCCCGCTCGGACTGCTGGTCGGCATCGCCCTGGGCAGCTTGGGCGCGGGCGGGTCGATCCTGACCGTGCCGGCCCTGGTCTACCTGCTCGACCAGTCCCCCGCGGCCGCGACCACTGCCTCCCTGGTGATCGTCGGGCTGACGTCACTGGTCGGGATGACCTCCCACCATCGCAAGGGCAACGTACGCTTCGGGCGCGGGGTGGCCTTCGGTGTGCTGGGCATCCTCGGTTCCTTCGTCGGCGCCCGACTAGCGGTGGGCATCCCGGCCGACTGGCTGATGACGGCGTTCGCCGTGCTGATGCTGGCGGTGGCGGTCCTGATGTGGCGCCGGCAGCGCCGCAGCCCGCAGGCCGTCCCCACCGAGGAACACGCCATCCGGCCGGTCCGGCTGGTGCTCGCCGCCACCGGGGTGGGCCTGCTCACCGGGTTCTTCGGTGTGGGCGGCGGCTTCGCCGTCGTCCCCGCCCTGGTGCTGGTGATGGGCCTGTCGATGCCGGCAGCCGTCGGCACCTCCCTGCTGGTCATCGTGCTCAACAGCGCCAGCGCCCTGGCCTTCCGGCTGGGCAACGGCGTCGCACTGGACTGGGCGGTGATCGGCGGGTTCACGGTCTTCGCCGTGATCGGCTCGCTGATCGGCACCCGAATCACGTCGCGCGTGTCCCACCGGACGCTCACCCGCGCCTTCATCGTCATGCTGGTGCTCGTGGCCGGCTACATGGCCGTGCAGAGCATTCCGGGGCTGGTCAGCCCGGACACCCCACCACTCCCCTGATTCCGTCCGCCACCCCGGCATACGGTCCACCGGCCGCACCGCGGTCCCACAGAAAGAGGTACCCCCATGTGTCGTCCCGTCACCTGCAAGGTCTGCGCCAAGACCACCTGGGCCGGCTGCGGCCAGCACATCTCCGCGGTCAAGGCCTCCGTGCCCGCTGGCCAGTGGTGCAACGGCCAGCACACCCGCGAGGAGATGGCCGCGGCCAAGCCGAAGGGCGTGTTCGCCCGCCTCTTCGGCTGAGTCCTTCCGCAGGCACGGCCTCCCAGTGCTCGATCGACCGTGCTGGACGAGGATCGACCAGCACCTGGGAGGCCAAAGCCGGTTCGCCTCCGGCCCGAAGGGCCTAGACTGAGAGTGACCGGTGGATACCCCGTCGTATCCGCGTGGGATCCGCCCAGAAGACCCCGAGGCAGGCATGTCCAGACCGTCGGCCTACATCACCGTTGTCCGCACCCTTGTCGGCGTGCTGTTCCTGAGTGGGGCGCTGATCCACCTGCGCACGTTGGTGCTGGATCGCGAGTCGTACGCAGGCTTCGGCGCCACCGCCCTGCCGCCCCTGTCCTTCCTGTGGGAGGCCTTCGTCATGCCGAACATCGTCTGGTTGGCGCTGGGACTGGCTGCCGTCGAGTTCCTGGCGGGCGTGGCGGCCTGGCTGCCCGGACGCTGGAACCGGCTGTCGGTGATCGGCATCACCGTCTTCTCCGTTTTCCTGGTCTTCCTCGGCTACGCGTTCCCGACCGACTCCGTGCTCGAGGACTTCTTCGTGAACCGTGCCGGCTCGCTCGTGATGATCGCCGCCGTGCTCCCCTGGCTGCTGCGCCCGCAGCAGCTTTCCGTACCGATGGCCTGGGCACACCTCATCCGCGGTCCGGGTCTCGGGTCCGCCACACCGCAGCGGTCAACGGAGCAGTGAGCGGGCAGGACCGGACCTGGCCGGACCTGGTCGACCGCGTGTTGTTGGCCGTGCAGCAGATCCCACCCGGGCGGGTCGCCTCCTACGGCATGATCGGTCGGATCGCCGGCACCGGACCACGCCAGGTGGGCACGATCATGCGACTGTACGGCGCGCAGACCTGCTGGTGGCGGGTCACCACCAGCGGCGGCGACCTGCAGCCGCTGGCCCGGGCCCTGCCCCATTGGGACGCCGAGGGGATCGCGGTCAGGCCGAACGGGCGGGGCTGCCGGATGGCCGACCATGGCGCGGATCCGATCCAGCTCGCCGGCGACTACGCCGAGGCCTGCCGCAAGCTCGGCTGGCCGGACTGACCGTCTCGATCGCCGCGGCCTCAGGCGCTCTCGCGACGCTCCAGCCCGACCGCCTCGTGCAACTCGCGACTGGCCCGCCGAAGCCGCTCGGAGCCTGCCTCGCCACGCTCGTCGAGCAGCGCCCCCAGTGCCGCGGCCAGCGCGTTCAGCTTCTGCTGAGTCGCGTTGTCGCTGCGCAGCTGGGAGTTCTGCAACAGGGCAACCAGCAGGAAGGTCACGATCGTCGTCACGGTGTTGATGACCAACTGCCAGATGTCGACGTCGCGGAAGATCAGGATGCTCGGCGCCCAGAGCACCACCAGTAGGACACAGCCGATGAAGAACCAGGCCCGACTGACGAAGTTGGAGGCAGCGGTGGCGAACGTGTCGAAGCGCCCCACCTTGTGGCTCTCCTGACTCGGCAACACCGGCGACTCATCGGTCATGATGATCACTCCCTCGAACATCTCAGGAATCCGGCAGCCGCCGGGAACACAGGTCCGGCCCAAATCTGGCACGCGACGGCAAGCCGACGGCTACGGCGAGGTCGGACGGTATTTGCACGGTAGTGTGGATAGGAAATCGTGGTCGGCGGCCCCAGCCCCGCTCTGAGGAGGCAACGCGTGAATCCCCTGGAATGGGAAGCCCCGTGGTTCGTGATCTCCGCCGCGCTGTTCGTCATCGTCATGCTGCGGGCCAACGGCACCTACTGGCTCGGCCGTCTGGTCGAGCACGGCGCCCAGCGCACCCGCGTCTCCCGACTGATGGCCTCCCCCGGTTACGGACGCGCGGTCGAGCGGCTGAACCGGTGGGGCGCCCCCGTGGTGACCGTCTCGTTCCTGACCATCGGCGTACAGACCCTGGTCAACTTCGCCGCCGGCGCCACCCGGATGCCCCTGCGCCGCTACCTGCCGGCCGTCACCATCGGTTGCCTGATCTGGGCCGTCATCTACGGCACCGTCGGGACGATCGGGATCCGCGCCCTCGGGCTGCTCTGGCAGCTGTCCCCCGCGCTGACCATCGCCCTGGCCCTGGTGCTCGTGTCCGCGGCCACCTGGTTCGTCGTACGACAGGTGCGAGCGGCCCGGGCCGGCCGGGTAAGCACCCCGGACCCCGCGCAACTGCCGCGGGCGCAGTCGACACCCGCCACCGTCGAGCGCGCCCCCGAAGGCTCCGGTCCGCCCCCTGGTGAGTGAGCCGGCCGGTCGGGTGCCACACTGGTGGCAAGCCGAGAGAGGACGGTCATCATGGCGAAGAAACGTTGGCAGGATCTCAGCAAGGGCGAGAAGGCACTGACCATAGTATTGGCCTCGATCCAAGTGTCGATGGCTGCCACGGCCTGGGCCGATCTCGCGACCCGACCGGCCGCCGAGGTCAACGGCAAGAAGTCGGTCTGGGCGGCGGTGATCGGGATCAACTTCCTCGGCCCGATCCTCTACTTCACCCGAGGCCGGCGCCGGCCTCGGTAGACGCCCAGTGGCCGCCTTGGCGTGAATCCGTTTTCGCAAGGAAGCGACAGCGTCGCGACCGCTTCGGCACGAGTCCCCCTCCAGGGGTTGTTACCGGCGAGCCGGGCAGGAATGCTGTCGCCATGAGGACGCTGCACTGCGTGTACCGGGTCACCGATCTCGACGCCTCACTGGACTTCTACCGGGCCCTCGGATACCGCGAGCTCGGCCGTATCGCCGGGGATCCCGGCACGACACTGTCCGTCCTTGCGTTCCCCGGCGAACCGGTCGCCAGCCTGGTGCTGCTCCACCGCCCGGGCGACGGGCCAGTGGAGGTCGGCAACGGGTTCGACCACCTGCTCATCCAGGTCCACGACCTGGCAGCAGCCGTGGAGGGACTGGTCCTGGCCGGGTTGGAGCCGACCGAGGTGCAGCCGCCGACCCGGCCGCACGGTCCGGCGGCGTCGTGGGTCACCGACCCGGACGGCTACCGGATCGCGCTGGTCGAGTGGCCGGCCGGCCATCCGGCGGGGATCACCGTCGAAGACCTGGCCACCCCGGACGCCTCCTGACCCGCCAAGGGCCATCTGTCAGGCGAACCGCTGTGCCGCCTCCTCCAAGCGGGTCCGGATCCGGAACAGGTCCTCGTACCCGGCCCTCTCCCGTGGCACCTGGGCGCACAGGGCCAGCCGTTCGCGCCACGAGCGCCCCGGCAGCCGTACCGCGACCCCGCTCAGCTCCGGCTCGGCGGCACGGTCAGTGACCGCAAATCCGGCACCGCGCACCCGCCGGAGCTCGGCAAGGAGTTCCGAGACGCTCCCGACCGTCCACGGCGTCACCTTCGCCAGGGGAGCCACCGGAAACAGCGTACGGATGGTGTCGTCACTGAGCTCGGACAACAGCAGCATGCCCGCCGACACCGAGTAGGCGGGCCGCAGGTAGCCAGGACGCAGATCCGCCCGTACGATCCGCTCGGGCTCCCTGCCGTCAACGAGCAGGGTCATCGTGCCCACCAGGGTCGCCACGTGTACTGTCTCGTTGCAGCGCTGCACGGCCTCCTCGAGCACGGCGGCGATGCGCATCTGGTCGTCATGGTCCCACCCGTACGGGCGTGCCAACTCCTGGAGCACCGGCCCCGGGTAATAGCCCCGGCCAGTGGAACCGAGAACCACCACGCCGCGATTGCGCAGCGTGTTGAGGATCCGATAGGCGCTCGAACGGGAGCAGCCGAGTTCCCGGGACACAGCGGTGACGTTCACGCTGTCCAGACGGGTGAACATCGTCAGCACCCGCAGCCCGGCATCCAGCGAGGCGAGTTGCTGGCCGATGCCGGTCTCCTCGGTGCCGGCCTTTCGCTGCGCCATGAGGACCACCATCTATCGTACGGAACGGAACAGAGAGCTTTGATCCGCAGGGAGAGACTACTGCCCTTGATGTCTGCTGGGTCACGCCCTCCGGTGGCGTAGTGGTCCAATGCCGAACACGTTCACGGCCCGTTCGGCACACCGGACCGTACCGCCCTCCGGCCTGCCGTTGCAGCCGATGAGGAGGCCGGCACCGCCAACCTCGAAGGAGAGGACATTCACGTGACCACAACGAGGACCATCAAGCCCGTCAGGGTGCAGTCGATCATTGACTCCACCCCGATGACCCTGCAGCGCTGGGCGGTTGTCACCATCTGCTTCATCGTCGCGCTGCTCGACGGGTTCGACACCCAGTCAATCGCCTTCACCGGCACGTCCATCGCCGAGGAATTCGCGCTGCAGCCGATCCAGATGACCTGGATCATCACCGCCTCCACGATCGGCATGACCATCGGCGCCATGAGTCTGGGCAGCCTCGGTGACCGGATCGGCCGAAAGCGCGCGGTGATCATCGCCCTGGTCATCTTCGGCATCTTCTCGCTCCTGGCCTCCATCGCGACAGCGCCGTGGCAGATCGTGATCCTGCGTTTCCTGATCGGCCTGGGGATGGGCGGTGCCACACCGGCGCTGCTCGCCCTCACCGCCGAGTACAGCCCGCTCCGGCACCGCGGCGTCGCCATGACCGCCGTGCTGCTGGGCCTGCCCGGTGGGGCACTGCTCGGCGGGGTCGTGGCGGCTGCCTGGCTGCCGGTCCTCGGGTGGCGTGGCATGTTCCTGCTCGGCGGCGCCCTGCCCGTCGTGATGATCCTGTTCATGGCCCTCGCGCCGGAGTCCCCCAGCTACCTGGCGGGCAAGGGGACCCCGAAGGCCCAGGCTCAGGCCCGCCGCTTGCTGCGCCGGACCACCGGCGCGAGCATCGACGACGACGTCGTCCTCGAGGCCGAGCCCCACGAGGCGAAGTCCGGCTCCGCGGCCGCCCTGCTCGCCCCGAAGTACCGCGCCGCCACCCTGGCGATCTGGGCGGTCTACCTGGCGAACTGGATCGCCTGGTTCCTGCTGCTCCAATGGATGCCCACCGCGCTGAACATGCTCGGACTGAGCAAGGCGACCGCCGCAACCGGCACGATCGTGGTCAACGGTGCGTTCATCCTGTTCGCCATCCCGCTGTCGATCCTGCTGCCGAGGGTCAAGGCGCGCACTCTGCTGCTGTTCATGTTCGCCTGCGGCATCGCCGTCGCCCTCGGGCTCGGCTCCGCCGGTACCAACTGGGCACTGGTCTTCACGCTCATCGGCATCGCGGGCTTCGGCGTCGGCGGCCAGCAGCTGGTCCTGAACTACCTGATCGCCAACGCCTACCCCACGCAACTGCGCGGCACCGCCACCGGCTACGGGATCGGGATCGGCCGCCTGGGGGCGATCGTCGGCTCCGCACTGGGCGGCCTCCTGCTGAGCAACCTGGGGACCGGCGGGTACTTCCGCTTCCTTGCCCTCCCGCTGGTGATTGCCGCCATCGCCACGTGGTTCGTGCGTCCGGCCAACTCCGCTACCGGATCGACCACCACCGGCAGCTGATCCCCGCCGTTCGTGGCCCTCGGGATGGCTAGCGTACGCGGCGAACGCCGACCGTCCACAGCCGACCACAGGGTCGACCGTCCACAGGGGAGCAGATGCGAGCAGCAGTCGTCCGTCGTTACGGCCCACCCGAGAACGTTGTCATCGAGGAGATCCCGATCCCCGAGCCCCGAGCCGGGGAGGTGCTCGTACGTGTGGAGGCCACTGCTATCACTGCCGGTGATGCGAGGATCCGGGCGGCTCGCTTCCCGAAGGGCTTCGCCCCCGGCGCGGAGGTCGTCGGCATGGCAGGGGCGCGCTTCGGTGCGCATGCCGAGTACGTCGTGGTGCCGGCGACGTCCCTTGCGACCAAGCCCGCCGGGGTCAGCCACGCCTCAGCAGCGGCCATCCTGTTCGGCGGGACGACCGCGCTGTACTTCCTGCGCGACCGCGCCCAGGTTGGCCCCGGTGACACCGTCCTGGTCAACGGCGCCTCCGGCGCGGTCGGGTCCAGCGCGGTGCAACTGGCGAAGCACCTCGGCGCCGAGGTGACCGCGGTCACCAGCGAACCGAACACCGCCCTGGTGACCCGGCTGGGAGCCGACCACGTCATCGACTACCGGCAGACTCCGGTGAGCGCGCTCAGCGGCCCGTACGACGTCGTGCTCGATGCGGTCGGCAATGTCTCCCGGCAGCAAGGCCTCTCGATGCTCTCGCCCCGGGGCTCCTTCATCATGATCGTCGGCAGCTTGGTCGACACCGTCCGAGCCCGGGGCCGGGTCGTCGCCGGGGTTGCCCCCGAGCGCCCCGAGGACTACGAGTTCCTGCTGCAGCTGGCCGCGCAGGGTGAGGTTGACCCGGTCCTCGACGAGGTGGGTGGGCTGGAGACGATCCAGGAGGCGTACCGCCGGATCGACTCCGGTCACAAGGTCGGCAACCTGGTGCTGGCGCCTGGTTCCGTGCGGCCCTGAGCGATCGCAGACTGATCGCAGCTGCGCCGGGGGCACGCCGTCCGGCGCCTCCCGGATGGTTGTCTGCCAACTTTCCATAGGTCGTCCCTATGGAAAGTGCAGCCGTGTGCGTCGACCCGAGGGGAGCGGCCTGTCGCGATCCCCCCGCTGCTAGCAGATCGTCAACCAGGCACACTCGGTGAACGGGACGACGAACGGACGCCAGGTCAGCCGCGGATCATCGACTCCGGGCTCAGGGGTGACCAGGACCGTACGTGGATCCCCGACAAGGTCCTCCGGAGCGTGGATGGCGACGAACCCCGACCGCGGGTTCCACCCGTTCTCGACGAGCCCGGGTAGTATATTCGCGGCACGAAGCAGGTCCGCTCCTCCAGCGGTGGCGACCCGGCGGTCGACCAGGTCGGCCCCGGACACGACGGTTCGCCCCGCCAGCGGGGAGGCGGACGACATCAGCAATCCGTACGCGGCCCCCTCCACCATGACGCTCTCCACGCCCTCGACGGACCCCCACTCCACCATGGCGTCTACCTGCCGCAGACGGAGGGCCTCGATCCGCTCGTCGTCCGCCAGCTCCTGCCACTGGACGGGGCGGCCGGAGAACCGGCCCAGCAGAGCCTTCTGGACAGCATCACGCAGCCCTGGTCCCAGATCCGTGGCCACACCGACACGCACGGGCCGGTCATCGGATCCGAACGCCGACAGACCGGCATTGAGCGCCACCACCGGCCCGAGGACCAGGTCCCGCAGTCGCCGACCGTCCGCCGTGATCCGCACTCCGTTGCGATCGCGGTCGAACAGGCGGACACCCAGGTGCTCCTCCAGGGAGGCGAGTAGGGCACTGATGCTCGGCTGGCTGATGCCGAGGGCTGCGGCGGCCTCCGTCATGGTTGCGCTCCCGGCGATCACCAGGAACGAACGCAGATGACGCAGCTCGACGGAGCGCAGGTGGTCCGGAACGGCCAGCGACTGATGATCCATAGGGGAATCCTATGGAAATTTCTTGGGTGTGTACCTCCGCTCGGGTCGGTCGTGGCTCGAGCGACGGCCGCTGGGACCGGGCGGGGGGCTGCGAATGATCCGTCGTTGGGCCGGCATCGGCCTCGCTGTTGCCGGTGCTCTTGCCTGCTACCTGACAGGCCCACGGTGCTGGTGCTGCATTCGCGCAGCCACTTCCCGGCGAGCTGGGCCACACGGTTCGGCGCCACGATGGACTGGGCGTGAACCTTCCACTTGGAGCCCGCGCCCGGTGGACGGACCCGGATGCAGATCCGCAGCCGCGGAGTGGCCTCCCCCGCCTGGCTGGACCTGGCCTACCGGGCGATCATCCTGCCGGCCGACCACATCATGACCAACGGCATGTTCGCCGGTCTGGCCGAACGCGTCTCAGGCTGAGTCCAGCCCCTGGCCTTCGACCACCACGAAGCAGGCGGTGTTGGCACCCGGCTCGACCTCGCTGCGCCCGGCGTCATGGACCTCGACCACGGCCACAGCCCTCTGCTTAGCATTTCGGAAGTCCTCGGCGGGCAGGTCGATGAACCGTACGTCGTCCACCGGTCCGGGCCCGGTCGCCCCGTCGAGGACGGCGATCATCAGGGCGTGTGCGGCCTGCGCGGCCGTCTTGCCCGTCGTCATCGCCAACCCTAGATCGGCGATGATCCACCTGCCCGGCCCGAACCGCGGGGCGGGCCCGTCGGAGCGCTCGCGGTCGAAATGCGAAGCCGCCGCCTTGTGCACCAGGTCGGGGACATCTTCGCCGAGCATCGGATCGAACGCGATCGCCGAGCCATGCACGTACGCCCCCTCGAGCCCGGCGATCCGCTCCCACGTGGTCCGGTTGCACCGCTTGACGCGCTTGGCGATCGCCTCCCCCGCCAGGTACTCCGGCCAGGTCCCATGGTCGGTGCCGGTCGCCAGCATCCGTCCGACCGACGCGTGTGCCACGTCGGCGACGACCTCCTCGTGCGGGACGTGGGGGCCGACCACGATGTACTGGACGAGCTCGTGGCGCAACGGATCTCCTGGGGGTGGTGCCGGTGGACGTACGCCCATCGTAGGGCGACGCTCCTCCGGGCGGGATCCGGAGCGCTCGCGAAGCGGCCCCAGCGGTGAGGTCCCACCGTTTGCCCCCTCCGGCCGCTAGTGTTCGATCGGTCACGATCGCAGGTCATCCTGTCGTCCCGACCCGCACCGCATGACCATGCACCTCCAGACCATCACTACCTGATCATCGGAGCCACAGCATGAACTTCTGGGCAGAACTCTGGAACATCCTCAGCTTCTTCCTCACGGCATTCATTTTCCTCGCCGCTCTCTACGCCCTGATCGTCATCATCACCGACCTTTTCCGCGACCGTGAACTCAGTGGTTGGGCCAAGGCCATCTGGGCCATCTTCCTGGTCTTCCTGCCGTTCCTCACCGCCCTCGTCTACCTGATCGTGCGCGGCGGAGGCATGGGGGCACGCGCTGCGGCTGCCGGTCAGAAGGCGCAGCAGGAGACCGAGGACTACATCCGTACGGTCGCCGGGACCAGTCCCAGCGAGGAGATCAGCAAGGCGAAGGAGTTGCTCGACCACGGGACCATCACCCCTGAGGAATTCGAGACGATCAAGCAGCGCGCACTCCAGGATCGGTAGTCGCCGCGCCTGTGCGCAGCAGTGAACGTGCTTGGGCACGGCCATTCGACTGGCCGTGCCCAAGCTTTTTCGGTGCGTGGGTTCAGGCCACCAGGGCGGCCCCGTACCGTACGACGACGAGGATCGTCAGGGCCAGCAGCCAGAGCCCGACGATGAGCCGGTCCAGACCCCAGCGCAGGCCGGTGATCAGCCTGGCGTGGACCTGCGGGGACAGCCACAGGTTGTTCTCCTGGATGTTGAACCGGGTCAGCGAGGCGAACACGCCGGTGGTCGACAGGGTCACCAGCAGGCACCAGGGGCACAGCGCGCCGATCCGGAACACCGCCTCGAAGAACAGCCAGTAGGCGAAACCGACCCCGATCAGGTACACGACCTGGGCGGCGAACATGAATCCCCGCGGGAACCGTACGCCGACCAGTCCGGCGACGGCCACGGTGATGACGACCGGCTCGGCCATCAGGCCCAGGAAGGCGTTAGGGAACCCGAGCAGGCTCGCCTGCCAGGAGGTGCCGACCGTGCCGCAGCTGATGGTCGCGTTGATGTTGCACGACAGTGCAGCGGTCGGATCGGCGGCCAGCTTCACCGCATCGACCGACAGGACGAACGACGCGACCAGGCTCAGCGCGGCCGATACCAGCATGGTGGCGAACAGCACCCGGTCCGCGCGGGCCGAGTCCGGCTCGACCTGGGTCGCCCGGTCGGCGATCGCCAGGTCACTCATCGGCGGCAGCCCGGATCGCGGCCTCGAGAGGTCCCGAGGAGTAGATGTCACCCTGGAACTGTTCGCCGTCGATCATCACCGCGGGCGTGCCGGTGACCCCGTCAGCGAGGGCCGCCTGGGTGGCCTTCTGGATCCGGGTCTCGTGAGCCCCCTCGGTGAACGTGTCCACGACGCCCTGGTCGATGCCCATGCCCAGCGCGACCTGGGCGATCTGCCCGTCGGTGAGGCCCGGTGTGTTCTCGGCCGGCTGGTTGACGTACAGGGCGCGGTTGAAGTCCAGGACGTGCACGGGATCGGCTTCGGCGACGGCGACGAAGGCGTTGGCCGACCGGGTGGAGTACTTGGTGCCCTGCGACAGCGAGTCGAGGAAGTTCAGTGGGTGGATCTCGAGGCGGATCGTGCCGTCCTCGGCCAGCTGCTGGAGATCGTCGCCGTTGGCCAGCTCGAACTGGCCGCAGTAGGGGCACATGAAGTCCTGGTAGACGTCGACGCGGACCGGCGCGGTCGTCTCGCCGACCCCGACCGTCACGTCGGCTGCGGTGTCGCCGGCTGCGGGACGGGACCCGATCGCGGAGCCGCCGATCCAGATGCCGCCGAACAGGACCGCGGCCACGGTCGCGACGATGAGGGTGAGCCGGATGCGTTTGCGGATCGTACGATCCCGCTGCTCCCGGGCGGTCTGCGCGGCCAGTTGGGCGCGGCGACTGCCCTCCGGCAGGGAGGATGCGGAGTTCGGGGACGTGTTCTTCTTGTTCTTGGACATGGGATTGTCGCTCTCTGTCAAGGCGGTTGCGAGGGGGCGGCTGCAGGCAGCCGAAGGGGCCGGGACAGCCGGGAAGGGTACGGCCGGGAGGAAGGTGCAGCCGGAAAAAGGGCGGATAGCCGACGCCGGGCCGGTCATCGCGGCGTCGCGGATGCTGTGCTCCGCCGCAGATCACGTGGCATCCGCGGCTGGACGGCAGATCCGCCGCAGGTCCGCAACGTCCGCACCCGCTCGTGGCATCCGTGGCCGAAATGCCGACCCGGCGGGCATTACCAGGACAGGGCGATCGGTGGCCCACGGTGCTGCAGTGGGCGCTGGCAGATGAGCGACCGCAGGTCGGCGACCCGGACCACCAGTGGACTGCCGGAGGAGGTCGTCGGCGGAACCGCACGGTCGTACGCGGTCGGCAGCAGCCGGTCGGCGAACCAGTCGCGGACCGCGCGCACCAGGGCGCGCAGCGCCAGGCCGAGGCCGGTGGTGCCCAGCAGGCTGGCGACTCCCAGCAGCAGCGGGGCCAGACAGATACCCCAGACGAGCGGTCCGGCATGGATGACGGCGGTTCCCAGGTCGTTCAGGCTCAGCCCGCAGAGGGGCGCCTCGATCGCGACCCCCAGGAACGACTGGCCCGGTAGCGAGGGGCACGGGGCCGCCTCCCAGCCTGCGGTCCCTCCGGACAGTCCGACCAGGAGGATGGCGCCGATCACCAGCAGGGGCGATGGCGCGGGCAGGCCGCGGAAGCCGGGGCCGAGCCTCACCGGCCCAGCCCCCGGGCGAGCGCCACGGGCAGCACAGCCGCCACGGCTGCGCTGTTCACCTGCCGTGGCCGAGCACCACGGGCACTCGTCGATGTCATCGCCACGTGTCGAGAGTAGCTTTCGGATCTGCTCGCTCCAAACGGACCGGCCCCATCCCAGCAGCATCGAACGCCGGAATTATCCGGGCCGGCCGGTCGGGAACAGCGCACGGACGAGCAGCACGGCCACCGCGGTGCCGATGACCTGGGCCGCCACGAACGGCAGCACGGACGTGGGGGCGATCCCGGCGAAGCTGTCGGAGAACACCCGACCGATCGTCACGGCCGGATTGGCGAATGACGTCGAGGAGGTGAACCAGTAGGCGGCACCGATGTACGCACCGACCGCTGGGCCGATCACTGTCGGGCCGCGACCGGCACGGACCAGCGCGAAGATGAGCAGCACCAGGCATGCGGTCGCGACCACCTCGGAGGTGAAGGTCCCGACACTGATGCGCTGCTTGGTCGACACCGCGGTCGGCAGCTCGAACATCACGTTGGCCAGCACGGCCCCACCGATCCCCCCGACCACCTGTACCAGCGAGTAGCTGCCGACCGTGCCGAGCCCGGCCCGGGTCCTGGACTCGAGGTACCAAGCGGCCAACGACACGGCCGGGTTGAAGTGCGCCCCGGAGACAGGGGCCAGCACGACGATCAGGGCACCCAGCCCCAGGGCGGTGGCGAAGCTGTTCTCGAGCAACTGGATGCCGATGTCGTCGGGTGAGAGCCTGCTCGCGGCGACGCCGGAACCGACGACGATGGCGACCAGTAGGACCGTGCCGAGCAGCTCGGCCAGCAGCCGACGCGACAGGGCCGGAGGAGTGAGGCGATCCATGGTGGCACCATCTTGACCTACCGGTATCTACTCAGTCAATATTGACTCAATGAGCATTGACCTATCGGCCCTCGAAGCGAGGGCGGCGAAGCACGCAGCCCTCGCCGACCCCCTCCGACTGCAGGTCATCGACCTGCTCGCCCTCGGCGACCGTTCACCGACCGAGCTGGGCGGCCTGCTGGCGATCGGCTCGAACCTGCTCGCCCACCACCTGGGCATCCTCGAACGCGCCGGTATCGTGGCCCGACACCGTTCCGAGGCCGACCGCCGGCGCAGCTACGTACGCCTCCTGCCGGATGCGTACGACGCAGTCGGGCAGTCCGTGGCACTCACCCCGCGTCGAGTCCTGTTCGTCTGCACGGCCAACTCCGCACGCTCCCAGCTCGCCACCGCCCTCTGGAGCCGGGCCAGCCACGTCCCGGTCGCCTCGGCCGGCACCCACCCGGCCGACCGGATCGCCCCGGGTGCTGTGGCCGCCGCCGAGCGCCACGGATTGGTGCTGCCGACCGATCACACGCCGCGGCTGCTCGACGACGTGATCGACGCGGACGACTTCGTGATCACCGTGTGCGACAAGGCCCACGAGGAACGCGGGGAGCTCGGGGGGCTGCACTGGTCGGTCCCCGATCCGGTCCCGGCCGCCAGCCAGGCGGCATTCGAGCTCGCCCTTGACGACCTTGCCACCCGGGTCGACCACCTGACCCCCCACCTGTCCACCACCTGAGACCCGAGGAGACCACCATGACCCCCGCCCCCACCGCCACCGAGGAGCGCGACACCGACACCAAGCCGAACGTGCTGTTCCTGTGCGTTCACAACGCTGGCCGTTCCCAGATGGCGCTCGGCTTCTTCAACCACTACGCCGGCGAGAACGCGGTCGGCTGGTCCGGCGGCTCCGAGCCCGGCGACCGGGTGAACCCGGTGGCGATCGCCGCCATGGCAGAGCGCGGCATCGACATCAGTGGCGAGTACCCCAAGCCCTGGACCGACGAGATCGTACGGGCCGCCGACGCCGTCATCACCATGGGCTGCGGCGACACCTGCCCCTACTACCCCGGCAAGCGCTACGAGGACTGGGTGCTCACCGACCCGGCCGGCCAGGACATCGAGGTCGTACGGCCGGTCCGCGACGAGATCGAGGCGCGGGTGCTCACCCTGCTGGACGAACTCGGGGTACCGGTCCGTGCGCCGCGGGGCGAGGCCTGACCCGACCTGAACCGCCACAGCGGCCCCGGGCTCACGGTCGAGGGTGACGTGTTGCAGATCCGCACCGCGGACGAGGCACTCGCGGTCACGTTCACCCGCGGCTGAGCCACCGCGCGGTCGGTGATCCGCTACCGCAGCAGGTCCGCCCAGGCAGGCAGGACCTCCTGGGCGTCATCGCGGATGACATGGTCGAAGATCGCGTTCGCGTCGGCGTGCGGGTCCAGGTTGACGGTCACGGCGCCGGCGCGCTTGGCCAACGGTGCCAGTTGGTTCGCCGGTGCCACGGTGCCCGAGGTGCCGACGCTGAGGAACAGGTCGGCGGTGGTCAGCGACGCAAGCGCGTGCTCCACCGCAGCCTCGGGCAGTGCCTCCCCGAACAGCACGACGTCCGGGCGGATCAGGGCGCCGCAGTCGGGGCAGCGGTCCGGAAGTCCGTAGTCCACCGGGCGGTCAGCGATCGGTCCGCCAGGATCGGCGGGCAGGTCGGCGCGCCAGCCGCAACGGTTCAGGCAGACCGCGCGGGCGGCCGACCCGTGCAGTTCGTCCACCTCCGTCGACCCGGCGGCCTGATGGAGCGAGTCGACGTTCTGGGTGATCACGTGCACGCCCATCCGGGCGAGCGCCACGTGGCCCGGGGTCGGTCCGGCCTGGAGTGCACGCCGGTAGGTGCCGCCCCAGACCCGCCACAGGTCGGGCAGGTTGTCCGGGAGGAGGTCGGCGTGCATCGCACGTTCCAGGTGCGGGGCGATGGTCCACAGTCCGCTGTCGCCACGGAAGGTGCCGAGCCCTGCCGCCGCGGAGAGCCCGGCACCGGAGAGCACGACGATGCGTCGGTAGGGGCGGATGTCGAAGTCGGAAGCCACGTCGTCACCGTACGCCGCCCCGAAATCTCGTCCCCGGGATGTGGTCGGACCACCGCCCTCATGATGCCTCCCGCGAGGCCCCGACGGGGACCGGGGCGGTCCGCCCTGGCCCAACACCGGGACGGGGACGAGAGCGGCGGCTGATCACCCACTCGGCGACCACGAGGTTGATGGCCCAACCCGCCCCCATCAGCATCGCCCGGGTCAGCCCGGTGGCCGTCTGCCCCGTCGCCAGTTCGTACGGCGCGTGGGTGAACACCTGGGTGCCGGCCCCCATCCCGAGCGCGTAGGCGCGGATCATCCAGGCGGCGTGGCTGGTGTAGCGGCCGCGCAGCACCTCGACCAGGCCGAGCACGATCGCGGCGGTCATGGCCACGCCGACCAGGTACCGGATCGCGTTCAGCAGTTGCCCGTCCTTCGCGGGCAGGTCGTAGAAGCCGGTCATCCAGAGGCCTGACAGTGCCGCTGCCAGGCCCAGCGGCACCAGGAGGCGTCCGGCCCGGCGGTGCCAGGGCCGGCGCCGCAGCCCGGGGACGAACTGGAAGGCTCCCAGGATGCTGTACCCGACCACGCTGACGATGTGGATGATGACGGGGGCGGGCGAGGCGAAGAAGCGGGCGTTGTCCGGCGTCACCTCGGCGCCGCTGCCCAGCTCGACCAGGCGCAGGCCACCGGCGAGGGCGGGGACGAGGCTGAGCAGGATCAGTCCGGTCGGGACGAGCCAGGCGTGGCTTCGGCGAAGTCGTTCGGTCATGCCTCCATCGTCGGGCTCCGATGGTGGGCAGACATCGATCGTACGGTCGGACTCCTCTCGTACTTTCGGTCACTGCTGGGCGAGGTCACCGCCGGGCCCGGCCGGACTCGTGGGCCCAGATCGCGATCTCGACCCGATTGCGGACCCCCAGCTTGGTGAGCAGGCTCGTGACATGGGACTTCACCGTGCTCACGCTGACATGCAGGTCGACGGCGATCTCCGCGTTGGTCCGGCCGCGGGCGACCTCGGTCAGCACCTCCTCCTCGCGGTCGGTCAGTGGCTCGTACGGCTGGCGGACCGGCGTCGCCGGGCTCGCGCCGGCGAACGTCTCGAGCAGCCGGGCGGTGATGCTCGGGGCGATCAGTGCATCGCCGTGGGCGGCCGCGTGCACCGCCTGGCTGAGCAGTGCCGGGCCGGACTCCTTGAGCAGGAAGCCCTTGGCGCCGGCCCGGAGTGCGGCGTACACGTACTCATCCAGGTCGAACGTGGTGATGACGACCACCGCGATCGGGTCGGCCACCTGCGGGCCGGCCAGCAGCCGGGTGGCCTCGATGCCGTCCATGCCGGGCATCCGGATGTCGAGCAGGCAGACGTCCGGGCGCAGCCGTCGGGCCAGGGCCACGGCCGTTCGCCCGTCCGGAGCGGCACCGACCACCTCGATACCGGGTTGGGCGCCGAGGATCATCGCCAGCCCCGTCCGTACGATCTCCTGGTCGTCGGCCACCAGCACCCGGATCGGGTCCGACGGCAGGGCCGATCCGGTCGTGGACTCGGTCACGGGATCCTCCTGGGCAATCGGGCCGTGACGGTCCAGCCGCCATCGGGGTCGGGTCCGGCCGTGCAGGTGCCGCCGAGCAGGTCGGCGCGCTCGGCCATGCCGATGATCCCGTAGCCGGGGGCCGGCCGTACGGTGACCGGTGCGCCGTCATCGCTGACCACCAGGGTGACCGCAGCGTTGTCGACCGTGACGTCGACCCGGATCCGGGTCGCACCCCGGGCATGGCGCCGCGCATTGGTCACCGACTCCTGGGCCAGCCGGTACACCGTGGTCGCGACCGGTTCGGACAGCGTGTCGACGTCGCCGGTGGTGGTCACCTCGACCGCGGGGCCGGCGCCGTCCCGGTCGGCGAGCCGCCGAACCTCGGCCAGCCCGGGGTGGGGTGCCCACTCGATCCGGTCGGGGCGGTCGTCCCGGCGCAGCGCCCGGACGATGCTGCGCATCTCGGTCAGGGTCCGGGAGGCCTCGGTCTCGATCACCCGGAGGGCATCGGCGGCGGCGCCGGGATCGGCCCCGGCGACCGCCAGTCCGGCCTGTGCCCGGACCGCGATCGCGGAGACGTGGTGCGCGACGGTGTCGTGCAGGTCGCGGGCCAGCCGTTCGCGCTCGAGCATCTTGGCCCGGTCGATCTCGCGGGCCCGGACCCGGGCGCGGAAGCGGGTGGCCAGGCCCAGGGCCAGCGCAGTGACGGCGACCGCACTCCCGCCGATGATGTCGCCGGGCGCAGTGGGGATCACCAGCCAGGGAATCACGGCGACAACCACCATGACCGCGATGCCGGCGAGGATCTCGCGGCCGGCGCCCCACCGGGCCAGCGCGTACGGCAGCACCAGGAGCGCGGCCAGGCTGACCAGCTCCGGCTGCTCGCCGAGCACCACGGTGACCGCGCTCGCGACGAGGAAGGCGATCAGCAGCGTCGGCAGCGCATGCGTCCGCCGCCACGGAAGGAGGGGAAGCAGCACCAGCTCCAGGACCACCCAGACGGTCCGGTGCAGAAGGTCCGGCCGCAGCGCGGCCTCCGCCAGGACGACCGCGGCCAGTACGCCGACCAGCGCCCAGTCGCGCCACGTACGGCCCGGCGGATCCGGTGCGGCGGGCTCCCGCCACGCCGAGCGGAGCAGGTCGCCCATGGTGTCATCCTCCGCGCCCGGGAACGGCGTCGCGTCCCTGATCGCCACCAGCCTATGGCCTGGTGGGGGTCTTGTGGCAAGGCCCCGGGCCGGGCGCACAATCGCAGGCATGGCGCACGACATGGGGCAACGATGGGCGAGTATCCGGTGGTGGTCGCCGGCGGTGGTCCGACCGGGATGATGCCGACGGCCGAGCCGGCGCTGACCAGGGTCGGTGAGGGGTCGCGGACCGGACTCGACGAGGCTGTTGGCAGGTGGTTCGGATGAGCGGGACGCTCGCGGGTCGGACGATCCTGATGTCGGGCGGCAGCCGCGGGATCGGTCTGGCCATCGCGCTGAGGGCCGCGCGGGCCGGGGCGAATGTGGCCCTGCTGGCCAAGACCGACCGGCCGCACCCTCGTCTGGAGGGCACCGTGCACACCGCGGCCGCCGCCATCCGGCAGGCCGGTGGGGGCGCGCTGGCGATCGTGGGGGACGTCCGCGACGACGAGGCGATCGCCGCGGCGGTCCGCGAGACGGTCGCGGCCTTCGGTGGGATCGACATCGTGGTCAACAATGCGAGCGCGATCGACCTGTCGGGCACCCTCGACCTCGACACCAAGCGGTACGACCTGATGCAGGACGTCAACGTCCGCGGCACCTTCCTGCTGTCGCGGGCCGCACTACCAGTGCTGCTGGAGGCCGAGGACCCGCGGATCCTGACCCTGTCCCCTCCCCTGAACCTGAGCCCCAGGTGGCTCGGCGCCTACCCGGGCTACATGGTCTCGAAGTACTCCATGACGCTGGCGACGCTGGGGCTGGCGGCCGAGTTCGAGCCGGCCGGGGTACGGGCCAACTGCCTGTGGCCGCGGACGACCATCCGTACGGCGGCGGTGGCGAACCTACTGGGCGGCCAGGAGTTGCTGCGTCGCAGCCGGAGCCCGCAGATCGTCGCGGACGCGGCCCACCTGGTGCTGACCGACGCGCGGGGCCGGACGGGCCGCACGTTCCTGGTCGAGGACGTGCTGGCCGAGGCCGGCGTCACCGACCTGTCGGGCTACTCCCCTGGCGTGGCCGAGGAGGACCTGTACCCGGACGCGTTCGTCGACTGAGCGGCACACCACCCCACGAGATATACCCCATGGGGTATATTGTCGGCATGAGTGCAGTCGACGAGTACCTGGCGCAGTTCGAGGGCGAGCGGCGCGTACGCCTGATGGAGATGCGGGCCCTCCTGCGCGCGGCCGCGCCGCGGGCGCACGAGACCGGCAGTGCGCGGATGCCGACGCTCCAGGTGAAGGGCCACGACGTGGTGCAGTACGCGGCCTTCGGCCAACACCTGGCCTTCTACCCCGGCCGAGAGACCCTCACCACGTTCGCCGACCGGTTCGAGGGACGCAAGCACTCGGGTAGCTCGGTCCAGTTCCCGCTCGACGAGCCGCTGCCGGCCGACCTGATCACCGCGATGACCCGGCATGCCGAGGCCCTGCTGCGGGAGTCGCTGGCCGGCTAGCCGGAAACCGAGGGCCACCGCCGTCAGGAGCAGCACCACGGCTGCAGCGCCTCGCCCATGTCCCGAGCGTCGGCCCGCCCTGTCGGGGTACACCGGTCACGCCGATCCTGCCAGACTCGTCCCATGACGAATCGCGAGTTCGACATCGTCCTGTTCGGCGCCACCGGGTTCGTCGGTGCGCTGACCGCCGCCCACCTGGCCGCGGCCGCACCACCACAGGTCCGGATCGCCCTGGCCGGCCGCTCGCTCCAGAGGCTGGAGGACGTACGCCGCGGGCTCCCGGGCCGCGCCCACGACTGGCCACTCCTCGGAGCCGACGCGGCCGACCCGGACCGCCTGCGAGACCTGGCCCGGCGCACCACGGTGCTGGTCTCCACCGTGGGGCCGTACTCCCGGTACGGCCGGGAGGTCGCCCGGGCTGCAGCCGAGGAGGGCACCGACTATGCCGACCTGACCGGCGAGGTGCTATTCGTCCGGTGGAGCATGGACGAACTGGACCAGCGGGCCCGGCACACCGGCGCGCGGATCGTCCACTCCTGCGGCTTCGACTCGATCCCCTCCGACCTGGGCGTGCAGCTGACCGCGCAGCGGGCCGCCGCCGACGGCCAGGGTGAGCTGGCGGACACCACCTTGCTGGTCACCTCACTGCGGGGTGGACTGTCCGGCGGGACGATCGATTCGCTGCGCCAGCAGATGATCATGGTGGACCACGACCCCTCGTTGAAGCCCGTCCTGGCCGACCGGTACGCCTTCAGCCCGCGCCGCACCGAAGAGCCCACCCACCACCGGCACCGACGCTCCGGGCCGGTGCGACGCCTGCTCCGCCTCACCTCGGCACGCCGCGACGCCGAGACCGGTCACTGGACCGGCCCCTTCGTGATGGCCGGCTACAACACCCGGCTCGTACGACTGTCGAACACCCTCACCGACTGGTCGTACGGACGGGGGTTCCGCTACCGCGAGGTGCGCGACATGGGCACCGGCCCTCTCGCCGCGATCCGGGCGACCGGCACCGGGATCGTCCTCGCGGGCCTGGGCGGCGGGCTGGCCTGGCGACCGACCCGTACGCTCCTCGACCGCTTCCTGCCACGCCCCGGCCAGGGGCCGAGCGCCGAGCAGCGGGCCGGCGGCCGGTTCCGGATGGAGATCCGGGCCACCACCACGACGACCGGGGCGAAGTACCGCACCACGGTCGCCGACGACCACGACCCCGGCTACGACGGTACGGCGATCATGCTCGGACAGAGCGCGCTCTGCCTGGCCCTCGACCGGCCGCACCTGCCCCGCCGCAGCGGCGTCCTGACCCCGGCGACGGCGATGGGCGATGTCCTGGCCGAACGTTTGCGCACCCAGGGCTTCACCCTCGAGGTCGAGCGCGTCGACAAGTAACCGACCCGACCGGAACGTCCGTGCAGAAGCCGACACGCCGTCACCAGCTCTGTATCAGCCGTTGTGTCAGCGAGTTCGGGCAGGATGTCAGGATGCTCGGAAGAACTCATGCGACGGCAGGCGTCGTCCTGGCCCTCGCCGCTGTCCCTGCCCTGACCTCCCTCGGCGTCGTCGGCAACGCCTGGACCGTGCCCCTGGTGGTCGCCGCCGCTGCCGGAGGCGCGATGTGCCCGGACTTCGACCACCCCCGAGCGACGGTCGCGGACAGTCTGGGGATCGTCACCCGGGTGCTGTCCGAGTTCGTGGAGAAGGTCTCGGGCGGGCATCGCAACGGCACGCACTCCTTGCTCGGTGCCGCCGTCTTCATCGCGGTCACGGCCCTGGTGATGCGGCTCGGAGGACTGGCCGCCGGCCTGTGGTGCGGCTTCCTGTTCACCGTCGGGTTCGCGGCACTGGAGCTGGGATTCTCCAAGCGGTCCAAGCTCCTGCACGCGGTGGTGTCGCTGGCCGCCGGAGTGGTCCTGGTCCGGATCGCCACCGCCCAGACGCTGCAGGTGCCGCTGGACCTGGTCACCTGGGGGTTCGGGATCGGCTACCTCTCCCACCTGGCGAGCGACGCCCTGACCAAGGAAGGATTGCCCCTGTTCTATCCGCTGGTCAAGCAGCGCCTGGGCATCGGCGTCATCACCACCGGCCAGTTCGTCGAGAAGTCGATCATCGCCCCGCTGCTCGGCCTGGCTGCCGTTGTCGAGGTGGTCTGGCTCGTCGGCGGCCCGGACCCGGTCCTGGGAGTGGGTGCCCTCGACCCCGGCGCAGCGCTGCGGGGCCTGCTCGACCTGACAGCCTGATGTTCGCGGTGCCGATGACCGAGATCGTGGCCGGTGGGTTTCGACATTGACGCGAACATCCGGTCGACGTCTAGTCGCGATGCCTGCGCGGCCGGTCCTCGCGCCGGGTGTCCTTGCGCCAGGGCCGCCCACGGTCCAGTTCCAGCTTGATCAGCTGGCCCGAGATGCGGGTGGACCGCAGGGAGTCCCACACGTCCTGCGGCAGGTCGGCCGGCAGCTCGACCAGCGAATGGTCGGGCCGGATGTCGATCCGTCCGAAGTCGTCGCGCTGCAGACCGCCCTCGTTGGCCAGCGCCCCGACGATCTGGCGTGGGGAGACCTGCTGGCGCCGCCCGACGGCGATCCGGTAGGGGACCAGGTCACCGCCGGACCGACGTCCGCGCGGCCCCCTGCTCCCCCGGTCATCGCGCCGATCCCTGTCTCGGGGCCCGCGGGCATCCTCGTCCCCGCGGTCGCGGCGACCGGTCCGGTCATCACGGCGGCCGCGGGTCGGCTCGGGTTCGGGCTCGAGCAGCATCGGCTCGTCGCCCTGCATCACGGCGGCCAGCGCGGCGGCCACGTCAACCTCCGGCACGTCGTACTCCTGCACGTAGTGCGTGACCACGTCGCGGAAGAAGTCGATATGCTCCGGGGTCTCCAGCGCCGCCGTGATCGCGTCGTCGAAGCGGGTCAGCCGGGTGGCGTTGATGTCCTCGACGGTGGGCAATGCCATCTGGGTCAGCTTCTGCCCGGTCGCCTTCTCGATGTCGCGGAGCAACCGTCGCTCGCGCGGGGTGACGAACGAGATGGCGTCGCCGCTGCGCCCGGCACGTCCGGTCCGCCCGACGCGGTGCACGTACGAGGCGGTGTCGGTGGGGATGTCGAAGTTGACCACGTGGCTGATCCGGTCGACGTCGAGCCCGCGGGCGGCCACGTCGGTGGCGACCAGGATGTCGAGCTTGGCCGACTTGAGCTGGTTGATCGTACGTTCCCGCGCCGCCTGCGCGATGTCACCGTTGATCGCGGTCGCCGAGAACCCACGGGCCCGCAGCTTCTCGGCCAGGGTCTCGGTCTCGTTCTTGGTGCGGACGAAGACGATCATCCCCTCGAAGTTCTCCACCTCGAGGATCCGGGTCAGGGCGTCGACCTTCTGCGGGTAGGAGACGATCAGGTAGCGGTGCGTGACGTTCGCCGCAGTGGAGGTCTTGGACGCGACCTGGGTCTCCA
The DNA here is from genome assembly GCA_044508675.1 of Propionibacteriaceae bacterium. Classification (GTDB taxonomy): domain Bacteria; phylum Actinomycetota; class Actinomycetes; order Propionibacteriales; family Propionibacteriaceae; genus Raineyella. The sequence continues at coordinate 25,172 of JBIQHF010000019.1, read as the reverse complement.
GCGGGTCCTTCAGGTACTTCTGCGACAGCGACCGGATCTGGCGGGGCATGGTCGCCGAGAACAGCGCGACCTGCTTGTCCGACGGCGTGTCGGCGAGGATCCGCTCCACATCCTCGGCGAAGCCCATGTTGAGCATCTCGTCGGCCTCGTCCAGCACCAAGTAGCGCAGCTCGGACAGGTCGAGCGTGCCCCGATCCAGGTGGTCCATAATGCGTCCGGGCGTGCCGACAACGACATGGACGCCACGGGCCAGGGCACTGAGCTGGACCCCGTAGCCCTGGCCTCCGTACACCGGCAGCAGGCGGACATTGGGCAGGTGGGTCGAGTAGCTCTCGAACGATTCGGCGACCTGCAGTGCCAGTTCGCGCGTCGGCTCCAGGACCAGCGCCTGCGGCGCCTTCTGCTTGCGGTCGAGGCGCTCAAGGATCGGGAGCGCGAAGGCCGCGGTCTTACCCGTGCCGGTCTGGGCCAGCCCCATCACGTCGCGGCCCTCCAGCAGCGCGGGGATGGTGGCCGCCTGGATCGGCGAGGGAGTCTCATAGCCCAGGTCCCGCAAGGCCTTGAGGATCCGGTCATCCAGTCCCAGGGCGGCGAACGAGGGCCGCTCATCGGGGTCACGATCAGGGCCGGCGTCGCTCCCGCTCGCCAGCGTTTCGGGCTCTACGGCACTCCGTGCTTCGTCGGTCACCCTTAGACCCTAGTCCGTCCGGACGATTCCCACCCCATCTGACATCGTCCTGACATCGTCGGATCGTCCCGAAACTCCTTCCTACGACCAGCGGAACAGCCGGATCGCCACCGGGTAGAGCAGCCCGATCCAGCCCAGCAGGACCCCGAACTGCAGCACGGGCACCTCGGTGCCGAACCAGCCGGCGGTGAGCGCCTGGTGCAGCGCACCGACCGGGGTGTAGGTGGCGACCTGGCGGACCAGGTCGGGCATCATCGGCCCGGGTGTCCACATCCCGGCCAGGAACAACAGCGGGAAGTACAGCAGCATGCCCAGGCCGGAGGCGGCCGACCCGGTCCGGGCGCGGGCGGCGACCAGCAGGCCCAGCCCGAACGTGGCCAGGGCACCGAGCACGAGGGCCAGGACGGCCACCAGGAGGTGCCGGGGCGCCGGAGTGGCGAAGACCAGGCCGGCCACGAACAGCGCCAGCATCGCCGCCGCCAGGAAGGCGACCAGGCTGATCGTCACCTGTGCCAGCAGCACGGCGGCCGGACGGATCGGCGTGGTCGACAGGCGGCGCAGGACGCCCTGCTCGCGGTAGTGGGCGACGCTGACCGGCAGGGTGGACAGTGCCGGGGTGGCCAACGCCATGGTCAGCACGCTCGGGGTGAACGCCTGGACCATCGTCAGCCCGTCCCACCCTCCCCCCGGATCACTGATCACCGTACGCATCCCGGGGATCGCCAGGCCGGCCCCGACCAGGACGATCGAAGGGATGAGCAGGGCAAAGAAGGCCGAGGGTCCGTCGCGCAGGAACAGGCGGGTCTCGGTGAGCAGCAGGTTGCCGGTCACCGCCCACTGTCCGCCGCGGGCAGGGCGGCGCGGACCGCGACGGCGGTGCAGGGCCGCGGCGGCAACCGGATCGAGAGAGGTGCGCGAGGGAACAAGGTTCGTATCGTGGCTCATGGCAGGACCTCGGAGTGTTGTTGTCCGGTGTGTCGAGGATTCATGGTGGTGGCCGATCCGTCACCCGGCCAGGTCGACGAACACGTCGTCGAGGCTGCGGTGCCGGGTCTGGACGGCGGTGGGAGTGATGCCCTGGCCGGCCAGTGTGCTCAGCGCCGCGGTCAGGATCGCGGGGGATCCGCTGATCTCCACCGCACCGTGCTGGCCCGGTCCCAGGGGGAGCACCGTCTCCAGCGCAGTGAGGGCGTTCGGGTAGTCGGGCTCGGCGAAGGTGAGCACGTACGTGGGTCCCTGGCCGGCGGCGGCCAGGTCATCGGGACGCCCGGTGGCGACCACGAGGCCGCGCCGGATCACGGCGATCCGGTCGCACAGGTGCTCGGCCTCGTCCATGAAATGGGTGACCAGCACGATGGTGACCCCACGGGCGCGGATGGTGTCGACCAGGTCCCAGGTCGCGCGCCGGGCCTGCGGGTCCAGTCCGGTGGTCAGCTCGTCCAGGACCGCGATCTGCGGGTTGCCGACCAGGGCCAGGGCGATCGACAGGCGCTGCTGCTGCCCGCCGGACAGGGCTGCGAACGGGGTCCGGCGGTGGGCGGTGAGCCCCAGCAGGTCCATCAACTCCTCGGGGTTGGCCGGCTCGCGGTAGAAGGAGGCGTACAGCTCCAACGCCTCGCCCACCCGCAGACGGGCGGGCAGCCTGGCCTCCTGCAGTTGGACCCCGACCTGCTGGCGCACCAGGCAGGTCTGCCGGTGCGGGTCCAGGCCCAGCACGCGGACCGTGCCGCCGTCGATCGGACGCAGCCCGACCATCGACTCGACCGTGGTGGTCTTGCCCGATCCGTTGGGCCCCAGGATCCCGAAGATCTCACCGCGGTGGACCGCGAGGGAGACATCGGCGACGGCCACGGTACGGCCGTAGGTCTTGCGCAGGTGTTGCACGTCGATGACCACATCGTCGTCGAGAGGGTTCATGTCGGCTCCTCGCGAGGCTGGATGGCGAGCTCGACCAGGCGGACGAGCTCGCGTTGGTATGCGTCGAGGTCGAAGGCGGGGTCGGTGACCAGACGACCGGAAGCGGTGTCGATCGCCCCCCGGATGATGGCCGCCAGGGCGCGGGCATCGAAGTCGCCGAGCCGGCCCGTGGTCTGGCCGTCACGCAGCAACTGCACCAGGTGGCCAAGGACCGGGTCCTCGCCCAGGGGGGCGAACCTCAGCCCTCCATCAGGGCGGCGGGCGTTGGCGGCCACCTCGACGATCGCGCGGACATCGGCCGGATGCTGCCCGAGGAACTCCAGGTTCGCCTCCACGTAGCGGCGAATCACCGCCACCGGATCGTCCACGCCGGCGATCCGTTCCCCGATCGCGGTGCCGGCACGGCTGTAGACGTCCATCAGCACGTGCCCCAGCAGGTCGTCCTTGCCCGCGAAGTAGTACGAGACCACGCTCTTGCTCACCCCCGCACGCCGGGCGATCTCCGCCAGGGAGGCCCCCGAATACCCCAGCTCGGCCAGGGCCTCCACCGCACACCTCAGGATCTGCCTGCGTCGGGCCGCCGTGGTGAACGTCTCCCCCGAACTTGTCGATCGCATGGTCTAAGTTTAGATCGGTCGGTCAGTCGCCACAAGGTCTCCCCCGTCCGTGCCTCGACAGGTGGGTACAACCGGCGAAAGTGAGCCCGTTTCCATGCGCCGAGAATGGGCACCGCTTGCCCTATTCGCCCGGCACCCCATCGCTACGGTGGGGCCATGGCTGTCCACCGTACGGATACTCGTGGCGCATCCTCGGCCACTCGCCCGCTCTTCGCCCTCCCCAACGAACTGACCGGCACCCCGAAGGACCAACTGCCCGATGACGGCATGGATCCCCAGGTGGCCTACCGATTGCTGCATGACGAACTGATGCTCGACGGCAATGCGCGGCAGAACCTGGCGACGTTCGTCACCACGTTCATGGATGAGGAGGCGCACCGGCTGTTCGGCGAGACGCTCAACAAGAACATGATCGACAAGGACGAATACCCGCAGACCGCCGACATCGAGGGCCGTTGCGTCAAGATCGTCTCCGACCTGTGGAACTCCCCCTCCCACGAGGCCGCGACCGGCACCTCGACGACGGGCTCGAGCGAGGCGGTCATGCTCGCCGGCTTGGCGATGAAGTGGCGCTGGCGCCAGCGCCGGGCCGCGGCCGGGCTGGCCACCGACCGGCCCAACCTCGTCATGGGCATCAACGTGCAGGTGGTGTGGGAGAAGTTCTGCCGCTACTGGGACGTCGAGCCGCGCTACGTGCCCGTCGAGACCGGCCGCCTGCACTTGACCGCCGACGAGGCGGTCACCCTGGTCGACGAGAACACCATCGGGGTGGTCGCGATCCTGGGCTCGACGTACGACGGGTCCTACGAGCCGGTCCACCAGATCGGCGCCGCTCTGGACGCCCTGGCCGCCGGTGGGGGCCCGGACGTGCCGGTGCACGTCGACGCGGCCTCGGGCGGCTTCATTGCACCGTTCCTCGACCCCCACCTGGAATGGGACTTCCGGGTGCCGCGGGTCCGCTCGATCAATGCCTCCGGGCACAAGTACGGTCTGGTGTATCCGGGGGTCGGCTGGGTGATCTGGCGTACGCCGGAGGATCTGCCCGAGGACCTGGTGTTCCGGGTGAGCTACCTGGGCGGCGAAATGCCCACCTTCGGACTCAACTTCTCCCGACCCGGCTCCCAGGTCGTCGCGCAGTACTACAACTTCATCCGGTTGGGACGAGAGGGCTATCGGGAGATCCAGCAGGCCTGCCGCGACACGGCGCTGTACCTGTCCGGACAGATCGCCACGATGGGCCCGTACGAACTGCTCACCGACGGCTCCGAACTGCCGGTCTTCTTCTTCCGGCTGGCATCGGGCGTGACCCATTACACCGTCTACGACGTGTCGGCGAAGATGCGCGAGCGCGGCTGGCAGGTCCCGGCCTATTCCCTCCCGGCGAACCTGACCGCCGTTTCCGGGCTGCGCATCGTGGTCCGCAACGGCTTCGGCCGCGACCTGGCGGACCTGTTCCTCGACGACTTCCGTCGCGCCACGAGCTACTTCGAGAGCCTCGCCGAGAAGCTGCCGCCCGACCCGAGCCACACGGAGTCCTTCCGGCACTGATCCGCGGGCGGTCGTGGCCCGGCCAACCACACTCTCTCGGCCGGGCCAGGTTAGGCGGGGCCAGATCCGGCACCGTTCACCCCCGAGAAGCGGCGGTGTATGGTCCGTTCCAGGGCCCGAGCGGGGGCCACCAGGACTTCGCCCTGGGCGGCTGAGGGCCGAGGGAGGGAGCCGTCATCAAGCAGCGAACCGTGTCGCTCGAACGCCTGGGTCTGACCCGACTGAAGGCCAGCGGGCTGGTGCTATCGGTCGTGGTGTTCCTGATCCCCTTGCTGGTCGACGTGCCCGACCTGGCGCCCACCGGCGAGCGGATGCTGGCCATCTTCCTGCTGGCGCTGGTGCTGTTCGTCACCGAGGCGATCCCGTTGTTCGCCACCGGGGTGCTGATCATCCTGCTCGAGGTGCTCCTGCTGTCGGACCAGGCGCTGGTCGCCCTCGCCGAACCCGCCGGCACCGCCCGGGAGTTCTACGCAGCGCTCGCCGATCCGGTGGTGATCCTGTTCCTGGGTGGCTTCCTGATCGCCGACGGCGCGGCCAAGTACCGCCTCGACCGCAACCTGGCCAGCGTCGTGCTCACCCCGTTCCGCGGCAATGCGCGCATCGCCCTGCTGGCACTGATGCTGCTGACCGCCGTCCTGTCGCTGTTCATGTCGAACACCGCTACGGCCGCCACGATGTTCGCGGTCATCATCCCGGTCCTCAACAGCCTCCCGACGAAGTCCGCCCGTGCAGGCTTCGCACTCTCGATCCCTCTGGCGGCCAACGTCGGCGGCCTCGGGACTCCGGTGGCCTCGCCCCCCAATGCCATCGCCGTGGCGGCCATCTCCTCCCACGGGGAGTCGATCTCGTTCATCGGCTGGATGACGGCGCTCCTCCCCCTCATGGTCGTGTTGCTGCTGCTGGGCTGGGTCTACCTCGTCGTGCGCTACGTCCCCAAGGGCATCGCCCTGGACCTGCACCTGGAGCGGGACTTCGACACCCGCTTGTCGGCCAGGGTCTTCTACGTGGTCGCGGGCGTCACGATCCTGCTGTGGTTCACCGAGCCACTGCACGGCATCTCGGCCAGCGCTGCCGCCTTCATCGCCGTCGTCGCGCTGCTGGCCTCGAAGGTGATGACCGGCGACGACCTGCGGGCACTGCAGTGGCCGGTGCTGTGGCTGGTCGCCGGCGGCATCGCGCTCGGTGGCGGCGTGGGCGCCAGCGGCCTGGACGACTGGCTGGTCGGGCTGGTCGACTGGACCACCATCCCCGGCGTCCTGCTGCTGCTCACCCTGGCCACCATCACCTGGCTGCTGTCCAACGTGCTCTCCAACACCGCCACCGCCAACCTGATCATTCCCATCGGCCTGGCGCTCGCGGTCTCCATCGGCCAGGACATCGTCACGGTCGGCCTGCTGCTGGCCACGGCCAGCAGCCTGGGCATCATGCTGCCCGTCTCCACGCCCCCGAACGCCATCGCGTACGCCACCGGCACGGTCAAGACCTCCGACCTGGCCACCATGGGCCTGCTGATCGGCGTGGTGGGTGTGCTCCTGCTCGGCCTGGTGATGCCGGGACTCTGGATCGCCCTGGGGATCGCGACATGACCACCACCCTGCTCGTCATCGGCGACGGCGACCGTGCACAGGAGGCGGTCGGGGAGATCAACGAGAACGCCACACCCACTGTCCGTGTCCACTCCTTCGCGAACGCCGCCGACCTGGCCCAATGGGCCGGCCCGGGCGCCGATGCCACGGCCGCGGCGCTCGTCGTCCTGGTGCCGAATGCGGACGAAAACGTCGACGACCTGATCGAATCGGTGCTGGCGCACCCGGCCTGCGAGGATCCGCGGATCCTGCTGGTCACCGACCGCCCCCACCTCGACGACCTGAGCCGGGCGCTCGACCGCCGTAGCGTGGCGGGCATCGTGGCAGCCCCCTGGACGCCCGGTTCCCTGGCCGGCTATGCCCACGCCGAGGTCTCCCGGTGGCTGCGCCTGCACCCCCAGGGCGAGGCCGTCCCCGAACAGCCCCCCGTCGGCAGTGACCTGCTCCGCCACCTGGGGCTGCCGCTGGACCGGGCCACGCACGAACTGCTCGACGTCCTGGAGGAAGCCCTCGGCCCACGTCCCCGGATCCACCTGCCGGCAGGGGTCCGCATCACCCGCGAGGACCTGGACATCGACCAGATCTTCCTCGTCGTCTCCGGAAAGGTCTCGCTGGCCGTCACCTCGCGAACCGCCGGCAGGGTCACCCTGAACCATGCCACCACCGGCCCGATCATCGGCCTGCTGGCGCTGACCGACCGGCATGGCTCGATGGTCACCGCGCGCACCACGACCGCCTGCGAGGTCGTGCAGCTCACCCTCGAGCAACTCGACAAGGCGCTGGCCGCCGACCCCCGGGTGGGTGCGATCCTCACCGCCTTGTCCTTCCGGACCCTGTCGGCCCGGCTGCGCCATGCCCAGTCCGAACGGGTCAAGAAGACCGAGTTGACCAGGAAGCTGCAGCAGGCGCTCAACGAGCTCCGCCAAGCCCGCGCCGACCTGATCGCCCAGGCCAGGATGGCCACCCTCGGCGAACTGGCCGCCGGCATCGCCCACGAGCTCAACAACCCGGTGGCGACCGTCAGCCGCAGCGCCGAGCACCTGGCCGACGACCTCCCCCGCCTCCTGGCCGACGACCCGGTCTCCCTCGGCGTCCTGGAGCAGGCCCGCGCGCACGTCCCCATGGACGCCCGTGGCGAACGGGAGGCCCGGCGCGCCGTCATGGAGGTGGTCGGGGATCCGGTCCTGGCCCGTCGCCTGGTCGCGGCCGGCATCACCGACCCCGACCAGGCCCGCCGGCTCACCAAGGGACAGGACGCCGGCGCGCTGGAACGGGTCGAGCTGGTCGCCGGGATGGCCGGCGCCCTCCAGTCCCTGGACCTTGCTGCCGCCCACATCGGCGCGCTGGTCGACGAATTGCGCCAGCACGCCCGACCCGACGGGTCCGAGCCGGCGCACCATCCGACGTCGGTGCACGAGACCGTACGGTCGGCGCTACTGCTGCTCGGCCACCGGCTGCGGGACGTCGAGGTGAGCGTCGAGGCCGAGCCCGACCTGCCGCCGGTCCTGGCCAATCCCGCCGACCTGGTCCAGGTCTGGACCAACCTGGCCACCAACGCCGTGGACGCAATGGACGAATCGGGCACGCTCACCATCCGGATCGGCCAGGTCACCGACGAGCGCGACGTGACGTGGGTGCGGGTCGAGGTCGAGGACAACGGTCCCGGCGTTCCCGAGGAACTGCAGGCGCACCTGTTCGAACCCCGGTTCACCACCAAGCACGGCGTCGTACGGTTCGGCCTCGGCCTGGGGCTGAGCATCGCCCACACCATCATCCAGGCCCACAGCGGCACCATCGGGCTGGAGTCGCGCCCCGGCCGCACCTGCTTCGACGTGCGACTGCCCGCCGCACAGGAGGAGACATCATGAAGCTCGCCATCCTCGTCCTGGAGGACGAACCCGACGTGCGGGCCGCGCTGGAACGCGACCTCGACCCGCTGGCCCGCACGGTCCGGATCGAGCCGGCCCAGGACGTACCGGACGCCCGGGAGGTCATCGCCCAGATCGAGGCCGACGGCGACCTGCTGGCCCTAGTGCTCGCCGACCACCGGCTGCCCGGCATGTCGGGGGTGGACTTCCTGTGCGAACTGGCGGCCACACCGCAGACGGCCCACGTGGCGACCGTGCTGGTCACCGGCCAGGCCGACCAGCAGGACACGATCAGAGCCCTCAACTACGCCGGGCTCGACTACTACATCGCCAAGCCCTGGGATCCGGCCGAACTCGACCGGGTGATCCGGCGTCTGTTGACCGACGTGGTCGAGCGCCAGCGGCTGGACCCGATTCCCCATCTGGCTGCCCTTGATCCGGTCCGCGCCATGGAGATCGTCCGGAAGCGTACGCCCTGAGGCGTACGCCACCGGTGCGCCGTGCGCGCAGCTCACCCCTCCGAATACTCGGCCTGGAAGGTCATCCCGTCACCGGCGGTGCCGGGCTCCTGGCGGGTGGGGGCGGCTTGAATCGCCGCTGCCAGCACCGGCAGTTCCTGCACCATGCCCCAGACATCGTCGCAGTCGTCCCCGGCGGCAGCGACGTACCCGTCGGGGCGGACGAGTTCGATCCGGGGTGTGCCCGCCGCCTCTGCACGTACGAACGGCAGGCCCCGCCACGGTCCGTCGGCGTCTGCGTCACGGACGATCCAGGCCCAGGTGCCGAAGGGGACCCGGGAGAGGATGCTGCCGCCACCGACGGCCGGTCCGTTCGCTGGTCGCGCACCGCCTCCTGGAGCCACGATCGCGCTGTCGTCATAGCGGGTCTGCAGGCCCGCGATCGGGCGGGCGAGGACCTCACGTCGGTTCGTGCGTGGAAGGATCCGCGGGACGAGTGCTCCGATGACGCGCCGCGCCAGCGATCCGCGACGGGCGACCAGCGACGTCGCGCGCTGCACCGAGCGCACCATGCGCTCGGCGACCTTTCCGCGTTCCGTCGCGAAGCTTGCCAGCAGTGCGTCGCGGTGCTCCGGCTCGAGCGCGTCGGCGACGGCCAGCCGCCACATCAGTCCGTGTGCGTCCTGGACACCGGTGTTGAGCCCCTGACCTCCCACCGGGCTGTGGACGTGGGCGGCGTCCCCGATCAGGAACACGTGCCCGCGGTGGATGAGGTCGGCGACGCCGTGGCTCAGTGCGAACCGTGACGTCCAGCCCACGTCATGGGATCCGAAGCGCACCGACGTACGCCGCAGGATCACGTGGTCGAGGAAAGCTGCGTCAATCGGCGTCTGGTCGGCGGCATCACTGCCGGGATCGTGCGCGATGACGCGCCACAGGTCCTGTTGCGGCATGGGGACGATGACCAGCATCCCCTCGGGATGCAGGTAGAAGTGGCCCTCGTCCTGCGGAAGATCGCACGTGGTGAACACATCGGCCAGCAGGAAAGTGGCGTCGGCGTCATCGCGATCCCTCCGGCCGCCGATGCTGTCGCGCACCGTGCTCCGCCCCCCCCATCGGCGCCCACCAGCCACCGCGCCCGCACCTCATCTCGAACCGCTGGGCGCCGACGGCACGCGCTTCACGCAGCGCGAGACGTTCAGCGGAATCCTGGTCGGGCCCCTCCGCGGCGTCCTCGTCGACACGGCAGCGGGGTTCGCGGCCATGAACGAGGCGCTGCGCGCCCGCGTGGGAGCGCCAGACCACGGCCAGCGGTCGGCTGTCCCACGAGCCACCGCAGTGACAGAAGCGGTGCGCGGCCCCTAGGTCCTGCACCGCTGCTCTGCGGGTGGCGGCTCTCGATCACGGGGCGCGTGGTGGGCGTTCTCGAGCTCCACGGGCGCAGCATGCCCAGGGAGCCGTGCAGGCGCGGCTGGACCTTCCGTTCGACCCACCCGGCCACGGCATCCTCGACATCGGCGCTCGACTGGAACCGCCCGGGAGGGACGACCCTCGCGCGGAGGCGCCCGGGCCGGGGAGGCCGAGGATCGTCTCCCTCAGTGCGGGGTCGTACGCATCGCGGACCGACCCGCTCGACGGGCTATTGCCCTCGAGCTCGAGGTGTGACGACGACCGCTCGCCCCCGCCGCCTCCATTTCGCGCACCTCTCCCCCTATCGCTGTCGTACTATGTACGGTAGCCTGACGTACAAAGTGCAGGTGCGCTGTCGGCGTGCCGTCGGAGAGGACGCGGCCATGGTCGCTCAGGAGCACAAAGTCGTCCTGGACACGATGCGCGCGGTCGTGCGGACCGAGTACGGCCCCGCCGATGTCGTCCGCCTGGCCCGGGTCCCCCGGCCGGTGCCCGGTGCCGGTGAGGTCCTGGTGCAGGTGCGCACGGCTGGCCTGGACCGGGGCGTGTGGCACCTGATGACCGGCCTCCCCTATGCGGGCCGCCTGGCCTTCGGCCTGCGCCGGCCGAAGAACCCGGTGCTGGGGTCCGACCTTGCGGGCACCGTCGTCGCGGTCGGGCCGGACGTGACGCGGTTCGCGGTCGGCGATGACGTGTACGGCGTCGGGGCCGGCAGTTTCGCCGAGTATGCCGTGGCGCCGGAGCAGAGCCTGGCCCGCAAGCCGGTGAACCTCTCGTTCGCGCAGGCCGCCGTCGTCCCGGTCTCGGCTGTCACCGCACTGCAGGGTCTGCGCGACGCCGGGCGGGTCCAGGCGGGGCAGCAGGTTTTGATCACCGGCGCCTCGGGCGGGGTCGGCTCGTACGCCGTGCAGCTGGCCAAGGCCTTCGGGGCCGAGGTGACCGGCACGGCGAGCTCAGCCAAGCTCGACCTGGTGCGCACGCTCGGTGCCGACCACGTCCTCGACTACGAAAGGCAGGACTTCGCCGACGACTCCCACCGCTACGACCTGATCCTGGATATCGCGGGCAACCCCTCGCTCGCCCGGCTGCGCCGCGCCCTGACCCCCACCGGGACCGCCGTGCTCACCGGCGGCGAGAACACCGGCCGGCTCACCGGCATGTCGCGCCAGCTGCGAGCCCTGGCCCTGTCCCCCTTCACCCGTCAGCGCCTGACCACCTTCATCGGCGCGGTGCGCGCGCCGGATCTGGAGGCGCTCACCGCCCTGCTCGAGGCCGGCACGGTGACCCCCAGCCTGGACCGCACCTACCCGCTCGAGCAGGCGGCCGAGGCCATCGACCACCTCACCACCGGCAAGGTCCGGGGGAAGGTGGCCCTCACCGTCTGAACGCCCCGACGGTTGCCCGGGACGAACCCGGCACCCGCGCACTTTCTTGCTGCACTGCACAGAATCGATCGAGACCATGGAGACCACACCTCAGACCCTCACCCCGGACCGCTCAGCGATCCCGACCTACCGCGGCACTGCCCGCGCGGTCGGGCTGATCTACATCGCGGGGATGGTGATCGGCATGACCGGGAACATCGTCGTCCTGTCGGTCCTCTCCGCGCCTGATCACCTCGCCACCCTCCCCGCCAGCAGCATGCTGCTCGCGATCGCCGCACTGTTCTGGCTGCTCACCGGCGCCGGGGACGCCGCCCATGGCATCCTTATGTTCCCCGTCCTGAAGCGGCACAGCGAGCGCATGGCCGTCGGCTACCTCGGCTTCCGCATCATGGACGCCACCTTCATCGCCGTCATGGTGCTCCTGGTCCTCATGCAGATCCCGATCGGCGCTGCCTACCTCCAGGCCGGAGCATCCGACCAGACCTACCTCGAGACCCTGAGCGCCGTGCTCTTCCAGGCACACCTGGATGCCTACAACATCGCGATGCTGACACTGGGCATCTCCGGACTGCTGATCTGCTGGGTGCTCTACCGGATGCGGCTGATCCCACGCCCCTTGGCCGTCTGGGGCCTCATCGGCTACGCGATCATCCTCGGCGGCTCCGCGCTGGAGATCCTCGGGGTCGACCTGATGTCGTTCCACGCCTACCCGGGCGGTCTGTGGGAGGTCGTCATCGGCGTCTGGCTGATCGTCAAGGGCTTCAACCCCCTGCCCGCCCCGACAAACACGTCGACGGGATCGGCGTCGACCACGCAGCCGCCGGCAGGACCCGGCAGGTGACCGGAGGACTGTTCGTGGTGAGCGCGGTCGCGTTTGCCGCAGCGGCCACGATCCTGTCCCTCACCTTCGAGTAGCCCGACAACCTACGGGAGCCGGCCGGGGTGGTGCTGCCGACTGTCGTCTACGGCGGCCCCCGCCTGGTGTGGATCTGGTTCGCCACCGCCTGGACGTACGCGCTCCTTGCCGTCCCGATCCTGCTCCTGCCGTCCGTGCTCGGGCGACGCGATGACCCGGCGCTTCGGGTGGCCACCGCTCTGGGTGCCACCTCGGTGCTGCTGTCCCTGATCGGGGTCCTGCGCTGGGTCTTCGTCGTGCCCCCGCTGGCCCAGGCCTACGTCACCGGTGACGCCACCACCCAGGCAGCCGTCGACGCCGCGTGGACCGCACAGCACCAGTTCGGCGGCGCCCTGCTCGGTGAGCACCTGGGGCAGTTGCTGGTCATCGCCTGGTCGCTCACCCTGAGCGTGCTCATCGTGCGCACCCGGGTCCTGCCCCGGTGGCTCGGCGTCGTCGGGCTCGTGATGAGCGCGGTCTACCTGCTCAACCAGGGCGACATCCTGACCACCGCGCTCCCCGGCGTCCCGGTCTGGGACCTTGCCGGGCTGCTCGGCAGCACCGGCTGGGGGCTCTGGGTGGCCGCCCTCGGCGTCACCCTCCTGGGGCGCCGCCCCCGAGTGCCCGCGGGCGGTGATACCGCAGCCCCGCCGACGGTGGGGGCTGCGCAGGAGATAGGGTCCGCCCCGACGGACGGCAGGAGAACGCCCTGATCCGATGCGAACCTCCTGTGCGTGTTGCGGGTGAGCAGTGCGTCATGAGAGCTGCGCCTGAGCCCGCCGGGCGGCGGCCCCGGAGCAGGGTCTACGGTGTCATCGTCAGTGCTCGGGGCCCTGCACAAGATCTGCCATACTCGGCGGTGAGGCTGCGGAGCAGTGCGTCGTAGTTGGAGCACTCGTGACGCAGATAGTTGCGGCACCACCGGTCGATGGTGTCCGGGTCGGGGCCGTCACTGTCGAGATGGTGGATGCCGTGTCGTCGTAGTGCACGGTCCCGCAGCCTGGACCAGGTGGCGGGCGGGGTGACGGACAGGCGCTCGGCCCGAGCCACTGCTGCGGCGCGCACTTCGGCGGCCCGCCGGGCACTGGCTTCCTTGCCTGCTGCCGACCGGCGGGCAGCCTGCGCGACTCGGCGGGCGAACTCGTCGGTGTTCTCGGCTGCCTCGATCACATCGGCGCGGAACTTGTGTATCACCCGGGTTCCGGAGGTGTTCAATGGGATGACCCGGTGTGGGTCGCCGACGAGCCGGGTAATCATCGTCGGGGTCCAGCCACGCTCCCGCAGCTGGTCCCGGGTCAGCAGGATCGGACGTCCGTCCCGGGCCCGCACGGCGTCGTGCTGCCATTCGGCGGTGCTCTCCACATGAACAGCTTCATCCAGGCTGTACCACCCACCACTACCACGGGTGAGATACAGGTCGCACAAGTCGCGGGTCCGCCCTCTGTGCCATCAAATCCCTTTCCGCGGGTCTTCCAGGGCCATTCATAGCCCTGCCGTTCAGCCCGCCGTTTGCAGGCTCGGTCAATGCGACACATAACCGGCTCTTCGGACATCCGGTAGGGAGCGGAAGGCATGAACCCTGAGGGTCGGTGTCCCACACGCGGGGCACTCCACTGCCCCGCCCTTCGTCGAAGCCCGGACCACGATCACCTCGCCGACGTCCTCGACACCCTCGACCACCAGCGCCGCCAGCCCCGAGAACACCGTCCTGACCAGCCCCTTTGCCTCAACCACGACCGATCATGACACAAGGCCACAGCACGCCCCGACCGTTCACCCATCGCCCACCACCGAAAGTGCGCCAGAGCCGTCTTCTTGACAGACCCACATGCACCGCGAGCGCACCGAGCGAAAACGTCCGGACACCTCGGAAGGTAGAATTCGCCGGCATCCGCGGACCTTCGGCTCGCCGTTGGGTTACGTCCATCATCCGCGCACAGTGGGCCCCCGCGCAACGACACGAGTTGATCATCGAAGGCCACCGCATTGAGGGTTCGCTGCGTGGCCGGGCCATATCAGAGTTGGATCTCGATCCAGCCCTACGATGGGGCGGATGGCCGAGGGATCGGCTGAGGGTGGAGGAGGCAGCATGCCCGCCGACGCAGACAGCTCGGGCCAAGAGGGACGTAACGTCGCGGCGCAGATGCTCGCGACGCTCCTCGACGAGCACATGGCCGCCCTGGTGGCGAGCAACGTGACGAGACTGCGCGCCGAGGTGGCGGAGTACCGGTCCATCCCCGATGAGCTGCTCACCGCCGAGGTCGCGGGCATGATGGCCGCCCTGCGCGGCGAGCTCTCCGGTGCCCCGGATGCGGTGGTAGCGCCGACACCCACCGAGTATGGCCGGATTCGCGCGGAGCGCGGCATCGCTCTGGAGTCGGTCCTACAGGCGTACCGTGTCGCCTGGATCAACCTGTGGGGCAATCTGGTCGCGGCCACCAAGGCTGCGGGCAGCCCCTCGGTGGAGGAGATGCTCGACATCTCGGCCGATTTCTTCGCTCTGGCTGACGTCTTCATCGCATGGACGCTGGAGGGCTATCGCGAACGCGATACCCAGATCGCCATCCGCGAGGAGCGGGAGCGGGCCGCCACCCTCGATGGTCTGCTGACCGGGGCGGTGCGCGGGAGGGAACGGCTCTGGGAAGCGGCGGCACGGCTCGACCTGCCCTACACCGGGACCTTCGTCGTGGCCGCCGCCTCGGCGAGGCCCGGCACGGCGGCCCTCCCGAGCGCACGGGAGGATCTGCGCGCCCTCGGTCTGGGCTCCGTATGGCGGCTGCGCGCCGACATGGAAGTGGGCATCATCTCCCTGCCTGGTGAGGAGGCCCTTCCCCGTGTGCTCGGCTGGCTCGATCAGGCCGGGGCCCGGGTCGGGGTGAGTATCGCCTTCGCCGATCTGGCAGAGACCCCGCATGCCCTGCACCTGGCCCGTCTTGCCTTGGACTCCCTGCCCCGAGGCGCCACCCAGGCCCGGCAGTTCGATCGCAGCCCGATGGCGGCCCTCCTGGCCGCCTCCCCCGAGGCCGGCAGGCTGCTGGCCCGCAACGTGCTGGGCCCGGTCCTCGATCTGCCCGCAGACGAGCAGCAGCTGCTGCTCTCCACACTCTCGGCCTGGTTCGACGAGGGTGGGTCGACATCGGCGACGGCGGAGAGATTGTTCCTGCACCGCAATACGATCCGCTACCGGCTCAACAGACTCGAGTCCCTGACCGGTCGGTCCCTCCAGAGGCCCTCTGAGGCCTCGGAGCTTCACGCTGCGTTGGTCGCCCTCCGGGTCCTTCCCGCCGCCACGTCGTAGCTGCTGGCGCCGGTCACCCGCACCGGGCCGGCATCCTCCGGGGAAGGTCCTTGGAAGCGTCGCGCCGACACGTAGCCTTTGTGCCCACGCACAATCCAAGCCGGTCAAACGTGATGCATGCGACTATCGGAGGCGCCTGTGTCCGCGTGTTTGACTTGATGCCATCACCCGAACGGCCACAGGGACTGGGCGTAGAGAACAAAGCCCCGCAGCCGTCCCACCTCCCCCCGGGAGGGCCGTCGGACCTGAACGACAGCATCTGTGGCAAAGGAGCCCCATGACCGCCCTGACCTCGAACGCAACCCGTCTCGACGACCAGCAGCCCGACGCCGCTCGCTGCCCGTTCACCGGTGCCACGGCTCCGGTGGCGGTCCCCGAGGTCGCGTGGGTGCGGCCGGATGCCTCGGTTCCGGTCAGTGACATCGACCTGTTCTCCGACGAGCACCGCCAGGACCCGTATCCCGACCTGGCCAAGATCCGCGATACCGGCCCGGCCGTGCACATGACCCGCTACGGGGCGGCTGCCCTGACCCGGCACGCCCAGGTCCGTCAGGCCGCCGAGGACTGGCAGACCTTCTCCTCCGCGCAGGGCATCGCCCTGAACGAGAACCTCAACCAGGCGATCCGTGACCACGCCGTGGTCGCCACTGATCCGCCGTACCACGACGCCCTGCGCGCCGTGTTGAACGCGCGTCTTGCGCCGCGCCAGATCCGCAAGCTGACCCCGGAGGTCAACGCGCGGGTCGAGCCGCTGGTCGAGGCGATGGTCGAGAAGCGTGAGTTCGACATCATCAACGACTGCGCCTACCAGCTGGTGCCGCGCTTCGTGCTGGACCAGTTCGGTTTCCCCGAGGAGGGCAGTGAGGACCTGCTCGAGTGGGCCGAGCAGATCTTCCAGGTGTTCGCTCCGGAGGACGACCCCAAGGCTGCCGCGAGCGTGGGCGGCATCGACAACATGTTCGGCTGGCTGGCGAGCACGTGTACCCGTGACCAGGTCAAGCCCGGCGGTTTTGCCGACGCCCTGTACCAGGCCGCAGAGCGCGGTGACATCCTCCAGGAGTCGGTCGTCACGATGATGACCCAGTACGCCATCCCCGGCATCGATACCACGATCGGGCTTCTCGGCAACGTGGTCGAGCTGTTCGCGCAGAACCCGGACCAGTGGGACATCGTGCGGGCCGATCCGGACGCGATGATCCGCCCGGCACTCACCGAGGCGCTGCGGATGGAGACCCCGGTCCAGTGGTTCTCCCGGGTCCTGACCCGCGACTGGGAGACCGAGGGCGTACGCCTCGCGGAGGGCACCCGCGTCATGCTGATGTACGCCGCCGCCAATCGTGACCCGCGCGTCTTCGCCGATCCGGACCAGTTCGACGTGACCCGCAACCCGACCGAGCACCTGGCGTTCGGCGCCGGTATCCACGGCTGCCCGGGCCAGCACATGGCGCTGCTGCAGGTCACCCGCATGCTGCAGGCGTTCATCGACCGTGGTGTCACGCGTTTCGAGCTGACCGGGACCCCGCAGCGCACGCTGAACAACGTCACGCGGGCCTTCCTGACCGTGCCGATCCGGGTCACGGTGGCCTGAGCGCCGTTCCTCCCCCGCGCGCCTCCGGCGCGCCACTCCCCCCGTCGACGAACCACGCCGCGCCCGACCGCGGCAGAGGAGTACACCCATGACCCAGACCACGCTCACTGACCCCTGCTACACCGAGGAACGCGACGGCATGCGCATCAGCTGGAACGTCCCGATCCAGATGAGTGACGGCATCGTCCTGCGCGCCGATGTCTTCCTGCCCGCCGTCGAGGGTGAGTACCCGACCATCATGAGCTTGGGCTGCTACGCCAAGGGCCTGAAGTTCCAGGAGGCCTACCAGGGCCAGTGGGACCGGATGACGACCGACTTCCCCGAGATCCTGACCGAGACCAGCAACACCTACCAGACCTGGGAGCTGGCCGATCCGGAGCAGTTCGTCCCGCACGGCTACGCCGTGGTCCGGGTCGACTCCCGGGGATCGGGCTGGTCGGAGGGGGTCCACCACGTGTGGTCGGCGCAGGAGAACCGGGACTACGCCGAGTGCATCGAGTGGGCCGCGGCGCAGCCGTGGAGCACCGGTGACGTCGGCCTGCTGGGCATCTCGTACATGGCCGCCAACCAGTGGCTCGCCGCGGCCGAGCAGCCGCCGCACCTGAAGGCGATCGTACCGTGGGAGGGCTCCTCCAACCACTACCGGGAGTTCTACCGCCACGGCGGGATCCGGTGCGGGTTCCTCGACCAGTGGCTGCCCAAGCAGCTGCCGATGCAGTACGGGTACGGCGAGCGTGGTCGGATCAACCCGAACACCGGCCAGTCCGTCGCCGGCCCGACCTTGCCGGAGGAGGAGTTGGCAGCCAACCGGGTCGACAAGATCGCCTGGGCCAAGGAACACGTGCTGGACGACGGTGCCTATGACGACGTCACCGTCGACTGGTCGAGGGTCACCGTGCCCTTCCTGTCCGCCGCGAACTGGGGCGGGGCCGGCCTGCACTTGCGCGGCAACATCGAGGCATTCGTCAATGCGGCCTCGGAGCAGAAGTGGCTCGAGGTGCACGGCCTGGAGCACTGGACCCACTTCTACACCCCGTACGGCGTCGACCTGCAGCGCCGCTTCCTCGACCACTTCCTGAAGGGTGCTGACAACGGCTGGGAGAACGAGCCGCGTGTACGCCTGCAGGTGCGCCACGTCGACGGCTTCGTCGAGCGCGGCGAGAACGAGTGGCCGATCGCCCGCACGCAGTGGACGACCCTGCACCTGGATGCCAACGTGATGGGACTGTCGGACGGGCAGGTCACGGCCGGGTCGGTGACGTACGACGCCAGCGGGTCCGGGGTGACGTTCCACACCGCCCCGATGACCGAGGAGACCGAGGTCACCGGCCCGCTCGCGGCCCGGCTCTTCATCAGCTCCCAGACCTCCGACGCCGACCTGTTCGTGGTCCTGCGACTGATCGACCCGAACGGTGAGGAGGTCGTCTTCCGCGGCGCGATGGATGCCCACACCCCCGTCGCCCAGGGCTGGCTGCGCGCCTCGCACCGCGAGCTGGACGAGGCGAAGTCGCTGCCCTACCGGCCCTTCCACACCCATCGGAGCGTGCAGCCCCTGACCCCGGGTGAGGTCTATGCCCTCGACGTGGAGATCTGGCCGACCTCGATCGTCGTCCCGCCCGGCTACCGCCTGGCCCTCACCGTCCGCGGTACCGACCACGAGTACGAGGGCCCGATCGACGAGAGCGACTCGACCCACCGCTATCCCTCCCGCGGCGTCGGACCCTTCGTCCACACCGACCCGGAGGACCGCCCCCAGGAGATCTTCGGCGGCACCGTCACGATCCACACCGGCGCCGACCACGACTCCACCCTGCTGCTGCCGGTCATCCCGGCCGCTCAGCACTGAAACCAACCGATGACCACAGAAAAGGAAGGTGAGTGACATGGGAGTCATGCGCCTCGGTTATGTCCACACCCGGGTGACCGACCTGGAGGCCGCGAAGCGGCACTACGTCGAGACCCTCGGCATGTACGTCGTCCAGGAGGACCCCGGCACCGACGGCGGGCCCCGCCGGCTCTTCCTCAAGGCCTGGGACGAGTGGGATCACCACTCGGTCGTCCTGGAGGAGGGTGGCGTGGGCCTGGTCAAGCTGGGCTACAAGGTGGCCAAGGAGACCGACCTGGAGGACTACGAGAACCGGATCAAAGCGTTCGGCTGTAACATGGAGCGGATGAGCAAGGGCGACAACCCTGCCGTCGGTGACGGGCTGCGGGTGCAGATCCCGTCGGGCCACACGATGGAGCTGTACCACGACATCGAGTTCACCGACACGGCCGTCGGGCTGCTGAACCCCGAGATCTTCCCCCGCCACCTGAACGGGATCGGCGTCCCCCGGCTGGACCACATCCTGCTCAAGGCCGAGGACATCCCGCTCTCGGAGCGGTTCTTCGCCGAGGCCCTCGACTTCCACACCGCCGAGCGTCTGGTCTCCGACCTGAGCGACGACGCCGAGGTGCTGGGCTCTTGGATGTTCTGCCAGCACAAGACCCACGACATCGCCTGGGTCGGTGGCGAGAACGGCAAGATGCACCACTTCGCGTACAAGCTGCAGGACTGGAACGCGATCCGCCACGCCGGCGCCATCTTCTCGATGGACGACGTGACAGTCGGCTTCGGCCCCGACATCCACGGCCTGTCCCGCGGCGACACGATCTACTTCTTCGACCCGGCCGGCAATCGCAACGAGGTCTTCTCCGGCGGCTACGAGACTTACCCCGACTTCCCGACGATCACCTGGACCGCCGACAAGGCCACCCCGGCGATCTCCTACATCGGCAGAGAGGTGGCCGAGAACCACTTCACCGTCGACACATGATCGACCCGTCATGACCGATGAAACCGTCGTCGGTGTGCTCACCATCCTCCCGGACGGGGTCCGCATCCCCGTCCGGGAAGGGGAGACCATGACGGACGCCTGCCGCCGCTACGGCTACAGCATCCGTACCGCCTGTCGCGAGGGAGGCTGCGGGGACTGCCTGCTCCGCCTGGTGACGGGACGGGCCATGTACGGAACGACCGTCTCCCCCTCGGTCCTCCCCCGCCAGGACGGCACCCCGGGCGCCTGCCTCCCGTGCCGGGCCCAGCTCGGGACAGACGCCACCATCCAGCTCAAGCGCTCCGACCGGCTGTGTCGGATGCCCTTCTCCGACCGACTCGTCGCCCGCGACCTGGTCCGACTGGGACTCGATGGGTCCCCTGCCCGCTGACACACCCCCTCCACACGAAAGCTGACCACGATGTCCATCGCCGTACGTCCTGCCACCCAGCCCACCCTCACCGAGATCCAGGCCGACCTCATCGTCGACCGCATCGAACAGGCCGCCGACGGCGTGATCAGCATCGAGTTCGTCCGCAGCAGCGGCTCCGCACTGCCGATGTGGTCCCCCGGCGCACACATCGACGTCATGCTGGACGAGGACACCGTCCGCCAGTACTCCCTGTGCGGCGACCCCACCGACCCTGGGCGCTGGCGCATCGGCGTCCTCAATGACCCGAACGGTCGCGGCGGTTCGCGCCGGATTCACCAGGAGCTGGCCGCGGGTGCATCCGTCACCGTCCGGGGCCCGCGCAACCACTTCCCGATGGAGGAGTCGCCGCGCTACCTGTTCATCGCCGGCGGCATCGGGATCACCCCGATCCTGCCGATGATCCGCCAGGCAGAGAGCATCGGCGCGCAGTGGGAGCTGGTCTACGGCGGCCGTACGCTCGACTCGATGGCCTTCCTCGGCGAACTGGCCGAGTACGGGGACCGGGTCCGGCTGCTGCCGCAGGAGGAGCACGGCCACCTGCCGCTGGACGAGGTCCTGGGCGAGGTCCGAGCCGACACCCTGGTCTACAGCTGCGGCCCCGAGCCGCTGCTGGCAGCGGTCGAGGCGGCATCGGCGCACTGGCCGGCCGGCAGCCTGCACCTGGAGCGGTTCAGCGCCAAGTCGCTGGCCGACGACCCGACAGCCGGAGCGTTCGACATCGTGCTGGCGAAGTCCGGCAAGACGCTGACCGTCCCCGCCAACCGCTCCATCCTGGAGGTCCTGGAGGGCGAGGGCCACAAGATCCTGTCCTCCTGCCGGGCCGGTGTCTGCGGTACCTGTGAGGTGGACGTCATCGACGGCACCCCCGACCACCGCGACACCGTCCTCAGCGCAGAAGAACGAGAAGAGAACGAGTACATGCTCGTCTGTGTCTCCCGCGCCTGCTCCTCCAAGCTGGTACTGGATCTCTAGGGCCTGGGACATGGAACGCTGAAGCCATGGACGACGAACCGTACCTGGCGACCATGCAGGACATGGGCATCCCGGTGTTCCCCGATCAGCGCGTGGCGGACTGGGAGCTGGATCGTGGCGCTCGCGTCCTTGGCTGTCTGTGGGCCAACCGGGTGGGAGATGACGCTTACGAGTGGGCCGTCGCCCATCACCCGGACCTCACCCCAGAAGATCTGGAAGCGGTCTGCGAAGAGGCGGCCAAGCGCTTCGTGGACTTCGCGGCGAACGCCGGCCCCGGAGAGATGTATAGCTGGATACCGCGTTCCGATGGCGGGTACGAGGTCTGGCTCGTCGAGCACCTGGTGGACCCGACAACCCTGTCGTGAGCGCCCAGGCCGCGGACATGGACTTGATCTTCGCGCCGTCCGCAGGCAGGGCCGGGCCACACTTGATCCGAAGGCGTAGCCGTGAGGCGGCTCGTATCCAGCCGAAACATGTCGGGCACCCGCAGTATCGTCAGGCTCAAGGGTCTGGACGAGGGGGTCGGAATGCCCACAGGAATGCCGAAGCCGTCACAACATGATGGACGGACATTACGAGCTATCACCCTCGACGTCATCGAGGCTGTGTACGCGAACCAAGCGGCCGATCGACGTACCGATGAACAGCCCAGCCTGATCATCCTCCGCGCCGTGGTCAACTATGCAAACAGGGGGCTACGGGGCAAGGTCTTCGAGTCGGCACTGGTGGGGGCCATCAACCGTGGCGACCTTCGACTTGCTAACCCTTTGCAGGGCCCCCTGGAAGCGATGCACGTCCACCCTCCCTATCGCGCCGTGCACGTCGCATTCGAGCATCCCTCCGCTGTCGGGGACATCTTGGCCGCCTTGGAGGAACTGGGGTGGCGCGAGGGCTACGTCGAGTTCCTCGACGGACGCGTCGGACGTCCCCTGAATGTCTACACCCGACTCGAGGAGATCCAGCGCGCCTTCTGGACCCGCCAGCACGAGCTCGCGCGGCTGGAGGGTGCCGAGAAGGCCGACCTGTGGATCGGCAACCCGACCCAAGGCCGAGTCGTCGGCGTGTCGGTCAAGCTGACCGAGGGTCTCGTGACGCCGGTGCCGGGGCTACGCATAGCCATGCATTCCGCCGGAAACTCTGGGCAATCCCCCTACTTCAGCGAGTCGACACATCTCTGGCACATTCCGGTCCCCGCGGGCTTCATGGACGACTTCAACACTGCATGGAACCTGCTGGAGGCCCTCACATCACCCGCCAAAATGCAGGAATTGGATACAAACAACGAGAAACTCACGGGGGAGCTCAAGAACATCTATCGAAAAGTACTAAGCAATCCCGGTCACGATATTGGACAGGTCCTCCGCGCGACCCCGATGGACGAGTTCTGGTGGCGAGTACGGCGCACTTCGAAAAGCACGCTGTTGTCCTCAGAGGAACGTGCTCGAGACCGCTCCCATTACCAGACTGCTGCTCGACCCGAACCTGGCGAGCCTGCCGTCAGTGCCCCAAGGGATCCGGTCACGGAGCCACGGCCGAAACCACCCGCGGACTCAACCGACCAAGGGACGACTCCTCAACGCATCGAGGACGGCGCAGCCTCCCCGCAGGCCTCCAATGACGCCCAGCCCCAACGGGACGCTGCTTCACTCGAAGCCGACGTGGCTGCGTACCGCCGCCTCACTCAGGAGAACCCAGCTGCTTACCGTGCAGAACTAGCGGAATCGCTGACGCGCTTGGGTGACATGTACGGACGGAATCGGTCTTTCGCGAGAGACCAGAGGGCCCTTGCCCCCGTCGAGGAAGCGGTGGAGATCTGGCGGAACCTCTGCACCGACGACAGCCAGCATCTGGCAGCCCTGGCCAGTTCTCTAACTCTGCTTGGTCGTCTGCATCAGCGCCTGGGGCAAACCGATCCAGCGACCGCGGCACTCGAAGAGGCGGTCGAGATCTGGAGAGACCTGTCGGTCACCGAGAGCAAGTACGCCCCCCGTCTGGGACGCTCGCTGGAGCTACTCAGCGACAGCTATCCGGGTCGACCCGAAAACCGGGAGCTGGCACTGTCTGCGGCCGAGGAGGCCGTTCAGATCTGGCGCGGGCTCGTGGCCGAGGACAGCAGCTACCGCCCGAACTTGGCCGCCTCGCTGGTTTTTCACCTCGCCAGGCGACACGGGCGTATGCGCGAAGGGACTCATCCCCGCCCGTTCCCACGTACCAACGCCGAGAAGAACGAGCGCGATCGCTACTTGGAGTTGCGAGAACGCGATGTGAATCAGTCCATCTGCACCATCCAGGAAGCGGTTGACATTTGGCGCGAACTGTCCAAGGAGGATGGTCGATTCAAGCTCGAGCTGGCTCGTTCACTAGACGAGTTGCGTGATCGTGCGCACCAAGCGGGTGGGCCGAGCTCCGGAGCAGACAAGGGGCTGGTCCTGTCTGCTGCGCAGGAGGCGGTAGACGTCTGGCGAGACGTGGCATCGGTAGATCGGGAACGCCCATCGGGGTTGGCGTCCGCTCAGCGGAGGCTGAGTCAGGAATATCGCGCGGCTGGATACGACCGGAGAGCTCTGTCGACACAAGAAGAATCCATCGAAAGCTGGAGAAGAGCCGTCGAAACGAATGATCGCCACCTCTTCGCCCTTGCCAACGCCCTGTACAGCTTTGGTAGCAGGTGCATCGGTCACCCGTACCTTGAATCTCAGGGAATGGCGAGCCTGCAAGAATCCGTCCAGATCCTCCGTACACTCTCCGCAGCTCAACCCACGGAGAAACTTCTCGGGATATTCGCCGATCAATTGATCAGACTGAGCGACCTCGATGCCGCGAGACAACACCGAACGGAAGCCCTGGAGGCGGCCGAAGAGGCGGTCCGAATTTTTCGGTACCAGGAAAATGACCCCCATTGGTCGACCAACGAACTCGTCAGGCGATTGGCAGTCCTCGCCCGACGACACGAAGAGTCTGGGTCAACAGACAAGGGGATCGAAATCCGAGAGGGGATTGCCGGAGCGTATCGGCAGTGGCCATCGCCTGCGCCCTCGGACATGGATATGCACTGGCCGACAGATCAGCTCCGCCTCCTCATAGATCGTCCTCGATTCTTTCGCGACCTGGGAAAACGATACTCCCAAGTCGGCCGAAACGAGGAGTCGGTCTCCGTCACGCGCGAGGCTGTGGATTTCTACAATTACTTCCCTGACTACCTTCGCGAAAGATATAAATGGGACCGCGTCTTGATGATTCAGGCTCTCAGTAATCGGTACGGAGAAGCCGGCGATACCCTCCGAGCGGTAGCTGCCTCGATGCAAGTCGAGAAGTTCTGCCAAGAAGGAGGCTACCTGGAGGGAATCTCCGCCACAGTATGGTCCACCCCAGCCCCCTCCTGGATGTGGGAGAAGCGCCTCGGCGGTGTCATAGCGTCGTAGCAACACTGCCGGTGAGTGAGGGGTTGGTCGATGGGGCGCAGGATGTTGACGGTCGCGGATCGGGTGGAGATCTCCACGGGGCTGAAGGCGGGCTGGTCGATCCGCCGGATCGCGGCCCACATCGATCGGGCGCCCTCGGTCGTGTCCCGCGAGATCGCCCGCAACACGACCAGGACCCGCGGCTACCGCCTCGTGACCGCCGATGTGAGGGCAAAGAAGCGCCGGGCACGGCCCCAGGCGTTCAAGATCGAGGCCGACCCGGTCCTGCAGG
>JBIQHF010000037.1:0-8550 GCA_044508675.1 Propionibacteriaceae bacterium | reverse complement strand
GGTGGGGGAGGCTCGGGGTGGAAGATGCCGCTGCCCCACCCGATCTCCCACCCCGGGAACTCCCGGGGCGAGTCGTCGAACGCGATCGGCAGTGCCCAGTGGTGACGGGCGAGCCCGACCAGGTCGGCCAGCCACGCCACGTAGCCGGGATCATCGGCCTTCCGGACCAGGCCGGGCAGGGCAGCGAGGATGAGAGCGGCGATGGCGTCCGGGCCGGTCGCGGCCGTCACCTTCGCCTCGGCGAATCGCTGCTCGGATCCGGTCGTGTAGTAGATCGCCCGCCTATGGTCCAGGACCTCGAAATACTCACCGGCCTGCAGGTTGTCGACCGAGGTGAGCTCCAGACGCCAGAACTTGCCGGTCGGGCTCAGGTAGGCCAGGAGCCGGATCCTGTGGTAGCCGCGCCGGTGCAGCACCTGGATGCCCTGCAGGATGTGCAACGGAACCGCCAGCGCCAGCCCGTGTTCGAGCGCGATGAACGCCGCCAAGTCGGGGGTCACCACCTGCACCTCCTTGACGTCGGTCACCGCGGTTGCCAGGGCATCGACGGCGGCGGCCACGGCCTCGTCCAGCGGCCAGCCGTGGCGGCCCACCCCGATCAGCGGGAAGGCGACCGTCCGCGCACCGAGCTCGTCGGCCTGCTGCAGTGCGTGGCGGTAGCAGGACTCCAGGACCGTACGGTCGGGCTCGGCCCGGTGATTGGGGGCCACGGCGTGGATCACCCAGTGCGCCCTCAGGGCGCCTGCCGTCGTCCAGCCGGCATCGCCGGTGGCGATGCCGTGCGGGTACCGGCGCAGGGATTCCTGCAGTAGCGCCGGGCCGGCAGCGCGATGGATCGCGATGTCCACCCCGCCGCCGGGATGCAGGGACGCGGCGGCGGGACTGACGATCGCGTCGACGAGCGAGGTGGTGATGTCTGCGTGCACGGGAGTGATCGTCGCCATGCGACCAGTGTGGCAGCCGGCCAAGGCCCGCTCGCGGCACTAGCGTGGGTGCCAGGATCCCACCGCACCTCCGAGCAGGAGAGACCGGATGACCACTGAGGCGACGCCCGACCTGATGCCCGCGGCCTTCTTCGGCCACGGCACCCCGATGAATGCCCTGGAGCACAACCGCTACACCGAGGCCTGGGCGGCGTTCGGTCGCGCGGCGCCGCGACCGCGGGCGGTCCTGGTGGTCTCGGCCCACTGGTATATCCAGGCGACCGCGGTCACCGCGATGCGGCAGCCGCGAACGATCCACGACTTCTTCGGCTTCCCCCAGGCGTTGTTCGACGTCGAGTACGCGGCGCCGGGGCTGCCGGAGCTGGCGGTGGAGGTCGCCGATGCCGTCCATCCGATGTGGGTCGGCGCGGACAAGGATTCCTGGGGCATCGACCACGGCGCCTGGTCGGTACTGGTGCACGCCTTCCCGGACGCCGACATCCCGGTGGTCCAGCTGAGTGTGAACGCCGGCAAGCCGCTGGACTACCACGTGGAGCTGGGCGCCCGGCTCGCCGCCCTGCGCCGGACCGGTGTCCTGGTGCTGTCCAGCGGCAATGTGGTGCACAACCTGCGGGCGATCGACTGGAAGCAGCCCGAGCACGGATTCGACTGGGCGCGGCGGTTCGACCAGGAGGCCCGCGCGCTGATGATCGAGGCGCCGACCGAGATCGGGCGCCTGGTCGACCACCCGGACTTCGACCTGGCGGTCCCGACCCCGGACCACTTCCTGCCGCTGCTCCACCTGGCGGGGCTGGGCGGGGCCGCTGGTGGCGGGGTGGAGGTCCTGGTCGACGGGTACGCCTTCGGGTCGCTGTCCATGACGGCGTACACGCTCGGCCTGACCTGCTCGATCGACTCGGCCCTGCCCGGGGAGCAGACGCTGTCCCAGGAGGCACCGGCCGACGCGACGAACATCTGACCAGCCCGCTGACCCACCTGAGGCGGGGGATCCGTTCATCGGGTCGTCACCAAAAGCTGGGTGCACTGTTCATCTGGCGCTACTACGAAGGGGCTGCACCTCTTCCCCCTTCCCAAGGAGCCCCATGTCCCGCACCCGCTCCCTCGCGGTGGCCGCAGCCACCGTGGCCGTGACCGCCCTCGTCGGCGTCCCGGCCGCCCACGCCGCGCCCGCCCAGCAGAACACCGGCCAGGACAAGCCCGGCCACTACTCCTTCGCCGTCATCGGAGACATCCCGTACGGCGCGGCCCAGGTCGAGGCCTTCCCCGGCTGGGTCGACCAGATCAACGATGGCGATGCTGACCTGGTCCTGCACGTCGGGGACATCAAGAACGGGTCCAGCCGCTGCGACACCAGCTACTTCGAGATGATCCGGACCCAGTTCGACCGCTTCCAGGCCCCGGTCGTCTACACCCCGGGCGACAACGAGTGGACCGACTGCCACCGCCCGAACAACGGCGCGTACGACCCGTACGAGCGCCTCGACACGATCCGCGACGTGTTCTTCGACCGGCCGGGCATCACGATGGGCCGGGCCCAGAAGGTCGCCGACCAGGCCGACCGCGGCTTCCCGGAGAACGTGTCGCTGCGCCGCCAGGGCGTTTCGATGGCCGTGGTCCACGTCGTCGGCTCCAACAACGGCCTGGCCCCGTGGACCGGCGCCACCGCCCCGAACGTGGAGCAGTTGATCGAGGAGGAGGCCCGGATGTCGGCCTCCATCGACCTGGTCCAGGACACGTTCGCCACGGCCCACCAGCGCCGCGACCGGGCGGTGGCGATCTTCCTGCAGGCCGACATGTTCGATCCGGGCAATCCGCTGGACGGTTCCTGGGACACCTCGGCGTTCAACGAATTGGTCCAGGTGATCACCGAGGAGTCCGCCGCCTTCGACGGCGACGTCTACTTGTTCGACGGCGACAGCCACGTCTACACCGAGGACCACCCGTTGGCCGAGGGCTCGGTGTGGCTCGACCACTACGGCGTCGAGGGGTCGGCCGACAACCTGACCCGGGTCACCGTCGACGGCTCGAACAACAACACCAACTGGCTCAAGGTCACCGTGAACCGGCCCCGCGCCTCGGAGGCGCTGAGCTGGGAGCAGGTCCCGTACGCCAACTGACAACCCAGCTCGACCGATCGAGGAGCCTGCGTGTCCTTCCCGGGCGCGCAGGCTCGCTCGGTCCGGGCCTCGACCCGGGCCCGTACCGCCCGAGCCCCTACCGGGGCGGGTACTCGCGGGCTAGGATCACCGGAACCCTCCGATGACGGGAGCCGATGATGGCTGACAACTACACCCGAGTGGACGTCACCCCGGCTGCGGCCGAGCTGTTGCGCAGTCTGGTGGAGCGGCATGGTCCGGTGATGTTCCACCAGTCCGGCGGATGCTGTGACGGGTCCTCGCCGATGTGCTTCCCGGCCGGCGAATTCCGGACCGGCGAGGCAGACATCCATTTGCAGGCACTGGAGATCGAGGGACTCGCCCCCATACCGTTCTGGATGTCGGTCGCGCAGTACGAGTACTGGAAGCACACCCACCTGACCGTCGACGTGGTCAAGGGGCGGGGCTCGGGATTCTCGCTGGAGGCCCCCGAGGGTGTCCGGTTCCTGATCCGATCCCGCCTGATGAGCGACGACGAGCTCAGGGCGTTCGGCCTGCTGCCGGCATGACCGTCCACGCCGAGCCGGTCCGTGCCCAGATCAGTGACTCCTGGGACCGGTCCGCAGCCAACGGGGTCAGCGTCGACCTGCCCGCCGCCCCGGTCACCCTCGACGACGGCACCCTGGATGAGCGCCGGGCCAGGAATCCTCTCGGCGAGGTGCTGCCCCTGCTGGAGGACGTGCTCGGCGAGGCGGTCCGCGACTGCGATGCGGTCCTGGCGCTCGGCGACGCCGACGGGCATCTGCTGTGGGTCACCGGCTCGGGAGCGGCACTGAGGCGGGCCGAGCAGATCGGCTTCGTGGCCGGCAGCAACTGGGACGAAAGAATCATCGGCACCAACGCGCCCGGCACCGCCCTGCGCTCCGACACCGCGCTGGCCGTGCGGGGGAGTGAGCACTACATCGATGCCGTACGGGCGTGGAACTGCGTCGCCACCCCGATCCATGATCCGGCCACCTCCTCGTTGCTGGGCGTGCTGGACGTGACCGGCGGCCCGCAGGTCGCCGTGCCCCAGACCCTGGCCATGGTGCGCGCTGCGGCCCGGATGGCCGAGTCCGAACTGGCCCGTACCACCGTTGTCCCGCGCAGCCCCCACCGGCCGGCGGACTTCGCCCTCACCGCGCTCGGGCGTGCCGAGGCGATCCTCGCCCCGGTCGCGAACCCGGACCGGGCGATCCGCCTCGCCCCCCGGCACAGCGAGATGCTGGTCCTGCTGGCGAGCCATCCGGAAGGCCTGAACGGCCCCGACCTGGCTGACCTGCTGTACCCGCAGCCGGTCAGTTCGACGACCGTACGGGCCGAGGTCAACCGGCTGCGCGCCCTGGTCGGCTCGGAGGTGCTGGGGTCGCGGCCGTACAAGCTGCGGGCCCGGATCCGGGGCGACTGGCACGTCGTGGAGGACCTGCTGTCCGCCGGGGACGTGGAGGGCGCGCTGCACGCCTACCCCGGCCGGCTGCTGCCGCGGAGCGTCTCCCCAGCGGTCGAGGCCCTGGCCGACGGTGTGGAGTGGGGGCTGCGGGCCGCCGTGCTCGACAGTGGCCGCACCGACCTGATGGCCCGCTGGACCCGCACCGACGCCGGCGCGGACGACCTGGAGATGTGGCAGGCCCAGCACCGGATGCTGCCGGCCGCCTCGCCACTGCGCCCACTAGTGGCCGCCCAGGTCACCCGGCTGAACCGCGAGTTCGCGGCGCCGCCCCGGCTGCCCCGCCCCGGCCGGGGCCGGTGATCACCGACCTAGTCTGCCGCGCCCTCGCGCCCCGGGGCAATGACCACGAGTCCGGCGGCACGCGCGGCATCCGCCATCGGTAGGTCGTATGTCACCAGGCGGTCGACGCCGATCCCGATCGCCGATGCCAGATGGAGCGCATCGAGGGAACGCAGGTGCTCACCCGGCAGCAGGCCGGCCTGCAGGAACAGCGTCGGCGACACCTCGTAGAGGTCGATGCGCTCCAGCAGGTCGGTGACCTGCTGCTGCCGGAGCTCTGGCGAGCGATGCGCGGCACGACGCATCTCAGTCTCGAGCAGGTAGCAGGCCACCAGCGTCGGGCGTTGCCTGGTGATCGCCTCGATCAGGGGCTCGGACTCCGGTTCGGCCAGGACGAGCTTCAGCGCCGCTGAGGTGTCCAGGTACCAGCTGCTCATCGTTCCTCACGCAGGTCTTCCAGAATCTCCTCGGACGACACCGAGGAGTGCACGAGCTCGGACACGAGGAAGACCGGTGGTCTGCGCGCCGGACGGTAGCCCGCCGCAGCATCCCGATAAGGGACGAGCCGCGCCACTGGGGCGCCACGACGGGTCACCGTGAACTCTTGTCCCTGCTCCACTTCTCGCAGCACCCGACCGCTCTCGTTGCGCATCTCGCGCTGGCTGATCGTCTTCATTGCTCCAGCGTAGCCCGTGTGTAGCACTTTTGTAGCGTCCGTCCGTGGGCCACCGGGAGGCATGAAGAGCAGGAATCCGCGTCTGCAACGTTTGTGCAACGGTTACGTGACTAGCATCACATGTCACTGGACAACGTGGTTCGGACGAAAGGCGAGAACGCATGACCGTGTACGAGCGGCCGGGTACCTCCGGCTCGAAGATCGAGGTCAAGGACACGTACGACAACTTCATCGGCGGCCAATGGGTGGCCCCGAAGAAGGGTGAGTACTTCGAGAACTACGCGCCGATCACCGGCGAGGCCTTCACGCGGATCGCCCGCGGAACGGCCGAGGACATCGATGCCGCCCTCGACGCCGCCCACGCCGCGGCACCGGCCTGGGGCAAGACCTCGCCCGCCGAGCGCGCCAACATCCTGAACCGGATCGCCGACCGGATCGAGGCCAACCTCGAGGACCTGGCCGTCATCGAAACCTGGGACAACGGCAAGGCGGTCCGCGAGACCCTCAACGCCGACCTGCCGCTGGCGGTCGACCACTTCCGCTACTTCGCCGGCGCGATCCGCGGCCAGGAGGGGTCGATCAGCGAGATCGACTCACAGACGTACGCCTACCACTACCAGGAGCCCCTCGGTGTGGTCGGCCAGATCATCCCGTGGAACTTCCCGATCCTGATGGCGACGTGGAAGCTCGCCCCGGCGCTGGCCGCCGGTAATGCGGTGGTCCTCAAGCCGGCCGAGCAGACCCCGTGGTCGATCCTCAAGCTGACCGAGATCATCGGCGACCTGCTGCCGCCGGGCGTGCTGAACATCGTCAACGGTTTCGGTGTGGAAGCGGGCAAGCCGCTCGCCTCCAGCCCGCGGATCCGCAAGATCGCGTTCACCGGCGAAACCACCACCGGGCGCCTGATCATGCAGTACGCGGCCGAGAACCTCATCCCGGTCACCCTGGAGCTCGGCGGCAAGTCGCCGAACATCTTCTTCGACTCGGTCGCCCAGCAGAAGGACTCCTTCTACGACAAGGCGCTGGAGGGCTTCACCATGTTCGCCCTCAACCAGGGCGAGGTGTGCACCTGCCCGTCGCGGGCCCTGGTGCAGAAGTCGATGTACGTCGACTTCCTGGCCGACGCGATCGCCCGGGTGGAGAAGATCACCATGGGCAACCCGCTGGACACCACCACGATGATGGGTGCCCAGGCCAGCAACGACCAGCTGGAGAAGATCACCTCCTACCTCGACATCGGGCGCCAGGAGGGCGCCAAGGTGCTCGTCGGTGGGGCTCGGGCCGAACTGGGGGGCGACCTGAGCGGAGGCTACTACGTTCAGCCGACAGTCTTCGAGGGACACAACAAGATGCGGATCTTCCAGGAGGAGATCTTCGGACCGGTGCTGTCCGCGACCTCGTTCGAGGACGAGGCCCAGGCCCTGGAGATCGCCAACGACACCCTCTACGGGCTCGGTTCGGGTGTGTGGACCCGTGACGGCTCGCAGGCCTTCCGGGTCGGCCGTGGCATCGAGGCCGGACGGGTCTGGACCAACACGTACCACCAGTACCCGGCCCACGCCGCGTTCGGTGGCTACAAGCAGTCCGGCATCGGCCGCGAGAACCACAAGATGATGCTCGACCACTACCAGCAGACCAAGAACCTGCTGGTCTCCTACAGCCCTGACGCCCAGGGCTTCTTCTGAGCCGGGCCCCTGCCCGGGTCCATACGAGGTCGCTCCCCCTGCACTGCCGAACGCAGGGGGAGCGACCTGTTTCTCTCTGGTGGGGTGGCCGGGGGCTCATCGGGTCGGCCCGTCAGGTCAGTTGGTTGATTCGGATCAGGTTGCCGGCAGGGTCGCGGAAGGCGCAGTCGCGGACGCCGTAGTCCTGGTCGATGGGCTCCTGGACGACGTCGGCACCGGCGCCCTCCAGTCGTTCGAACAGGCCATCGAGGTCATCGGTGCCGAGCGTGAGGGCGCCGTACGACCCCTTGGCGATCAGCTCCAGGATGGTCCGGCGCTCGTCCTCGGTGATGCCCGGGTCGACGGCCGGAGGGGTGAGCACGATCGAGGTGCCGGGCTGGCCGGGAGGACCGACGGTGATCCAGCGCATGTCCTCGTAGCCGACGTCATTGCGGACGTCGAAGCCGAGGATGTCGCGGTAGAAGCCGAGGGCGGCCTCGGCGTCGGTGTGCGGGAGAAACGCGTAGTGAATGGTGATGTCCATGCCTTCACGGTAGAAGTGGCGACCGGTCGTTGGCTTCTTGATTCCTGACCGGTCGCATCACCTGCTTGGCCAGGCAGGGGGGAATGCCTGCCGCGGCCCGGGAATGGTCGCGGCGATACATGCTCGGCGGGACGCCCACCAGCTCGGTGAAGCGCGTGCTGAACGTGCCGAGGGATGAAAAGCCCACCTCGAAGCAGACGTCGGTGACGCTCAGGTCGCCGCGGCGCAGCAGCGTCATCGCACGTTCGATCCGTCGGGTCATCAGGTACGCGTACGGCGACTCGCCGTAGATCCGGCGGAACTCCCGGCTGAGGTGGCCGGCCGACATGTGCGCGCCGACGGCCAGCGCCTCGACGCTCAGGGGCTGGGCGTACTCCCGGTCGATCCGGTCCCGGACCCGCCGCATCGCCACGATGTCGCGCAGGCGCTGGGCCTGCAACCGCTCCGGATCCATGAGCCCCATCGTTCCATCCTCCGCGGTCCCGGTACACCGTCCGGCCGGCCAGTGGTGCGCGAGTGTGCCGTGCGCGGCCGGGACTCTCCTCTCACCCAGACTGAGGGATTTCTCAGGTTCAGTCTGAGAAAAACCTGAAGAACACGCCGACGTGATGAGGTCAACATGTGTTCCGCTGTGTGGATCCTGTGAAATGACATAGGTTAAGAACCGGGCCACGAAAATGATCGGACGGGCTGTTTCGGATCGACCGGGGTCCCCAATCACCTACATGGAGGGTAACGAGGATGTCCGAAAACACCTCAACCAAATGGACCCGTAGTCAGAAGATTCGCGCCGTGCTTGCCGGCTGAGGTTGACCCCGTAACCCGGACACCGTCTTGGCGGGTTCCTTTGTCAGGGAC
>JBIQHF010000018.1:0-60676 GCA_044508675.1 Propionibacteriaceae bacterium | reverse complement strand
CACCCTGATGTGGCGAGGTTCACACCCCGGCCAGAGGAACAACTCTGGTCGGAGTGTGAACCTCGCCATTTGTTTGCACCTCCGCGGCCAAGGTCAGCGCGTTCGCTTGAACCTGTGGATTGCAGAGCGCATCGTAGGGACGCTGGTAGGTGACGCGCGGCTCGCCGTCCTCATCGATGTAGGCGGCGGTGAAGCACGCTTGGTTGCACAGCCGACGGTTGGCGTCATCGCAACGTCGACAGATGTCCGCGACGTAGGCGAGCAGGCCGAGCGAGTCTTCGAGATTGGCACGCCGCACGGACCTACCGGGCCTGGCGCAGCGGGCACCGCCCTCCCAGCGGATCGTGGCCTGGCATGCACAGGCCACCAAGCATGTCGACCTGGTGAGGATCCCGCTGCGGATGGCGCTGTGGGAACGCGACAGGCAGGGCCATCGCGTCGCACCCCGACAGCTGCGGGCACATTCGGATGCCGGGTCGCCTTGGCCTACACCGACAAACTCGCCCTGGACGGCATCGCCCTCTCGATCGGCCGGATGTCCAGACTGGGGCAGGAAACGGTCAAGTCTCGGGCAACGGGATCTCGCGCAGTGGATCGCCTCCATCGATGAAGAGCCGGCCCTCGGGAGTGAGGGCCTGAGCGACTCGCGCCAGTGCGGCCGCCTCAGCTTCGGGATGGCGCCCATCGAGTGCGCCGACTCGAAAAGCGAACGCGAGGTCAAAGGGCGCTTCGTCGGGTAGGAGCGCGAACTTCTCTGCTGCCACGCATCGAAGCGACAGTCTCCCATCCGCGATCAGAGCCCGAGATCCCCGCTCGGCTTGAGCGATGGCCGTCGACGATCGGTCGATCATGAGGACGTGGCCTTCAAGTCCGAGGCGCTCGCAGACGGCTCGGGCGGCGGCACCGGGACCGCCCCCGATTTCGAGGACGCGTTGGCCGGGCTCGAGCGGCAGGGATTCGATCAGCGCGGCCAGTCGCGGCGAGAGACCGGTCATCACTCCAACTCCTCGGCTCGACGTTCGATCTCGTATCGTTCCGCGAGGTCGGCGACGGTGACGGTGACGGTGGATCCCGAGAGGGCCCCGATCTCTGCATCGTCACTGATCGCGCAGACGACGCGACCCACGTGCTCCACTGGAGCCGTCTCAGGCGGCAGTGGTTGGCCTCCGAAGGCAGCTCGGATCGCCTCTGTAGCGGTGAAGCCCGGTGAGACCGTCACGACGTCGACTCCTCGCGGGTTCAGATGGGACTGCCGCACGATTCGGTGACAGGTTCGGCCAGGCAGCCTGAGTGGTCGGTATGGTCATGATTGTCTCCTAGTCGACGGGCGTCAACCGCCCAGCGATGACTGTCTGCGGCGTCGGTGGTAGGTCCGTTCGATCCAGGTCACGATCGCGATCCGCAGCTCCTGGCGGGTGGCCCAGCTGCGGCGGTCCATCATGTTCCTCTGCAGCAACGCGAAGAACGATTGTGAGACTGAGGGCATGCTGCGCGGCAAGGTGGTGTCGACCTTGCCCACGGAGCCGACCATGTCGTGGCGGTGCAGGGCCTGGACTAGTTTCCGGGCCCGAAATTGCCTAGGTTCAACCGGTCGGTGAGCCCTGGCGCACTTTCGGTGGTGGGGGCCGATAGTGCTCAGCCGAGAAGGATGGGCGGTGTTGAGGAACAGGCTGACGTGCTGACGTGCTACGGATGCAATGACAGCACGGTCGTCATCACGGAGCGTCACGGCAGCTGGGACTGGGCCGACCACCTCAACCAGATCGGCACGAGGCGCTCCCCCAGCGCTGGTGCGGAAACCTGCCGCGGCCGACGAGGTCCTCCACGGTGAGCCCCTCCGGGGCGGTGGGCGACTGCGGAGCAGTCCCATCCGGACCGCGACCCGCTTGGTCCGCATCCGGGCGATCGCCTGTCCGTCGATGTAGACGGCCCCACGCCGCGGCTCGCCGTCGACGTCATGCGCCTGGTCCTTCTGAACGGCGTTGCGCTGGCCCCACAGGGGCGACTCAAGGAAGGATGCTGTGGGTTCCCATCATTCCTCCTCGTCGTAGGTCGATGCGTTGTCAGGACGGTGGCCTGTTCGAGCGCGCACCAGCCGTACGCCGGTCACAAGCAGCCACACGACCCAGGCGGCGAGGCCGAGCAGCCCCACGAACACGAGCGCCGAGCCGTCCGCGATCGCGA
Source organism: Propionibacteriaceae bacterium (assembly GCA_044508675.1). Taxonomy (GTDB): domain Bacteria; phylum Actinomycetota; class Actinomycetes; order Propionibacteriales; family Propionibacteriaceae; genus Raineyella. Next base: position 58,492 of record JBIQHF010000018.1, on the reverse strand, counting down.
GGCTGGCCGCCCCGGCGGCGAGCAGCAGGCCTCCCCCGGTCACGCCGAGCAGACGCTGCCACGGCGGCGTCAGCCGGCTCGCATGCGCCGCCAGTGCAGCGCCGATGAAGGTGGTGCCGAGCGCCGGCAGCGCCAGCGCGTACGCTGCTGCATGCAGCTGCCAGGCGAGCTCGAAGGCCGGGGTCGGCTCGGCGAGCTCGCCGGCGGACAGCACGACTCCGATCCACACAACGGTGTAGAGCGCGAGTACCGCCGAGAGAGTCGCGCCCGCGGCCACCGCAAGGCGCGACCAGTCCGCGCCCGCACCCCCTCGACACCCGACGAGCCCGTGGAGAGCGGTCACGAACCCGAGCAGCAGCGGCAGGTTCAGCGCCCTCGTGGCCGACCGCGATCGCGACCGCGAGTCGGTTCTGCGCGTGAAAGGCGAGCACCTGCTCGATCGGATCCCCGTAGGCGGGAGCTCCGACCACGACGAACATCGCGTTCTGGATCGCCATCGACGCTGCGAGCGCGATCGCCGTCGCGCCGACGACCCGCTCTCGGGTCGGGGTGGTCCCCGTCGTTGCCGTGCTCATGCGAGGCTTCTCCCGGTTCCTCCCAGCCGGAGCCAGCCGATGCCTGCGACCAGGTGGAAGGTCAGCGTTCCGAGGATGCTGACGGCGACCAGCGTGGAAGGCAAGCTGGTCGCGGCGACAATGGCGGCGGCAGCGGTGCCTGCGGTCCCGACGACGACCGCACCCCAGCCCAGGATCGGGCTCAGGCCGCGGCCCAGCGCGACCCCGAACAGCACGACTGCCGCGGGCAGCAGCAGGGCGCCGGTGACCAGCAGTGCGTCCATGACGCCCTGCGCGGCTTGCCAGGCCAGGACGACGACCGACCGGTCGGCCTCGGCGGCCTGCTGGTACGCCTGCGACATGGCCGCGGTGGCGACGTTGAGCAGGGCCCCGGCCGCGAGCACGGCCGCGCCGAGGGCACCGACGGTTCGAGCGGCCGCGGACAGCACCGGTGCGCCGACGCGCAGCAATCGGTGCAGCAACTCGTGATGCACCGCCCACAGCACGATGGCGGCGAGGTAGAGCAGGTTCTCCGCCGCCCGGGCGTACTGGATCTCGGGGAAGCGGAGCAGGCTCTCGGGGGTGGAGGGGTCCGGCAGGCCGAGCGCGCCGACGAGCACGAATGCGGCCAGCATCAGCAGGCTGCCGACGGTGCCGGTGAGGCCGGCACCGCGCAGCAGGCGACGGTCGACGGGCCCGAGGGGGTTGGCGGGGACCTGTCGGTCCTCTAGTGCAGTGAGTCCTGCCTTCTGGGTTCTCACGTCGTTAATCCTTCGTTTCGGTCGGATGGTGGGTTGTGGGGCAGGTTCGGGGTGTTCGTTCGGATGGTCATCGGTTCTTCTTGCGAGAGAAGCGGTCCGTCCGCCGCAGTGGCGGCAGGACTGGGCGTGCATACGCACGGGTTGGGGGTCGCTCTCGTCGGTCAGGTCCTCAGACGGTGACGACGACCTTCCCTTGGGTGTGGCCGGTCCCGACATAGCGGAGGGCGTCGGCTGCTTCGTCGAGGGGGTAGGTGCGGTCGATGACCGGCGTGACCTGCCCGGTCGTGAGCAGGTCGGCCAGGGTGAGCAGGTCCTGGCGCTTCCCGACCGACGTGAAGGGCTTCAGCTGCTGACGGGTGAACCCGGACAGCACGCGCGCTTTGACGATCCGACCGAGGGGGCCGAGCCAGCGGCCGCCGTGTCCGCTGTTGGGGATGAGGGTGCCGGTGGGCGTCAGCGCTCGGCGGACAGCCGCCAGCGGCTTCGCTTCCACGTTGTCGAGGATGACGTCGTAGCGCTTCTCGGTGCGGGTGAAGTCGGTCCTCGTGTAGTCAACGACGTGGTCGGCACCGAGTGACCCGACCAAGTCGACATTGCGGGTGCTGCAGACACCCGTCACCTCGGCGCCGAACGCCTTGGCGATCTGTACGGCGAAGGAGCCCACGCCGCCCGACGCGCCTGTGACGAGCACCCTCTGGCCCGGTCGAACGTTTGCGATGTCGCGCAATGCCTGCAACGCCGTCATCGCCGACGTGGGCACCGCTGCCGCGTCCACTACCGACAGGTTGGCAGGCACAGCCACGAGGTTGTCCGCCGGGACGCAGTCGTACTCAGCGAGCGCTCCCGCAGTGCTCCAGCCGAACACCTCGTCGCCGGGGCGAAGAGCGGTGACATCCTTCCCGACCGCTGCCACCACGCCGGCGAGATCCCTGCCAGGGATGCCGTGGCGCGGCCGGCGGAGCCCGAACACCAGGCGCACCACGTACGGCTCACCGGTCATGACGAAGTAGTCACCAAGATGTACCGAGGCCGCGCCCACCTGGACGAGCACATCGCCTCGACCGGGCAGCGGTAGCCCGACCTCGGACAACTCCAGCACCGGGGGCGGGCCGTAGCGGTGCTGGACGGCGGCCCGCATCGTGGCCGCCCCGGCCGGACTCGCCCCCGGCACCAGGCGTGCTCGGGCATTCGACCGCTGTTCGATTCCCACGGAGGCCTCCTCACGTGCGAGCTGCGACGCTCGCGGGCTCGTATGTCGTACATCGTACGTCGTACACTGTATGATGCGCGTACGCTGTACGATAGTCAAGGGGTTCGAGCGAGCGAGGAGACCATGTCTGCGATGGAACAACGCCAGGTCGCGTCAGACGCGGGGCTGAGCAAGCAGCGGGTGGTGGTCGAGGCGGTCCGGCTCGCCGACTGCGAGGGGGTCGACGGGCTGAGCATGCGCCGGCTGGCTCGCGCGCTCGGCGCGGGCGCGATGTCGCTCTACTACTACGTGGCGAGCAAGGAGGAGTTGCTGGACGCCATGATCGACATCGTGTTCGAGGAGATCGAGCTCCCGCCCGAAGAGACCGACTGGCAGTCGGCGATGCGACGGCGGGCGGTATCTGCCCGACAGGTTCTCGCACGCCACCCGTGGGCGATCGGCCTGATGGGGTCGCGGACATCGCCGGGGCCCGCGAACCTCCGCCACAGCGAAGCAGTGACCGCCTGCCTGCGGAGGGCTGGCTTCCCGGTCTTGATGGCGACGCACGCCAACTGGTTGTTCGACAGCTATGTCTACGGTTTCGCCCTACAGGAAGCCAGCCTGCCGTTCGACACCGCCGATGAGCTCGCGGACATGGTCGAGGAGGTCTTCCTGCCACAGCTTCCTCCTGACGAATTCCCCTTCCTCAACGAGTCCGCAGCGGCGCTCGTCGCTGCCGGCTACGACCCGGCGGAGGAGTTTATCTTCGGCCTCGACCTCCTCCTAGCCGCCCTCGAACCCCTCAGAGCCTCCGCATAGCAACGCTCACGGACCGTCGCGCGGCCCTCTGCACCGCAGCTCCGATCCATAACTGCCGCACCGGGTGTTCCTACGGGCGTTCTTCTCGAGTTGCGGATGCCGTGGGTGGGGCGGGCGTCAGGTCTTGATGATCCTGGCGATAGCCCGGGTGGCTTCGGTATCATGCCGCGGGCCTTGTTCTGGTCGCCGGCGGCGGCTGCGTTGGCGACGCAGTGGCCCACGCCCGGCCGGCAATCATGCGGGGTAGTCGAACACCTCTTGGAGCGGATGCTGCAGGACGCGGGTGATCAGGAACGCGGCTTCCAGGGAGGGCGAGTACTTCCCGCCTTCGATCGCGTTGACGGTCTGGCGGGTCCGTACGTGTTGCTGCTACTCGCGCCGAAGCCTCACACGATCGCCGACACGATCAGCCCCACGACGCTGAGGATCAGGCCGATGGTCATCACCGCGCCGACGATGGTACGCAGCTGATTGCTCCCCGGCAGACCATCGGTGTTGGGATCGATATTGATGCCCATCGGCAGCAAGGCCACGGCTGGCAACACGGCAGTGGTGAGCAGATCGAACACGATGGGTCTCCGTGACGAGCGGACGGCCCGCCCACGAGACTCGCACACGGGGTACCTGCCACAGGTGCGCCTGCCATCCCCTGGCTCATCCCGTCAATGCAGTTGCGTCAGTGCGGGTCGATGCAGGGCGCTCATGAAAGACTGACGACCAGGGGTGGAAGGTCAATGGTGCGCATGGCGGCGAAGGTGGACTTCAAGAAGACACTCGACACCTACCGGTCTGCGGTTGGTGTCTTCCGGATAGTCGACGTTCCCGCGCGACAGTTCCTCATGATCGACGGGCACGGCGACCCGAACAGCGCCCCCTCGTACACCAATGGGCTCCAGGCGCTGTATCCGGTTGCCTACACGATCAAGTTCGCAAGCAAGACAGATCTCGGCCGTGACTACGTCGTCCCGCCGCTGGAAGGGCTGTGGTGGGCCGACGACATGGAGGCATTCACCGGCTCACGGGACAAGTCGTGCTGGGACTGGACGATGATGCTCATGGTCCCCGACTGGATCGGTCGGGAGCATTTCGAGAGTGCGGTCGAGCGGGTCACAGCGAAGGACCCACCCGTCCGGCTCGGTGACGTGCGGCTCGAATGCTTCGACGAAGGACTAGCTGTGCAGACACTGCACGTCGGCCCATTCGACGACGAAGGCCCGGTCCTGGATCGGATGCACCACGAGATCATCCCCGGGAACGGCCTGGCTCTGACCGGTAAACACCACGAGGTCTACTTCAGCGACTTCCGCCAGACGGCACCGGAGAAGCTCCGCACGCTGCTCCGCCAACCTGTGACTCGGTAGCTCGGGTCCTGTCCGGGATACTCAGCGGCGCCACCGCCTCGAGCGGCAGCGCCGCCCGGCCGGCGAAACAGCTAGATCCCGGTCCCGTGCTGCTGGTACACATCCGGCACGCCGTCGTGGTCCGCATCGATGGCCTCCTGTTCGCTGATCCTCCGGTAGTGGCGGTTCCTCACGGTGAGCACGCTGGACGCCAGGATGGCTGCGAGGACCGAGGCGGCAAGGATCGCGACCTTGGCATGATCGCGTTCTGGGCTCCCGGCGGCGAAGGACAGCTCGGCGACGAGCAGCGACACGGTGAACCCGATGCCCGCGAGCATGCCGACACCGGCCAGGTCGACCCACCGCAGGGACGGGTCCAGCCGGATCCGGACGACCTTGCCCAGCACCCACGTCGTGGAGAGGATGCCGATCGGTTTCCCCAGGACGAGGGCGGCGATGATCGCGATCGTGAGCGGGTCGGTCAGGGCCACGACGAGTCCGTCCAGGCCCCCGATGGCGACCCCTGCGGAGAAGAAGGCGAAAACAGGCACGGCGAACCCTGTCGACAGGGGGCGGAACCGGTGCTCGAACCGTTCGGCAAGTCCCGGACCGTTGTTCTCTGCCCCGTGGCCCTTGCCGTGAAGGACGGGAATCGTGAATCCGAGCAGCACCCCGGCGATCGTGGCATGGATGCCGGAGGCATGCATGAAGGCCCAGGCCACCACGCCCAGTGGCAGCAGGATCAACCAGGCCGCAGCAGGACGCAGCCCGAAGAACCGACGGTGGAGCTGCGCGATGGCCCCGTAGACGGCGATCGTGACCATTGCCAGCAGGAGCGGGACGAAATCGATGCTGCCGGTGTAGAAGATCGCGATGATCCCGATCGCGATCAGGTCGTCCACCACGGCGAGCGTCAGCAGGAAGACCCGCAACGGGCTCGGCAGGTGGGAGCCGATCAGCGCGAGTACCGCAACCGCGAACGCGATATCCGTCGCCGTCGGGATCGCCCATCCGCCGCGCAAGCCGGCATCGCCCCCGACAACTGCCAGGTAGATCAGCGCGGGGACCGCGACGCCTCCGACCGCGGCGGCGATCGGCACGATCGCGGTGCGCAGCTGCCGCAGGTCGCCGGCGACGAACTCACGCTTGAGCTCCAACCCGACCAGGAAGAAGAAGATCGCGAGCAGCCCGTCGGCCGCCCACGCGCCGAGGCTGAGCTCCAGGTGCCACGGCGCATACCCGATCCGGACCTCACACAGCGCGAAGTAGCTCTCCCCCCACGGAGAGTTCGCCCACACGATCGCGACTGACGCCATCGCGACCAGTAGCATCCCGCCGACGCTCTCCTTGCGGAGGATCGTCCCGATCCGCACGGCTTCGCGATAGCTGCCACGGGCAGGAAACACCGACCTGCGAGGTGATCGGGCAGAGTTGGGCACGGGCGGGGTCATGGAGCCTCCGAGAACGGTCGCCGACAGAAACGTCGACCAGACTTCCCGACACGCCGCCAGCAATCATACCGTCGGTGACCGGGCCGTCGAGCGAAGGACCGAGCGTCGCCAGGCAGCCGGCCTGGCGACGCTTGACCCTGCCACTTGACAGGACGACCTACAGATCAGAGCAGCTGGCGCAGCACGTACGTCAGGATGCCACCATGCCGGTAGTACGAGGCCTCGGCGGGGGTGTCGATCCGGACCCGCACCTGCACGTCCCGCGTACGCTCGCCGTCGTCGATCCGGACGGTGACCTCGTGCGGCACCGCGTCGGCGCCCTCCAGCCCCAGGACCGAGTAGGTCTCCTCCCCGGTCAGGCCGAGCTGGTCGGCGGACTCGCCGTCGTGGAACTGCAGCGGCAGGACGCCCATGCCGATCAGGTTGGAGCGGTGGATCCGCTCGAACGAGGTGGCCAGGACCGCCCGGACGCCGAGCAGCAGGGTGCCCTTGGCGGCCCAGTCGCGGGACGACCCGGAGCCGTAGTCGGCCCCCGCGATGACCAGCAGAGGCGTCTTCTCGCTGGCGTACGTCTGGGCGGCATCGAAGATGCTCTCCACCCCGCCCTCGGGCAGGTGCCGGGTGAAGCCGCCCTCGACGCCGGGGACGAGCCGGTTGCGGAGCCGTACGTTGGCGAAGGTGCCGCGGATCATCACCTCGTGGTTCCCGCGCCGGGAGCCGTACGAGTTGAAGTCCTTGGGCGCCACGCCGTGGTCGGTGAGGTAGCGCCCGGCCGGGGAGTCGGCCTTGATCGCGCCGGCCGGGGAGATGTGGTCGGTGGTGACCGAGTCCCCCAGGTAGGCCAGCACCCGGGCGTCGACGATGTCGCGCAGCGGTGCCGGCTCGGCGCCCATGTCGTCGAAGTACGGTGGGCGGCGCACGTACGTCGACTTCGCGTCCCAGTCGAAGGTCCGTGAATCGGCCAGCGTCATCGACCGCCAGTTGTCGTCGCCGGTGAGGACGTCGGCGTAGCCGGCGGTGAACATGTCGGCCTCGACGTTGGCGTCGACCGCGGCTTTGATCTCCTCGGTGCTGGGCCAGATGTCGCGCAGGTAGACGTCCTTGCCGTCGGCGTCCTGCCCGAGGGGCTCGCGCTGCAGGTCCCGCTGCATGGTGCCGGCCAGGGCGTACGCGATCACCAGCGGCGGGGAGGTGAGGAAGTTCATCTTCGTCTCGGCGTGGATGCGTCCCTCGAAGTTGCGGTTGCCGGACAGCACCGAGGCGACGGTGAGGTCATGGCCGGTGACGGCGGCGCTGACCTCGGGGATCAGCGGCCCGGAGTTGCCGATGCAGGTGGTGCAGCCGTAGCCGACCAGGTGGAAGCCGAGCTGCTCCAGGTATGGGGTGAGCCCGGCCCGCTCGAAGTAGTCGGTGACCACCCGCGAGCCCGGTGCGAGCGACGTCTTGACCCACGGCTTGGACCGCAGGCCCCGCTCGACGGCCTTCTTGGCCAGCAGGCCTGCGCCGAGCATGACCGAGGGGTTCGAGGTGTTCGTGCACGAGGTGATCGCGGCGATGACGACGTGCCCGTGGTCGAGCTCGGCCGAGGTGTCGCCCAGGGTGATCGGCGTGGGGTCGGACGGCCAGGCCGCGGCCTTCTCGTACTCGCCGCTGTGCGGGGGCTCGTCCCGCCCGATCCGGTAGCTGACGGCGATCGGGTCGCTGGCCGGGAACGAGTCGGCCGACGCCTCGTCCAGGCCGCCCTGGACCGCCTCGGCGTGGGTCTGGCCCGCCAGCAGGCCGCGTACGGCACGCTGGGCGACCCTGAGCGGGATCCGGTCCTGGGGCCGGGACGGGCCGGCGAGCGACGGCTCGATCGTGGCGAGGTCGAGCTCGACGACCTGGGAGTAGTCGGGGACCCGGTCCGGGTCGTGCCACAGGCCCTGCTCCTTGGCGTACGCCTCCACCAGCGCGATCTGTTCGGCCGGGCGCCCGGTCAGCCGCAGGTAGTCCAGGGTTTCGTCGTCGATGGGGAAGATCGTCACCGTCGAGCCGTACTCCGGGCTCATGTTGCCCAGGGTGGCGCGGGTGGCCAGGGGCACGTTTCCGACACCGGGGCCGAAGAAGTCGACGAACTTGCCGACCACGCGCGTGCGCCGCAGCAGTTCGGCCACGGTCAGCACCAGATCGGTGGCGGTGGCGCCCTCGGGGAGCTCGCCGGTCAGCTTGAGGCCGACGACCTGCGGGATCAGCATGCTCATCGGCTGGCCGAGCATCGCCGCCTCCGCCTCGATCCCGCCGACGCCCCAGCCCAGCACGCCCAGACCGTTGATCATCGGGGTGTGCGAGTCGGTGCCGACGAGGGTGTCCGGGTAGGCCACCGGACGCTGGTCCCCGGCGCGGGTGAACACCACCCGGGCCAGGTACTCCAGGTTGACCTGGTGGCAGATGCCGGTGTCCGGCGGCACGACCCGGAAGTCGTCGAAGGCCTGCTGCCCCCAGCGCAGCAGCCCGTAGCGCTCCTGGTTGCGCTCGAACTCCAGGTCGGCGTTGATCCGGAACGCCTCGGCGCGGCCGAAGGCGTCGGCGATCACGGAGTGGTCGATGACCAGGTCGGTCGGGATCAGCGGGTTGATCCTTGCCGGGTCACCACCGGCGGCGGTCATCGCGTCCCGCATCGCGACGAGGTCGACCACGCAGGGCACCCCGGTGAAGTCCTGCATCAGCACCCGCGCCGGGGAGTACTGGATCTCCTTGCTCGGCACCGCGGCGGGATCCCAGTCGGCGAGCGCCTGCACCTGTTCTGCGGTGACCAGCCGGCCATCCTCGTTCCGCAGCAGGTTCTCCAACAGGATCGTGAGGCTGTAGGGCAGGCGCTGCTGGCCCTCGATCCGATCCAACCGGTAGATGTCGTAGGTGGTCTCGCCGACCCTGAGCTGGTCGCGAGTCCCGAAGCTGTCCTGACTCATTGCCCTTGTCTCCCTTGGTCTCCAGCGTGCTGGCGTGGGAGTGCTTGCGGGAACCCGTCCCACGCAGCGTGTCCGACGATCGGCCGGGGCGACCCGCAGTGGTCGGCCGGGGCGGACCGAACGGTCGATGTGACCTCGGACACAGCCAGGACCATGCTAACCCGGATCCCCCTGCAGGGACATCGGGGCGGAGGGCGGAGCGCCGGTCAGTGCAGGACGAAGTTCGGGAAGGACCGTACGGCCCCGGGGCGGGCCACCGTCCGGGTCGCCTGGCCGACAGCGGCCGCGGCGGCCTCCTGCACGCCCATCCCCTTGGCCAGGCCGGCGGTGAGCACCCCGACGAACGCGTCGCCGGCACCGGCGAGGTCGACGACCTCGGTGCTCTCGGCCAGCACGAACTCCACCGGTCGCCGGGCGGGTGCCACCACGGCACCCTCGGCGCCCAGGCTGACCACGACCGAGGGGCCGCGCTGACCGAGTCGTACGGCCATGTCCTCGACTTCGGCGACGTCGTGGCTGACCTCGACCCCGCACAGGGCCGCGGCCTCGATCTCGTTGACGACCAGGGCATCGACGTACTGGTACAGGTCCGGGTCGATGTGGAGCACGGGGGTCGGGTTGAGCACGACCAGGGACGGCCAGTGCGCGGCCATCCGGATCGCCTCCTCGATGGCGGCCTGCCCGATCTCGCCCTGCAGCAGGATCACCGCGGCCGACTCCAGCCGGTCGGCCACGTCGTGGACGGCCTCCACATCGGTGCGCGCGTTGGCGCCCGGCAGCACGATCGTACGGACCGACCGGTCGGCCTCCACCAGCACGTAGCCGCGCCCGGTGCGCTCGTCGGTGTGCACGGTGATCAGCTCGGTGTCGACGCCGTAGCTCGCCAGCTCCTCCAGCACCAGCCGGCCGGCGTTGTCGTCGCCGATGCAACCGACCAGGCGTACGTCGACGCCACTGCGCGCCACCGCGACCGACTGGTTGGCGCCCTTGCCACCGAGGCCGATCGTGGCACTGGACGCGGTCATGATCTCGCCGGACGCCGGCAGGTGGTCAAGCCTGAGCCGGGTGTCCAGCGCAATGGAACCGACCACATCCACACGCGCGGCGGTCTGCACTGTCACGGGGCCCCCTATCGATGACGAATGCGCGGAGCTTATCCCCGCCACCGGTCCACCCGCCCGAAGCGTTCCGGACGAGGCGAAACGGCCGGGTACAGACAACCATGTCGGTGGTGGACAATAGGGCCCATGGCATCCACTCTCGAGCGACCGGGCACCCCGCCCAGACTCAGCCCCACCTCCCGCCTGCGCCTTGCCGCCGCCGTGGGGGCCGGCCGACTGGCCGCCACGGCCTCCCGGCTGGCGGGTAAGGGATCGGGCGCCTCGATCCGCGGCCAGGTGCTGACCCGGATCGACCCGGATGCCCTGGCCAAGCTGCTGTCCGGCCGCCGGATCCTGGCCGTCTCCGGCACCAACGGCAAGACCACCACCACGCACCTGCTCACCGCGGCGATCGTGGCCGGCCTCGGCCCGAACGACGCCGACCGGGTCGTGACCAACGCCGACGGCGCCAACCTGCACTTCGGCATCGCCTCGGCACTGTCGGAGGCGCCGGGGGCCGACATCGCCGTGCTGGAGACCGACGAGCGCGTGGTCGCCGACATCATCCGGCTCGGCCGCCCCGAGGTGCTGGTGCTGCTCAACTTCTCCCGCGACCAGCTGGACCGCAACCACGAGATCAAAAAGCTGGCACGGTCCTGGCGCGATGCCCTGGAGGCTGCCGGCGAGGACGGCCCGGTCGTCGTCGCCAACGCCGAGGAACCGCTGGTGGTGTGGGCGGCGCAGACCGCCAGGCACGTCGTGTGGGTCAACACGGCCTCGACCTGGCAGGAGGATGCGACGATGTGCCCGGCCTGCGGGTCGATCCTGATCCGCCAGAACCCGGATCCGGCCAGCGGCGACCCGGGCGACTGGGACTGCCCCGGCTGCGAGCTGACCGAGCCCCGGGCCACGATCCGGGTGGAGAACGGCCAGGTCATCGACCGGAACGGGACCGCCCATGATCCACTGCTGCAGGTGCCCGGCGGCTTCAACGTCGGCAACGCGGCCTGCGCGCTCGCCGCCGCCCAGGAGCTGGGCGTGGACACCGAGGTGGCGCTGGCCGGGATGCGGACCGTGCAGGCGCCGGCGGGACGGTTCGCGACCGCGCGGTTCGGGACCACGACCGCCCGACTGGTGCTCGCCAAGAACCCGGCCGGCTGGCACGAGGCCCTGCCGCTGATGGAGACCGACACGGTGGTGCTCGCGATCAACGCGCTCGCCGCCGACGGCCGGGACCTGTCGTGGATGTGGGACGTCGACTACGAGCAATTGGCCGGCAAGGACGTCATCGCGACCGGCCCACGCGCCCAGGACCTGGCGGTCCGGCTGGCGTACGCGGAGGTCCCGTGCCGTGTGGTCCCGGACCTGGCCGAGGCACTCGCCGGCCACGACCGGCCCGTCGACGTGCTCGCCACGTACACCCCGTTCCAGAAGCTGCGCAAGCTCGGAGGCCTGGCATGACCCGCCCCGTCCACATTGTTCTCGTCTACCAGTCGCTGCTGGGTATCTACGGTGACCGCGGCAACGCGACCGTCCTGACCAAGCGCCTGCAGTGGCGGGGCATCGAGCCCACCCTGACCGTGGCCGAGCCGGGCACCCCGCTGCCGGACGACGCCGACCTGTACCTGCTCGGTGGCGGGGAGGACGGTGCCCAGACCACCGCCGTACGCCTCCTCACCCAGGAGGGCACCCTGCACCGCGCGGCCGAGCGGGGCGCGGTCGTGTTCGGCGTCTGCGCCGGCTACCAGATCCTCGGCTCCACCTTCACCATCGGCGAGGACAACCGGGAGGTGCCCGGCCTGGGCCTGCTGGACGTCACCACCAGCCGCGGCGAGGACCGCGCGGTCGGCGAGATCCTCACCCGACTGCGGCCCCTGCCGAGCGACGTCACGCCCCTGGCCGACGATGGGGCCCTGGTCACCGGCTTCGAGAACCACGGCGGCCTGACCACCATCGGCCCGGGCGCCACACCGCTGGCCGACGTGGAGGTCGGCATCGGCAACGGTGACGACGCGGGCACCGAGGGAGCGATCCAGGGCACGGTCGTCGGCACCTACCCGCACGGCCCGGTCCTGGCCCGCAACCCGGTCCTGGCCGACTTCCTGCTCGAGACCGCCCTGCGCACCCGACTCGAGCCACTGGCCCGCCCGGAGATCGACCAGTTGCGCCACGAGCGCATCGAGGCGGTCCGTCGCGGCGCCAGGGTCTGAGACCGGGAGCCGTTTCCCTGCCGAGCAGCCATCCAGCCATCAAGTCCCTACCCACGACGGCCGGCGCCCCGCCGGCCATACCCACCACGGAGACCGATGTGGACGTTCCTGACGAGGGCCTGCCGCCAACACCCGACGACGACCTGATGGCGCTGGTCGCCTCCGTTCTCACCCGCACCCGGGACCGCGAATCAGCGGCGGTCGTGAGTGACGGGCTCGAACGCTACGAGGTGGCCGTCGCCCCGCCGGACCGCTGGGTCGTCGCCGCCTCCGGCATCGAATGGGTCGGCACCGGCAACATCATCGAGTCGTACGAGACGCACCTGGCCGCGGGCGCCCGCCGGCGGGCCGAGCAGTTCCCGCCCGGCTGGTACCACCCGGCGCTGGGGCTGTTGTGGCCGCACCTGCTGCCGCTGTGGGGACGCCCCGGCGACGAGTATCGTCCGTTGCGGACGATCGAGGGGCTGAACGGCCCCTCCGGGATCGTCTGTGAAGCCATCGATGCCCCGGTCGTGGCCGGTGAGTCGCTGGGCCCATGGGCGCACCTGGTCCTCAACGACGACCTGCAGATCACCCTGGTCGAGCTGGATGGCCAGACCTGGACACTTCTCGACATCCACGAGTAGGGCGCCCACCAGCGCGATCAGCTGCGCACCGAACGCAATTGCCCCTCGGTCAGCCCGAGCTCGGCGACCTGGGCCAGGTAGAGCTCGGCCGCGGCCAACGCATCATGCACGGCGTCGTGGGCACCGATCGGCAGCATCCCGAAGGAGGCCCGGGCGGTCCACAGCCGCAGCGCGTCGGGCCTCGGCTCGTCGTCGAACCCCGGGGCGACGATCCGGTGCTGCAGCCGCATCGTGTCGACCGCCGTCACCTCCGGTCGTACGCCCCACAGCCGCTGGCAGGCAGCGGTGAGGAACCCGATCTCCAGCCCTGCATGGTGGGCCAGCAGGACTCGTCCCCGCAGGACGGTCAGCAACTGTTCGATCGCCTCGACCAGGGGGACGCCGGCGGCGAGCCGGTCATCGGTGAGCCCGTGGATGGTCGCGCTCTGCCCCACCCCGGCCTCGTCGAGCTCGGCACCGCAGACCAGGACCTGGCCGGCGCCACCGAGGACGACCGTCGCCCCGTCGACCGGGACCCAGCCGATGCTGAGGATCGCGTCGGTGCGCGGATCGAGCCCGGTGGTCTCCATGTCGACCGCCAGCAGCCCGAGGTCGGCCAGTGGCGTCCGCGCCAGGGGTGCCGGCTCCTCCAGGAAGTCCTTGAACGGCCCCTCGGGCAGGCCGGCCCGCCGGCGTCGCCCCCACCCGAACCAGCCGCGACCGCTCATGACACGGTGTGGAGCCGGTAGGTGTAGGCGAGTTCCTGTTGGGCGTCCTTGATGATCCCGAAGGCGTCCCGCAGGCTGTTGCGGTCCAGTGTGGAGAGGCGGGCCGGGTCGATCACGTTGCCGGCCGGCTGGCCGTGCTCGGTCTGGTCGGCCTGGTGCCGCAGCCGCAGGTGGCTGATCATCTCGTGCGCACCCCCCAGGTCGTCGGCGCGCTGCTGCGAGATCGTCCCGGCGCTCGCGGCGGCCACCAGCCGCGCACCGGTGCTGACCTCGGGCAGGCCGGCGGCGAGGGCATGGATCCGGGCCAGTTGGACGATCGGCACCAGCCCACCGGCCTTGAGGTCGAGGCCGCGGGAGCCCCGGCCGGTCCGGTCCAGCACGAAGCCGCGGAACAGGCCGAGCGGTGGCTGCCAGGTCACCGCCTCGCGGGCCAGCCGGGCCAGGAAGCGCGGATTTGCCGCGGTGCTGCGCAGCACCCGGTCGCGAATCGGCTCGACCAGCGCCGCCCCGGTCAGCGCGCGCATGTCGAAGAACGTGTCGGCATACAACACCGCGTCGGAGTCGGGTTCGCTGATCCAGGTGGTGAAGAGCTGCTGCCAGCGGGTCCGGGACAGCCGCCACCGCGGATTGGAGGCCATCATGTCGCCCGGGCACAGCGGATAGCCGCAGGCGGCCAGGCCCTGGCTGACCCGCTCGGCCAGCGTCGCGAACCACCGCGCCGCCTCCTGGTCCGGCTCATCGGCCAGCACCAGGGCATTGTCCTGGTCGGAGGACAGGCCCAGCTCGTAGCGCCCCTGCGAGCCGAGCGCGACCCAGGCGTACGGCCCGGGCACCGGCCCCAGGTCGGTCTCGACGATCCTCAGCAGCGCACGGGTGACAGCGTCGCCCACCGCGGTGACGATCCGGCCGATCTCCACGGGCGAGGCGTCCTGACGGACCAGGTCCCGGACCAGGGCGGGCAGCCGGCTGCGGGCCGCGATCAACTGCTCCAGGGAGTCGCAGGCGGTGATGGAGCCGACGATCGCGACCGGGTTCGCCTGCTGCAGCCGCATCAGGTCCCCGCTGGTCACCATGCCGATCGGCCGGCCGTGCTCGACCACCGGCAGGTGGTGGAAGCCGCGCTGCATCATCGTCAGCATCGCCTCGACCGCGGTGGCGTCCGGTGCGACCGTCATCGGCTCGGCGGTCATGATCGAGGAGACCGGACCGTCGGCCGGGACGCCCTCGCCGACCACCAGTCGGCGGATGTCGCGGTCGGTGACGATGCCGGTCAGGACACCGCGGCCGGCAGGGCTCACCGAGCCGTCGCCCGGGTGGTCCCCCGATCCCTCCCCCGCCGCGGTGACCAGCAGCGCGGACACCTTCCGGTCGGTCATCAGCCGGGCGGCCTGCCGGATGGGTGTCGCCGCGTCCACCGCCACCGGCCCCCGCCGGAGGATGTCGCGCAGTGTCGTACGCAATACCTCCCGGCCCGAGTCGGGCATCCGCAGCGCCTCCAGGGCGGCCCGCACACGTTCGGCCGACTGCTCGTCGAAGAACCGGGCGAAGTCCGGGTGGGCGGCCAGCAGTCGCCGGAACAGTGCGGGCTCGATCAGCAGCGCCAGGCTGTCCTCCAGCGCCGTCATCGTGTACCGGGAAGGGCCATCATCACGGGCCGCGGACACCCCGAACACGCCGCCCTCGGCGCACCGGTCGACCAGGACGCCGTTCGCGTCGGTGATGTCCACCGCCCCGCTGCGCAGCAGGTGGACCCCCTCGACCGGGCGGCCGGCGCTCATGATCACGGTGTCCCGCCGGTAGTAGCGGACGGTCAGCTGCGTGACCAGGTCCTCGACCACGCCGTCCGGCAGCAGGTCGAACGGGTGGCTGGAGGCCAGGAAGTCCCGGATGCCGGTCAGCTCGACGCTCATCGTGCTCCTGTCCCGTGCGGGCGTCAGAGCGCCGGGGCGCCCTCGACCGGAACACCGGGGAACAGCCAGATCTCCTCGTCCCGCAGTTCGACCCGGTGGGTGGGGGTGGGCCAGTTGGCCGGGAAGCAGGTGGGCATGCCATCGGCCAGCCGGAACCGCGCCAGATGCAGGGGGCAGACGACCTCACCGTCCTCCACCCAGCCGCGCGACAACAGGGCCTCCTGGTGGGTGCACATGTCGTCCAGGGCGAAGTAGGCGTCACCGTCGCGGAACACCGCGATGTCCTCGGCGGTCCCACTGGTCGCCTTCGGAATGACCAGCACCGCCTGGTCGGCGATGTCCCCCACCGCTGCGATCCGGATCCCTTCGGCCATGGTGTGCTCCTCCCTCGGCCCCGCACCCGCGGGACCACCGGCATCGTACGCGGCCACGCCGCCCGGACGAGGGCGTGTGTTCCGTGGGGTCGGCGCCGGGACTACTTCCCGGTGGTCAGGTCGATCAGTGCATCGGGGTCGAGCAGGTCGAGCTCCCGCGGCCCCTGCAGCGCGATCAGGCCGTCCTGGGCCATCCGGGCCAGGGTCCGGCTGAGCGTCTCCGGGGTGGTGCCGAGCAGGGAGGCGATGTCCTTCTTGGCCAGCGGCAGGCGCAGGCGTACGACGCCGTCGACCTGCCGGGAGGGCAGGTCGAGCAGGTAGTCGGCCAGGCGGACGTCGACGTCGGCCACGGCGAGCCCGACGAGGCGGTGCTCGGTCTCGGAAAGGCGCTGGCTGACGGTGGTGAGGATGCCCAGGCCGATGCTGGGGTGCTCGGCGACCAGCCCCGCCAGATCGTCGTGGCGGAAGACGCACATCATGCTGTCGGCCATCGCGGTGGCCCAGTGGTCGGGGCGCTCGCCGGTCAGGAACGAGGCCTCGCCGATGAAGTCGCCGGGGCCGAGTACGCGGATCAGCTGCTCGTGGCCGTCCGGGGTGTACCGGGAGATCCGGATCCTCCCCTTGTGGACGACCAGCAACTGCGAGGTCGCCTGCCCGGCCCGGTAGATGACCTCGCCCTTGGCCACCTTGGTGGGCACCGCCCGCTCGGCGACCGCGGCCTGGTCCTCGTACGAGAGCCGACCGAAGATCGGCACGGTGCTGACACAGGTGTCGCCCCGAGCGGGCTGACCGGTGGTGATCATGGCACGCCTCCTGTTCGGTGTCGCGGGAACGGTGGTTCGGCCAGACGTGACCACAACGGTACGCCACCGCTGTCCCCGGGGGCGGGACCCCGGTTTGGAGCCACCCCTCCTTATTTATACACTTCATCCGTGACTAAAAAGGGGGTGGCCGACCCACGGCCGACCGAACGCCGGAGGCTGGCCCTGCTGCTGCCCAGCGGGATCGCCCTGGTGCTCGGACTGGACGCCGGCCTGGTGCTGCTGGGCCTGCCGGCCCCGCTCAGCATCCAGCGCCTGGCCGACGTCCACGGCATGCTGATGACGATCGGCTTCGTCGGCTCCCTGATCGCCCTGGAGCGCGCGGTCGCGTTGGGACGCCGCTGGGCGTACGTCGCGCCGCTGGGCATGTCGTTCGGCTCGCTGCTCACCCTCTCCCCCGCCCCGCTGTGGGTGGGGCAGGTGCTGATGCTGTTAGGCGCGCTCGGCCTCCTGGTCGTCTACCTGCCGCTGTGGCGCCGGTCCTACGATCCCGCGGTGGCGATCCAGTTCTCCGGAGGGTTCCTGGCGGTCGGCGCGATCGGGCTGTGGCTGGGCGGGGTCGCCATACCGCCGCTGGTGCCGTGGCTGACCGGCTACCTGGTCCTGACCATCGCCGGGGAACGGGTCGAGCTGGCCCGCGTCGGCCAGCTCGCGATCGATCCGGGCCCCCAGCAGCGACGTGACGACCAGGCCCTCGCGCTGGCCCTGGCCCTGGTCGTGGCGGTCGCCACCGCGACGCTGTGGCCGGATGCCGGGCTGCCCGCGTTCGGGGTGCTGCTGGTCGTTCTCGCTGTGGTGTTCGCGATCCGCGACATCGCCCGCCGGACCATCCGATCCACCGGGCTGCCGCGGTTCAGCGCGGCGTGCCTGCTGGCCGGCTACGGCTGGCTCGTGGTGGCTGGCCTGCTGTGGCTGCGCCCGGCACTGTCCGGGTTGCGCTACGACGCGGTGCTGCACGCCACGTTCCTCGGGTTCGTGATGTCGATGATCCTCGCCCACGCCCCGGTGATCCTGCCGGCAGTGCTGCGCCGCCCGCTCCCGTACACGCCGGCCTTCTGGGGCGTCGCCGTCCTGCTGCACGGCTCCCTGCTGGTGCGGGTGGTGGCCGACCTGGCCGGCGCCGAGCCGGTCCGGGCCGTCGCCGGCACCCTGAACGTGTTGGCACTGCTCGCCCTCGTCGCCACCGCAGCGGCGAGCAGTGCCAACGCGACACTCACCCGGGCCGCGGACCGCACCCGGGCCTCCCAGGCCCCCGGGGCCGCCGAGCCCACCGGGACCGCCGACCGTACGACGACCGTCGCCCAGGAGGCCTGACGTGCAGATCAGCCGCCCCGCACCGACCACCGGACGCCGCCCGACCGGCCGACGACGCCGGATGCTGCTGCGTTCGCTGCCCATGATGGCCTGGCTGGTCGCCGAGGTCATCGTGGTGATGATGCACCGCTTCGTCCCCGAGCCCCGGTGGCTGATGGTGCACCTGCTGCTGCTCGGCGCGGTCTCCAACGCGATCATGGTCTGGTCGACCTACTTCACCGACGCGATCCTGCGCAGCACCACCGACCACGACCGCCGGGACGTGCTGGTCCTGGGCACGCTCAACCTCGGCGTCGTCGGGGTGGTCGCCGGCCTGATGACGGACCAGCGCCCGATCCTCTACACCGGCGCCGTCCTGGTCGGGCTGGCCGCCGCCGGGCACGCGGTGGCGCTGGCCCGGCAGGTCCGCGGCTCACTGCCGGCCCGGTTCACGGTGACGGTGCGCTACTACGTGGCGGCCGCCCTGATGCTGCCGGTCGGTGCCTGGCTGGGCAGCCGACTGGCCACCGCCGAGGGAGAGGCGTACGCCCGGCAGCTGTTGGCCCACCTGGCCCTGAACCTGCTGGGCTGGGTCGGCCTGACCATCGCCGGCACGGTGGTCACGCTGTGGCCGACGATGCTGCGGACCCGTGCCGACGACGCGACCGTCCTGCTGGCGCGCCGCGCCTGGTGGCTGCTGGCGGGGGCGACGCTGCTGCTCGGCATCGCCGGTTTCGCCGGCTGGCGCTGGATCGCGGTGCTGGCCGTGCTGGGGTACCTGGGCGGACTGGCGACCCTGGCCGGCCCGCTGGTCCGCGAGGCGATCGGCCGGCGCCCGGCGGACTTCCCGACCTGGTCGATGCTGGCCGGGCTGCTGTGGTGGGCCGGCTGCCTGGTCGCGGTCGGGGTCCACCTGGTCACCGCCGCGGACCTGGCCACGGCCGTCGGCGGCATCCGTACGCTCGTCGGCCCGTTCGCCGCCGGATTCGTGGCACAGGTGCTCCTGGGGGCGCTGAGCTACCTCCTACCCGTCGTGGTCGGTGGTGGCCCCTCGATCGTGCGTCGGACGACCGCGGTGGCCGATGCCGGCGGTGCCGCCCGGGTGGCCCTGGCCAACATCGCCGGCCTGGCCTACCTGCTGCCACTGCCGAGCCTGGTCAAGGTCACCACCTCCCTGACCGTGTACGCGGTGATGGCCTGGACGATCGGGCTGCTGGTCATCACGGTGGTCACCGGCCTGCGGCTGGTGCGCCAGCGCGACCGGACCGCTCCCCAGCCGCCCGATCCGCTGGACGACACGACCCGGCGCCGGCGCACCCAGGGCCAGTTCGCCGCGGCGGTCGGGGTGTTCTCTCTGCTGGTGGTGCTGGCCGGCATGATCGACCCGGTCGCGGTCGTCGGATCGCTCACCCCCCGCCCCGCGGCCGCGGCGCTCCAGGGCGCTGGCCCGGCCGGCGGGGACGCCGGTGTGCCGGCGACCGGCCACACCACCACCGTGCAGGTCAGCGCCGCCGACATGCGCTTCACGCCGGACACGATCGGGGTGCCGGTCGGTGACCGGCTGGTGATCGAGCTGACCAACACCGAGTCCGACGGCCAGGTGCATGACCTGGTGCTGGCCAACGGCACCGAGACCGGCAAGGTCGCCCCCGGTGACACCGCCACCCTCGACGCAGGCATCATCAGCGCCTCGACCGAGGGATGGTGCTCGATCGCCGGGCACCGGCAGATGGGCATGACCTTGCAGGTCGTGGCCACCGGCGACGCACCGGCGACTGGTCCCTCGACCCCGGCGGACGCCGGCCACTCCGGCCACGCCATGCCCGGGACCGCAGGACCGGCCGCGACCGCACCCGACGCGGTCTGGGACCGCCACGCCACCCCTGCGGACGGCTGGGAACCGTACGATCCGCAGCTTCCGCCGGTCGGGGACGAGCAGGTCCACCGGGTCACGTTCACCGTCCGGGAACAGCAGCAGGAGGTCGCCCCCGGGGTCACCCAGGAGGTATGGACCTTCAACGGCACGGTCCCGGGTACCCCGCTGCACGGCCGGATCGGCGACGTCTTCGAGATCACCCTGGTGAACGACGGGTCGATGGGCCACGGCATCGACTTCCATGCCGGTGCGCTGGCCCCGGACCAGCCGATGCGGACGATCGCCCCCGGGGAGACCCTGACCTACCGGTTCACCGCGACCCGGTCGGGGGTGTGGATGTACCACTGCTCGACCATGCCAATGTCCTCCCACATCGCCAACGGCATGTACGGCGCGGTGGTGATCGACCCGCCGGACCTGCCGGCCGTGGACCGGGAGTACCTCCTGGTGCAGGGCGAGCAGTACTACGGCCCGCCGGGCACGGCCGGCAACGCCGACAAGATCGCTGCCCGGACACCCGACGCGGTCGTCTTCAACGGCTACCCGAACCAGTACGATGCCGCTCCCCTGCAGGCCACCACCGGTGAGCGCGTCCGGCTGTGGGTGCTGGACGCCGGCCCGAACGAGTCGCTCGCCTTCCATGTCGTCGGTGGGCAGTTCGACTCGGTGTGGAAGGAGGGTGGCTGGCTGCTGCGGTGCGGGCTGCCCCCGGGGGCGGTCACCGGGACCGACTCCTGCACTGACCCGGGTCCCGGGGGCAGCCAGACCCTCGACCTGCAGGCCAGCCAGGGCGGGTTCGTCGAACTGGTGATGCCCGAGGCCGGAAACTACTCGCTGGTCAACCACCAGATGACGCTGGCCGAGCGTGGCGCCCACGGCACGCTGGCGGTCACCGACTGAGGCGGCTCTGCGGCCCTCCCTGACCCGGCCCTCCAGTTCTTGATCGTGGGTCCCGGACGACCCACGATCAAGAACTGGAAAGGCCCGACCCGCACTTCGAAACCCAGCACCTCGAAACCCAGTGGTCAGCGTTCGATGATCACCGACGCCAGCTCCCCTACCTTCAGGGTCGTCGACGACGTGTTGGTCAACGGGAACGAGCCCGACGCCCCCATCCCCGACCACTCCAAACCCCACGTATGGGTCGCCGTGATCGTGTACACCCCCGGCTCCTCATACACATACCCACACGTCGGCGACGCCGTCCCCGGCGGCTGCGCCCCCTTCACCCACGGCGTCGACACCGCGCACCGAACCACCTGCCCGTCACCCATGTCATACGAGGACGACTCGTAGGTGGCCACCATCAGCAACGAGGCCCCCGACAACGACACCGACTCCCTGCTCGTGACCAGCCCCTCCCGCCACAGCCACACCGGGTAGCCCACCGCCAGCATGTCCCACTTGTTCAACGACGGATCCGGCCCCACCCGCACCGCCTGCACCGGCAACCGCAGGTCAGCCGCCGCCTGCTGGGCCACCACCTGCGGCGACACCCCCGCCCCCGCATTGGGAGTGAACGCCGGCGCAGGAACCAGGATCGGACCACCGCTGTCACCGTTCCCCTGCACCCCCTGACCTGCCGGCGCACCAGCCCGCCCAGCCGACCCGGAACCGCCAGCCGAGCCGCCAGCCCTCTGCTGGACCGCGACCCCCGGTTTCGTGCTGGTGCTCCGCACCACGCCCGTGGCCGAGTCCTGACCAGACTGGTCAACGCCCACCCACCGGAAGTTCGAGCGGCTCTCCTCAGCATGGGCCAGCGTAGAAGTGCCCAGAGCCAGGACGGTTGCCAGTCCGAGAGTCGCGCCTGTCATCATGCGTCGCATAGGTCGACCTCGCTGTCCAAGAAGTCAACGATCACCCAACGGCCATCGAGACGCTCAAAATAGATATCCAATGAGCCACGGCCTCCGCGACCGAGTACTTCCCCCGTAGGTGAGGTGACGACGTTCGCACGCCCATCCTCGCAAGAGCGAAGCTGGAGCTTGTCACCCTCCATTGATACAGGCTCTAGGGCCTGTAGCTCGACTCCGGGCTTTCCGACGGCTTCTACCTCCGACATGTAGGCAAAGAACTCCGAGAAATAAGTAAGGAATTCACCCGCCTCATAGCGCTCCATCGTCTCGGTCGGCGATTCCACCCCTCCCGTGGCCATGATCCGGTTGTGTTCCTTGGTGACCTCTCGGTACGCGTGCATCGCCTCCGCGTACGCCTCCGCCTCCACCGCCTGAGCAGCGGCCTTCTCCTCGGTGCACGGCTCACCGGACCCATCCGGCGTACACGACCACGTCGGCCCCGGATCCGGCCCCGACCGCGACGCACCGCCACACCCGCCCAACAACAGAACTGCAGTTCCCGCGATCGCGGCACCGGACATCATCGTCTTCAGGCTCATCCCTCATCCCCTCGGTCAGCCACCACTGTCCTACACGACGTAGGGCGCCCCCGAAGGAACATCGACAAACCTGTGGACAAGTACCGGTGCGAGCGCCGACATCCCACACCCGTAGCCGGACAAGAGGCCCGGCGCCCCCGCCCAGCCCAACTCCAGTTCTTGAACATGGGTCGTCCGGGACCCACGATCAAGAACTGTGAGGGCCATCCAGCCCGGTCAGTCGTCCTCGGCGGGTGCGGGGCCGGACGTGAGGAGCCGCTCGATCTCCTCGACCGCCTGCCGGGCCCCGGGGGCCACCCCGGCGAGCGTCGCCGAGCCCGGGCCGGTCCAGTCGCCGTACCCGACCAGGTGCAGGCCCGGCACCTGCGGCGTACGGTCCGCCAGCAGGCCACGCAGGTGACTGAGGGCGGGCCGGAACCCGGTGCACCAGACCAGGTGGTCGGCGACGACCTGGTCCAGTCGTTCGAACATCGGGGTGGCGACGAGGCGGCCGGCTTCGCGCGCCTCCAGCACGGGTGGAACCATGATGATGTCGCCGAGCCGGGACGCCGGGCCGGGGTCGGGCTCGCCACGGGTCAGGGCAAGCATCCGCTGTCGGTTGCGTCGGAACAGGATCCGGCCATCGACGTCGTCGGGCATCCAGCGGGGCGGTTGGAGGGTGTACCAGTCCAGATCGGCGACGGCGCTGAGCTCAGCGGCGATCTGGGCGGCGGAGTTCGCCCCACCGACCACGGCGACACGCGAACCGGCGAAGGGTTCCGGGCCCGGGTAGCCGGCACTGTGCCACTGGCGGCCGGCGAAACGGCCCGGGTACCAGGGTACGAACGGGCGCGACCAGGTCCCGGTCGCGCTGACGACCGCGCGCGCCCGCCAGGTGCGCCGGTCGGTGCGGACGTGGAAGATGCCGCCGCCCCAACCGACCCGCCCGACCCGAACCGGCCGTTCGACCGGCAACCCGTAGCGGGCCTCGTACGCGGCCAGGTAGTCGATCACGTGCGAGGCCGGCGGGAACCCGTCGTACGACGGCATCGGCAGGCCCGGGAGGTTGGAGAACCCGGCGGTCGAGAACAGGGTCAGGCTCGGCCAGGTGTGACGCCAGGCGCCGCCCGGGGCCGGCTGGTCATCGAGGATGACGAACGAGAGCTTCGCCCGCTGCAGGTAGTAGCCGGTCGCCAGGCCCGCCTGCCCGCCGCCGATGACGACGACGTCCGGGTCGTGCCGGGGCAGCTCGGTGGTCACCACCCGAGCCTAGGGAGCCGGCCCGATTGCCGTCAAAGACCCGACCGGGCTGCGGCCCGCGGCACCGCCTGACATGCTGGCGCCATGAACGTCTCATCGGTCCTTGCTGTCGTCGCCCACCCCGATGACGAATCCTTCGGCCTGGGCGCGGTCCTCGACTCGCTGGTCCAGCGCGGGGCGAGTGGCGGGGTGCTCTGCTACACCCGAGGCGAGGCCTCCACCCTGCACGGCGTGGAGGGCGACCTGACCGAGATCCGGGTCGGGGAGCTGACCTTGGCCGCGGAGAAGCTCGGCCTGTCCCACGTGCGACTGTGCGAGTACCCGGACGGGGACCTGTCCTCTGTCGACCGCGACGAGCTGGCGGCCGTGGCGGTGGAGCAGGCCCGGGCCCGGCAGGCCGACCTGCTGGTCGTGATGGACGAGTCCGGGATCACCGGTCATCCGGACCATGTCGCGGCGACCGCCGCTGCACTGGCCGCCGCCGACCGGCTCGGCCTGCCGGTGCTGGCCTGGACCATCTCCCCCGAGGTGGCCGAGCAGCTGAACACCGAGTTTGCGGCCGGTTTCGTCGGCGCCACCGGCGACGAGGTCTGGCAGGTGTCACGGTCCAACCAGCTGGAGGCGGCCAGGGCCCACGCCAGCCAGGCACTGCCCACCTCGGTGCTGTGGCGACGGCTGGAGCTGCAGGGCGACGCGGAGCACGTGCGTTGGCTGCGGCGCCCGCACGCCTGACACGAATCGGCCCGACGGGCTCGGTCACCTGCCCGACGCGGCCGGGATGGCCGTACGCGAGGCCGACCCGGCCTGCTCGCCGTCGGTGGCCGGCGCCAGTCGCGCCGGGTCCAGGTCGATCCGGCGCAGCAGCTGGGCGTTCAGCGCGACGATGATCGTGGAGGCCGACATCAGGATCGCACCGACCGCCGG
Organism: Propionibacteriaceae bacterium; assembly: GCA_044508675.1. Lineage (GTDB taxonomy): Bacteria > Actinomycetota > Actinomycetes > Propionibacteriales > Propionibacteriaceae > Raineyella. The sequence continues at coordinate 33,955 of JBIQHF010000018.1, read as the reverse complement.
GGAGAGCACGATCCCGAAGGGCGCGAGGACTCCGGCGGCGAGCGGTATGGCGATGACGTTGTAGCCGGCTGCCCACCACAGGTTCTGCATCATCTTGCGGTAGCTGGCGTGGGACAGGTCGACCATCGACAGCACCGAACGCGGATCGCTGCCCGCCAGCACCACACCGGCCGACTCCATCGCCACGTCGGTGCCCGCCCCGATGGCGATGCCCACGTCGGCGCGGGCCAGCGCAGGGGCATCGTTGACGCCGTCGCCGACCATCGCGACCATCTGTCCGCGGGACTGCAGCTCGGCGACCGCGGTGTCCTTGTCCTGGGGCAGCACTTCGGCAAAAACCTCGTCGATGCCCAGATCCCGGCCGACGGCCTCGGCGACCTGGCGCGCGTCGCCGGTGATCATGGCCACCTCCATCCCCCGCTGCTGCAGCGCCCGCACCGCGGCCCGCGACTCGGGGCGCACCTTGTCCTCCAGCGCCAGGGCACCGATCACCTCGCCGTCGCGAAGCACGTGCAGGATGCTGGCACCACGCCCGGTCCACTCATCGACCGCCGGACGCAGCTCGGGCGGCGTGTCCAGACCGGCCTCGCGCAGCATCGTGGGTCCACCGACATGGATCTCGGCCCCCTCGACCCGGGCCCGTACGCCCCGCCCGGCAGCCGCCCGGAACTCGGTGCCGCGCAGTCCGCGCGCGGAGGCCTCGGGGTGCTGCTGGGCAGCGGTGACGATGGCCCGGGCGACCGGGTGCTCACTGGCGGCCTCGGCCGCCCCGGCGTACGCCAGGAGCTCGCCCTCCGCAGTGCCCGGGACTGCCACCGTGCCGGTGACGGCGTGGGCGCCCTCGGTCAGCGTGCCGGTCTTGTCGAACAGCACCACACCGATCGAGCGCATCCGTTCCAGCGCCAACCGGTCCTTGATCAGCACGCCGGAGCTGGCCGCCTTCTCGGTGGAGATCGCGATCACCAGCGGGATGGCCAGGCCGAGTGCATGGGGACACGCGATGACCAGCACGGTGACCGTACGGACGACCGCCTCGTCGGGCCGGCCGAGCAGTGTCCACACGATCGCGGTGACGATGGCGGCCCCCAGGGCGATCCAGAACAGCAGGGCCGCGGCCCGGTCCGCGAGGGCCTGTGCCCGCGAGGACGACTCCTGGGCCTCGGCGACCATGCGCTGGATGCCGGCCAGCGCGGTGTCGGGGCCGATCGCCTCGACCCGTACGGACACGGTGTTGTCGGTGGCGACCGTGCCGGCGACGACACGGGCGCCGGGGGTGCGCTCCACAGGCTGGGACTCACCGGTGATCATCGACTCGTCGAACGCGGCGCTACCGTCGACCACCTCGCCATCGGCCGGGACCCGGGCGCCGGGGCGCACCAGCACGACGTCGCCGACGGCGAGCTGCGCGATCGGCACGGTCACGGTGCCGCCGTCGGCGATCTTCTCGGCCTCGTCGGGGAGTAACTCGGCGAGCGCGTCCAGGGCCGAGGAGGCCGCCCCGAGGGCACGCATCTCCAGCCAGTGGCCCAGCAGCATGACGACCACCAGCAACGCCAGCTCCCACCAGAAGTCCAGGTCGAAGCCGCCGATGCCGAGGGTGGTCGCCCAGGAGGCGATGAACGCGACCGAGATGGCCATGGCGATCAGCAGCATCATGCCGGGCCGGCGCGACTTCAGCTCGTCGAGCCCGCCGCGCAGGAACGGCGCGCCGCCGTAGACGAAGATCACCGTGCCGAGCACGGGTGCGATCCAGGTCGAGCCCGGGAACTCCGGGGGGCGGTAGCCGAGCAGCTCGGCGAACATCGGGCTGAAGAGGATCACCGGCACCGACAGCACCAGGCTGGCCCAGAACCGGTTCTTGAACATGGCGACCGAGTGCCCGGCGTGCTTGCCGTGGGTATGGACCTGGTGCTCCTCGTCGAGCGCCGCAGGCGAATGCTCGGGTGGCATCGTCTGGTCGTGCGTGTGATGGTCGGCGTGACTGGCGTGGTCGTGCTCGTGTGCGGGGTGCATGACCTCTCCTTCGCCATCGGAAGTGCCGGCACCCCCTGTATATACCCCCGGTGGGTATGGAGCAAGGGGTCCCGGGCCCCCGACAGAGGAACCCGGGCGGCTGAGCACCAACGGTTCACCTTCGGCCCTGACCCATTGCCCCACCCCCTGCAGCGCTCGTACGCTCAACTGATCGGAACCTCGCGATGAGGGGCGGTCCATGCAGGAGATCCGGGAGACCCACTTGCGCCAAGGGCGCCAGACGGTGAAGCTCGGCCTGATCAAGGTGGTGCACGACCTGTTCCCGGAGGAGCGGCTGCGGACCTCGTACTCGATCCTCGAAGGGGTCTTCTGCAATCTGGTCGACTCGGTGCTGTCCACCCGGGAGGTGCGCCAGATCGAGGAGCGGCTGCGGGACTGGGTCCGGCGCGACGAGCCGGCGCACCTGGTGGCCCACGAGAACGGCTACTACGTCTATGACGTGGAAGGACTGGTGATCAAGGCCGTCTACCCGGCCCTGACCAGGCCGTCACAGGTGGAGAACTTCTCGCTGATCCCCTTCTCCGATGGGTTCATCGTCGATTTCGGCGACGTCGACAAGGGCGCGGAGGTCCCGCTGATCCCGCCGTTCCAACTCCAGGCCACGTACGCCGAGCGTCGCAGCTGGCTGGCCCGGGTCGGTATCGAGGTGGTCGCCGACGTCAACGCGTACATCCGCTCGGGTCGGCACCTCGAGCTGATCGGTATCGCCGAGGCACTGCACGAGAAGCGGATCTCGCTGATCGCCGACTCGATCCTCACCCAGCAGCGCGCGCTGCGGGTGCTGCTCATCTCGGGGCCCTCCTCGTCCGGCAAGACCTCGTTCCTGAGCAGGCTCAACACCCAACTGTTCGTCAACGGCTTCAGGCCGGTGGCGCTCTCGCTCGACAACTACTTCGTCGACCGGGACAAGACCCCGCTCGATGCGGACGGCAGGCCGGACTTCGAGGTCCTGCACGCCCTCGACCTGCCCCTGCTGCAGGCCCATCTGCGGCAGCTCGTCGAGGGCGAACCGGTCGAGGTGCCGGTCTTCGATTTCGTCTCCGGACGCCGCGCCCCCACCTCCCTGCCACTGCAGGTCGGCCCCCACGAGGTCCTGGTCATCGAGGGCCTCCACGCGCTGAACCCGGACTTGGTCGGCCACATCAGCCGGAAGCAGCTGTACAAGATCCACGTCAGTGCCCTGGTTGGGCTCAACATCGACCTGGTCAACAGGGTCCCCACCACCGAGGTCCGGCTGATCCGCCGACTCGTACGCGACGACCGGACCCGGGGGATCCCGCCGGAGAAGACGCTCGACCAGTGGGCGAGCGTACGCCGCGGCGAGTATGACAACATCTTCCGCTTCCAGGAGGAGGCGGACGTGATGTTCAACTCCAGCCTGGTCTACGAGCTCAACGCCCTGCGCCTGCCCGCAGAGGCCGCGCTCCAGCAGATCACCGATGACAGCAGCCACCGCGAGACCCGCGACCGGCTGCTCAACCTGCTGACGTTCTTCGACCCGATCCAGACCTCCAAGGTGCCCTTCAACTCCCTGCTGCGCGAGTTCATCGGCGGCAGCATCTACTTCGAGCCCTGACCCCTGGGGCCATCCCCGAACGATCCGCCGCGTCTCAGGGATTCTCCGCCTGTGCGGCTCGGGCCCCGTACGCCACTGGCATACGGGGCCCTGGGCGACGTGCCGGGGTGACTACCCGCAGAAGGACGAGAGGTCCCCCTGGTGGGCCAGCACCTGCGGCGTGCCTGCGCACAGCCGGGCGTCGGCCTGGGCAGGCACGCCTTCCTTGGGCTCGACGGCCGGCGCGACCCCCGGGATGCGGGAATCGACCCCGGCCAGGGAGGCCAGCCAGCCCGGTGCCGTCGCCTGCTGCACCCGGGTGTCGGCCGGATCGATCCCGGCGCGCTCGGCGAAGCCGCGGAACGCCTCGTCGCGACCGCTGATCGCGTCGACGTACCCGTTGGACACGGCGGTCTGGCCGTTGAACATGTGCGCACCGTAGTCGTTCCGGATCGTATCGGCCGGGATCTCGCGGTGGTCGGCGACCCAGTTCACGAAGTCGTCGTACTCGCTGCTCAGGTACTGCATGTAGACCTCGCGCTCCTCGGGCTGCATGTCCCGGTACGGGTTGCCGAAGTCCTTGTCCTTGCCCATCGTCAGGTACTCGTACGTGATCCCGCCCGAGGTGGTGACGCCCTCGGTGAGGATCGTGCCGGTGGTGCCGGTGACGTCACGTACGCGGGTGAACGGTCCGGCGATGACCCCCACGCTGCCGACAAGGGAGCCGTGGTCGGCGACGATCCAGTCAGCATTCGCCATCGTGTACATGCCGCCGGAGGCGGACATCCCCTGGACGAAGGCGAACACCTGGTGGCCGGTCCGCGCCCGGTAGCGGTCCACGGCATCGGCGATCGCCCGGGAGCCGGGATGGAACCGCCGGGGGTGTTCATCAGCAGGACGATGCCATCAGCCTCGTCGGCCGTCATCGCGTCGATCACGTCGGCCACCTCGTAGCCGTACGTCCCGATGGACAGCCCCATGCCGTCGGTGGCGTCGGCCATGATGGTGCCGGTCACCGGGATGGCCCGCAGCGTGTGCTTGGCGGTCGGCTCGCCCCAGATCGTCTCCAGCGGCTGGTTCGAACCGGAGCCGAGGCCGGCTGCTGCGGGGACGGCCAGCAGGGCGATCGTCGAGAGGATGGCCCCGACGATACTCAGTGCCACCACCGCGGCCCCGAAGCCGAGGCCGGCACCGGCCCCCAGCCCCAGGCCCCGCAGGAAGGGACGCGGCCGCTCCTGGGCAACTGCGGTCCTGGGCGGCGCGGCCGGCACCGTCGGCGGGGGCCAGGCCCCCTTCACCGCTGCCGACTTCACCGCTGCCGACTCCTCTGCCGGAGAGGCTGCAGGGGCCGGGTCCTTCTGCTGCGGCTCCGGCCGATCGTCGGGATCTGAGGAGGGGGAAGTCATCCACTGAGTCCTTTCTTCACGGCGGCCGTCGGCCGGCATCCGGCGACGACCGCCTCGGGGTGCCTCGCCGCCACCACGGGGCCGACTGGTCCCCGATGGCGGCGAAGCGGTGCAACGGCCATCCTTTCAGCCCGGCCGGTCATCCCAGCCCTGCTGAGGCTCTACATGTGGCGCCGCGTGGGTCACCATGGAGAGGAATCAGTCCAAGCGATGGGAGACCGGGATGTCCACGCATTCGACGCAGACCCTGCAGGTGCCGGGTGCCACGATCACCTACGACGTCCATGGCGTGCTGCCGACGACCGGGCGGCCACCGTTGCTGATGATCGGCCAGCCGATGGATGCCGTCGGCTTCGGCACCCTCGCTTCACACTTCCCGGAGCGGACCGTCGTGACGTACGACCCGCGCGGCCTGGGTCGCAGCACCAGGGACGACGGCCGTACCGACAATGACCCGGTGGTGCAGGCCGAGGACCTGCACGCCCTGATCAGCGCCCTCGGCTCCGGACCGGTCGAGGTATTCGGCAGCAGTGGCGGTGCGGTCACCGGCCTGGCGCTGGTCGCCGCCCACCCGGACGATGTGCGTACGCTGGTCGCGCACGAACCGCCGATCCTGACGGTCCTCCCCGATGCCGAGCGCGCCTTCGCGGCCGAGCAAGCCGTCCACGAGACCTATCGCACCAAGGGAATGGGCCATGGCATGGCGCACTTCATCGCGATGAGCACGTGGCGTGGCGAGTTCACCGACGAGTACGCCGCCCAGCCGGCCCCCGACCCGGCGCTGTTCGGCCTGCCGACCGACGACGACGGCTCCCGGGACGACCCCCTGCTGTCCGATGCCTCCGATGCGGTGACCAGCTACCGGCCGGATATCGACGCGTTGAGGTCGGCCTCGACCCGCGTGGTGATCGCCGCCGGAGTCGAGTCCTCCGACACGATCACCGGTCGTACGTCGGCAGCGGTCGCCGAGGCCCTTGGCCTGCCGCTGGTGATGTTCCCCAGCCACCACGGCGGATTCCTGGGCGGCGAGTACGGCCAGACCGGAGAGCCGGAGGCCTTCGCCGCCAAGCTGCACGAGGTGCTCGACGCCTGAACGTGCGCAGTCCGGACGACCATCGGAGCCCGGGGTGGTTCGGCCCGGGGCGTTCAGGCGGCCAGCAGTCGCGGGAACAGCAGTTCCTCCTCCTTGAGGCGATGGGCGTTGAAGGCCGCGTACAGGCTGCGTGCCCAGGGGCCGGCGGCACGGGAGTCCCAGACCTCGCAGAACCCCTCCGCTGCGTGACACATGATGCGGTGCTCGGCCTCCAGGGACTCCTGCAGTGCTGCCTGGGTGCCCAGGGCGGCGACCAGGTCGTAGGTGTCCTGCTCCCTGTTCGCGTGGGGCACCAGCACGCCACTGATCCAGTCCTCCAGCGCGGCGCGGGTGCGCGGGAAGTCCTCCCGTGGTGCACCGAGCAGTGAACGGCTGAGGCGATCGAGGTCATCGAGCATCCGTGCGTGTTCGGCCCGCAGGCCTCCGACCAGTACCAGCCGGGAGCCTTCCGAGCCGTTTGACTTGTGTGTCACCTCGTTCCCTTCCTCGAGTGGTCCGAGGCCCCGGTCCCCGATCTCCTTCCCAGTGCACGCCTGACCGGTGCCGATTTCCTTGATCCAGGTCAATTCTCCGCACAGGTTCCTCAACGGAACGGATCCGTATGTGGACCGGTGGGGCAGCCCCGGATCCGATCTGCCCGTGTCTTGATCGGTCGGGTGGTTTCTGGTGGCATGGTCACCGAACGAGCGGGGCGGAGCGCCTCCCCGCCGCCGGTGCGCGAAGAGGACCGCCCCATGGAGTCGAAGGCTGTCGAGCAGACTGTCAGCGGAACGTTCGTCGCCCGCGCCGTCTACGGGCTGATCACGGTGCTGGCCGTCCTGCAGGCGATGTCGGTACATCCGCCCAACCCCTGGGAGGGTGCGATATCGCTGTTCGGCACCACTCTGGTCGTGGCGCTGATCGAGGTCTACGCGCACGTGATCGGCGAGATGCTCGGTCGCCGGCAGCCCCTCGGCCAGCAGGATCTCGTCCACATCTGGCGTGACGCCGCGCCCGTCCTGGTGGGTGCGCAGGGCCCCACGGTCATCCTGGTCCTCGCGGGCCTTGGCGTGATGTCGATGCCGACGGCGATCACCATCGCCCAGGTCGTCGCCTTCCTGACGTTGTTCGGCTACGGGTGGCGGATCGGGCAACTGCTGGACGCCAGGTTCTCCCGGCGCCTGCTCAGCGGCCTGGTCCTGCTGGCCATCGGCGGCATCCTCGTCGGGATCAAGGCCGCGCTCCACTGACCCCGGAGGACCCCATGCCTGCCACCGGCCCGGAGAGGACCCTCGGTGTCGCGATGCGCGCCATCGGCGTCATCCTGATCGTCGCGCTCTGGCCCCTCACCCGACTGTGGCCGGCCGGCTGGGTCTGGCATGACGGTGGCGAGTCCTTCTACATCCCCATGATCGTCGGCCTCTACGCCACTTTGGGCGTCTTCCTGGTCCGCGCCGGAGGGAAGCCGCTGGAGAACCTCGGCCTGGTCTGGTTCACCGTCTGGTCGAGCATCGTCCACGCCGTCATCATGGCCGTCCAGGCCGTCAGCGGCGGGCACGCGACCATGGGCCACCTGCTGGGGGACGTGCCCGCCCTGTTGGTCATTGCGGCCGTGCTCGCTGTCCTCACCTTCAGGGCCGCCCGGGCCAAGGTCACCAAGAGTCGATCGGCCCCTCCCCACTCCGAGTGAAACCTAGCGTTGCTGTCGCCTTCCTCAGCTCAGCCCGTACATGTACGGTACGTCTCCGCTTATCACTTGAAGCATGTCGGGCTGCTGGCCCTGCGGAATCACGAATACGACGTCGTACTTGACGGACTCGGCAGGGTCGAGGTTCTGGTATACGCCATTATCGGAGTTACTGGTGTCGTACTCGTACCAGTTCCCCTTGGCATCTACCAGCATCGCGTACAGGGTAAGCATCTGAGGGGCGTTCGTATTATTCGTGATCTGGGTCGAGATCACGCATAGCTGTTTTCCCTCCGGTGGGGTAACAGGTGTGGAGTACCGGCCAGCCGTCCAGGACTTCGCCGTGCAGTCCACCTCGTCGACTCGCATGCTCAGGGCGCCTATCGATCCTTCGGTCCCCTTGGGGAAGTCCACGCCCTCCATACCCATCGCTTTGTCTGGAGTCGCGGTGGACGATGGGTCAATGTAGCCGGGTACCTCTTGGGAGGGAATAACGCTCTCAGGCACGGTGTACGGCGAGGGGTCGGAAGTAGGCGGCGCGTCCAAACCATCGAATGCCTGAGTGAATGCCCGACGAACCTGCCACTTGAAGACCTGTACACCGGTCGGATACCCCACACCAAAGCCCAGTGCGAACACCAGAATGAACGCGACCACCTTGCCCCACGGCTGGGCCCATACCCGTCCCATCACCTTCCCGAAGCTCTCGCGCTCAACTTCCTCTCCGGCGGGCTCAGGTTCGGGAGCTCCCTTCCCGGCAGACTCAGATTCAGGAGCTCCTCCCTCGACAGGCTCAGATTCGGGAGCATCCTTCCCGGCAGACTCAGATCCAGGAACTCCCCCCTCGGCAGGCTCGTCGTTTTCCGGACTGTCAGTCATGGGATCCTCCTGGGCGCGAGCCACGGCACGCCTCATCCCATCTCGCGTTGGTGTGCCTGGCCCGCTGATTCATGGACACAAGGCGATTGTCCTACGTTCTGTAGGGAAAGTGGTGAGGTTCACCGAATCGACCACTCTGAGCAACCGAGAAGGGCCACGGAAGTGGGTATCCCAGGCTCTCCAGGCACCAGTCGGACCCTACCCAGGCGTCAAGCATCGTTGGCCGGCACTCAACAGCTTCGGCATGTCGCCGACAATCTCGAGACCGTGATCGACGACGGGGAGGTGACACCTATCCGTACAGCAGTCCCTCGGTGATGAACGACATCGTCGTGTTCTGTGCGGTGCCCGCGTAGGAGGTCTCGTAGACGTGGACGGACACTCCGCCGACATCGTAGATATCGCCACCATCGTCCGAATACACTGGATCGTGACCGAGCACGTCACGCCAGAACCGCCTCGCACACGTCAGATCGGAGGCCGCAAGCACTGGCATGGCAATGAGTCTGTTGAGCATGATGACCATCTCCTCTGGTCTGCTCGATCCCATCGTACGCCGATCAGGCGCCGCACCCGAGGGGCAGCGCCCCCATCCGGACTGCTCCGGGCGGAGCAGGCGAAATATCTCTGCCGTCATCCCTGCCGTCGTCCAGCCAAGCACCGCCCGCTCATGCCGCGGCCGGACGGTCCTCGCCGAGCCCGGTGAAACGGAGGAGTTCGGCACGGAACTGCTCCGGGCGTCGCGTCAGCTCGCAGTGCGACAGCCCGGGGTGGATCGTCACCTCGATCCCCGGCAGGCTGCGGCGGAGGGCGCGGATCGTACGACGCGTGAACCTCTCGCGCTCACCGAACCAGCAGGCGGCGTGGATCCCCGGCTTCGGCGGCAGGAGCCGCAGATCGCGGCACCACGCGGCGTTCGAGTACGCGGTATTGCGGAAGGAGCGCTCGGTCGACCGAGATGCAACAGACCCGCGGCCTCGCCCGGGTCCCTGGCCTTCAGGCCGACGCCCCGGAGCAGCGAGGATGCCCGGCCGCCGGCGAGCAGCCGAGCGAACGACGACTCGAGCCGGGCGGTCAGCGGTGTCAGGATGCCGGTGTCGACGTACATCGCCCCGTCGAGGACCACGTGCTCGATCGTGATCCGCTCGTCGCGCGCGGCATAGAACGCCGGATGGGCTCCGAGCGACGCCCCGTAGATGGCGAACAGCCGCCCGCCCAGACGGTCCTTCACGTACGTGACGATACGCTCCGCGGCGACGACCGCACTCTCGTACTCGGTGTCATCGTCCGGCTCGAACCCGTCCATACCGACGGCGATCACGCGGAAGGTCTGGGTCAGCGTGGGGATCGCCCGCTCGAACATTCGCCACGTGACATAGGCACCCGGCACCAGCATGAGGGTCGGCGCCGACCGGTCACCGAACTCGTGGAAAAGCATCCCTACCCCTATGTGCGTCCCGGGCTGTCTGCCATCCGACGTACCTGACGTCAGGCTAGACCACCCGGCAGCCCCAGGAGCTCCCGACGCCAGAATCAGCACTGGCCCCGACTCCCGAAGGGAGCCGAGGCCAGCCGTTCCGCGTCATTGTGCGGATCTGGTACACCGCCAGGGACTCGAACCCTGAACCCGCTGATTAAGAGTCAGCTGCTCTGCCAGTTGAGCTAGCGGTGCGCGCGAGAAGAAACTATAGCAGTGCCTCTGTCTCGCACCAAATCGGGCCGCTGTGAGGCACCGGCGGGCCCTGGTTCACAGGTAGAGGCCGGTGCCTTCGTCGTCCCCGACCCCTGCGCTGACGGCGTGCAGGTCCCGTTCGCGCAGCAGGATGTAGTCCCTGCCCCGCAACTCGACCTCGGCGCGCTCCTCCGGGTCGTACAGCACCCTGTCCCCGACCTTCACCGCGCGTACGTTCGGCCCCGAGGCGACGACGGTTGCCCAGGTGAGCCGTTTGCCGATGGCGACGGTGGCGGGGATGACGATGCCCCCGCCGCTGCGACGCTCGGCCGCCTCCCCCTCGGTGGACACCAGCACGCGGTCGTGCAGCATCCGGATCGGCAGCGCCCCGCTCCGGCCGGCCTGGTCGTTGTCTGCCAACTCAGCCTCGCTTCTTGACCGTGACGGTGACCGGCCCGCCGGCGATGGCAGCCAGCTCCTTGCGGGCCGTCCGGCGTACCTTGCGCTTCTGGCCGCTGCGGACCAGGCCCCGCAGCGTCAGCAGGGTCGCCAGCACGCCGGCGGCGGCACCGGCGATCACCGCGACGCGATCGACGCGCACGCCGTTGTCGTCGACGAACTGGGTCTTCACCGACTGGATCTTCTCGTCGACGAAGGCCTTGGCCCGGTCGGTGGCCGCGTTCTTGATGCTCTCGGGCTGCGTCTCCTTGGCCAGCTGCTCGATCGAGGCGGCCAGACGCTGGCGAGCATCGGCAATGTCTGCCCTGATCTGCGACTCGGTCCGGGGATACAGTCGCTCACGGGTCTCAGTGGCCACGGGTGTCACTCCTCATGTCTCGAATGGCGTACGGGCTGGACGTCCCTGCCGGAAACGCGTACTGCCAACATGCACAGACTATTGCCTCCCGGTACGCCCCCGCACCCCCGCTAGGCTGTCGGCATGGAGAACCGTCTGGAGAAGGGCGCCATCGCCCCCGCCTTCACCCTGCCCGACGCCGACGGCAACGACGTGTCGCTGTCCGACTACGCCGGCCAGCGGGTGGTGGTCTACTTCTACCCCCGCGCGATGACCCCCGGGTGCACCAAGGAGGCCTGCGACTTCACCACCTTCCGCCCCGACCTGGCCGACACCGGTATCGCGGCCGTGCTCGGCATCTCGCCGGACAAGCCGGAGAGACTGGCGAAGTTCCGCGAGAAGGAATCGCTGACCGTCACCCTGCTGTCCGACCCGGAGCGTACGACCCTGGAGGCGTACGGCGCGTACGGGGAGAAGCTGAACTACGGCAAGAAGATCATGGGCGTGATCCGGTCGACCTTCCTGGTCGATGTCGATGACCAGGGCGTCGGGACCATCGTCGACCCGCGGTACAACGTCAAGGCGACCGGACACGTCGAGCGGCTGCTGAAGGACTGGCAGGCGGCCTGACCTCGACCATAACGGGGCCACCGGCGACGTCGGGGACGTCCGTCGGGCACAATGGTCCCTGCTCCTGCCGGAGTGGTGGAATTGGCAGACACGCAGGATTTAGGTTCCTGTGCCTTCGGGCGTGAGGGTTCAAGTCCCTTCTCCGGCACCATCGCTCCCAGAGCCCTGCGCAGCGTACGCATCGGAGCCCCGATCGCGCTCATCGTGATCGGGGCGATCCTCCGCTGGACGATCTCGGACTCCATCAGCGGTGTCGACGCGCCCTTGGTCGGCCTCATCCTGCTGGGTGCCGGCGTCGTCTGGCTGGTGCTGGAACTGATCCTGGGGCGTCCGCGGACCCAGATCATCCGGGAACGCACCGACGTGCAGGGCCCCCGGCTCGCCGGGGGCCCATGACCAGCGCGTCGAACGGGAGGTCCGTCGCGACGACCGGTGATCAGGCGAGCCGCCGCTGCCACCGCAGGACGGCGGCGGCGTACGCGACCATCAGCACCAGGGTGACCACCAACTCGGCCACGGTGGATCCGGTCGCGTTCAGGTCGGCCCTGCCGACCGCTGCGAGCAGGTAGATCGTGGCGTTGTTGACCACGTGCAGGCCGATCGCAGCCTCCAGTCCGCCGGTCCGCCAGGTCAGGATGCCCGCGACGACCGCGAAGACGGTGACGTCCACCAGACCGGTCCAGTTGTACTCGTGGCCGACGACGAACAGCGGGACCGGGAGCAGGAGGCCCCACCACGGGCTGCGCAGCCAGCCGCCGAGCACCTGCTGCGGCAGGGCGCGGAAGGCCAGTTCCTCGGCGGTGGCCTGGAACGGGACGAGGAGCAGGGCCGAGAAGACCATCCAGCCGGCGGTCGGCTGGATGGTCCAGCCGGCGAAAGTCCCCCGGGCGACGTCGGTCAGGACGTAACCAAGCTCGACCAGCCCGTACAGCACCAGGGCCAGGCAGATCGACCGGCCCAGCAGGCCCCAGCGGATCCGGCCGGTCACTGACCACGCCTCGCCGGCCGGGCGACCTCCGGCCCACCGGATGGCCAGCAACACCGCCGGCATCATGGCGGCGACCGTCAGCAGCGTCGCCAGCATGGTGGCGGGGTGGTTCTGGTCACCGGTGCCCCCGCCCAACCAGACGGCGAGTTCCTCCCCGCCCAGCACGGCCATCGGGACCGTGGCTAGGACGCCCACCACCAGGATCGAGACCACGCTGAGTGCCAGCGCCACCACCAGGGTCAGGGCCGGCCGCCACCACCGGTAGGTGGCATGGTAGCGCGCCATCCGGTGGTACTCGGGCACGTCGTCGGTAGGGGCAAGCAGCTCATGGGGTGAGACGGCCGGGTCCCGCAGCTGGTCGGGCCGGGTCTCGGTGAGGTCAGTGGTCTGCGATGTCGTCGTCATGACGACGAGCATTTCGGATGGCGCGCCCCACGCGGTATCGACCGACAGCACATCCGGTGGCGACTCTCGGCTGGGCCGCACTCATGCTTTCGGACGACACTGCCCGGCCTGACGGCCTCGTTAGGGTGGCTGGGTGCCCAGTTCCCTCACGCCGATAAGACGGCCAGCCGAGTCGATCCTCCGGCGAGACGCCATCCGGTCCCGATCGTGGGACACCCTATGGTCCCGATGGCGGGATGTTTCGGTGATCATTCGTCGGGACGCCGCCCACCGCCCGCGAACGATGGTGGTCACCACGCTGCTCGCGCTGCTGCTCGCGGTACTGAGGCTCCTGCCGACCACGGCGGGTGACATGGCCACCGGGGGCTCTCCGGCCTGGGTCGACCTGGCGCTGGGCCTGCTCGGCCTGCTCGTGCTGCCGTTCATCCTCAGCCCGGGGCGTACGCAGACGGACTGGTCCCCCTCGCCGCAGCGAGAGCGGCGGGCGCTGGCCCTAGGAATGCTGACCATCGTAGCGACCGCATTGTCGTCCACCGCCACGGTCCCGGCGGCCCTGGCGTTCGTGTCCCTGGCCGGCCGGCGCCGCCTGGCGTGGGTCGGCCTGATCACCGGCACGGTGTTCGCCACCGTCGTCATTGCGCTGGCGATCGACCCGGTCGACCTCGACGCACCCCTGTGGTTCGCGTTTCTGGTGGTGGGCCTGCTGATGGTCATCGGCGTGTTGCTGGCCCTCTACCGGGGTGGCCGCCGCGAACTGCGACGGACCCGGGCCGAGACCGCCCAGCGGGAACAGCAGGCGCGGATCGAGCAGGCCCGGGTGGCCGAGCGGACCAGGATCGCCCGCGAGATGCACGACACGCTCTCGCATCGGCTGAGCCTGATCACCCTTCACGCCGGCGCCCTGGAATACCGTGCCGACCTGGACCGGGGCGCAGCCAGGCAGGCCGCCCGGGTGATCCGGGAGGCGGCCGGGACCGCCGCGGACGAGTTGCGTACGGTCCTCACCGTGCTGCGCGAGGATGCCGGCGACACCCGGCCCGGGCGTACGCTCAGCGACATCGACGACCTGGTGGACCGTACGCGGGCCGCCGGAGTGACCATCGACCTGCAGGTCGGTCCGGGCCTGGACCCTGCGGGTCCCCAGGACCAGGTGTCCAACCATGTCTACCGGGTGCTGCAGGAGTCACTGACGAACGCGACCAAGCACGCCCCCGGCAGCCCGGTCACCGTACGACTCGACGGGGCTCCCGGGGAGGGGATCAGTCTCGAGGTCACCAATCCCCTGCCGGATGCCCCTGTCCTCGATGCCATGGGCGCCGGGATCGGCCTGGTCGGCCTCGAGGAACGACTCCATCTGGCCGACGGGACCTTCCGCGCCGGGCCGGACGGGGACGACTTCCGGGTGACGGCCTGGCTGCCGTGGGCGGGCCGATGAGCGAGATCGGAGTGCTGCTGGTCGACGACGAGCCGCTGATCCGCGCCGGGCTGCGGATGGTGCTGGACGGCGCGAACCAGCTGCGGATCCTGGGCGAGGCCGGGAACGGTCGAGAGGCCGTCGACCTGGTCGGCCGGCTGCGGCCCGACGTGGTGCTGATGGACATCCGGATGCCCGGCTGCGACGGGATCGAGGGGACGCGGCTCGTCCGTGACTTGCCCGACCCGCCGCAGGTGGTGGTGCTGACGGCGTTCGAGACCGACGAGTTCGTGCTCCGAGCCCTGGCGGCGGGGGCCTGTGGGTTCCTGCTCAAGCACACCCCGCCACCAGAACTGGTCGCGGCCACGCAACAGGCGGCCACCGGAACGATGAGCTTCTCCCCCTCGGTGCTCCGCACCCTGGTGGCCACCGCCACCCGGCAGGCCGAGCGCGTCGTACGCCCCGACCCCCTGGCGGCGCTCAGCTCCCGGGAGACCGAGATCGCCGAGCGGGTGGCCGAGGGGCTCACCAACCAGGAGATCGCCGAGGACCTGTTCCTGTCGGTCCCCACGGTGAAGACCCACCTGGCCCGGATCTTCGAGAAGCTGGCCGTCACGAACCGGGTGCAGCTCGCCTTGGCGGTGTACCGCAGCCGCAACGGCTGAGGCTCAGTCTTCGGCGCCGACGCGGGCCTCCTCTTCCTCCGGCTCGGTGTCCTCGTCGCCGGTGAGGGCGGCGTACGTGAAGCCGGCGATCGCGGCACCGACCAGCGGTGCGACGATGAACAACCACACCTGCGACAGTGCGCCGGTGCCGGCGAACCAGGCAACGCCGAGGGAGCGGGCCGGGTTGACCGAGGTGTTGGTGACCGGGATGGCGATCAGGTGGATCAACGTCAGGGTCAGGCCGATCGCCAGCGGACCGAAGCCTGCAGGCGCCTTCTTCGACGTGGAGCCGAGGATGACCCACACGAAGACGGCGGTCAGCACGATCTCCACCACCGCTGCGGCCAGCAGGCCGTAGCCGTCCGGGGAGCGTTCGCCGAACCCGTTGCTCGCGAAGCCGGACTCGACGGGGTTGAAGCCGGCCTTGCCGGAGGCGATCACGTAGAGGACGGCACCGGCGACGGAAGCGCCGATGATCTGGGTGATCATGTACGGACCCACCGCGGCCCATTCGATCCGCTTGGCGACCGCGCAGCCGAAGGTGACGGCCGGGTTGAAGTGACCGCCGGAGATGTGGCCAAGGGCGTAGGCGCCGGTCACCACGGTCAGGCCGAAGGCAAGGGCCACACCGAGGTAGCCGATGCCCATGTTGATGGCCGGTTCGCCGATCACCTTGGCGGCCAGCACGGCAGAGCCGCACCCGCCCAGGACCAGCCAGAAGGTGCCGAGGAACTCGGCCCAGAGTCGGTTGCTCATCGGGGGATTCTGCATCAGAGTACTCCGATCCGCTGCCCGCCCGGGTGGCAGGCACCTGACGCAAGGCTAGGCATTCCCCGGGCCAAGCCGGCGGACGTCGGCGGTGTGGCGAGGACGTGCACTGTTGCCGGTGGAGAAGGGCTGGCCGCACCACCCCCAGGATGGGAAGGATGGCGGGGCGGTCGGCAGCTCCGGGTCAGGTGATCCGGGCGATCACCGTCCCCTGGGCCACCTCGTCGCCCTCGGCGGCGAGCAGGGTGATCACCCCGGCGACCGGCGCGAGGATCTCCGCATCCACCTTGTCCATCTGCACCTCGGCGATCAGCTGGCCCTCGGTCACGTTCTCTCCGTCCGCGGCGTACCACGTGGCGACCACACCGGTGGCGTCGGAGCGCTCGTTGCTCATCACCGGGAACTCGACCTCGGTCACGCCAGCACCTCCCGGATCGCCGCCTCGATCCGGGCCGGGCCCGGCAGCACCGCGGACTCCAGGACATGGGCGTACGGGATGGGCGTGTCGGGCAGCGCCACCCGGCGCGGCGGAGCCTTGAGCAGTGTCGGGTCCTGTTCGACGACCGAGGCGATGACCTCCCCGGACAGCCCGTACGACAGGTAGTCCTCGTCCACCACGACCAGTCGGCCCGTCCTGCCGACCGATTCCAGGATGGCCGCCCGGTCCAACGGGACGACAGTGCGCAGGTCGATGACCTCCACCGAGGCCTCGCCGGCGAGCTTCTCGGCGACGTCCAGCGCATGGTGCACCGACAGGGAGAGAGTGACGACGGTGACGTCGGTGCCCTCGCGGGCGACCGCCGCCTTGCCGATCGGCACCACGTACTCGCCCTCGGGGACGATGTCGACGCTGCGGCGGTTCTTCGCCATCCAGGCCAGGCCCATCACGCCCTTGTGGAACATGTAGACCACCGGCGAGTCGTCCCGGATGGCGGCGGTCATCAGGCCCTTGGCGTCGGCCGGGTTGGACGGGACGACGACCTTCATGCCGGGCAGGTGCCCGAACGTGCCCCACAGGGTCTGGCTGTGCTGGGCACCGTCGGAGTACCCGCCGCCGACCGCGGTGGTGAGCACCATCGGCACCTTCACGTGGCCACCGGACTCGTAGTGGATCTTCGCCATGTGGTTGTAGATCTGGTCGAAGCAGACGCCCAGGAAGTCGGCGAACATCAGCTCGACGATCGGGCGCATCCCCTCGGTCGCCGCGCCGATGCCCAGACCGATGAAGGCCGTCTCCGAGATCGGGGTGTCGATGATCCGGGTCGGGCCGAACTCGTCCAGCAGCCCGACCGTGGATCCGAAGATCCCGCCGTACTTCCCGACGTCCTCCCCCAGGTAGACGACCGAGTCGTCCTCGCGCATCGCCTGGGCGATGGCCTCGGCCATCGCCTTGGAGGTGTTGAGCCGGCGCGTACCGGTGGTGGTGGGTGTGGTGGTCATGGTCAGGCCTCCCCGGCGAAGACGTACTTGAGTGCCTCGTCCGGGTTGGGCACCGGAGCGGCCTTGGCAGCGGCGATGGCCGCTTCGACGCGGTCGTTCGCCTGGTTCTTGGTGCTCTCGACCTGCGCATCATCGAGGATGCCTGCTTCGCGCAGTCGCGCCTCGTAGCGCGGGATCGGGTCGCGGTCGGACAGGTCGGCAAGGTCGTCGCGGTAGCCCTGCGCGTCGCCCTCGAAGTGGCCGAGCATCCGGACGGTCGCCACCTCGACCAGCGACGGTCCCTGCCCGGCCCGGGCTCGCTCGACCGCCCGGCCCATCGCCGCGTACACCTGGTCGACGTCGTTGTCCTCGACGCGTACGCCCGGGATGCCGTAGCCGGCGGCCCGCTGGGCGTGCGAGGCCACCGAGGTCGCGGCCGCCTGCGGCACCGAGATGCCCCAGCCATTGTCCTCGACCACGAACACCACCGGCAGCTTCCAGAGCGCGGCCAGGTTGAGCGACTCGTGGAAGGCGCCCTGGTTGGCCGCCCCCTCACCCGTGACGGCCACGGCGATCCGGTTGCCGGGCCGCCTGGCGAAGGCGAAGGCCGCGCCGAGCGCCGGCGGGTAGCCCTCGGCGATGATCCCGGAGCAGCTGAAGTGCACGGCCGGGTCGAACAGGTGCATGTGGCCGCCCCTGCCCCGCCCGAGCCCGGTCTCCCGGCCGAAGATCTCGGCCGTCATCCGGCCCAGGTCCACACCGTGGGCGATGGCCAGGTGGTGCGGGCGATGCGTGGCGGTGAGCGCATCATCGCCGGTGAGGTGCGCGCAGACGCCGGCGGCGACCGGCTCCTGCCCGGCGGACAGGTGCATCTCGCCGGGCACCAGCCCCTTGCCGATGTCGAAACCGGGGCCCTTGTCCGCGTGGTACTCCCGCAGGATCGCAAGTTCGTACGTACGGGCCAGGACCATGGTCGAGTAGAGGTCGCGGCGGGTGTCCGGGGTGGGTTCCGGACCAGTGACAGGATCGGACATCAATGGCCTCCAGTCTCAGTGGGTCCCTCCACTGTCCGACGCGCGTGGGGCCCGGGCCAGAGCCGCTATTTCACATGGTGATAGAGGCGTCTGCGCCGGCGCCGGCGCAGGCGAGCCCCAGCAGGTGTGCCGCGCGGCGCAGTGGCCGCAGGTCCTGCGCCTTCCGCGCCACCTCGGTGCTGGGGACCGAGACCGCCACGGCGGCGTGCAGGTCGGGGGCCGGGACGGGGAGGGCGAGGCAGGTCGTTCCCACCGAGTACTCCTCCCGGTCGACCATCACGTCCGGGTGCTCGTCGAGGTCGACCAGCAGCGAGCGGACCGTGGTGTGCGTGTGCCTGGTCAGGTCGAACATCGGGTGGGAGACCAGGTAGTCGATCCGTTGGCCCGGGGGCAGTCCGCCGATCACGGCCTTGCCGACCGCGGTGGCGTGGGCCGACTCCTGCAGTCCGACCCACAGGTCCACCCGGGGTGCGGCCGGGCTGTCGACGATGTCGACCAGCTCGACCTCGCCGTCCCGGAAGGCGGCGACGTACGTGGCGGCGCCCACGTCGTCGTGCAGTTCCTTCAGCACCTGGCGTACGCGATGCGGCAGCTCGGTGGCCTGCTTGTGCCGGGCCAGCAGCAGCGGGGTGTCCCCGAGGACGTAACCGCCCTCGACCCGCTTCGCGTAACCCTCGTGGACCAGGGTGCGCAGCAGGTGGTAGGTCGTCGGCAGTGGGATGCCGGCGAGGCGGGACAGCCGCTTCGCGGTGACAGGCCGGCCCTCGTCGGCGATGAGCTCGAGCAGCCGCAGGGCACGGATGACGGAATGGATGAGGGTGGGCTCGGCACCCATGTGTGCCTCCCGGACGCCGCTGGTGCGCATACGTTAATCAAGCACAGCCGGGTGGTCAAGGAGTACGATCCCGTCATTTCGACGACCCGGCTCGACGCCCCCGGGTCATCAACCGGGGCAGGCCCCCGAGGAGATCTCCTCGACCGAGTCGGCCGACGCGTCGACGAACTCCTTGGTCTGGGCGTCGGTCAGCGCATAGCCGGTCTGGTCGTCGTCGATCGAGCGGGCGAAGACCGTGCCGGCCACCTGCCCGTCGGTGGTGAGGACCGGGCCCCCGGAGTTGCCCTGCTCCAGTGCGGCGCGCAGCGCGTACACCTGCCGGACCACGCCGGCATCACCGTAGATGTCGGCGCCGACCGCCTCGATGGTGCCGCGGATCCGGCCCGGCTCGGCGACGTACGACCCCCCGCCGGGGAAGCCTGCCACGGCCACGGCGGTCTCCTCGGCGAGGTGGCCCGTCGTCGGCAGGGGGTCGGCGCGCAGGCCCGGGACGTACAGGACCGCAAGGTCGACGTCGGGGTCGAAGGCGATCACCGTTGCCTGCCGAGCCTGGCCGACGCCCTCCGGCCGGACTGACACCTCCTCGGCGCCCGCGACGACATGGGCGTTGGTGACGACGCGCTCGGGCGAGGCCACCCAGCCGCTGCCGACAGCGGCGCCGCCGCAGCCGATCGCGCTCACCTTCATCACACTCGCCGCGGCCGCGACGACGGCCGGGGACTCCGTGACGGCGGTGTCCGGCTGGGGTGCCGGGAGCACCGGCTCGGGGCTGGGGCCGACGAAGACCCGTGGGAACACCGTGGACTCCAGCACCCCGGCGACCTGCACGGCGGCCCGCTGCAGCGGCGCAGGCAACACGGCATCCACCCCCCGGACCACCCGGGACCGGTCCATCACCTCCGTCCACGGCGGCGGGACCAGAGGCCGGACGACCGCCGCGAGCAGGCCGAGGACCAGGACGGTGAGCCCGGCAGCAGCGACCGCCCCGAAGGCCCGGTCCACCGTGTGCACCGCCTCGATGTCGTGGGAGGACAGCCGACGACCGAGCCCGCCGAGCAGGCCCTGGCCGATCGAGGCGCCGACGAGCACGAACAGCACCAGCAGCGCGATCTCCGCCGTGCCACGCAGCGAGTCGACCGGCAACCACTGGGCCACCCTGGGCCACCCCCACAGGCCCAGCGCGGCGCCGCCGACCATACCGATCATCCCGAGACCGCCGGAGAGCAGTCCGCTGCGCCATCCGCCGGCAGCACGCCCAAGGACCACAAGCACCAGCACCAGGTCGAGGACCAGCGAGGCCCACGGGGCGTATTCCATAGACCCCATGGTGGCAGGGCTGACAAGCACGGACGCAGCGCCGTGCCAGCTCAGCGCCGTACGTACGTCACGAAGTCGAAGCCCTGGTGACTCTCCCGGGAGGTCTCGGTGAACTCGTCCGGATCGATGGCGGGGAAGGTGGCGTCGCCCTGCGGCGCCTGGTGCACCTCGGTGACCTCCAGGCGGGTGATCCGGTCCCAGGCCTGGCGGTAGACCTGCGCCCCGCCGAAGACCCAGGTCGTAGCCTGCGGGTCCGCCTGCTCGGCGGCGGCGAAGGCCTCCGCCAGCGAATGGACGACGACCACTCCCTCCGCGGACCATTGCGGGTCGCGGGTCAGCACGATGTTCGTCCGCCCCGGCAGTGGCCGGCCGATCGCCTCGTACGTGGTGCGGCCCATCACCAGGTGGCCGCCCATCGTGAGCCGCCTCAACCGCTGGAAGTCCTCCGGCAGGTGCCACAGCATCCGACCGTCGCCACCGATCACGCCGTTGTCCGCAACGGCGACGATCGCCGCGACCTCGCTCACACCGCCACCGGCGCCTTGATCGCCGGGTGCGGATCGTAGCCGACCAGGCGGATGTCATCCAGTCCGAAGCCGTCGATGTCGTGCACGTCCGGGTTCAGCTCCAGCCGCGGCAGCGTCCGGGGCGTACGCGACAACTGCTCGCGCACCTGGTCCAGGTGGTTGAGGTAGATGTGCGCGTCCCCGAACGTGTGGACGAAGTCGCCGACGTCCAGGTCGCAGACCTGCGCCACCATGTGGGTGAGCAGGGCGTACGAGGCGATATTGAACGGGACGCCGAGGAACATGTCGGCCGAGCGCTGGTAGAGCTGGCAGGACAGCCGGCCGCGGGCCTCGCCCTGCTGGGGCGGGGCGACGTAGAACTGGAAGAACGCGTGGCACGGCGGCAGCGCCATCCGCGGGATGTCGGCGACGTTCCAGGCCGAGACGATGTGCCGGCGCGAGTCCGGGTTGCGCTTGATCGACGCGATCACGTCGGCGAGCTGGTCGATCGCGCCGCCGGCCGGGTCGGGCCAGGAGCGCCACTGGTGGCCGTAGATCGGGCCGAGCTCGCCGTCCTCGTCGGCCCACTCGTCCCAGATCGTGATCCTGTGCTGGTGCAGCCAATCGACGTTCGTCGAGCCCCTGATGAACCAGAGCAGCTCGCCGAACACCGACCGGGTGTGCACCTTCTTGGTCGTCAGTAGCGGGAATCCCTTGCGCAGGTCGAAGCGCAGCTGGGCGCCGAAGACGCTGATGGTGCCGGTACCGGTGCGGTCGTCCTTGCCGACACCGGTGTCGAGGATGTGCCGGACCAGGTCCAGGTACTGCTTCACGGCCGTTCTCCCTGTCGGGTCGGTGCGGGATGCTCCCGCATGTCCTTGATGAACGAGGCCATCGCCCGGACGGCACGACCGCGGTGGCTGATCGCATCCTTCTCGGCCGGGCTCAGCTGGGCGTTGGTGCACTGCTGGTCGACCGCCTGGAAGATCGGGTCGTAGCCGAAGCCGTTCTCACCTTCGGGCTCGCGGGTGATCCGGCCCTCCATCGCGCCCCGGCGGATGAACTCCTGGCCGGGGGTCCGGCCGGAGGGATCCGCCTCGAGGTCGGGCAGCACCAGCGCCATCGAGCAGACGAACCGGGCCGTGCGGTCGGGCTCGGGAACGTCATCGAGCTGGGCGAGGACCAGCTGCAGGTTCGCCTCGTCATCGCAGGCCGGCCCCGCCCAGCGGGAGGACCGTACGCCCGGCATCCGGTTGAGGACGTCGACCTCGAGCCCGGAGTCGTCGGCGAGGGCGGGCAGGCCGAGGCTGCGGACGGCCTCACGGGCCTTGATCAGGGCGTTCTCGTCGAAGGTGCGCCCGGTCTCGGCCGGATCCTCATAGGCAGGGAACTCCGCCAGTCCGAGCACCTCGATGTCCAGCCCGGACTCGGCCAGGACCCGCCGTAGCTCGGCCAGCTTCTTGGCGTTGTTGGTCGCCAGCACCACCCGGTCCAGCATCAGGCCCCCGCGGGAGTCGCCAGGCCCAGCGCCGCCAACTGCCGGTCGCGCAGTTCGGCGGTGCCCTTGGCCGCCAGGTCCAGCAGCTGGTTGAGCAGGCCCCGGTCGAACGGATCACCCTCGGCGGTGCCCTGCACCTCGATGAACCGCCCGTCACCGGACATCACCACGTTCATGTCGGTGTCCGCGCCCGCGTCCTCGTCGTATTTCAGGTCGAGCATCGGCACGCCGTTGACCAGCCCGACCGAGATCGCCGCCACCGAGTCCTTCAGTGGCTCTGCGACCAGGAGGTTCCGCTCCCGCAGCCACGACACCGCGTCGTGCAGCGCGACGTACGCGCCGGTGATCGAGGCGGTGCGGGTCCCGCCATCGGCCTGCAGCACGTCGCAGTCGATCATGATGGTGTTCTCACCGAGCGCCTTGTAGTCGATCACGGCCCGCAGGCTGCGCCCGATGAGTCGGGAGATCTCGTGCGTACGGCCCCCGATCCGGCCCTTGATCGCCTCGCGCTGGGAGCGGGTGTTGGTCGCCCGCGGGAGCATCGAGTACTCGGCGGTCACCCAGCCCAGGCCCGACCCCCTGCGCCAGCGGGGCACGCCCTCCTCCACGCTCGCCGCGACCAGCACGCGGGTCTTGCCGGCCTCGATCAGCACCGAACCCTCGGCGTGGTCGAGCCAGCTGCGGGTGATCCTGGTGTCACGGAGCTGGTCAAGGGCACGGCCGTCGGTACGGGTCACGGGGGATGCAGAGGTCATGGGGTCAGGCTACCCGCGGGGGTGCGTTCCGCTGGTCCGGCCACCCTGCCGCGGACCCTCTGCACAGCCGCGGACCTTCTGGAACTGCGGCGGATCTCCGGTTCAGCCGCGGACCGCAGGACTGCAGCGGCTGTGCACAACATCCGCTGCACCTGGCCGGGCCCGACACAACGTCCGCTGCACCTGGCCGGGCCCGACACAGCGTCCGCAGCCAAGCACGTTGTCCGCAGCAGCGAGGCCCCGCAGCCCTCACCAGGCGACCACGAGACCCGGCTCCGCCAGCACGACGGTCCCGTCGAAGCAGCCGCGGGCCTCCGCCACCCGGGCCTGCGCGTCCTCCCAGGCCGGCACATGGGTGACGACCAGCGTCCCGACTCCGGCGCCGTCCGCGCACTCCCCCGCCTGGCGACCGGACAGGTGAAGGTCGGGGGGCAGGTCGGCGCGATCGGGGAACGAGGCCTCGGCCAGCAGCAGGTTCGCCCCCCGGGCCAGTTCGTCCAGTGCCGGTGTGGGGCCGGTGTCCCCGGAGTAGACCAGGGCACCGTGCGGGCCGTCGACCCGGATGGCGTACGACTCGACCGGGTGGGCGGCGGGGGCGAACGTCATCGTGAAACAGCCGACCGTCACCCGGCTCTGCGCATCGATGGTCCGGAAGTCGAACGACCGGTCCAGGTGGGCGTCCCGCGGGTCATCGACCTCGCCGGCCCGGGCGAGCCGCTCCTGGGTGCCGGCCGGGGCGTACGTGGGGACCGGCCCCCAGGGACCCGGACCGTACGTCGCGGCGACATCCCAGGCCACCATGTCGAGGCAGTGGTCGGCATGCAGGTGGGACAGCACGATCGCGTCGATGTCGCGCGGGTCCACGAGGCCCTGCAACGGCCCGAAGGCACCCGATCCCAGGTCCAGCAGCACCGAGGTCGTACGGCCCTCGACGGTCTCCCGCACCAGGTAGGCCGAGGCTGCGGATCTGGGGCCCGGCCCCGACCCGCTGCAGCCCACGATCACCAGTTCAGCCATCACGCCCTCCTATCCGCCCCTGTCCGACCTCAGAGGAACTGTCCGACCGACTCGATGAAGCCCTCGCCCATCAGTCGCTCGCCGATGCTGCGGAACTGCTCGGGCTGGCCCGTGGTGAGGAACTGCCGGCTGCCGACCTCGGTGCTGTCCATCAGCAGGCCGGAGTCGGTCAGCTTGCGGTAGACGGCCCGGGCGCAGGCGTCCGAGCTCGACACCAGGGAGACCCCGTCCCCCATGATGTAGGAGATCACGCCGGCCAGCAGCGGGTAGTGGGTGCAGCCGAGGATGAGCGTGTCGATCCGCTGGGCCTGCAGCGGTCGCAGGTAGCTGCGCGCCACGCGTTCGATCTCCGCACCCGAGGTCTCCCCCCGCTCCACGTAGTCGACGAACCTCGGGCAGGCCCGGGTCGCCAGCTGGATGTCGGGGACCGCGGCCAGGGCATCGGCGTACGCGCCGGACCGGGCGGTCGAGGCGGTGCAGATCACGCCGAGGTTGCCGGTCCGGGTGATACCGGCCGCCGCGCTCGCCGCCGGGGTGATCACCTCGACCACCGGCACGTCGTAGCGTTCCCGGGCGTCGTGCAGCACGGCGGACGAGGCGGTGTTGCAGGCGATCACCAGCATCTTCACACCACGCTCGTACAGGTGGTCGAGGCACTCGAGGGCGAACTCGCGCACCGCCGCCAGCGTCTGGGTGCCGTACGGGGCCCGTGCGGTGTCGCCGAGGTAGATGATGTTCTCCTCGGGCAGCTGGTCCACCACAGCACGCATCACGGTCAGCCCACCGAATCCCGAATCAAAGATTCCGATGGGTGCATCCCTGCCGCGACTGGTCACGTCCCGAATCTAGCGCGACTCACAGCGCGGCCAGCAGGGACTCCTGCACGTACGCCAGCCAGTCGTAGACCTCGAGGATGAAATCGCGCGCCTGGGGCAGCACCGCCTCCGGGTCACCGTCGGGCGTCTCGGCCGTGATGCCCAGCCGTTCGGCGACCACCAGTCGCAGCGCGGTGAGCGTACGGAGCCAGGCCTGGACCTGGTCCGGCTGCACCCGCACCGGCTGGTGGCCCCGCTCGCTGGCCTCCAGGCAGCCCAGCACCACCAGGGCCTCCTCGACCTTGCGTACCCGCTGGTCGGACTCGGTGTAGCGGCGGAACTCCTCCGACGCTGCCGGATCATCGCGGTAGGCGTCGGGGAACAGTCGCAACAGCACCGGGTCGGTCGGCCGCTGGGCCGGAGGCCGATGCGGATCGAGCTCCTGCTCCCACTTCGCGAACGGGTCGTCATGGCCGTCATCCGCCGTGTCGGAGGCCCCGGTGGGACGCTCGCTGGCCAGGTGGATCAGGTCCTCGAAGTCGGAGTCCTCGAAGCCCGGCCCGTACGGATCGTACGACTCGGGGTCCTCCTCGGGATCGGGGCCGGCGACCTCCGGACTCAGCAGGTCCACCAGCTGCCCGCACAGGGACAGCATCAGCCCGACCTCGAACTCCTCCATCACCGCCTGGTACTGGCGCCCACGTCGTCGGAACCGCTTCACCGGCTCACTCTGCCCGTCCGAGCGTGGCCCACAGGCCGAACTCGTGCATCGCGTTCACGTCGCGCTCCATCTCCTCGCGGGTCCCGGAGGACACCACGGCCCGCCCCTCGTTGTGTACCTGCAGCATCAATCGCTCAGCCTTCTCGCGCGAGTAGTGGAAGTAGGTGACGAAGACATGGGTCACGTACGACATCAGGTTGACCGGGTCGTCCCAGACGATGGTGGTCCAGGGCGACTCGAGGTCCGCCTGGTCGGCAGGTCGTTCGATGACCGCCGTCCCTCCGGAGGGGGATGCGGGGTGTTCTGGTGCGGTCATGATTCCCAGTCTCTCATCGAGCCAAACGCTCGCGACACCTCCGGGCCCCGGCGGACCGTGTCCGGGGCGGGGAGATTAGGCTGCCGCACGTGACCAGTTCAGCGCTGTACACCGACCACTACGAACTGACGATGGTCGAAGCGGCCATGCAATCCGGCACCGCGTTCCGCCGCAGCGTGTTCGAGCTGTTCCCTCGCCGGCTGCCGCGGGGACGACGCTACGGGGTCGTCGCGGGCGTGGGCCGCGCGATGGATGCCCTGCGCAACTTCCGCTTCGGCCCCGCGGAGCTGGACTTCCTCCGCGCCAACCGGGTCGTGTCCGGGCCGGTCCTGGACTGGCTGGCCGACTTCCGCTTCACCGGAGACATCTGGGGCTACCCCGAGGGCGAAGTGTACTTCCCCGGCTCGCCGCTGCTGGTGGTCGAGGGCGGGTTCGCCGAGGCGTGCGTGCTGGAGACGGTGCTGCTGTCGATCTACAACTACGACTCGGCGGTGGCGTCGGCCGGCTCCCGGATGACGCTGATGGCCGGCGACCGTCCCTGCATCGAGATGGGCGCCCGGCGGATGCACGAGGACGCCGCCGTCGCCGCGTCCCGCGCGGCGTACCTGGTCGGCTTCAGCTCCACCTCCAACCTGGAGGCCGGCCGGCGCCACGGCATCCCCACCGCCGGCACCGCCGCGCACTCCTTCACCCTGCTGCACGACTCCGAGAGGGACGCGTTCGAGGCCCAGCTGCACACCCAGGGCCGGGGCACGACCCTCCTGGTCGACACCTACTCGATCAGCGATGCTGTCCGCACCGCCGTCGAGCTGGCCGGCACCGACCTGGGGGCGGTCCGGATCGACTCGGGCGATCTGGCGATCACCGCCCGCGAGGTGCGCGAACAGCTCGACGCGCTCGGTGCCACCGGGACCCGGATCATTGTCACCTCCGACCTGGACGAGTGGCAGATCGGCGCGCTGGCCGTCGCCCCGGTCGACGGGTACGGGGTGGGCACCAACCTGGTGGTGGGGTCGGGACATCCGACCTGCGAGTTCGTCTACAAGCTCGTCGCCCGGGCCACGTCCGCCGACCGGTCCGCCGCGCTGGCACCGGTCGAGAAGACCTCGGTCAACAAGGCCACCGTCGGTGGGCGCAAGTACGCCG
The DNA here is from genome assembly GCA_044508675.1 of Propionibacteriaceae bacterium. Taxonomy (GTDB): domain Bacteria; phylum Actinomycetota; class Actinomycetes; order Propionibacteriales; family Propionibacteriaceae; genus Raineyella. The sequence continues at coordinate 6,605 of JBIQHF010000018.1, read as the reverse complement.
TACGACGCCTCGACGAGGACGGGGTCGCCGAGGCCGAGGTGATCGGCGTCGGTGCCCGCCCCGAGGGCGACCACAACGACCGGGAGCTGCTGGTCGACCTGGTCCGCGACGGGGAGATCCTATGGGAGGACGACCTGGAGGCCGGCCGGCGCCGGCACCGTGCCAGCCTGGCCGAGCTGCCCCGGGACGCCCGGAAGATGTCGCTGGGTGACCCGGTGATCCCGACGATCTACGAGTCCGACTACGCCTCGGGGGCCAGCAGCCAGGGCTGACCCAGGGGAGCGGACCGGCGGTCCGTCACTCGCCGCGGACGACGGCCGCCAGGGCGGCGGCCCGCCCGTCGGCCAGGGCGGACTCCAGCAGGACGGGCCGGCCGTCGGGGCCGGACAGCGGGATGCGCCAGTTCGGGTACTCCCAGGCCGTGCCGGGCTGGTTCTGGATCCGGCGGTCGCCGACCAGGTCGGTCAGGGCGACGTTGATCAGCCGGGCCCGGGACCGGGCCAGGTAGCCGTACAGCGCCTCGACCGCGGTCCGCAGGGCAGCGTCGTGGCCGGCCGGATCGTCGCCGGCGACGACCTCGCCCCAGGCCGTACGGGCCCGGCAGGCCGCCTGCTCCTCCTCGGTGAAAAGCTCGAAGTCAGGGGGCAGCAGCCCGAGGTCGCGGCAGGCGTCGAGGAACATCGCCTGCTCCCGTTCCTCGTCCGCGAGCACGTCTGCGACCGGCCGGGTCAGCACCCCCAGCCGTTGGCGCAGGTCGACGTGCGCCATCTCCAGGTAGCCGGCGGTCGGCGGCAGGTCGTGGGTGGTCACCGAGGCCATGCAGGCCTCCCGGTACCACTGTGGCTCCAGCGGGCGGCCCTCGTGGTTCTTCTCCCACCACAGGATCGAGGTGCCGAGCACGCCCCGGTCTCGCAGGTAGTCCCGTACATACGGCTCGACCGTGCCGAGGTCCTCCCCCACCACGACCGCCCCGGCGCGCAAGGCCTCCAGGGTCAGCACTCCGACCATCGCCTCGTGGTCGTAGTAGACGTACGTCCCCTCGGTCGGCGCCATCCCGGCGGGGATCCACCACAGCCGGAACAGGCCCATGATGTGGTCGACCCGCAGGCCCCCACTATGGCGCAGCAGCGTCCCGACCAGCGCACGGAACGGGGCGTACCCGGTCCGGGCCAGCACGTCGGGCCGCAGTGGCGGCTGGCTCCAGTCCTGGCCCAGCATGTTGTACGGGTCCGGGGGCGCGCCGACGGTCACGCCGCGGGCGTACAGGCCCGGGTTGGCCCAGGTCTCGGCGCCGTACTCGTTCACCCCGACGGCCAGGTCACCCATCACGCCGATCGCCATGCCGGCGTCCTTCGCTGCCTGCTGCACCCGGGCGGTCTGCTCGTCCAGCTGCCACTGCAGCCAGATGTGGAACTCCACCTTCGCGACATGCTGGGCGGCCCAGACGTCCAGTTCCGGCGATTCCATGTCACGCAGCGGCTCGTCCCACCGTCGCCAGTCGGCGCCATAGGTCTCGGCCAGCGCCATCCACCGGGCGAAATGGACCAGCCCCGCCTCCTGCTCGGCGCGATAGCGGCGGAAGGCCGCCTGCCGCTCCGGCGTACGAGGGACCTGGTGGACCAGGTAGAGGGCCTCCATCTTGGCCGGCCAAACCGTGTCCCGGTCGATCCGGTCGCAGGTCGCCGGGTCCTGCTGCACCTGCTCGCGCAACTCGACGACGCGGGCCCGTCGCTCGTCAGACAGCTGCCCGTACTCGGGGATGTCCTCCACCCGCAGGTAGATCGGGTGGCTGAAGCGGCGGCTGGTCGGCAGGTAGGGCGAGGCCTCCTGCGGCACGGTCGGCTCGGCGGCGTGCATCGGGTTGGTGAGCACGTAGCCGGCCCCCTGGTCGGCCGACCAGTCGACCAGGGTCCGCAGGTCGGCGAGGTCCCCGATCCCCCAGGAGTCCCCGGAGCGGGCCGAGTACACCTGGACCATGGGTCCCCAGGTGCGCTCCGGCAGCTCGAGGCTGTCCGGGGTGACGATCATCGGCACCAGGCAGGTCTTGCCGTCCCAGTCAGCACGGAGTTGGTGGTAGCCCAGCGGCAGCCCGGTCGGCAGTCGGAAGGTCGCCTCCCCGTAGGCCATCCCGCCAACCAGGCGGGGCTGCTCCCAGTTGTCGACCTGGTCGACCGGGACCAATTCCCCGCCCTCGAGCACCACGGTCACCTCGACGGTGTGGCCCTCGCGGACGTGCACGTCGACCGTACGGTCCTGGGACCTGCGCATCACGACCGAGGGCGGCAGGACCCGGGTCCAGATCTCGTCCTGGCGCTGCTGGCTCGCGGCGGCAGCGGCCTCGGGGGTGCTGCCGTCGACGCCCATGCTGGCCAGCACTGCGACCAGTGTCCCGGCCGAGGCGGTGACGTACTCCCCCGACGTGTTGTAGTAGCCCGTCGCGACGCCATAGTCGCTCGCGAGCTGCTGGAGTTGGGGGCTCGGGACTGCCACGTTGATCCTTGTCAGGGGTCGTACGAGGGGCGGAGGGGGCCGCCGCGGGGATGGTGCCACCCTAGCGCCGCCAAGACCACTGCCTCGCCAGGGCGTGCCGAAGGCCCCGTGATCCGCTGCGGACCTCGTGCTCGGTGCGGACGTTGTGCTCCACGCCGGCAGGCGCCGCGGACGTTGTGCGCAGCCGCTGCCCTCGTGTGGTCCTCGGCCGGACCGGAGATCCGCTGTGGAACCCGTACGTCCGCAGCAGCCCCGTGGGCAGCCGGCCGCAGGTCACCGGGTAGTGATCACCTGGGTGTGGGCGACCTTGTCGTGGAGCGTCTGGCGCTTGCCGTCCCAGGCCGCCCAGAGCCCGTCCAGCAACCGGAACAAGGACAGGAAACTGAACCCGGCCCCGATACCGCTCAGGTTGGGAATCACCCACACGCCGGCGCGGAGCGCGGCCTGGCCCCAGCCGAGCCGCTCGGTCGAGCGTCCCTGGCCGACCGGGACGACCCGCAGCCCCAGCATCAGCTTCCCGAGGGTGCCGCCGCGGTAGCGGGTCATCAGCAGGAAGTAGAGGAACCAGATCGCGATCGGCACCAGCACCGCCGCCGAACCGCGCCAGAATCCCAGCACCTCGAACAATCCGGGCATGGTGGCCAGCATCTCCCCGTAGTCGGGGAATTCACCGCCCTGCATGATCCCGCGGGTGACGTCGTCAACCCACTGGGTGGCGGCGATCGTGTAGGGCGCCAGGAGAGGTGCGGTGACGATGCTGGTCACGATGTCGAGCAGGACCGCGTCGATGATGAAGGCGAGCAATCGCATCCACCAACCGGCGAGGCGGACACCGTCGTCGGTGGTCGGGCCCGCGGGCTGCGCCTGATACCCCCAGCCCTGCTGTCCGTACGGCTGCTGTCCGTAGGGCTGTTGTCCGTACGGCTGCTGTCCGTACGGCTGGCCACCGGGCTGCTGAGCGTACGCCGGCTGCGGGGGCGGCTCGTACGCGCGGGTGTGCGTGGTCCACTGCTGGCCGTCCCAGTAGCGCTGGCGCGCCGGGTCGGCCGGATCCGGGTACCAATCGGCCGGAGCTGCAGGGTTCGCTGGGTTGTCGGCAGGATTGTGGCTCACGACCCCAGACTAGTGGCCCCGATGGGCCGTGGACCGGTCCGGGTAACCCGCCCCGCAGCCGGCGAGCGGTCCGCTCAGCGGGGTCCGGATCCGGTGATCGCCCACTGCCGGATCAGGTCGATGCGCTGCTCCAGCGTCGCCTCGTCGGCGGCCGCCGACGGTGGCCCGCCGGTCTGGGTGACCAGCTTGTTGTGGATCACCCCGTGCGGCAGGTCGGTGCGGTGGTTCCACGCAGCCACGAGCGAGTTGAGCTCCTTGCGCAGCGCCCGCAGCCTCTGGTGGGTCGCCTGCTTGCGGGCCCGACCGGTGTCGTCGGCCCGGGTGGCGCCGTCGGGCCGGTTGGCACCGTTGCCAGCCTCGCTGCGGGCCAGCTGGTCGGCCTGGCGACGCTGCAGCAGGTGCTTCACCTGGCCGGCATCCAGCAGCCCGGGCAGGCCGAGGTACTCCTGCTCCTCCTCGGACCCGGCCATCGTGGTGAGCCCGAACTCACCGCCGTCGAAGAGCACCTTGTCGAAGTCCGCCTCGGATTCGAGCGCCTGGTACTGCTTCTTCTCCCCGTCGATGTCGGCGTCCGGGTTGTTGCGCTCCATCAGCGCCTCGGCCATCAGGTTCGTCTCATCCTCGGCGCGCCGCCGCAGCGCATGGTCGCGCTGCACCTCCAGTTCCGAGGCGAACGTCAGCAGCCGCGACACACTGGGCACGAACACGGTGGCCGTCTCGCCACGGGTCCGTGCCCGCACGAAACGCCCGATCGCCTGGGCGAAGAACAGCGGGGTGGCCGTCATCGTGGCGTAGACGCCGACCGACAGTCGCGGGACGTCGACACCCTCCGACACCATCCGGACCGCGACCATCCAGCGGTCCTGCGACTCGGAGAACTCGGTGATCCTGGCCCCCGACTTCGGCTCGTCGGACAGCACCAGGGTCGGCTTCTCGCCGGTGATGTGGTGCAGGATCCGGGCGTACGCCCGGGCCGTGGTCTGGTCGTTGGCGATGACCAGGCCCCCGGCGTCCGGAACCGTCTGGCGCACCTCGGTCAGCCGGGTGTCGGCCGCGCGGAGCACCGCCGGGATCCAGGCGCCGTTCGGGTCGAGCGCCGTCCGCAACGCCTGGGAGACCATGTCCTTGGTCATCGGCTCGCCGAGCCGGGCGGTGACTTCGTCGCCGGCATTGGTGCGCCAGTGCATGTCCCCGGAGTAGGCCATGAACAGCACCGGACGGACGATGCCGTCGGCCAGCGCCTCGGCGTACCCGTAGTTGAAGTCGGCACGCGAGCGCATGGTGCCCTCGGCGTCCGGCTCGTACGTGACGAACGGGATCGGGTTCGCGTCGGACCGGAACGGGGTGCCGGTCAGCGCGAGTCGCCGGCGGGCCGGCTCGCAGGCCTCGCGGACCGCCTCGCCCCAGCTCAGCGCGTCACCGGCGTGGTGGATCTCGTCGAAGATCACCAGGGTGTTGTGGTACTCGATCCGGGTGCGCAGCGCGTTCGGGTTCACCGCGGCCCCGGCGTACGTCATCGCGATGCCGACGAAGTCCTTGCCGGCCGCGCCCCCGCGGGGCGTACCCTCGGGGTCGATCGGCAGCCCGGCCCGGTCGGCGGCGTTGGCCCACTGGGTCTTCAGGTGCTCGGTCGGGGTGATGATGACGATCCGGTCGACCAGGCGGCGGTTCATCAGGTCGGCCGCGACGGTCAGCGCGAACGAGGTCTTGCCGGCGCCGGGGGTGGCGACGGTGAGGAAGTCCCGGGGATCCTCCTCGCGGTACTGCCGCAGGGCGGCCGCCTGCCAGGCGCGCAGGTTCTTGACGGTTCCCCAGGCGGCCCGGTCCGGGTAGGCGGGCGACAGTCCACGGGACCGTAGATCCGGGGTGTCGGCGGGGAACAGGGAACTCACCGGCCCCATGTTAGGCGGCACCCGGCATCGCAGTGCCATCCCGGTCCGGCCCCGGACCTTCTCGCGGGGTGAGTCCGAGGGGATCAGAACGTAGACTTTCCCCATGACCCAGCATCTGGCCCCCGGTTCCGAGACCCTCGTCGACGAGCGCGTCGAGCAGGAGGAGGACCTCCGCTACGAGGACGGCGACCACGAGCGCTTCTCCCACTTCGTGCCCAAGGAGAAGCTGACCGAGGCGATGGTGATGGGCACCCCGGTGATCGCGCTGTGCGGCAAGGTGTGGGTGCCCTCGCGCAACCCCGACAAGTTCCCGGTGTGCCCCGAGTGCAAAGAGATCTGGGAGACGCTGCAGCAGGACTGACCTCGATCCTCGGGTCGTCACGGCGCTGATGTCGCGGTACGGGCCTACCGGCCGAGCCCCTGGGGATGCGGGACGCCCGCTGCGGCGTACGCGGCCGTCTCGTTCAGCGTCTCGTGCTCCATCAGCGCGTCCACGATGCTGTCGAGCTGGTCGCGGTGCTCCACCAGCAGGCGCTTGGCCTCGTCCTGGCACTCCGCGATGATCCGACGGGCCTCCTCGTCCACGTTGGCCAGCGTCAGCTCGGAAATGCCCATCATGCGCGGGTCGCCGTCGTTGCTGAGCACGGTCATCGCGCCGACCTTCTCCGACATCCCCCAGCGGCCGACCATGGCGCGGGCAATGTTCGTCACCTGCTCCAGATCGTTGTCCACCCCGGTCGTGGTGAAGCCGAGGACGGTCTCCTCCGCCGCCCAGCCACCCAGGGCACCGATGATCTTGCCGCGCAGGTAGGTCTCGTCGTAGCCGTAGCGGTCCTCCTCGGGAGTCGACACCGTGACACCCAGAGTCTGGCCCCGCGGGATGATCGAGATCGTCCGCACCGGGTCGGCGCCCGGCTGCAGCATGCCGAGCAGCGCATGGCCGGCCTCGTGGTAGGCGGTGCGGCGGCGCTCCTCCTCGGGGATCACCACGGAGCGCGCCACGCCGAGCCGGACGGTGTCGAGGGAGCGCATCACGTCTTCCTGGGTGATCCGGCTCGCCCCCCGCTTGGCCGCCAGAATGGCCGACTCGTTCATCAGGTTGGCCAGCTC
>JBIQHF010000003.1:0-253668 GCA_044508675.1 Propionibacteriaceae bacterium | reverse complement strand
CCCCCTCAGCGACGCGCCCACCCCGACTACACCCTCGTCTGCGAAGAGCCGCATTCCTCGGCGACGTCGCCGCGCACCGCCAGGATCGGGTCGCCCCTGAGGATGCCGTCGAGGATCTGGCCGTACGGGCGGACCAGCGGCTGTTGCGCACCTCCACGGTCACCTCGGCCAGGGTCTCGGTCTCCCGTGCCGGGTCGACGCCGGGTTCGTCGACGTACGAGGGGATCTGCTCGCCGTCCACCGTTCCGGTGGTGTACCGGGCCCGCCGCGAGGAGGCGACCGGGTCATCGCCCCACAGATGGGTGGAACGCAGCACATGCGCCATCAGGTCCCGCAGCTCGAGCGCATCGATACGGGCCGGCTCCTCCATCGCGAGCATTGCCAGGACCAGAAGCAGGTGGCTCTGGATCATGTCCTTCAGCGTCCCGGCCCGGTCGTAGTAGCCGGCTCGACCCTCCAGGGCAAGGGTCTCGTCCACGGTGATCTCGACCTGTTCGATGTTGGTCGCGTCCCAGACCGGCTCGACGACGCGGTTGGCGAAGCGCAGGCCGAGCAGGTTGAGCACGGTCGCCTTGCCCAGGTAGTGGTCGACCCGGAAGACCTGGTCCTCGCGGACCAGGGGGAACAGCAGTTCGTTGAACTGCTGGGCACTGGCCAGGTCGGTGCCGAAGGGCTTCTCGACGGCCAGCCGCAGGTCGGGCGGCAGGTCGATCGTGGCCATCTCCCGGCACGCCTCCATGGTGACCGCCGGTGGCAGGGCGAAGTAGAGCACGATCTGCCCGGACAGCTCCGCCAGCAGCGCCTGCAGCTGTCCTGCCACGGTGACGTCGAGCTGCACGTAGCGGGTCGCGTCGACGGCCTGGCGGACCCGAGCCGTCGAGCAACCGCCGGCGGTCAGCGTCGAGTTCACCAGCTCGCGCCACCGCTCCTGCGACCACGTCTCGTTGGAGGCACTGACCAGGGTCAGGTCCAGTTCCGGCCGGGTCTGCAACAACGTGCCCAGACCGGGCAGGAGGAGTCGTTCGGTCAGGTCACCGGAAGCGCCGAGGATGACGAGGGTGACGCCGGGAGACGGAGCGTTGTCCATGGGATGACTGCAGGAGAGCCGGGCCGGCTCCGATAGGTCACGGTAGGCACCATCTCCCGGAGGGGACGGCTCGGTGAACCCGCGTCCCCGACGCCGTAGGCTGGGCGCGTGAGCACGCCAAGAACCGATCATGTCGTCGCCGCCACGGACCCCAATGTCGCGGCGGGGGACCGTCGGATCGCCGTGATCACGCACACCCGTCGCCCCGAGGCGGTCCGGGCCGCAGCACAGTTCATCAGTGCCGTCTCGGCCCACAACGTCACCTGCGTGGTCCCGGAGACCGACGCGGAGGAGATGGCCGGAGCCCTCAGCGGCGCCGGCCTGCGGACCGACCTGCTGGACGGGGAGGGCACCAACGGCTGTGAGCTCGTCGTGGTGTTCGGCGGCGACGGGACGATCCTGCGAGGGGTCGAGTGGGCACTGACGGTCGACCTGCCGATCCTGGGCGTGAACCTCGGCCACGTCGGGTTCCTTGCCGAGGCCGAGTCGTCCCAGATCGATCAGGTCGTGGCCGCGGTCAGCCAGCGCTCGTACCAGATCGAGACCCGGCTGACGGCCCGGGTGCGGGTGTTGTCCGGTCCCGGCGGTGAGGAGCTGTGGGAGTCGTTCGCCGTCAACGAGGCCTCCCTGGAGAAGGCCTCGCGACAGCGGATGCTCGAGGCGGTGGTGGCCGTCAACGGTGAGCCGCTGTCGCGGTGGGGGTGCGACGGTATCCTGGTGTCCACGCCCACCGGCTCGACCGCGTACGCGTTCTCCGCCGGCGGGCCGGTGACCTGGCCGGGCGTCGAGGCGATGCTGATCGTCCCGCTCAGTGCCCACGCCCTGTTCAACCGCCCGGTGGTCGTCCCCGACGATGCCCGGGTCCAGGTGCAGGTCGTCGCGGCGGAGCAGAACAACGCCGTCGTCTGGCTCGACGGGCGCCGGTCCTTCGACCTCGCCCCCGGACATGTGCTGGAGGTGAGCCGAGGCGAACACCGGCTCCAGCTGGCACGCATCGCCCGGGACAACTTCACCGACCGACTGGTCCGCAAGTTCGGGCTGAACGTGGACGGATGGCGTGGCGCCGCGGAGCAGCGCCACGGGGACGGGGGGTCTCCGGGGGAATGATCACCGAACTACGGATCGCCGACCTGGGTGTGATCGCCGAGGCCACGCTCGACCTCGCCCCCGGGTTCACCGCCGTCACCGGCGAGACCGGAGCCGGCAAGACGATGATCGTCACCGGACTGGGCCTGCTGCTGGGCCAGCGCGGCGACCGTGGGCTGGTGCGGCGTGGCGCGACCGGAACCGAACCCGTCGCCCGGGTGGAGGGCCGCTTCAGCCGGCTCGACCCGGACGTCCGGGCCCGGGTCGACGAGCTCGGCGGCACCCTGGACGAACCGGAGGACGACCCCGAACTGGTGCTGGCCCGTACGATCGGTGCCGCCGGCAGGTCCCGGGCCTACGTCGGCGGGGCCCAGGTCCCGGCCGCCTCGCTGACCTCGGTCAGCGAGGAGCTCATCACGATCCACGGCCAGTCGGGCCAGATCCGGCTCGCCCGCCCCGATACCCAGCGCGAGATGCTGGACCGTTTCGGGGGCGAGGCCCTGACCGGCGTGTTGACCGACTACCGTGACACCTGGCAGCGCTGGCGGGGCGCCACGGCAGAGCTGGACCGGTTGCGGACCCAGGCCCGCGAACGTGCCCGCGAGGTCGACATGCTCCGCAACGCGCTGGACGAGATCGCTGCCGTCGACCCGCAGCCGGGCGAGGACACCGAACTGGACGCCGAGGTGCGCCGCCTCCAGGCCGTGGACGACCTGCGGATCGCTGCCGGCAAGGCGGCCCTGGCGATCAACGGGGACGAGGTAGACTTCGACACCGCACCGGGGGCGGCATCCCTGCTCGGGTCGGCCCGCCATGCCCTCGACGACATCGCCGACTCCGACCCCGCCGCGGCCGAACTGGCCCGGCGCGCCGCCGATCTGGTCTACCAGGCGGATGACCTCGGCGCCGACCTCGCCGGGTACCTGGCCGCCCTCGAGGCCGACCCGGGGCGCCTGGAGGCGATCGCCGGGCGGCGCGCCGCCCTGGCCGAGCTGTTCCGCAAGTACGGCGACACCGCCGAGGCGGTCCTCGGCTGGGCGGACGCCTCCAGGACCCGGCTCGACGAGCTCGTCGACACCGATGACCGGATCGAGCAGCTCACCGCCGACGTGCAGCGGCTGCGGTCCCGGCTGGACGACCTGGCCGCACAGCTCAGCGCAGCCCGGACCACCGCCGCCCACCGGCTGGAGGACTCGGTACGCGACGAGCTCGGAGCCCTCGCCATGCCGCACGCCCGGCTCGTGGTCGCTCTCACCCCGGTCGAGCCCGGCCCGTGGGGCGCCGAGACGATCGAGTTCCTCTTCACCGCCAACCCCGGCTCCGCCCCGGGCCCGCTCGGCAAGGTCGCCTCCGGCGGGGAGCTGTCCCGCGTACGCCTCGCCCTGGAGGTGACCGTCGCGGACCGCACCGGGCAGACGCTGGTGTTCGACGAGGTCGACGCCGGTGTCGGCGGCACCGTCGCGGTCGAGATCGGGCGCCGCCTGAAGCGGCTCGCGGCCAACTCCCAGGTCATCGTCGTCACCCACCTGGCCCAGGTGGCGGCCTTTGCCGACCGGCACTTCGTGGTGGTCAAGGCCTCCGACGGACGGATCACCACCAGCGGGGTGCGCGAGGTCGCCGCCGCGGACCGGGCCGGCGAACTGGCCCGGATGATGGCGGGGATCGGGACCACCGACAGTGCCCTCGCCCATGCCGAGGAGCTGCTGGCGGTCGCCGCCGAACCGGCTCCTTTGGCTGGGCACAGGTCGAAGGGATAGGGTGGAGGTCCGTGGGCCTTGCGAATCTGAACCAGCATCCTGACACCAAGCACATCTTCGTCACCGGAGGGGTCGCCTCATCACTGGGGAAAGGCCTGACCGCCTCAAGCCTGGGCAGCCTCCTGGTCGCCCGCGGCCTGCGGGTCACGATGCAGAAGCTGGATCCGTACATCAACGTGGATCCCGGCACGATGAACCCCTTCCAGCACGGGGAGGTCTTCGTCACCGAGGATGGCGCCGAGACGGACCTGGACATCGGCCACTACGAGCGGTTCCTGGACCGCGACCTGAACGCCGACGCGAACGTCACCACCGGCAAGGTCTACTCCTCGGTGATCGCCAAGGAGCGGCGCGGGGAGTACTTGGGCGACACCGTGCAGGTCATCCCGCACATCACCAACGAGATCAAGGACGAGATGCTCCGCATGGGCGGCAGCGACGTCGACGTGGTGATCCACGAGATCGGCGGCACCGTGGGTGACATCGAGTCGCTGCCTTTCCTGGAGGCGGCGCGCCAGGTCCGCCGCGAGGTCGGTCGTGACAACTCGTTCTTCCTGCACGTGTCGCTGGTGCCCTACCTCGGCCCGTCGGGGGAGCTGAAGACCAAGCCGACCCAGCACTCGGTCGCCGCGCTGCGCCAGGGCGGCATCCAGCCCGACGCGATCGTCTGTCGGTCCGACCGTGATATCCCCTCCGGTGTCAAGCACAAGATCGCCCTGTTCTGCGATGTCGAGGAGGAGGCCGTCGTCTCCTGCGCCGACGCCGCCTCGATCTACGACATCCCGAAGGTGCTGTACGACGAGGGCCTGGACGTCTATGTTGTGCGCCGGCTCGACCTGGCGTTCCGCGACGTCGACTGGGCCAAGTGGCACGACCTGCTCGACCGGGTGCACCAGCCCCGCAGCAAGGTCACGATCGCGCTGGTCGGCAAGTACATCGACCTGCCCGACGCTTACCTGTCGGTCACCGAGGCGCTGCGCGCCGGCGGGTTCGCCAACAGGGCCAAGGTCGAGATCCGCTGGGTCGCCTCCGACTCGTGCGAGACGGCCCAGGGTGCCGCCGAGCAACTCGGCGACGTCGACGGGATCTGCGTGCCCGGAGGGTTCGGCGTCCGGGGCGTCGAGGGCAAGATCGGCGCCGTACGCTACGCCCGCGAGAACCGCATCCCGATCCTCGGCCTGTGCCTGGGCCTCCAGGTGATGGTGATCGAGGTGGCCCGCCACCTCGCCGGCATCGAGGACGCCGACTCCTCGGAGTTCAGCCCGGCCGTCGAGCATCCCGTGATCGCCACCATGGCCGAGCAGGAGGCGATCGTCTCCGGCGAGGGCGACCTGGGCGGCTCGATGCGGCTGGGGGCCTACGACGCGACACTGGAACGCGACTCCCTGGTGGCCTCGCTGTACGGCACCGTGCAGGTCTCCGAGCGCCACCGCCACCGCTACGAGGTGAACAACGCCTACCGTGCCCGCCTCGAGCAGGCCGGTCTGGTGATCAGCGGCACCTCGCCGGACGGCCACCTGTGCGAGTTCGTCGAGCTGCCGCCCGAGGTGCACCCGTTCTTCGTCGCCACCCAGGCGCATCCGGAGTTCAAGTCGCGTCCGACCCGTCCGCATCCGCTGTTCGCCGGCCTGGTCCGGGCGGCGCTCGACCGTCGCGACAGCGACCGACTGCCCGTGGCCGATGCCTGAGGTGGGCCGGACGATCGGCGCCGAGGAGCTGCGCGACGTACCGATGGCCTGGCCGGTCGCCTCACGCCGGCTGGTGGGGGAGGGCGCCATCTTCGACCTGGTCCGCGACCAGGTCGTCGACCCGGGTGGGGTCGAGCTGCGCCGGGAATGGATCCGCCACCCCGGCGCCGTCGGGGTGATCGCCGTCGACGACGCGGACCGGGTGGTGCTGGTGCGCCAGTACCGCCACCCCTCCGGGCTCCGGCTGGTCGAGCCACCGGCCGGGCTGCTCGACGTGGACGGCGAGGACTACGTGGTCGCCGCCCAGCGCGAACTGGCCGAGGAGGTCCAGCTGGCTGCGGCGGACTGGCGGGTGCTGGTCGACATGTTCACCTCCCCGGGGGCCAGCCAGGAGTCGCTGCGGATCTACCTGGCCCGCGGCCTGACCGAGGTGCCCCCGCCGGACGGTTTCGTGCTCGACGGCGAGGAGGGGCACATGGACATCGTGCTGGCCCCTTTCGACGACGTGGTTGATGCCGTCCTCGATGGGCGCCTGCAGAATCCGGTCCTGGTCGCCGGGGTGATGACCGCTGCCGTCGCCCGCCCCCGGGGCTGGGACCGGTTGCGACCCGCCGACGCGCCGTGGCCGGCCCGGACCCTGCGTGCCGAGTTCCTGGATCGTGCGGTGATGGAGCGTCCGGGCACGGATCGTACGGTGACCGATCGGGCGGCTCCGGACCGGTGACCCCGCTGGAGGACCTCGTCGCGACCTACCTGGCCCACCTCGGCGTGGAACGCGGCCTGTCGGGCAACACGCTGGCCAGCTACCGCCGCGACCTCGGCCGCTACCTGGCCTATCTGGAGCAGCAGGGGGTGGCGGAGGCCGGCGCGGTGACCCCCGCCGTCGTCGGTGGTTTCGCCGCCCACCTGTCCGCCGGTGATCCTGACCACCGGCCGCTGGCAGCCTCCTCGGTCGGCCGGGCGGTCGTGGCCGTACGGTCCTTCCACCGCTTCCTGGCCCGGGAGGGGCTGACGCCCACCGATCCGGCCGATGACGTCCGACCGCCCGCCACCGGCAAGCACCTGCCCAAGGCCCTCAGTGTCGCCCAGGTCGAGGCAGTGCTCGGCGCGCCCGACCGGGAGACCACGGTCGGGCTGCGCGACGCGGCGCTGCTCGAACTGCTCTACGGCACCGGGGCGCGGATCTCGGAGCTGGTCGTCCTCGACGTGGACGACCTCGCCCGGGCACTGCGGGTGCCGGAGGGCGCCTCCCGTGCGCTGCGGCTGCTCGGCAAGGGCTCCAAGGAGCGGTTCGTCCCCCTCGGGTCGTACGCGACCCGTGCGGTCGAGGCCTGGCTGGTGCGCGGCCGCCCCGAGTGGGCGACGCGGGGGCCGGGAACGCCCGCGCTGCTGCTGAACACCCGCGGCCGACGGCTGTCTCGCCAGTCTGCCTGGGAGGTGGTGCAGCGGGCCGCCACGGGGGCCGGCCTGGACGTCGAGATCTCCCCGCACACGCTGCGCCATTCGTACGCCACGCACCTGTTGGACGGTGGGGCGGACGTCCGTGTGGTCCAGGAACTGCTGGGCCACGCCTCGGTGACCACGACACAGATCTACACCCTGGTCACCGTCGACCACCTGCGCGAGGTGTACACGGAGGCCCACCCGCGGGCCCGGTAGCATCGACCTTCCGCTCGGCCACCGAGTGGTTGCGTATGATTGTCGACATACCTTCAAGGGGGGTTCCGTGGATCGATCCGCTGAGGCGTACGCAGGCTCGGGGATACTGCTCGAGAGCGAGGAGGCGTTGCCCGACGCCGACGGCACCACCGGAGCAGCCGGCGGGCTCGGACCGACTGGTCGCCCCTGGCCCGACCTGCCGGAGCCGACGGTGCCGGCCCCCGGCCCGAAGCGGGCCGAGATCATTGCCCTGTGCAACCAGAAGGGCGGGGTCGGCAAGACCACGACGACGATCAACCTGGGGGCGGCCATGGCCGAGACCGGCCGCCGGGTGCTGCTGGTCGACCTCGATCCGCAGGGGTCCCTGTCGGTCGGCCTCGGCCTCAACCCGCACACCCTCGAGCTGAGCATCTACAACCTGCTCCTGGGGCGGGGGGTCGACGTCGACGAGGTGCTCGTCGAGTCGACGATCGAGGGCATGGACATCCTGCCCAGCAACATCGACCTGTCGGCGGCGGAGATCCAGCTCGTCTCCGAGGTGGCCCGGGAGCTGACCCTTGCCCGGGTCCTGGAGCCGCTGCGGGAACGCTATGACGTGATCCTGGTCGACTGCGCCCCCTCGCTGGGGCTGCTGACGGTCAACGCGCTGACCGCGGCGGACAGTGTCGTGATCCCGCTGGAGTGCGAGTACTTCGCGCTGCGCGGCGTGGCGATGCTGACCGATACGATCGCCAAGGTCCAGGACCGACTCAATCCCCGGTTGACGGTGATGGGGCTGCTCGCCACGATGTTCGACGGTCGTACGCTGCATGGTCGCGAGGTGCTGCAGACGGTGGTCGACGCGTTCGGCGACCAGGTCTTCCACACGGTGATCCGGCGGACGGTGAAGTTCCCCGAGACCACAGTGGCCGGGGAACCGATCACCAGGTATGCGTCGAGATCGGTGGGTGCCGATTCCTACCGCTCCCTCGCCCGAGAGGTCCTGGCGCGGATGCGTGGCTGACCGGAGGTGGGGTCGGCAGGGCCGGACCCACGCAGCGAAGAGGATCCGGAGCAATGAGGATGGGTAGCAGGTCTCTTCCCGTGTTTGGACAGAAACCTTCTACCCCACGGAGCCGGGCACAGTGGAGCACGGGCACAAGGCGCGGGCACAGCGAGGACGAGGAGACCATGAGCGACACGGACGATCAGAACGAGGGCATTCGCCTGCAGAAGGTGCTCGCCCAGGCCGGGATCGCCTCCCGGAGGGCCAGCGAGCAGCTGATCGCCGAGGGCCGGGTCGAGGTCAACGGGCATCTGGTGACCGAGCAGGGGCTGCGCGTCGATCCCGAGCACGACGAGATCCGGGTCGACGGGTCCCGCATCCCGACCGCCCGCCGTCACGTCTACACCGTGCTGAACAAGCCACGCGGTGTGGTGTCCACGATGGAGGACCAGGAGGGCCGGGAGGACCTGTCCTCCTACATCGACCGCAACGTACGGCTGTTCCACGTCGGTCGGCTCGACACCGATACCGAGGGGCTGCTGATCCTCACCAACGACGGTGAGTTCGCCCACCGGCTGGCGCATCCCTCGTACGAGGTCCCCAAGACGTACGTGGCGCAGGTCCTCGGAGAGGTGACCCCGCACACCCTGAAGCGCATGCAGAAGGGCATCAACCTGGACGATGGTCCGGTGCGTCCGGACAAGATCAAGGTGATGCAGACGCTGAACGATGCGACGCTGCTGCAGATCACCCTGCACGAGGGGCGCAACCGCGTCGTCCGCCGCATGATGGAGGCCTTCGGCCACCCGGTCCAGAAGTTGACCCGGATCGCGATCGGCCCGGTCCGCCTGGGCCGACTGCAGCCGGGCGAGATGCGCGACCTCACCGGTGACGAGCTGGGGAAGCTGCTCGACCTGGTCGGGATGTGACGATGCTGCACCGCGCAGAACCCACCGGACAGGCACGGACCCGGCGCATCTACGGGCTGGAGACCGAGTACGGCCTGACCAGCCAGGCCCGCGGCGCGCGCGGGGTCGGGCCCGAGGAGGTGGCCCGGCAGATGTTCCGGGGGATGATCGCCTGGGGCCGGTCCAGCAACGTCTTCCTCGGCAACGGGTCGCGGATCTACCTCGACGTCGGCTCCCACCCCGAGTACGCGACCGCCGAGTGCGACGACCTGTACGACCTGGTCGCCCACGACGCGGCCGGCAACCGGATGGTCGAGGACCTGCGCCGCCTGGCCACCGACCAGCTCGCCGCCGACGGCACCCCGGTCGAGGTCTTCCTGTTCAAGAACAACGTCGACTCGGCCGGGAACTCCTACGGCTGCCACGAGAACTACCTGGTCGACCGGGTAGTGGACCTCAACCGGTACTACCGGATGATCCTGCCCTTCCTGGTCAGTCGCCAGCTGGTCGCCGGCTCCGGCCACCTGTCGCGGACCCGGCTGTACGAGCGGCCCGAGCGCGGCGGTGACGGGCCGACGGTCTACCAGCTCAGCCAGCGCGCCGACCAGATGTGGGACACCGTCTCCTCGGCCACCACCCGCGCCCGCCCGATGATCAACACCCGCGACGAGCCGCACGGCGACCCGGAGCTGTACCGCCGGCTGCACGTGATCGTCGGCGACTCCTCGATGTCGCAGACCACCACGCTGCTGAAGGTGGGCGCGACCGAGCTGGTGCTCCGGCTGGTCGAGGCCCGGGTCGAGCTGCCCGACCTGACCCTCGACAACCCCAGCCTCGCCATCCGCCAGATCTCTCGCGACCTGACCGGACGCACCCCGGTGGAGCTGGCCAACGGGCGGACCGCCAGCGCGCTGGAGATCCAGCAGGCCTACCTGCAGGCGGTGCTGGACCACCGCGATCGGCTCGGCCCGATGCAGCCGGCTCTGGAGCAGGCGCTGGGCCTGTGGCAGCGTACGCTCACCGCGCTGGGGGCCGGTGACCAGGAGGCACTGTCGCGCGACATCGACTGGGCCATCAAGCACCGGCTGATCTCCCGGTACGCCGACCGGCACGGGCTCCCCCTGGACAGTCCACGGCTGGCGCAGGTCGATCTGGCGTACCACGACATCGCCGAGGGCCGCGGCCTGTTCCGGCTGCTCGAGGCACACGGGGAGGTCAACCGTGTGGTCGACGACGCGGCGATCGAGGCCGCCCTGACCACGCCACCGCCGACCCGGGCGAGGCTGCGGGGGGCGTTCATCGATGCGGCCCGCGCGGCCGGGGTCGACTTCCTCGCCGACTGGATGCACCTGCGGATCAACCGGGGCAACCAGACCCGTGCGCTGACGCTGCGCGACCCGTTCCGGGACACCGACGATCGGGTCGATGCCCTGATCGCCGCGCTGGACGAGCCCCGCTGGTGAGTCCACCGCTCGGGTAGGCTGCCCGCGTGATGGACCTCCCGCGCCCCCGATCCTCCCGCATCGCTGCCGCCGCAGCCGTTCTGGCCCTCGGCCTCGGCCTGACCGGCTGCTCCCAGGGGCAGGACGCCACCGACCCGTCCGCCTCGCCGACGGCCTCCGCCATCGCCCAGCCGGGCCTGGTGGACAACCTCGACGGGGTCACCGTCGAGGGTCCGCCCGGTGAGGAGCCGACCGTCACGTTCGAGCCGTTCACCGTCGCCGAGACCCAGTCCAAGGTCCTCACCGAGGGCAGCGGCCCTCAGATCGCCGCTGACGGCGGTGCACTGCTCAGCTACGTCGGGGTCAACGGGCGGACCGGTGAGAAGTTCGACAGTTCGTTCCCCACCGGTGACCCGGTCCAGTTCCAGCTGGACAGTGTCGTGCCCGGCTTCGCCAAGGGCCTCACCGGCAAGACCGAGGGCTCCCGGGTCCTGATCGCGATGCCCGGCAAGGACGGCTACGACGCCTCGGGCGGCAATCCGCAGGCCGGTATCGAGGTCGGCGACACCCTGGTGTTCGTGGTCGACATCGTCAGTGTGCCGCTGACCGGCCCGCAGGGCGATCCGGTCACCCAGCCCGCCGGCCAGCCGCAGGTCACCGGCGCCGAGGACGACCCCCAGATCACCATCCCGGCCGGGGACCCGCCGACCGAGCTGCTGGTCCAGCCGCTGGTCCGCGGCAGCGGCGACCCGATCGGGGCCGACTCGGTGATCACCGTGCACCACCGCGGCTGGCTGTGGGACGGCACCCAGGTCGAGGACTCGTACGCCTCCGGGGCCGAGTCGGGTCCGCTGTCGACGCTGATCCCCGGCTGGGTCGAGGGCCTCGACGGTCAGACCGTCGGCAGCCGGGTCCTGCTCGTCGTCCCCCCGGAGCAGGCCTTCCCCGACGGCGTGCCCCAGCTGGGGATCCCCGCCGGTGCGACGCTGGTCTACGTGGTCGACATCCTCGACGCCTCCTGACCGGGCCAGATCCACGGCTGGCGGGGGAGCGCGGCCGGGTCGAAGCGGGCCAGCAGGTCGTCGGTCGTCACCGGCTCGCCGGGCTCGGCCAGCCCCAGCGAGGCCGCCAGCAACGACCGTACGGCCGCCGCGTCCACTCCCAGCCCGGCCAGGTCGGCCAGCGTGACCGCGCCGTCGCGCTTGGCCAGCCGGCGCCGCTGCCCGTTCAGCACCAGCGGCACGTGCGCGTACGAGGGGACCGCTGCGCCGAGCCGGGCGGTGAGCCAGGCCTGCCGCGGGGTCGAGGACAGCAGGTCGTCGCCCCGCACGACCTGGTCGACGCCCTGGGCGATGTCGTCCACCACGACGGCGAGGTTGTACGCGTACGCCCCGTCGTTGCGGCGCAGCACGAAGTCGTCGACCCTGGCCTCGACCGGCCCGGCCAGCTCGTCGACGACCCGGTACGCGACCCCGTCGCCCCGGATCCGCAGCGCCGCCGGTCGCCCGGCGCCACGCTCCCGGCGCTGTTCGGCGGTCAACTCCCGACAGGTGCCCGGGTAGGCCCCCGGTGGGGAGTGCGGCGCGCTGACCGCCTCGGCGATCTCCCGGCGGGTGCAGAAGCACGGGTAGGTCCCCGGGTCGGCCTCGAGTCGGGCGCAGGCGGCCGCGTACGCCTCGAGTCGCTCGGACTGCCGGATCACCTCACTGTCCCAGTCCAGGCCGAGAGCCCGCAGGTCGTCGAGCTGGCGCCGCTCCACCGTGGGGTCGTGCGAGACCCGGGCCACGTCGAGGTCCTCGATCCGGACCAGGAACCGTCGCCCCGTGTGCCGGGCGAACAGCCAGGCGAGCAACGCGGTCCGCAGGTTCCCCACGTGCAGGTCCGAGGTCGGACTGGGGGCGAAGCGCCCGGCGGGCAGGGAGGTCATGGTCCGCCTCCTCGGGTGGTTCGGGCTCGCGGTTGGTCTCGCATTGGCATACTGTCGCATGCGAAACCCAGATCTCTCCGGGAGGTGGGGGATGGCCCCGAGCAATGCCGAGCGCCGGGTCAGTCTGACCATGCTGCTGCTCAGCGCCTCGCAGCCGCTCACCAAGGCCCGGATCCGCGGTCTGGTGGACGGCTACGCCGGCCTGTCGGACGGCGCGTTCAACCAGGCCTTCGAGCGGGACAAGCGGGCGCTGCGCGAGATGAACCTGCCGATCCAGACCTCCGGGGTCGGCGAGGACGAGGGCTATCGGATCCCCCAGGGGGACTTCCAGCTCGAACCTGTCGACCTGAGCCCGGAGGAGGCGGCGGCGGTCGCGCTGGCGGCCCGGAGTTGGCGCCAGGCGGGCATGGCCGCCTCGTCCCAGCGGGCGATGATGAAGCTGCGGACGATCGGTGCCGCCCCGGACAGCGAGGACGACCTGTCCTCGTTGTTCGTGCCGACCGAGGTCGCCGAGACCCGTCCCCTGGCGACCCACGAACTGGCCGGGCTGCGGGACGCGATCGCGACCAGGCGCCGGGTCAGCTTCGACTACGCCGACCGGGGGACCCGGCGGGTCGAGCCGTGGGGCCTGGCGATGGCCCACGGCCAGTGGTACCTGTTCGGTGCCGACCTGGACCGTGGCGGGGACGTACGGCGGTTCAAGTTGGCCCGGATCCGGGGCCGGGTGCAGGCCGCGGCGGCCCGGGGGACCTACCCGGCGCCCGACCCGGCGCAGGTCGACCGGATCAGCGCCGACATCGCCGGGATGAAGGCGGAGCACCGGGCGGTGGTCGCGATCCGTGCCGGGCGCGAGACCGGGCTGCCGCACCGTTCGTTGACCCCGGTCGACCGGCCGGCACCGGAGGGTTACCGGGCGTGGAGCGTCGATTACGGCTACCCCGGCACGTTCGTCGGTGAGCTGGCGGCGCTCAGCACGGATGTCCTGGTGCTGGACCCGCCCGAGTTGCGTACCGCCCTCCTGCAGCACCTCACCGCGATGCTGGAGGCTCCCGGTCCCGAAGGAGCAGGCAGTGGCCGCCACCGCAGCTGAACAGGTGCCCCGACTGCTCGCGATGAGCACGTGGCTGCACGGCCGGGACGAGACCACCGTCGCCGAGGTGGCCCGGGAGTTCGCGATCAGCCCGGCCCAGGCGAGGGCCGACCTGCGGCTGCTGACGATGTGTGAGATCCCCGGCCAGCTCGGCTTCTACCTGCTCGATGTGGACCTGGAGGCGCTGGAGCGCGACGACGTGGTCCGCCCGGGGATCGACAACGCCCCGACCCGGCCGGCCCGGTTCAGCGCCGACGAGGCCGTGACCCTGCTGGTCGGCCTGCGGACGCTGGCCGATACCGCGACCGGGCGGACCGCCGAGGTGGTGGAGTCCGCTCGGGCCAAGATCGCGCGGGTGGCGCGGGAGCACGCCCCGATCGCCGACCGGATCCAGGTGAGCGTCGCCTCCGGCACCCCGCAGGTACGCGAGGCGATCGGCCGGGCCCTCGAGGAGCGCCACAGCCTGGCCCTGGACTACGTGGATGCCCGGGGGCGGCGGACGAGTCGTACGGTGGACGCGCTGTCCACCCGGATCGTCGACGGCTACCAGTACCTGGAGGCGTGGGACCTGGATCGCACCGACCGCCGGTCGTTCCGGATGGACCGGATCCGGCACGCCGAGGTGCTGGAGCGCCGAGCGCTCGATCACGGGCCGGACGCAGGCCGCCCGGACTGGACCGAACGGCTCGCCCGCGCCGACCAGATCACCCTGTGGGTGCGTGCCGACGCCGCGTGGATCGTCGAGTACTACCCGACCGGCGACGTCCGCCCTGCCGGCCCCGACGATGCGGCCGCCGCCGGGCGTGAGCCCCACGAGGGTGACCTGGTCGTGACCCTCGGCGTGCTCGACCCGGCCTGGCTGACCGGGTTGCTGTTGCGCTGCGGGGGCGGCGCCGTCCTGCTCGATCCGCCCGGCGCCGACGCCGGGGCGAAGCAGCGGGCGGCAGCCACCCTGGAGCTGTACCGCCAGCAGGCATGGGGCGGGCCCACGCCACGTGGTCGGGTAGGGTCGGGCACATGATCTGGGTCCTGGGCTTCCTGGGCATCGCCCTGGTGGGC
Source organism: Propionibacteriaceae bacterium (assembly GCA_044508675.1). GTDB lineage: Bacteria > Actinomycetota > Actinomycetes > Propionibacteriales > Propionibacteriaceae > Raineyella. The sequence continues at coordinate 238,980 of JBIQHF010000003.1, read as the reverse complement.
CTGCTCGGGCTGGTCGCCTATGCCGTGTGGCTGTGGCACAAGGCCGAGGACGTGATGTCCGAGTTGGACATGGTCGGGAGCCAGGTCGAGGAGATCCTCGGACTCCTCGACCAGATCAAGCCCTTGGATGCGCACCGTTCCACTGGCTCCCCGGAACTGACTGGGGAGGACCGAGACGGCGTAGAATCTGAGGGAGCGGACCTGTCCTTCGACCCCGAGTACGTCGGGGGTTTTCCGTTCAGATTCGCCAACGCCCGCCATTGACTGCTACAGAGGACGACATGACTCCCCTCGTTCTGGGCTTGGGGCCCACCGAACTCCTGATCATCCTCGCCATCGTGCTGCTGCTGTTCGGGGGTACCCGATTGGCAGGCCTGGGCAAGAGCACCGGCCGCGCGATCCGCGAGTTCAAGGAAGAGACCAAGGACATCAAGGGCAGCCCGGAGAAGTCCGACGGCGCTGCCACGCCGAAGGCCGTGGACGGCAAGCCGCAGCCGACCGCCGGCGAGGCGCTCCAGGACGATGAGATCCACGACGCCGAGATCATCGATCCGGAGCACAAGAGGGGACTCTGAGCCCCGTGACCGAGGCACTGGACGCCAACAAGGCGGTCCCGCCCAGTCCCGCGGAACAGTCGGCCGAGGCCGCCGGAGAGCCTGCGAAGAAGCGACGACTTGCCTGGCTCCGCCCTCCAGCGATCTCGCAGGACGGGCGGATGACGCTGTCGGACCATTTCCGCGAGCTGCGTTATCGGGTGATCCTCATCGTCCTGATCGTGGCCATCGGCATGGCGGCGATGGCATTCGTCTACCAACCGTTGTACGAGATCCTGCTCAACCCGTACCTGCGTGCCGTGGAGGTCTTCAACGAGTCCCGGCCCGGGCAGGAAGTGATGGTGGTCAACGCCGGCGTCGCCGCGCCGCTGACCCTGGCGATCAAGATCGTCGCCATCGCGGGCGCGGTGGTCACCAGTCCCCTCTGGCTCTACCAGGTCTGGGCGTTCATCGCGCCGGGCCTGCTGGCCAACGAGAAGAAGTGGTCGCTGGTCTTCATCGGGGCGGGCGTGCCGCTGTTCCTCACCGGAGTCGCCCTCGGCTACTGGGTGCTGCCCAAGGGGCTCGTGGTCCTGATGGGGTTCACCCCGCAGGACTCCCCGGTCGCGAACATGGTCGAGATGGTGCCGTTTCTGAACTTCATGATCCAGCTCATGCTGGTCTTCGGGGTCGCCTTCCTGTTGCCGGTCGTGCTCGTCGCGCTGAACCTCGCCGGCGTCGTCACCGGCAAGCAGCTGGGTGGGGCACGTTCGTACGCGGTGGTGGGCATGTTCGTCTTCGCGGCGGTCGCCACCCCTTCGACCGACCCGATCTCCATGCTGGCCCTCGCCTTGCCGATGACCGTGCTGTACGTGGTGGCCGAGGTGCTGTGCCGGATCAACGACCGGCGCAAGGCCCGACGGCTGGCGGCGGAGGAAGCCGACTACCTCGCCGGCCGGATCACCGGTGAGTGACCAGCGGCCCGTCCTGTCGCTGGTGGTGAACCCCAGTGCAGGGCGGGGCAGGGCGCGTAAGCTCCTGCCCAAGGTCGTCACCGAGCTGGTCACCTCCCTGCCGGATGCGGACCTGCAGGTCCACCTGGCCGGGAGCTTCGCCGAGGCCACCGCTCACTGCAGGCGTGCGGTGGCCGAAGCGCGCCCGGCCGAGGGGGATCGACGCTCCGATGCCCTGCTGGTGATGGGCGGGGACGGGATGATGCACCTCGGGGCCAATGCGTGCGCCGGTACCCCGGTGCCGCTCGGGCTGATCCCGGCGGGCACCGGGAACGATTCCTGCCGCGGCCTGGGACTGCCTCCGGCGAACCCGGTCGCCGCGGCGCGGGTGGTGGTGCGTGGCCGGACCCGGCTGATCGACCTGGCCCGGGTCACCGGGGATCTCGTCGGCGGCTCCGGCAACGACGACCATGAACACGTGCTGTCCATCGTCTCCAGCGGGTTCGACGCGCACGTCAACCTGCGCGCCAACACCACCACCTTCCCCCGGGGCAGGCTGCGCTACGCCTGGTCGGCCATGGTCGAGCTGGCCCGCTTCGAGCCGCTGCCGTACCGCTTGGTGATCGACGGCGAGGAACGCGAGCTGCCGGCGATCCTGGTGGCGGTCGGCAACGCCGGCTACCTGGGCGGCGGCATGGCACTGTGCCCCTCAGCGGACGTCGGTGACGGGCTGCTCGACGTGACGATCGTGCACCCGGTCAGTCGGGCCACGTTCATCCGCCTGCTGCCGTCCCTGTTCAGCGGGACGTTCGTCCGCGACCCCGCGGTCGAGCAATTGCGTGCTCGCGAGGTCGTGGTGGACGGCGACGGTCTGTACGGCATGGCGGACGGCGAGGAACTCGGGCCGGTGCCGTTGAGCATCTGCGCCGACCGCGGGGCACTGACGATCTTCACCCCGTCGCCACGGGTCCTTACCGGCCGCCGAGGCCGCTGAGTCCCACACCGGCGGACAGGGCCCGCGCTATGTTCGGACCATGGACGACGCTGAGGCCCTCACCCCGGCCGAACGGTATGCCAGGTTCCGCCGGGGCCAGGCATTCCCGGAGCTGCGCGACTTCTCCGTGGGCTATTCCTTCGACTTCGACGACTACCAGGTCGAGGCCTGCCAGGCGGTGGAAGGGGGCTCCGGGGTGCTCGTGGCCGCCCCCACCGGGGCGGGCAAGACGATCGTCGGCGAGTTCGCCGTCCACCTGGCACTGGCGCAGGGCCGCAAGGCCTTCTACACCACCCCGATCAAGGCGCTGTCCAACCAGAAGTACAACGACCTGGTGGAGCGCCACGGTGCCTCCCGGGTCGGCCTGCTGACCGGCGACTCGTCGATCAACTCCGAGGCCCCGGTGGTGGTGATGACCACCGAGGTGCTGCGCAACATGATGTACGCCGGCTCCTCGACCCTGAAGGGGCTCGGCTACGTGGTGATGGACGAGGTGCACTACCTGGCCGACCGGTTCCGGGGGCCGGTGTGGGAGGAGATCATCATCGGACTGCCCGACTCGGTCCAGTTGATCTGCCTGTCCGCGACCGTCTCGAACGCTGAGGAGTTCGGCGACTGGCTGGCCGAGGTGCGCGGCGAGATGGAGGTCGTGGTCTCCGAGCGCCGACCGGTGCCGCTGTACCAGCACGTCCTGGTCGGCAACCGGCTGATGGACCTGTTCGCCGATGTCGCCCCGACCGCCGATATCGAGGACCGGGCCGCATCGTACGACGTCAACCCCGCACTGGTCACGATCGCCAAGGACGAGTCCCGTACGGTCCGGGACGACGCGCGCCGTCCGCGCGGCAGGTCCGGCAAGGGTAGGCGCTCCGGTCGAGGGGGCAGCGACCGGTACGGCGGCGGGGCGGCGCGGCAGCACCAGGAGCGGTCCGGCTACCGTCCCGCGCACCGGGCCGAGGTCGTCCGGATCCTGCAGCACGCCGACCTGCTGCCCGCGATCGTGTTCATCTTCTCCCGCCAAGGCTGTGATGCTGCGGTGCGCCAGCTCCAGGCCGCCCGGATCCACCTGAACGGGCCGGACGAGGAGGCCGCCATCCTCGACATCGTCCGGCGCCACACCGCCGGTTTCTCCGAGGACGACCTGCGGGCGCTCGGCTACGACCTGTTCGTCGACGGGCTGCTGCGCGGTGTGGCGGCGCACCATGCCGGCGTGCTGCCGGCGCTGAAGGAGTGCGTGGAGGAGTGCTTCGAGGCCGGCCTGATCAAGGTGGTGTTCGCCACCGAGACGCTGGCCCTCGGCATCAACATGCCGGCCCGTTCGGTGGTGATCGAGAAGCTGACCAAGTTCAACGGCGAGGCGCACGTCGACATCACCCCGGGGGAGTACACCCAGCTGACCGGCCGGGCGGGCCGTCGCGGCATCGACGTCGAGGGCCATGGTGTGGTGGTCTGGCAGCCGGGGATGGATCCGCGGGCCCTGGCCGGCCTGGCGAGCAAGCGCACCTACCCGCTGCGCTCCGCCTTCCGGCCCACCTACAACATGGCCGTCAACATGCTGAACCGGATGCCCCGCAGCCAGGTGCGCACGGTGCTGGAGTTGTCGTACGCCCAGTTCCAGACCGACCGGTCCGTGGTCGGGCTGGCGCGCAAGCTGGCCCGGGCCTCCGGCGACTACGACGACCTCGCCGCCCAGGCCGCCTGTGACCGTGGTGACTTCATGGAGTACGCGCGGATGCGGGCAGAGATCCACCGGATCGAGACCAGCGCGGTGAAGCAGGACCGGGCCGCCCGACGCGAGGAGACCGAGCGCCTGCTCATCGCCCTGCGGCCCGGCGACATCGTCCGGGTGCCCAGCGGACGTTCCCAGGGCTGGGTGGTGGTCCTCGACAACGGGCGGGCCAGTACCCAGGAGGGTCCCCGTCCCACCGTGATGACGATGGACCGCCAGGTGCGGCGGCTGTCGCTGAACGACTTCCCGACCCCGCCGGAGGCGATCGGCAGGGTCAAGGTCCCCAAGCACTTCCAGTCCCGCGATCCCTCGCACCGGCACAGCCTAGCCGCGGCCTTCCGGCAGCGGCTGGACCAGCTGGACACGACCCCGGCACACGTACGGCCCCAGGGCTCGCTCGGCCCCGCCCAGCGCGAGCAGATCGCGGACCTGCGCGACCGACTCGCCGGGCACCCCTGCCACACCTGCCCTGATCGCGAGGTGCATGCCCGATGGGCGGAGAAGGCGCTGCGCGCCGAGCGCGACGCCCGCGGCCTCGAGCACCAGGTCGCCCGCCGGACCCGTTCGATCGCCGAGCGCTTCGACAAGATCTGCACGGTGCTGGGATCGCTGGGCTACCTGCGTGCCGGACGGGACGAGGACGACCTGGAGGTCACCCGGGAGGGCCGGGTGCTGGCACAGATCTACTCCGAGGACGACCTGGTCGTGGCCGAGAGCATCCGGGAGGGGGCGCTGGACGGGCTGTCGGCGCCGCAGCTGGCCGCGGTGCTGTCGGTCTTCACGTACGAGCCCCGCAAGGGGGACGAGCACCGGCCGCAGCGGATGCCGGACCTGGTCGCCGGCGCCGCGTACGACCAGATCCGCCAGGTCGCCCGACGGATCGCCCTGGTCGAGCGGGACGCCCGGCTGGAGGCACAGATCGACTTGCCCACCGGCTTCGCGCAGGCCGCCCACGCGTGGTGCGCGGGGGAGCCCCTGGCCGGCATCCTGGCCGAGAACGACATGAGCGCCGGCGACTTCGTCCGGTGGACCCGACTGGTGATCGACCTGGCCGACCAGGTCGCGACGGCGGCCGGGCCGGGACACCTGCGCGACACCTGCCACGAGGTCCGCCACCGGATGCAGCGGGGAGTGGTCGAGGCCATCGTCACGCTTCCCGAGGAGGACGACGACGCCGCGGTCGCGGAGCCTGGCGATCTGCCGGGCGACTAGGCTGCACCCCATGAGTGTTGCCATTCGCGTCATCGCGTGTCTGGACGTCCACGACGGGCGCGTCGTCAAGGGGGTCAACTTCAAGAACCTTCGCGACGCGGGCGACCCGGTCGAACTGGCCGCGCTGTACGGACGCGAGGGGGCGGATGAGGTCACCTTCCTCGACATCTCCGCCTCGGTGCAGGGGCGCGAGACCACCCATGACGTGGTCCGCAGGACCGCCGAGTCGGTCTTCATCCCGCTCACCGTCGGCGGTGGTGTCTCCTCGGTCGAGGACGTCGATGTCCTCCTGCGCACCGGGGCCGACAAGGTGTCGGTCAACACTGCGGCGATCCGGCGCCCAGAACTGATCCGCGACATCACCCAGCGGTTCGGGAACCAGGTCCTGGTGCTGTCGGTGGACGCCCGACGCGAGCCGGGCATGCCGTCCGGCTACGGGGTCACCACCCATGGGGGCACCACCTCGGCCGGCATCGATGCCCTCGAGTGGGCCCGCCGCGGGGTGGAGCTGGGGGCCGGGGAGATCCTGCTGAACTCGATGGATGCGGACGGCACCACCGATGGATTCGACCTCGAGATGCTCTCCGCCGTCCGCAAGGTGGTCGACGTGCCACTGATCGCCTCCGGCGGGGCCGGGACGGTCCAGCACTTCGTGGAGGCCGCCGACGCGGGCGCCGATGCAGTCCTTGCCGCCAGCGTCTTCCACTTCGGCACGCTCGGCGTGGGCGAGGTCAAGGAGGCGCTCGCCGCCGCCGGCCACGTGGTTCGGAGCGCCTGATGGCGCGCCTGGCCTGGCTGCCCTACGCCGACCGTGCCGACGCCGAGGCATCCATCGGTCCGCTGCCCGAGGGCATCGACGTCGACTTCTTCACTCAGGACGACTGCCAGGGTGCCGAGGTCCGGTGGCCTCGCACGCTGGCCGAGGTCGAGTTCCTGGTGCTGCCCTACCCGAACGGCAGCCGCGCCCTGCAACGGGCCGCGGAGATGCCGAAGCTCAGGGTCGTCCAGTCCCAGCTGGCCGGGTACGAGGACCTGGTCCCGCTGGTTCCCGAGGGGGTCACCCTGTGCACCGGCGCCGGGATCCATGACACCTCCACCGCAGAGCTTGCGCTCGCCCTGGCGCTGGCCAACCTGCGCGACCTCGACGTGCACGCCCGCAACGGAGCCCAGCCGGACCGGCGGTGGAGCCGCTGGCTGACCCGGTCGTTGGCCGACCGACGCGCCATGATCCTGGGCTACGGACGGATCGGCCACGCCATCCGACGTCGGCTCGAGGGCTTCGAGACCGCCGGGATCACCCTGGTGGCGCGCCGGGAGCGCGCCGGTGACCTGGCTGCCGGCGAGCCGTACGTGCACCCGTTCGAGCACCTGCCGCAGCTGCTGCCGAACATCGACGTACTGTTCGTCATTTGTCCGCTCACCGAGCAGACCAGGCACATGCTCGACGCAGAGGCGCTCGCCCTGTTGCCCGACGGCGCACTGGTGGTGAACGTGGCCCGCGGCCCGATCATTGACACCGACGCCCTGCTGGCCGAGTGCGCCAGCGGCCGGTTGCGGGCGGCGATCGACGTGACCGACCCCGAACCGCTGCCGGTGGACCACCCGCTGTGGACCACCCCGGGGGTGACGATCACCCCCCACGTCGGTGGATGGTCCGACGCGTTCGGACCGCGGGCCGACGCCCTGATCGGCTCCCAGCTGCGCCGCTGGGCGGCAGGTGAACCGCTGCGGAACGTCCTGTGAGCACCGCGGTGTCCGCGACCCCCGAGCAGCGGGTGACCGGCGGACGCGGCGTCGGCCGCTTCCTGGTCGAGTTCGGCCTCCCCTTGGTGGTCGCGATCCTGGTGGTCCCGTTCGTCATCACCGGCGGATCCCTGTGGCCCTGGCGCCCGGCCATGATCGACCTGGACATCTACCGGCTGGGAGTCCGGACGCTCCTGGACGGCGGGGACATCTACGCAGTACGCAGTCCCGGCTGGGGCCTGTACTACATCTACCCGCCGTTCGCCGCGCTGCTGATGGTGCCCCTGGCGTTCGGCCCGATCGTCGTGGTCCAGCTGGTCTGGGTGGCCCTGATCGTCTGGGGCCAGCAGTCGGTGCTGCGTCGCTGCGGGGTGCCGCGCGGCTGGGTCCTCGGCCTAGTCGGTGCCGCTGCACTGGTGGCGGTCGAGCCGTTGCGTACGACGCTGGGGTACGGCCAGGTCAACACGTTGCTGATGGCGCTGGTGGTGCTGGACCTGCTGCCGGACCGGGCGCGGCGCTGGCCGCGCGGTGTCGGCATCGGTGTCGCGGCGGCGATCAAGCTGACCCCGGCGCTGTTCGGGGTGTTCGCCCTGTTCGCCCGGCGCTCGCGGCTGGCCTGGACCAGCGCCGCGACCTTCGTCGCGGCGACCGCGCTGGCGTTCGTGGTGTTTTCCGAGGAGAGCCGAAGATTCTGGACCGGTGACATCCCGGCGGGCACATCGGGTGCACAGTACGTCGGCAACCAGTCCCTCAGCGGGATGACGACCCGCTTCTTCGGCATCAACACCCCGGCCACCACCGCCGGGCTCGTGCTCGGGGCCCTGGTCTGCGTCCTCGCCCTGCTGGTCGCCCGCTACTGGTGGCTGACCGGCCACCAGGTCTTCGCGGTGTCGCTGGTCGGCTTGGCCACCAATCTCGCCTCGCCGCTGGCCTGGACGCACCACTTCGTGTGGGTGCTGCCGCTGCTCGTCGCGGTGACCACCGACCGGGGGCTGCCCACCTGGGTCCGCCGGGTCGGCCTGGCCTGGGGGGCATGGATCAGCATCCAGCTGCCGCTGACCGTGCTGCCCTACACGTTCGAGGCCGCCGCCCGGTACACCTGGTGGCAGGACCTGGTCGCCAACGTCACCCCGCTGGTCGGACTGCTGCTGTACGTGGGGCTGCTCGTCGAGCTGCTGCGCCGACCCCGCGGTGAGGCGGTCGCGCTGGCCGAGGCCCGCGGCGCGGACTGACCGCCTGACCCCTCGGGCGACGGTCGGGCCCCGACATGCTCCTACCGGTGTGGTGACGGGGCGTGGTCGGCATCGAGGACCCGGGCGGGCAGCCGCTCCCAGGTCTCCCCGGTGGCCGCCATCTGCCAGAACGCGACCTCGTAGTACAGCGAGTCGGCGAACGCCCGCGCCATCCGGGCCCGCTCCAGCGGTCCGGCGGCCGCGGCCAGCTCGTCGGTACGCCGCCGGTAGTCGGACACCAGATCCTGGCACGCCTCGGAGGTGTAGAAGTCGAACCACCCCCGGAACGGGTGGTCCTGGCCGATGGTCCGCTCGCGCTGGGCCCGCAGCGCCGCCCAGGTGTACGTCCACTGGCAGGGCAGCAGCGCCGCCATCAGTACGCCCAGGGTGTCGTGACCGGCCAGCTCCATGTGGTTGACGTACGCCTGCGCGGTCGGTGCCAGCCGCGGGCTGGAGCACTGCTCGTAGGCCACCCCGAAGTGCTCGACAAGTGCCCGGTGGGCATCCGGCTCCTCCTCGAGCATGACCCGCGCACCCTCGAGGAAGAAGGCGGCCCACTGCGTGTCCGGCGCCTTGGCCTGGCCGAGCCCGTAGCAGCGCAGGAAGCCCTGCAGGTAGCCGGCATCCTGGCTGACGTAGTGCACCACCGCGTCGCGGGAGGCGGTCGCGTCGATGAGGCTCTGGAGGAACGGATGGGCCCAGAACGCCTCGAAGAAGTCGGCATGGGTCACGCTGAGGTCGGCGGTGAACGACATGGCCCCACCCTAGTGGCGGGGACAGTGCCGGGTGCGGGAGATCACCCCCGCGGAGCCTTCGCCCGCCTACTCCTCAACGAGGACGTTGCGACGCCCGGTCTCGCGCAACTGCCCACATCGTGGGAATGAGCCCGTTCCGGTTGACACCCGCGGCGATCTGCGGAAAGGTACGTGCCGTGCTCAGCATGATTCTCGTAGTTGGCTAGCGTGTCCGGTGGGCAGAGGCCCGACCAGACACGCTCCCTCGCGCGCCACCTGGCGGCGGGGGTTTTTTGTTGCAGAATCACGTTCGACAGTTCCCACCGTCCAGAGGAAGTAGAGAGGCCATGGAGGACAACACCGCCACGTCCACCACACCGATGTTGACGGGTGCCCAGTCGCTCGTCCGGTCGCTGGAGCAGGTCGGCGTCGATGTCATTTTCGGTCTCCCCGGCGGGGCCATCCTGCCGGCGTACGACCCGCTGATGGATTCGGGGCAGATCCGGCACATCCTGTGCCGCCACGAGCAGGGCGCCGGACACGCCGCCGAGGGCTACGCCATGACGACCGGTCGGGTCGGCGTGTGCATGGTGACCTCCGGGCCCGGCGCGACCAACCTGGTCACCCCGATCGCCGACGCGATGATGGACTCGGTCCCGATGGTCGCCATCACCGGCCAGGTCGGGTCGGCGATGATCGGCACGGATGCCTTCCAGGAGGCCGACATCCGCGGCATCACGATGCCGGTGACCAAGCACAGCTTCCTGGTCACCAAGGCCGCCGACATCCCGCTCGCGATCAAGGAGGCCTTCTACATCGCCGCCTCCGGCCGCCCGGGGCCGGTGCTGGTCGACATCACCAAGGACGCGCTGCAGAGCCAGGCCCCGTACGTGTGGCCTGACGAGATGGACCTGCCCGGCTACCGTCCGACCACCCGCCCGCACCAGCGCCAGGTCAAGGAGGCCGCCCGACTGATCGCCGAGTCGCGCCGCCCGGTGCTGTACATCGGTGGCGGCGTCGTCAAGTCGCAGGCACACGAGGAGCTCGCCGAGCTCGTCCAGCGCACCGGTATCCCGGTCGTCACCACCCTGATGGCCCGCGGCGCCTTCCCGGACTCCCACCCGCTCAACTTCGGCATGCCCGGCATGCACGGCACTGTGGCCGCTGTGGGGGCCCTGCAGCAGGCGGACCTGCTGATCGCGCTCGGCACCCGTTTCGATGACCGGGTGACCGGCCAGCTGGAGTCCTTCGCCCCCGGAGCGAAGGTCATCCATGCCGACATCGACCCCGCCGAGATCTCCAAGAACCGCATCGCCGACGTGCCGATCGTCGGCAACGCCAAGGACGTCCTCAGCGACCTGAACGCCACGCTCGGGGAGGTCGAGCTGCCGAGCTACGAGCCCTGGACCCGGCACCTGACCGGAATGGCCGACAAGTACCCGCTCGGCTGGGAGGCCGAGGGCGACCGTCTCTCCCCGCAGCGGGTGATCAAGCGGATCGGTGAGATCGCCGGCCCCGACGCCTACTACGCGGCCGGCGTGGGCCAGCACCAGATGTGGGCGGCGCACTTCCTGCCGTTCGAGAAGTCGGGCCACTGGCTCAACTCCGGCGGCCTCGGCACGATGGGCTATTGCGTGCCCGCGGCGATGGGCGCCAAGGTGGGCCAGCCCGACGCCGTCGTGTGGGGCATCGACGGTGACGGCTGCTTCCAGATGACCAACCAGGAACTGGTCACCTGCGCGCTCGAGGGCATCCCGATCAAGATCGCCGTGATCAACAACGAGTCGCTCGGCATGGTGCGGCAGTGGCAGACATTGTTCTACGACGCCCGCTACTCCAACACCGACCTGCACTCCTACCGCATTCCCGACTTCGTGAAGCTCGCCGAGGCGATGGGGTGTGTCGGCCTGCGCGCCGAGACCCCCGAGGAGGTCGACGCGGTGATCGAACAGGCCATGGCGATCAACGACCGCCCGGTCGTGGTCGAGTTCGTGGTCAACAAGGACGCGATGGTGTGGCCTATGGTTCCGGCCGGCACCAGCAACGACGACATCCGTATTGCGCGCGACATGGCGCCGAAGTGGGAAGAGGAAGAACTGTGAGCCACCGCACCCTGAGCGTCCTGGTCGCCGACCGACCGGGCGTCCTGACCCGGGTCTCGGCCCTCTTCTCCCGCCGCGGCTACAACATCGAGTCGCTGGCCGTGGGCCCGACCGAGAATGAAGACGTCTCCAGGATGACCATCGTCGTCGATGTCGACGACCTCGTCCTCGAGCAGATCACCAAGCAGCTCAACAAGCTGATCGAGGTGCTCAAGATCGTCGAACTGGAGCCGGACGCGATCCGCCGCGAGCTCCAGGTCGTCAAAGTCCGCTGCGATGCCAACACGCGCCGCGAAATTCTCGACATCGTCCAGTTGTTCAAAGCCAAGACCGTCGACGTCACCCCCGACTCGATCACCATGGTTGTCACCGGCAACCCGGACAAGCTCGACTCCCTGCTGACGATGCTGGAGCCGTACGGCATCCGCGAGCTGGCCCAGTCGGGCCTGGTCGCCCTCGGGCGCGGCCCCAAGTCGATCAGCGAGAGGCCCCGCAAGGACCGGGGCCAACAGACCCAACGGTGATACACCCCCGCCCCGTACGCTGCCGCCGGTCTAGGCTGGCAGCCGCGGGGCGGGTCCCGGCCACCCCCATTCACACAAGGAGTTAGCTCAGTGGCAGCTGAAATGTTCTACGACAAGGACGCCGACCTTTCCCTGATCCAGGGTCGCAAGGTCGCCGTCATCGGCTACGGTTCGCAGGGGCACGCCCACTCGCTGAACCTGCGCGACTCGGGCGTCGACGTCCGGATCGGCCTGCAGGAGGGCAGCAAGTCCCGTGCCCGCGCCGAGGAGCAGGGCCTTCGCGTGCTGACCCCGGCCGAGGCTGCTGCCGAGGCGGACGTCGTCATGATCCTGGTCCCGGACCAGTTCCAGGCCGACATGTACGCCGCCGAGATCGCTCCGCACCTCAACGACGGCGATGCGCTGTTCTTCGCCCACGGCTTCAACATCCGCTACGACCTGATCAAGCCCCCGGCCGGAGTGACCGTCGCCATGGTCGCGCCGAAGGGCCCGGGCCACCTGGTCCGTCGTGAGTACGAGAACGGCCGCGGCGTCCCGGCGCTGATCGCCGTCGAGCAGGACCCCAAGGGTGAGGGCCAGGCGCTGGCGCTGTCCTGGGCCGCCGGTATCGGCGCGACCCGCGCCGGGGTCATCAAGACCACCTTCACCGAGGAGACCGAGACCGACCTGTTCGGCGAGCAGGCCGTGCTCTGCGGTGGCATGTCCCACCTGGTAACCGCCGGGTGGGAGACCCTGGTCGAGGCCGGCTACCAGCCCGAGATCGCCTACTTCGAGTGCCTCCATGAGCTCAAGCTGCTCGTCGACCTGATGTACGAGGGTGGCATCGCCAAGATGCGCTGGTCGATCTCCGACACCGCCGAGTACGGCGACTACATCGCCGGCCCGAAGGTCATCGGGGACGCTTCCCGGCAGGCCATGAAGGGGCTGCTGGCGGACATCCAGTCCGGTGCCTTCGCCAAGGACTTCGTCGACGACCAGAAGAACGGCCGCAAGAAGTTCCTGGAGTACCGCAAGGCCGGCGAGGAGCACCCGATCGAGGCTGTCGGCAAGGAGCTGCGCGGCCTGATGGCCTGGGTCGACGAGGACCAGGGCACCGAGGACTACGTCGAGGGCCAAGCGGGTCGCTGACCCGTGGTCGCTCCTGGGCGACCACGCCGTACCGGGGTCGGTGCTCCCGGGACAACGGCGACAGGCTGACAAGAAGTTCGAGGGTCCGGGCCCATCCGTGATGGGCCCGGACCCTCGTGTCGTCCGTGCGGATCCCTCGCCGGCGTACGCTCGCCAGGGGGCGAGCAGGTTCGGGGTGGGCCGGGCTCGGTCAGCGCCGGCAGCAGAGCAGCACGCTGGCGTCCGGAGCCACGTGGAGCTCGGTGCAGACCAGCCTGCTCTCGTGCTTCCAGGCCTCCAGGACCATCCGGTCGACGCGGCCGTTGGGGAAGTCTCGCCAGCTGTGCAGGTCGTCGAGGACCAAGAACCCGCCCGGGGCCAGGAGGTCGACCAGGCGTTCGCGCGCCCCGCCGGCGGTACCGATGTCGATCGTGATCAGCGAGAGTGCGTCGATCCGGTGGGCCGACCAGTCCAGCGTGGACCAGTCGCAGGACAGCACTTCGACGCCGGTGTCGGCGAACAGGCGGGCCGCCGAGGCGGCCAGTGCAGCGTCGCGTTCGACGGTGACGACCCGCGTGCCAGGAGGAGCACCGGTACGCAGCCAGGCCGCGCCGACTCCGGAGCCGGTGCCGAGGTCGGCGATGGTGCCGCGACGGGAGGCGGCGAGAGTGGCCAGGAATCGGCCGGTCTCCGAGCGCGTCGACTCGAGGTATCCCACCCGCAGGGACTCGCGCAGGGCGGCCTCGACCAGGTCGGGGGTGTCCCAGCGGGAGTAGGGGGTGGTCACGTGTCGACGCGCCCGGATCAGGTCAGGAGACCCGAGCAGCGATGGCGTCGCCGATCTCGGCGGTCGTCCGCACGGTGCTGCCACGCTCGAGGATGTCGGCATTGACCGCAGCGGTGATCTTCGCGGCCTCGTCGGTCCGGCCCAGGTGGTCGAGCATCATCGCGACCGACAGGATGGCGGCGGTCGGGTCGGCCTTCTGCTGGCCGGCGATGTCGGGGGCGGAGCCGTGGACGGGCTCGAACATCGACGGGTAGGCGCCCGACGGGTTCAGGTTGCCCGAGGCGGCCAGGCCGATGCCGCCGGTGACGGCGCCGGCGAGGTCGGTGATGATGTCGCCGAACAGGTTGTCGGTGACCATCACGTCGAAGCGGCCCGGGTCGGTGGCCATGAAAATGGTCGCCGCATCGATGTGCAGGTAGTCGGTCTCGACCTGCGGGTACTCGGCAGCGACGGACTCGAAGATGCGGCGCCACAGGCCACCGGCATGCACCAGCACGTTGTGCTTGTGAACCAGGGTGACCTTGTTGCGGCGGGTGGTGGCGTGCTCGAACGCGAAGCGCACAACCCGCTCGACGCCGTACGCGGTGTTGACCGAGACCTCGGTGGCGACCTCGTGCACGGTGCCGGCGCGGAGGCGGCCGCCGTTGCCGGCGTAGAGGCCCTCGGTGCCCTCACGGACGACGACGAAGTCGACCTCCTTGCCGTCGGTGACGTGGGGGGCCAGCGGGGTCGGCACGCCCGGGTACAGCTTGGAGGGGCGCAGGTTCACGTAGTGGTCGAACGCGAAGCGGAGCTTGAGCAGCAGGCCACGCTCCAGGATGCCGGACGGGATGCGGGTGTCGCCGGGGGCGGCACCGACGGCGCCGAGCAGGATGGCGTCGTGCTGGGCGAGCGACTCCATCTCGGACTCGGGGAGCACCTCGCCGGTGCGCAGCCAGCGGTCGGCGCCGAGGTCGTAGGTGACCTTGTCGAAGGCGTCCGGCCCGGCGACGGCGTCGAGGACCTTCAGGCCCTCGGCGACGACCTCGGGACCGATGCCGTCGCCGGCGATGACGGCGATGGAGGGGCGATCAGCAGAGTTCTGAGTAGACACGCGGTCAGGCTAGCGGCGAGGCGGGCCCACCGGTGCCCGATCTCACTGTGGTGCGGCACCGGATCGCCACCGGATCGCCCCGGATCGCCGCCGGGGTACGGGACGGCACGGGCCGGGAGCGGCAGCGATCCACTCGCACATGGATGTCTCACCCGGTCGGCCCGCCGGGCATCGGAGGCCGGAGGGGACTAGATTTCTCCCTATGAGTCTTGCGTTCGACGTGCACCCCCATCCCTCCCCGGCCTCGGCCGAGGAGCGCGCGGCGATCCTCGCCGCGCCTGGATTCGGCCAGCACTTCTCCGACCACATGGCCGTGGCCACGTGGACGGTGGAGGATGGCTGGGGCGACGCGAAGGTCGTAGCGTACGGTCCCGAGGCGATGAACCCGGCCTCCGCGGTGCTGCACTACGCGCAGGAGGTGTTCGAGGGGCTGAAGGCGTATCGGCATGCCGACAACTCGATCTGGCTGTTCCGTCCCGAGGTCAATGCCCAGCGGATGGTGGACTCCGCCGTCCGCCTGGCGCTGCCGCCGCTGCCGGTGGAGGACTTCGTCTCCTCGATCGAGGCGGTGGTGCGGGCCGACGCCGCCTGGGTGCCCGATGGCGGCGGGGAGGACAGCCTCTACATCCGTCCGTTCACCGTCGCCCACGAGGACTTCCTCGGCGTCCGCCCGGCGCGTACGGTGCGCTACTACTGCATCGCCTCTCCCTCGGGGCCGTACTTCTCCTCCGGTGTGCGGCCGGTCGACTTCTGGGTCTCGCGCCGCTTCTCCCGGGCCGGCGCCGGTGGCACCGGTGCGGCCAAGTGCGGCGGCAACTACGCCGCGAGCCTGGCCGGCCAGGAGGAGGCGTTCGCCCATGGCTGCCCGCAGGTGCTGTTCCTCGATGCGGCGGAGTTCCGCTACGTGGAGGAGTTCGGCGGGATGAACTGCTTCCTGGTGACCAAGGACGGCCGGCTGCATACGCCCGAGCTGTCCGGCTCCATTCTGCCGGGGGTGACCCGTCGCTCGATCCTCGAACTGGCCCATGACCGCGGGCTGGAGCCGGTCGAGGAGCGGATCGACGTCGACGAGATGCTGCAGAGGATCCGTTCGGGGGAGATCACCGAGGCCTTCGCCTGTGGCACCGCCGCGGTCGTCAACCCGGTCCGGGCCTTCAAGGACGGCGACCAGGAGTACGTCGTCGGCGACGGCGGTTCGGGCCGGCACACGATGGACATCCGCAACGCCCTGCTCGACATCCAGTACGGGCGTGTCGAGGACACCCACGGCTGGATGCACAAGGTCTGCTGACCCGCGGGTTCCGCCACCCGTCTCCCTGCTTCCCTCGCCCGTCTCACCCCGTGGGACGGGCGATGGTGTCCGTGCCGCAGTGCAGGCAGGATGAGCTCTGTGTTGTACCTTCTCGAGCTCCCTGGCGCGTTGATTACGTGTGAGCGTGCCTGATCCCTGTGGGGGATCGGCGCGCTCAACCTCCTGTCCCGTCACAGGAGGTTTTTTGTTGCCGACGTACGACACGAACCACCGCACCCGATGATGAGGACCGGCCAGATGGCTCCCACCCTTCCTACCGCACCCGAGACCTTCCAGGTGTACGACGTCACCCTGCGTGACGGCTCCCAGCAGGAGGGCATGCAGTTGTCGGTCAACGACAAGCTCCGGATCGCCGCGTACCTCGACGACTTCGGCGTCGGGTTCATCGAGGGCGGCTGGCCGGGGTCGAACCCGAAGGACTCCGAGTTCTTCCAGCGGGCGACCTCAGGTGAGCTCGACCTGAAGCACGCCGAGCTGGTCGCCTTCGGGATGACCCGGCGGGTCGGGATCAAGGCCGCCGACGATCCGTTGATCGCCGCGCTGCGCGACTCCGGCGCCAAGGTCGCCACACTGGTCGCCAAGAGCCATGTCGGCCACGTCCGCAACGCGCTGCGCACCACCCTCGAGGAGAACCTCGAGATGCTGCGGGACTCGGTGACCCACCTGCGCTCGGAGGGGATGCGGGTGATCATCGACGCCGAGCACTTCTTCGACGGCTACCGGCTGGACAGCGCATACGCCCTCGAGGTCGTCCGCACGGCCGCCGAGGCCGGTGCCGAGGCCGTGGTGCTGTGCGACACCAACGGCGGCATGCTGCCCAGTTGGATGGCCGACGTGGTCGGCCCGGCCGTCGAGCTGGGTGCCCCGGTCGGCATCCACTGCCACAACGACTCCGGCTGCGCGGTCGCCAACACCCTTGCTGCCGTCGACGCCGGCGCGATGCACGTCCAGGGCTGCGTCAACGGCTACGGGGAGCGGACCGGCAACGCCGACATCATCAGCGTGGTGGCCAACCTGGAGCTGAAGTACGGCTGGCAGGTCCTGCCCGAGGGCCACCTGGCCGAGGCCACCCACATCGCCCAGGCGGTCGCGGAGATCACCAACGTGCCCGCCGGGCCGCGCCGCGCCTACATCGGCACCTCGGCATTCGCCCACAAGGCCGGCCTGCACGCCTCGGCGATCAAGGTCGACCCCAACCTCTACCAGCACATCGATCCGGCTCGGGTCGGCAACGACATGCGGATGCTGGTCTCCGACATGGCCGGGCGTGCGAACATCCAGATCAAGGGCGAGCAGCTGGGCTTCGACCTCTCCGACCGCAGCCAGGCCGCGGCCCTGACCGAGCGGGTCAAGGAGAAGGAGCTGCAGGGCTACACGTACGACGCGGCCGACGCCTCGTTCGAGCTGTTGATGCGCGAGCAGCTCGGGCAGCTGCCCGACGTCTTCACCATCAAGCACTGGACCACCACCTCCTTCGCCGACGGTGAGAACGACCCCGACATCGTCAGCGAGGCCATCGTCAAGCTGGTCGCCCGGGGGCAGGTCCAGTACTTTGTCGGCGAGGGCAATGGACCGGTCAATGCGCTCGACATGGCGATCCGTCGTGCCCTCACCCCGGTGTACCCGGCGGTCGCCGGCTACGACCTGCAGGACTACCGGGTCCGCATCCTCGACGGCGCGTCCGGCACGGGAGCCTCGGTGCGGGTGCTGATCGACACCACCAACGGGGTGCACAGCTGGACCACCGTCGGCGTCGGGACCAACGTGATCGAGGCGTCCTGGGAGGCGCTGTGCGACGCCTACCGGTACGGGCTGATCCACCTGCTGGAGGACGAGGCGCGGTCCGAGGGGCCGGCCGCGTCGCCCGACTCCGTACACTCTGAGCTGTGACGGACCAACGCCAGCTGCGCATCGGGGACGCCGAACGGGACGAGGTCGTCAGCCTGCTGCAGCACGCGGTGGGCGACGGTCGACTGACCATGTCCGAGGCCCAGGAGCGCATCTCTAGGGCGCTGGAGGCGAAGACGTACGGCGACCTGGACCCGTTGGTGGGGGACCTGACGCCGCAGCTGCCATTCCTGGCCCAGGACGTGTCCGCGTTGCCGTCCGTCAACCGCCCGCTGGACCGGGTCCAGGTCCCCGGCGAGTCGAATCCGCCGGGCTGGAGCCCCGAGGACCCGCTGGTGTTGTCTGCCATGTTCGACGACGACCGTCGCGTGGGGCAGTGGTCCGTCCCGCCGTACGTGCGGGTGAGTACCGGGCTCGGTGACGTCACCCTGGTCTGTCTGGAGGCCGAGAGCACGTCCCGGCTGATCAAGCTGACCGTCGAGGGCGGGATGGGTGACGTACGCCTGATCCTGCCCGAGGGCTGGGCGGTGCGCGCAGACCGGCTGACCAAGGGGGCCGGCAGCATCGCGGTGAAGGTGCCAGACCGTCCCGCCCTCGGAGCGCCCCTGATCGAGGTGAGTGGCTACCTCACCCTCGGCAGCTTCGTGGCCCGGCGGCCCAACTTCATCGACCGCTGGCTGCTCAACC
Organism: Propionibacteriaceae bacterium; assembly: GCA_044508675.1. GTDB lineage: Bacteria > Actinomycetota > Actinomycetes > Propionibacteriales > Propionibacteriaceae > Raineyella. The sequence continues at coordinate 220,390 of JBIQHF010000003.1, read as the reverse complement.
GCCGCCGTCGCAAGCGGGGCCTGCCGGCCATCACTGCCTGACGACACGCATCGACCGACGTCCACCTGCGCAGCTCCCCGGGGTGACACTGCTCCGGGGAGCTGCCGTGTCCGCGGTGTTGTCCGCCACGCCGAGGGTGTTGTCCCTTGCCAGGATGGTGTTGTCCGTTTCGTTGCCGCCCTTGAACCAGCGGTTCGGCTGGCGTGGGATGAGCCCATGACCACCGTTCAGGACCCGCTCCCCGCCCTCTCGATCCCAGCCAAGGACGTCTTCACCAGCAGCGACCTCGTCGGCCCTGACGGGGACCGTGGATCGATCCGCCGCGCTGTCAGCAACGGCACGATCGTCAAGGTCTGCCACGGCGTCTACGCCCGCAGCTATCCGCAGGACCCTGTGGCGCGGCACCTCCAACTGGTCCGTGCCTGCCTGGCCCGCCCGAGCCACCCCGGCGTGGTCGGGGGCATCTCCGCGGCCCTGCTCCACGGCCTCGCCGTGGGACCGTGGTCGCTGCCGGCCCGGGCGATGTTCATCCGGCCCGGCACCGGTGGCGGCAGCACGGGGGAACGCGACGTGTCCGCCAGTCGACTTCCGGGTTCCCACGTGCGCTGCGTCGAGGACGTGGCCGTGTCATCGGTGGCACGGACGATCGTCGACCTGGCTCGGCGTGCCGATCCCTGGCACGACGACCTCACCGCCCTCGTGGTGGCCGACTCGGCGCTACGGCAGGCTGCCGACCCGGCCGCGCTGCGCCAGGAGTGCGAGACCGTGCTGCAGGACCTGCGGGGCTGCTCGGGCATTGTTGCCGCCAGGCGGGTGCTGCGCGAGGCGACCCACCTGTCGGCCGGCCCCGGAGAGACGGCCAGCCGGATGCTGCTGAAGCGGATGGGGATGCCGACTCCGTTGCTCGATGTCACCTACGGCCACGACACCGACGCGGCCGGGCCACAGTTCCGGGCGCCGTTCAGTTGGCCCTCGTTGCGCCTGCTGGGCGTGGTGCTGGAGGCCCGGGGGCCGGAGGGTGGAGTCCCGGTCGGCTGGTCGGGTGCACGGTCGTCCTGGGAGGCAGGCCCGCGGCGCTGGCTGCGGGACCAGGGCTGGTGCGTCGTGGAGTGGTCCCTGGAGGAGCTGCGCCACCCGTGGACGGTCAGCCAGCGACTGATCGCGGTGACCGGCGAACGCGGCGACGCGGTCCACCTGGACCAGATCGGTGCCCCGCAGGCGCTGGTGGCGTGGCAGGCGGAACCGGACGAGGACAGCTGGGACGTACCGCCGCCCCCGTGGCAGGACCCGGCCCGGCAGGACTGGGCCCGGGACTGACCGGTGCCCCCGCAGGTGCCTACCCCTGCGGGGGCACCCGCTTCCGGGTGCTCGACACCCCCCGGCTCCGCAGCGACGGCTTGCCGGAACGGGTGTCATCGGCCGTGACCCGGCCCAGCAGCAGCGGGGTGTCCATCGCCGGATCGGGGATCCGGCCCGGCCGAACGATCCCGATGCCTCCGTCGAGGGCCTGCCTGGCCGGCTCGAACCGTTCGGGGGTGTCGGTGTGCAGGGTGAGCAGGGGCTGTCCGGCCCGCACGGTGTCGCCGCGGCGGACGTGCAGCTCCACCCCGGCCCCGGCCTGGACGTCGTCCTCCTTGAGCGCCCGGCCTGCCCCGAGGTGCCAGACGGCCAGGCCGACCGCCAGGGCGTCCAGCCGCTCCAGCACACCGCCGGACTCCGCCCGGACCACCTCCTGGTGGCGTGCCACCGGCAGCGGCGCGTCGGGGTCGCCGCCCTGGGCCCGGACCAGGCGGCGCCACCGGTCCATCGCCGCCCCCGAGGCGAGGAGCTCGGCCGGATCGGTGTCGATCCCCGCCCCGGTGAGCATCTCGCGGGCCAGGGCGAGGGTGAGCTCGACGACATCGGCCGGGCCGCCGCCGGCGAGAACCTCCACGGCTTCCCGGACCTCCAGCGCGTTGCCGACGGTGCGGCCCAGGGGGGTGGACATATCGGTGAGCAGGGCGGTGGTCCGCACCCCGGCGCCGGTCCCGATCCGCACCATCGTGCGGGCCAGTTCCCGGGCCTGGTCGATGTCCTTCATGAAGGCGCCCGAGCCGACCTTGACGTCCAGCACCAGGGTGTCGGTGCCCTCGGCGATCTTCTTCGACATGATCGACGAGGCGATCAGCGGGATCGACTCGACCGTGCCGGTGACGTCACGGAGCGCATACAGCTTCCGGTCCGCCGGGGCCAGGTCCGGGCCCGCCGCGACGATCACGGCGCCGACATCGGCGAGCTGGGCCTGCACCCGCGCGCCGTCCAGGTCCGAGCGCCACCCGGGGATCGCGTCGAGCTTGTCGAGGGTCCCTCCCGTGTGGCCCAGGCCGCGGCCCGACAGCTGGGGGACCGCCACTCCACAGGCCGCCACCAAGGGGGTCAGCGGCAAGGTGATCTTGTCGCCGACCCCGCCGGTGGAGTGCTTGTCGGCAGTCGGCCGACCCAGTGTGGACCAGTCGAGCCGGCTGCCGGTCGCGACCATCGCCGCGGTCCACGGATCCAGCTCGGCCGCAGTCATCCCGCGGAAGAACACCGCCATCGCCAGGGCCGCCATCTGCTCGTCCGCGACGATCCCGGCGGTGTAGGCCTCGATGATCCAGCGGGCCTGGTCGGCGGTCCACGCACCTCCGTCGCGCTTGTGCCGGATCAGGTCGACGATCGCGTAGCGGTGGGGGTCGGGCGCGGCATCCATGGCGTCATTGTGGCGCACGGTCGTACCAAGGGGCCCGGACGCCCAGAGGATAGGGTGGGGCAATGCGAATTGCACGGTATTCGATGCCCGGAAGCGATCCCGCCTTCGGCGTGGTCGAGCTGGCCGAGGACGGTGGCGCGCACCCGGACAGCGTCAGTGCCCTGACCGGCGACCCGCTGGCCGGTCCGGTGCAGTACACCGGGGAACGCCACCATCTGCGGGACGTACGACTCCTGGCCCCGGTGATCCCGCGCTCCAAGATCGTCGCGGTGGGACGCAACTACGCCTCCCGCGTCGCCGAGGCCGGACACGAGCCGATGACCACGCCGCTGTGCTTCTACAAGCCGAACACCGCGGTGATCGGCCCGGACGACATCATCGTGCCGCCCACCGCCTCACAGCACATCAGCTACGAGGGCGAGCTGGCCGTGGTGATCGGCCGGATCTGCAAGGACGTCCCGGCCGAGCGGGCCGAGGAGGTCATCTTTGGCTACACCGTCGCCAACGACGTCACCTGCCGTGACCTGCAGGAACCGGACCAGCAGTGGTCGCGGGCCAAGGGTTTCGACACCTCGTGCCCGCTGGGACCGTGGATCGCCTCCCACCTGAGCCTCGCCGAGGCCTCCGACCTGATGATCACCACCACGGTCGGCGGCGAGCAGCGACAGCACGGCTCGACGGCCCTGATGATCCGCCCGATCGCCGACCTGATCGCCTACATCACCAGCTTCACCACGTTGCTGCCCGGCGACGTGGTCCTCACCGGGACCCCGGCCGGGGTCGGCAAGCTGGAGCCCGGCCAGGACGTCTCGATCACCATCGAGGGGATCGGCACCCTCACCAACACCCTGGTCCCCACACCCCCGGCGGACCCCGACACCACGACGAGCGGAGAAGGCAGCAAGTGAGCCACACCCCCAGCACCGACCAGCACGGCATGACCGAGGCAGAGGTCCTCGGTGGCGTCGCCCCGCAGGACGTCCGCGTACGCTTCCCACCCTCGCCGACCGGCAACCTGCACGTCGGCAACATTCGTTCGGCACTGTTCAACTACGCGTTCGCCCGGCACTACGGCGGCACCATGGTGCTGCGCATCGAGGACACCGATGTTGCCCGGTCCACCGAGGAGTACTACGAGAACGTCCTCGACTCGTTGAAGTGGCTCGGCATCACCTGGGACGAGGGCCCCGACATCGGCGGCCCGTACGGCCCGTACCGCCAGTCCGAGCGCGGCGACATCTACCGGGACGTGATCGCCAGGCTGGTCGCCTCCGGAGCCGCCTACCCCTGCTACTGCACCCGCGAGGAGCAGGAGGAGCGCCAGCAGGCGGCCGGCGGCGACACCATCGGCTACGACGGGCACTGCCGTGACCTCAGCGCCGACCGGATCGCGGCGTACGAGGCCGAGGGTCGCACCCACGTGCTCCGGATCCGGATGCCCGAGGGTGAGATCACGTTCGACGACCTGGTCCGGGGCCGCGTCACCTTCGACACCCGCCACGTGCCGGACTACGCGATCGTACGATCCAATGGCGAACCGCTGTACACTCTGGTGAACCCGGTCGACGACGCCCTGATGGACGTCACCCACGTGCTGCGTGGGGAGGACCTGCTGTCCTCGACCCCACGACAGATCGTGCTGTACCAGGCGCTGGCCCGGATCGGTGTCGGTTCGGGCCGTACGCCGCTGTTCGGCCACCTGCCGATCGTGATGGGCGAGGGTAACAAGCGGCTCTCCAAGCGCGACAAGGGGGCCGGCCTGGAGGAGTACCGCGAACGCGGCTTCCTGCCCGAGGGCCTGCTCAACTACCTCGCCCTGCTCGGTTGGTCGATCGCCGAGGACCGCGACGTGTTCAGCCTCGACGAGATGGTCGAGGCCTTCGACATCCGCCGCGTCAACGCCAACGCGGCCCGGTTCGACCACAAGAAGTGTGAGGCGATCAACGCCGCCCACATCCGCATGCTGTCGACCCAGGACCTCGCCGAGCAGATCACCCCCTTCCTCCAGGCGGCGCACCTGATCGGCACGCCGGCATCGGAGCAGGAGAAGCAGGTGGTCCTGGGGGCCGCGCCGCTGATCCAGCCGCGGCTGACCAGCCTGTCCGAGGCCGTCGACAAGCTCGCCTTCCTGTTCACCGCCGACGAGGACATCCGGATCGAGGAGTCCGCCACCCTCAAGGCCGAGGAGGGGCCGGTGCTGCAGGCCTCCCGGGATGCGCTCGACGGCACCGGCTGGGACCACGAGTCGATCGAGGTGTCGCTGCGAGCCTCGCTGGTCGACGGCTTGGGCCTCAAGCCCCGCAAGGCCTTCGGGCCGCTGCGCACGGCGATCACCGGCAGCAAGGTCTCCCCGCCGCTGTTCGAGTCGATGGAGCTGCTGGGTCGGGAGTCCTGCCTGATCCGCATCGACCGCGCGCTGGCCACCGTCCCGCGGGGCTGAGGTGGCCTCGACACCCAGCAGCGCCCGCACGCCGGGTCGTCTGGAGAGGTTCGTCGGCGGTTACCGGGAGCCGCCGGCGGGTGTGGCCTACCCGTCGGTGCTGCGCGGCTCCGGTACCTCGCCGTTCCAGACCGTCTTCGGTATCATTGCAGGGTTCGTGACCTACCTGGCGGTGATGTCGGTGCTCCCCACGGCGATCATCGCCGTGGCCTGGCTGGTCACCGGGCAGGGGCTGACGTTCGGCCAGTTCCACAGCGACGCTGCCGCCTACCTCAATCCGGCCGGGATGATCGCCACGAACCTCGGGATCGCCACCCTGATCCCCCTGTCCTGCCTCCTTGTCGGCGGCGTCCATCGTCGCCGCCCGGCCTGGCTCGCCTCGGTCGGGCCGGGTATCCGCTGGCGGTACCTGGCCGCCTGTGCCGTGCTGGCCGTGGTGGTGCTCAACGCGATGCAGGTGTTCGGTTGGGTGGTCACCGGCACCGAGATCGACCTCGCCCCGCAGCCCGGCTTCTGGGCGTTCATGGTGGTCGTGCTGCTGACGACCTGGGCGCAGGCGGTCGGCGAGGAGTACTTCTTCCGCGGCTACCTGATGCAGGCGCTCGGCACCCTGACCAGGTCGCCGGCACTGGCGGTCCTGGCTTCCGCCTTCCTGTTCGCGGTCATGCACGGCTCCCAGAACGTCCCGTTGTTCCTGAACCGGCTCGCCTTCGGGCTGGTCGCCGCCGGCCTGGTGTGGGCCACCGGAGGCCTGGAGGCCGGCATCGCCGGGCACGTGGTCAACAACGCCTTCGCGTACATGTGGGCCGGCCTGACCACCGGCATCGCGGCCACGCGGAGCATCACGGAGATGACCTGGGTGAGCTCGGTGATCGGGGTCGGCGGCTATGCGCTCTACGCCCTGGCGGCCTGGGGAGTCGCCCGGGTCATGCGGATCCGCACCCGTACCCCGCAGGTCGCCGGATGAGTCCGGCGGCGCCGACGGGACCGCTGCGGGCCGGTGCCCCGGCCGCGGTCGGACCCGCGGCGCTGCCGGTTTCGGAACGATTTGTCATCGGCGGGCAGGGTGCGCTAAAGTTACACGTCGTTGCCTCACGAGGCAGCAAAACCATGGGGTATGGTGTAATTGGCAGCACGAGTGATTCTGGTTCATTTAGTCGAGGTTCGAGTCCTTGTACCCCAGCTCTGAAAGCCGAATGCAGGAGATATTCTTCTGCAGGTTTTCATTAATGGTTTCCGGATCTCCGGAAATGCTAGGGCCCCGTTGTGTAGCGGCCTAGCACGCCGCCCTCTCACGGCGGTAGCGCGGGTTCGAATCCCGTCGGGGCTACTCGCGAAAGAATCCCTCCGCTTCGGCGGGGGGATTCTTAGTTTCACCTTGCGACGACTGTCCCCGGGCCCTGCCCGAATCTGGCCTGCGGTGTGTTGCCGGGCGAGGGTCCGGCACGCCGCTGTGTACGGCCACCCGGCGTACGATCCAGGTGTCGTACGGTCCCCGGTCCCGTGTGCGGTAGGAGACCGGCCGCCCGTGGCGGCGGCATTTTGTGCTCGGGGGAGTGCTCTGCTAGGCTCTTGCGAGTTCCCGGGTGACCGGGACGTGCTGGGGCCCCGTTGTGTAGCGGCCTAGCACGCCGCCCTCTCACGGCGGTAGCGCGGGTTCGAATCCCGTCGGGGCTACGAGGAAGAAGGTCATCCCTCCGCATTCGTGCGGAGGGATGACCTTGTTTTGGGCCGGGGGGACCGGGCCTCAGACCGTGACCGGCCGCGTGTCCAGCTCGTCGAGGACCCGCGTGTTCCCGGCCGTGATCAGGGTCCGCATGACGTCCTCGGCGGTCTCCTCGTCGGCGCCGGTGGCGAGAGCGATCTCGGCCACCAGGGGGATCGAGGCCTCCCGCAGCAGGTCCTTCTCGCCCAACGACAGGGAATCGCGCTCCAGCCGACGGGTCAGGTCACGAACGACCTCGGCGAGGTGGAGCGGATTCCCGGTGGAGATCAGGGCACGATTGGCCTTGAACCGGCGGGCCCACTGGCTCTCCTCCTGACCGGTCGGGGCTGCGAGGACCTTGGCCAGCCGGTCCAGCTCGGGACGACCGGCCACGCCCCGGATGCCGATCTCCTCCACGCGGTCCAACGGGATGGAGACCGTCATGGTCGCGCAGTGGACCTTCAACTCGACGTACTCCCGGGTCCTGCCCTTCACCGCCCGGCTGGTTCGACCGATGACGGTGGCGGGACCGTGGTGGGGGTGGATGACGATGTGGCCTGCTCGCAGATCCATGTAGTTGCCTCGCAACGCTCGGTGCCTCGTGCCGTCCCGACGACGGGTGGGACACAGCCCCGCACCCGCCCTTCGCCCCACCAGGAGGCGCCAGGAGGGGCCGCGAGCAGCTGCGCGCGGGACCACCGGTTGGGTCCGATGGGGACAGGAGGTCACCTGGCACCCCGGACGCGGGGCCGGCCGGCCTCCCGAGCCGACATCTCCCATTCTACCGGGGGGCCGGTCGAGGGTTGCCTGAAGTTGCCCTGAGGGCGTGCAAGCCGGTTGTCCACTGTCGAGGCATGCGCATTTGACACGCGGCCAACCACCAGGAGGACACTCACCTCTATGGGTCAGAAAGTCAGCCGCGCCCGAGCGCGCTCATGGGGCAGGCCGGGCAACACCGGATCGGGCTCGCCCCGGTCCGGGGCCGCCCACAGCTCGGCATCGGCCGCACCGCCTGCGGGACTGGCTCTCGCTGCCCTCGGGGTGGTGTTCGGGGACATCGGGACCAGCCCGCTGTACTCCATGCAGACCGTCTTCGCCGCCCACCACAACGACGTCAAGCCGGTCCAGGAGGACGTCTACGGGGTGATCTCGATGGTACTCTGGTCGATCACGATTATCGTGTCGTTCAAGTACATCACCCTGGTGATGCGGGCCGACAACGAGGGCGAGGGAGGAATCCTGTCCCTGACGGCCCTGCTGCGCGACAACGTCACCTCGCCGCGCCGGATCGCGATCGTCACCGCCCTGGGCATGGCCGGAGCCGCGCTGTTCTTCGGGGACTCGGTGATCACCCCGGCAATCTCGGTGATGTCGGCCGTCGAGGGCCTGACCGTCGTCAACCCCGACTTAGAGACCTGGGTCGTGCCGGCCTCCGTGGCGATCCTGACCGGCCTCTTCGTCATCCAGAAGTGGGGGACCGCCGCGGTGGGTCGGCTCTTCGGCCCGGTGATGGCGCTGTGGTTCCTCACCCTGGGCCTGCTGGGCCTTCCGCACATCATCAGCCATCCGCAGATCCTCGGGGCGATCTCGCCGCACTACGCGATCACGTTCGCCATCGCGAACCCGTTCATCGCCTTCATCGCGGTCGGCGCGGTGGTCCTGACGATCACCGGCGCGGAGGCGCTGTACGCGGACATGGGCCACTTCGGCAAGGGGCCGATCCGGCTGTCCTGGTTCACCGTCGTGTTCCCCGCCCTGGCGCTGAACTACTTCGGCCAGGGGGCGATGATCCTGGAGGACCCGGCCACCATCGCCAACCCCTTCTTCAGCATGGCCCCCAGATGGGCCACCGTGCCGCTGGTCGCGCTGGCGACGCTCGCCACCGTGATCGCCTCCCAGGCCGTGATCTCCGGGGCGTTCTCGGTGGCCCGGCAAGCCGTACGCCTGGGCCTGTTCCCGCGCCTGTTGGTCCGACACACCTCCCGGTCCGAGGGCGGCCAGATCTACCTGCCGCTGGTGAACTGGATCCTGTTCCTGGGTGTCCTCACCCTGATCGCAGTGTTCCGCTCCTCGGCCAACCTCGCCTCGGCGTACGGACTGGCGGTGACCGGCACCCTGCTGCTGGAGAGCCTGCTGTTCCTGTCCCTGGCCCACATGGTGTGGAAGGTGGCCACCTGGAAGATCGTGGTCTACGTCGTGGTGGTGATGGGCGTCGAGCTCTCCTTCTTCGGGGCCAACCTCGCCAAGATCGTCAGCGGCGGCTGGCTACCGTTGCTGATCGCCACCGCCGTACTCCTGGTGATGACCACCTGGCGCAAGGGCTCCGCCATGGTCAATCGGTACCGCCGGGAGGTGGAGGGGCCGCTGGACGAGTTCGTGGAGGCCCTGCGCGGCAGTGACCTGCCGCGGGTGCCGGGGGTCGCGGTGTACCCGCACCCGAACTCGGTGACCACGCCGCTGGCCCTGCGCTCCAACGTCTACTTCAACCACGTGGTGCACCAGCACGTGATCCTGGTCGAGATCGTCAACGAGAACGTCCCACACATCCGTCACGTCGATCGGGTGCACGTCCACGACCTCGGCTACGAGGACGACGGGCTGGTGCACGTCAGCGTGCATGTCGGGTTCAGCGACTCCCAGGACATCCCGCGCGGGCTGGCGCTGGCGGTCGGTCGCAGCCACGAGCTGGACATCGACCTCGACGAGGCGCACTACTTCCTGTCCGTCCTCACCCTGCACCCGACCGGGACATCGGCGATGTCGCGCTGGCGCAAGATGCTCTTCGTCCTGATGGCGAACAACGCCGCCTCCCGCACCGAGGTGTTCCACCTGCCCCCCGAGCGTACGGCCGTGATGGGGGCGGAGATGGAGATCTGAGGGCGGGCAACCAGTGGAATTCCGCCCGCTGGGGGTATGCCTCTCCCACGTCTCGGGCTGACGATGGACCCATGGCGCCCCCACGTCGATCCGCCGGTCGTTCCTCCGGCCCCGGGCCGGACATGGTCCGACCGCGCAGCTCACGCCCCGGCACGCTGGCCCTCGCGGCCCTCGGGGTGGTGTTCGGCGACATCGGCACCAGCCCGCTGTACTCGATGCAGACCGTGTTCAGTCTCGACCACAACCAGGTCCAGCCGACCCCGGTCGACGTCTACGGCATCATCTCGACGGTGCTGTGGTCGATCACCCTGATCGTCTCGGTCAAGTACGTCCTGCTGGTCATGCGGGCCGACAACGACGGTGAGGGTGGCATCCTCGCGCTGACCCACTTGCTCCGGGACCGGATCGACGGCCGACGCCGGCTGGGAGTGGTGATGGTGCTCGGCATCCTCGGCGCGGCGCTCTTCTACGGCGACTCGGTGATCACCCCGGCGATCTCGGTGATGTCGGCGATCGAGGGACTCACCGTGGTGGACCCAGGACTGCAGCGGTTCGTCCTGCCGCTGTCCGTGGCGATCCTCTCGGTCCTCTTCGTCATCCAGCGCTGGGGCACCTCCGCCATCGGCAAGGCCTTCGGCCCCGTGATGACGCTCTGGTTCGTGGTGCTGGCCGTGCTCGGAATCCCGCACATCGTGGAGCACCCCGGCATTCTGCGTGCGGCCTCCCCGATGTACGCCCTTGCGTTCGTGGTCGAGCACCCCGGTATCGCGTTCATCGCGATGGGGGCCGTCGTCCTGACGATCACCGGCGCGGAGGCCCTGTATGCCGACATGGGCCACTTGGGGCCCCGACCGATCAAGGTGTCCTGGTTCGGGCTGGTCTTCCCCGCGCTGGCCCTGAACTACCTCGGCCAGGGGGCGATGATCCTCAACGACCCCAGCACCGTCGGGAACCCGTTCTTCAACATGGCACCGCCCTGGGCGACGCTCCCGCTGGTCGCGCTGGCGACGATCGCCACCGTGATCGCCTCGCAGGCAGTCATCTCGGGTGCCTTCTCGGTGTCCCGGCAGGCCGTACGACTCGGGCTGCTGCCGCGCCTGCTGGTGCGGCAGACCTCACGGGAGGAGGGCGGCCAGATCTACGTGCCGGTGGTCAACGGGATCCTGTTCCTGGGCGTCCTGACCCTGATCGCCGTCTTCGGCAGTTCCGCCGCCCTGGCGTCCGCCTACGGGCTGGCGGTGACCGGCACCCTGATCCTGACCAGCATGCTCTTCCTCGTCCTCGCCCGGCTCGTCTGGCGCGTCGCCCTGTGGCGGCTCGTCGTCTATGGGCTGCTCGTCGGCTTGCTCGAGGTGTCGTTCCTCCTGGCCAACCTCACCAAGGTAGTGAGCGGGGGGTGGCTGCCGCTGCTGATCGCCGGCATCGTGATCGTGCTCATGACCACCTGGCGTCGTGGCAGCACCCTCGTGGTCAAGGGCCGCATGGAGCTCGAAGGTCCCCTCGACGAGTTCATCGAGGCCATCCACAACTCCGACCTGCCACGGATCCCCGGGGTGGCCGTCTTCCCCCATGCGAACCCGGCGAGCTCGCCGTTGGCGCTGCGCACCCTGGTGCTCTTCACCCACGCCATGTTCGAACACGTGGTCATGGTCCAGATCGTCAACGAGAGCGTCCCACACGTCCGGCACGTCGACCGGGTGCGGGTGCAGGACCTTGGCGACGCCGACGACAGGATCGTTCATGTCAGCGTGCACGTCGGCTTCAACGACTCCCAGGACATCCCGCGCGGGCTGGCGCTGGCGGTCGGTCGCAGCCCCGAGCTGGACATCGATCCCGACGAGGCGCGCTACTTCCTGTCCCTGATCACCCTGCACGCCACCGGCACGGGGCCGATGGCCCGGTGGCGCAAGCGACTGTTCGTCCTGATGGCGAACAATGCCGCCTCCCGCACCGAGGTCTTCCACCTGCCCCTGGACCGGACCGTACTGATGGGCGCCGAGCTCGAACTCTGAGCGGTTCAGTCGTCGGTGAAGGTGATCTCCCAGGAATCCTTGTGGGCCTTCACCGCAACGGTGGCGGGGGCGACCCGGCGGTTCATCGCCAGGAAGACCGTACGGGCCAGCTCGACCGCAGCCTTCTCGGTGCGGGCCTGCTTCCTGGTGACCTCGATCATGGTCGTGTCCGGTCCGTCATTGGTCGAGGCCGGTCCATCGGTGGTGGCCATGGGCGTGGCTCCGTCCTCACGAGGGCTGTTCGGGCAGCACCAGGTCTGCACAGTGGCTCCGCTGCGTGCCGGCCACAGCGGGTTCCTGGTGGAACACGAAGGGCTCGGCTCCCTGAGAGCCGAGCCCTTCGAGTGAGGTCATCGTGGTGGTCCTTGCCTCCATTGTGCCGCGGCCGTGTTGTTCGCGCAGCCGAACACGCCGGGTCGGTTCCGGCGAATCCGAGGCCCGGGCCGCTCAGAAGTCCCGAAGTTGTTCGCCCTCGTAGTCCGGCCGCTCGTCGATGGGCTCGGCCTCATCGGTCAGCTCCTCGGGGCGGTCGTCGGTGAAGAGCTCCTTGTCGTCGACGGCCAGGGGATCGACTTCGATGTCGTCCGCCCGGTCGGCCTCCGAGACCTCGTAGTCTTCAGCCATGGTGTCCTCCCCAGCTGTTCGGTTCGATACCGGAGATCCTAGGCCCTACGGGGGCCGACGGGCGGGGTTTCGCCCGGTCCCGGCCCTACGCCGGTGGGGCAGCGTCGTCGGCGCCGAGGACGAGCCAGGGAGTTCCAGATCCTGCTGCTCCCTGAACGGGATTCAGCGGGAATACTCTTGATGTTCAGAGGAAGAGCCTGGGCTGACCAAGGAGGGTGGCTGTGCTCGATGCCATCGGCACTGTGCTCGAGGAGAACTTCGCCCTCATCTACTTTCCGCATGGGTTGTTCTTCTTCGCCGTGGGCGTCGGAATTCTGGCCCAGCATCGCAAGTCGAACCCATTCGGGTTTGCCAACGATCTGTGGATCATGGGGATCTTTGCCCTGCTCCACGCTTTTTCGGAGTGGTTCGACGTCCTCATTGCACTCGAGGTGAACAGCTTCACCCCCGAGACGCTGTTCCGCCTGGATCTGGCTTCGGGATTCGTCGAGTCGCTGTCCTATGCCGTCCTGTTCATCTTTGGACTGCGACTGCTGAGTTCGGGAAAGTCGTGGCGACCCGTCGTGATCCCGGGGGTCCTGTTCGCGGGATGGGTGGCGACGGTCGCGATCGGCCTTGGCAGTGACCAGGATCCCATCGAGACGTTGACCGTGGCGCAGGTGCTGTCCCACTACGTGTTGTTGATCCCGTCAGGTCTGGTGGCTGCCTGGGCGTTGCGCCGACAGGCGGACGACGAGGCGGCCTCGGCCCTGCCGCCACGGGTTCGCGCAGCCGTGATCGCGATGGCCTGGGTGTTCGTGTTCGTGGCTCTCGTCAACGGCCTGTTCGTCAATCGTGGCCCCTTCTTCCCGGCCAACGTCATCAACGCCGAAGCCTTCCGGGCCGTCACCGGCGTCGACGTGCAGTGGCCCAAGGGGCTTGTCGGGACCGCCCTGATGCTGGTCACCTGGTACTTGCTGGTGCAGTTCAATCGAGAGACCGACCGCCTGATGGCCCAGGCCGAGGAGAACGCCGTCCGCTTCTCGGAGCGAGAGCACATCGGGCAGGATCTGCACGACGGGGTGATCCAGACGCTCTACGCCACGGGAATGGTGCTGGAGGCGACGGTGCGCAAGCTTGACGACGCCTCGCCTGCGCGCGACAACATCATTGCCTCGATCAAGGGAGTCAATCGTTCGATCCAGGATCTTCGCAACTACATCGCCGGCCTCAGTTCCAGCGAGTCCGTGCAGCAACCGCTGCAGCACCAGATCGACGGGATGCTGGCGGATCTGCACGACTCCTACGGCCTGGCGACGTCCCTCGTCTATGACGTGCCTGCGACGCTCGCCCTCGCATCCGACCGTCGCAGCAATCTCTATTACGTCGTGGCCGAGTTGTTGAACAACGTGGGCAAGCACGCGATTGCCAGCAGGGTGGACGTGGAGGTCACCGAGTTCGAGGACAAGGTGCGGATCACGATCTCGGATGACGGGAAGCAGTCGGCGCCCGTCGAATTCTGGGAGAAGGGCATTGCGCCTGCGAGCGCGGGGATGGGTCTGCGGAACATCAGGGACCGTATTGAGGAACTGCACGGCGAGCTGTGGTACAGCGATGCCGGCGACGGGAATCGGGTCACTTTGCAGGTGCCCAAGGAAATGGCGGTGGCAGCATGACGGTGCGCATTCTTCTGGTCGACGACAGTGAAATCGTGCGGATGGGCGTCCGTATGGCGCTCGCCGCCGTCGAGGGTTTCGAAGTGGTGGGCGAGGCCGGCACCGCGGACGAATCGGTCGAGCGCGCTCGGGAGATGCTGCCGGACATCGTTCTGATGGACGTGCGCCTACCGGACCGTTCCGGCATCGAGGCGTGCCGTGACATCCTGGCCGAGAATGCATCGACGCGGGTGATCATGCTCACGTCCTATGCCGACGATGAGGCTGTCCTGGCCTCGATCCTTGCGGGCGCGCAGGGCTTCGTCATGAAGGAAGTCAGTATCGAGGCCCTGACCACGTCAATCCGGGCCGTTTCCCAGGGCGAAACGATTCTGAATCCTGCCATGACGCGCAGTATGGTCGAGAAGCTGCGTGCCGGTGAGGCGGAATCGAGGATGCGCGAACCGCTGACCCCCCGCGAGGGGGAGATCCTGGCCCTCATTGGCGAGGGCCTCACCAATCGTGAGATCGCCGAGCGGGCATACCTGAGCGAGAACACAGTGCGCAACTACGTATCGAGCATCCTGCGCAAGCGCGGCTTCAAGAACCGCTCCCAGGCGGCCGTGTACGCCCAGGAAAGGAAGGGCCGAGAACGGGGCCGTTACGGGATCTGAGCGCTGCCGTGCAGCCGCCCGGAACAGTACTTTCGTACTAGTGAAGTCGGTACATCCTGCACTGCCGGCCGAGTCCCTCCGAGCGGAAGGATTGAGCCATCTGGAGAGGTTGATCTCCATGGGGCTTCAATTGTCGGAGGTTCAAATGTTCGAGAAGTTTCGTCCGATCACTTGGGGAATCGTCCTCTCCATCGGCGCCATCCTCCTCACCGTCGTCACCGGCATGTGGATGGGCACCAATGAGGAAGGCATCCGTGAGGGGCTGAAGGCCAACGGCATGCCCTTGCTGGACTCGATGTACAAGGGCGACGTCGCCAATCTGGACGCGATGGTCGCGACGTCCTGGGAAGTCATCATGCGTGCCCACGTCCACTGGGCCGGGCTGGGCGCCGCCACGCTGGGCATCGCCCTCATCCTGATCGTCTGCGCCGTCCCGAACTGGTACAAGACCACCGCCTCCGTCGCTCTGGGCTTCGGTGCCATCGTGTACCCGATCTCGTGGTTCTACATCGCCATGAACCTCACCACCCTGGGCAAGGCTTCCAAGGATGACGTGCACCTCGTTGCCGCGGCGGGCATCGCCGGTATCGGGATCGGTACGTTGGCCGTGATCGCGGCGCTCGTCTACACCTACTTCAAGGCCCGCAATGAGCATCTTGCAGGGGTCAGCACCAGCATCAACAACAAGGATGCTGACAACAGGGAAGCAATGACCGCCTAGGTCAGGGGCTGGTTACCCAGTCGCTCTCACACGGGGGCGCTCCGCGAAGATGCGGGGCGCCCCTTGGCGACCGTCCCCGTCAGTCGCCGACGGCCCGCGGGTGGCGCTTGTAGGGCGACACCGAGACGGAATCCGCGTCCCAGAACCGCCACGGGCGGTCCGCCGCGGTCGAGATGTTCACCCGCGGGCCCACCCCCAGCGTCGTCACCGGTCGGGTCGGCGGCAACAGGTGCACCCGGTCGCCGCTGAGCAGGTCGGTGCCGTTGTCTGCCAGGGTGATGCCGAGCGCCCGGCACAGGTTGCCGGGCCCGCGGGCCAGGTCCCGGTCCCGTACCGGCGTGCTGCGCCGGGCCGCCCGCCGGTCCCGGGCCACCTCCAGCCCGGCGACGACCTCCGCGGAGCGCAGCAGGACGGCGGTCGCCACCCCCGTCGGTCCGCACGCCACGTTCGCACAGTGCGAGGCGTGCAGCGTGTACACGTACAGGTGCCCGGCCGGGCCGAACATCACCTCGTTGCGCGCGGTCGGCCCGCGGAAGGCGTGCGAGGCCGGATCGTGGGCCCCCTCGTACGCCTCGACCTCCACCAGCCGCACGGTGACCGGACCGGCCTGCAGCAGGCAGCCGAGCAGGGATGAGGCGATCTCGAGGGAGTGCCGGGTCAGGTCGGGCAGCATCCTGACACTCTGCCAGTCGTCGCGGCCAGGGGCCATCCGGTGCCCGCGGCGACCATCCGGCCCCGCGCAGGGGCCCGGTGGGTACTGCCCTGGGACCGTGCTGCCTAGACTGACTCGCGACAACCCGTTGACCATGCCGGAAGGAACCGCTCGTGCCCCAGACCTCTGGACCGCTTCGCATCGGTGTGCTCACCAGCGGCGGTGACGCCCCTGGCATGAACGCTGCCGTCCGGGCCGTCGTCCGGTCCGCCCTGCAGGCCGGCGCCGAGGTGTACGCCATCCGCGAGGGGTGGCAGGGGGCGGTCAACGGCGGCGACGACATCAGCGCCCTGGGCTGGACCGAGGTGTCCGGCATCCTGCAGCGCGGCGGCACCGTGATCGGCACCGCCCGGTGCCAGGAGTTCCGGGAACGGGACGGCCGACGCCGGGCCGCGCTCAACCTGGTCCGCCACGGCATCGACCGGCTGGCCGTGATCGGCGGCGATGGCTCGCTGAGCGGCGCCGACCAGCTCCGCGAGGAGTGGCCCGAGCTCCTCGCGGAGCTCGTCGCCTCCGGCGACCTCGACGCCGAGACCGCCGACGCGCACCGGCACCTGATGGTCGCCGGTCTGGTCGGTTCGATCGACAACGACATGGTCGGCACCGACATGACCATCGGTACCGACTCCGCGTTGCACCGGATCGTCAACGCGGTCGACGCGATCGCCTCCACCGCGGCGAGTCACCAGCGGATCTTCATCGTCGAGGTGATGGGCCGCGACTGCGGTTACCTGGGGCTGACCGGGGCGATCGCCGGTGGCGCGGCGTATACCTTCGTCCCCGAGGCCCCGCCGGCCGACGACTGGCCCCAGCACATGTGCGAGGTGATCCAGCGCGGTCGCACTGCCGGTCGCCGGGACTCGATCATCCTGCTCTCCGAGGGCGCCCGGAACCGGGTCGGGGAACGGATCACCAGCGACGACGTTCGCAGGGCCCTCCAGGAGCACCTCGGCCAGGATGCGCGCGTCACGATCCTGGGGCACGTCCAGCGCGGTGGCACGCCGAGCGCCTACGATCGCTGGATGTCCTCGTTGGTCGGGGTCGCCGCCACCGAGGAACTGCTCGCCGCCGACCACACCAGCGTTCCGGTCGTCATCGGCATCCACCAGAACACCGTCGTCCGCCGCCCGCTTGTCGAGGCGGTCCGCGCCACCCGTCGGATCGCCGAACAGATCGCCGCGCGTGACCACGAGGCGGCGGTGCAGGCGCGGGGGATCGGCTTCCAACGGATGCTGTCCATCTTCAACGCCCTGTCCGAGGCCGAACCACGGGTGACGCCACAGGACCACTCCAAGCGGATCGGCATCATCCACGCCGGCGGCCTGGCCCCCGGGATGAACACCGCGGTCTGGGCCAGCGTGCGCCTCGGCATTGACGCCGGGCACACGATGCTCGGTATCCAGGGCGGCTTCCCGGGGTTCATCGAGGGCAACATCGGCGAGATCGCCTGGGGTGACGTCGAGGGGTGGACCGGACTGGGCGGCGCCGAGCTGGGCACCCGCCGAGCCGTTCCGCGGCCCGAAGAGCTGTACGGGATCGCCCGGAGTATCGAGGAGAACCGGCTGGACGGCCTGCTGGTGATCGGCGGGGTGAACGCGTACGAGGCGGTCCGGATGCTGCTGGACGAGCGCCGTCGCTACCAGGCCTTCGACATCCCGATCGTGGCGCTGCCGGCCAGCATCGACAACAACCTGCCGGCCTGGCGGATGGCGATCGGCGCCGACACTGCCCTGAACGTGGTGACCGAGTCCCTGGACCGGATCAAGCAGTCGGCGGCGGCCAGCCGGCGGTGCTTCGTGGTCGAGACGATGGGCCGTACGTGCGGCTTCCTCGCCCTGGTCAGTGGCCTGGCCGCCGGGGCCGAGCGCGTCTACATCAACGAGGAGGGCATCACGGTGGCGATGCTCGAGGAGGACGTCCGCCAGATGACGGCCGCCTTCGAGCAGGGCCGGCGCTTCTACCTGGCGGTCCGCAGCGAGGAGGCCGCCGAGTACTACACCACCGACTTCCTGGCCAGGCTCTTCGAGGCCGAGGGGGGTGACCTGTTCGACGTCCGCGCGCTGATCCTCGGCCACGTCCAGCAGGGCGGCAACCCGTCGCCGTTCGACCGACTGGTCGCCACCCGGCTGGCCGCGAGCGGGATCGAGGAGCTGGACCGGCAGTTCGCCACCGGCAGCACCGAGTACGTCTTCGCCGCCGAGGCGCCCGGGTCCGGCTACGAGATGCGGTCGTTCAAGGAGCTCGACGACCTGATGGACTACCAGGCCCGCCGACCCAAGGATCAGTGGTGGCTGGCGCTGCGCGACGTCGCCCGGAAGGTTAACGCCCGCTCGTTCGCCGACCAGCCCCTGGGAACGGCGCCGGGGGAGGCCGCAGTGACCCAGGCCAGCGAGCCGAAGGTCGGCCAGTTCCGGACCCGGACGAAGTTCCGGGGCTGACCGACCCGGGACCGGTGACCCGGTCTCAGGACTCCTGGCCGGACCGGCGCAGCACCTCGCTGAGCCGATCCGCGGCGGCCATCACGGCCGGGGCGTGCAGGCGGCCCGGCTGGCGGCTGAGACGCTCGATCGGACCGGACACGCTGACCGCGGCGATCACCTTGCCGGAAGGGGAGCGGACCGGGGCGGAGACCGACGCCACGCCGGGCTCCCGTTCGCCGACCGACTCGGCCCAGCCGTGGCGCCGGACCGCGGTGAGCGAGACCGCGTTGAACCCGGCATTCTCCAGTCCGCGCTGCATCCGTTCCGGGTCCTCCCAGGCCAGCAGCACCTGGGCGGCCGAACCGGCGGCCATGGTCAGCTGGCTGCCGACCGGGACGGTGTCACGCAACCCGGAGGAGCGCTCGGCGGCGGCCACGCAGATCCTGACGTCGCCCTGGCGGCGGAACAGCTGGGCCGACTCGCCGGTGATGTCGCGCAGCCGCGACAGCACCGGGCCGGCGGTGGCGACGAGGCGGTCCTCGCCGGCCGCGGCGGCGAGCTCACCCAGCCGCGGGCCCAGGACGAAACGGCCCTGCAGGTCGCGCGCGACAAGACGGTGGTGTTCCAGGGCGACGGCCAACCGGTGCGCCGTCGGGCGGGCCAATCCCGTACTCTGGACAAGACCTGCCAGAGTGGTAGGGCCGGTCTCCAGGGCTCCGAGCACGAGGGCTGCCTTGTCGAGTACGCCGACACCGCTTCCGTTATCCATATGTTGATATTGCAATCTCGCGATATGAAACGCAAGTCGCTTTCTGCTGTGTGTTTTCGCCGAAGGGGGCTAGGATAGGTCTCACCAAGTGGGACCGTCGTATCATACTGTGAGACAGGTCCTCGTTGAACCTGATGGAGGACATTCCTATGGGCAAGACCCTCAGTGAGAAGGTCTGGCAGGACCACGTGGTCCGCTCCGCGGACGGGGAACCCGATCTGCTCTACATCGACCTTCAGCTGGCCCACGAGGTCACCAGCCCGCAGGCGTTCGACGGCCTGCGCCAGGCCGGCCGTCGCGTACGCCGCCCCGAGCTGACCATGATCACCGAGGACCACAACACCCCGACCGACGACATCTTCGCGCCGATCGCCGACCCGGTCTCCAAGCTGCAGCTGGACACCGTGCGCGCCAACGCGAAGGAGTTCGGCCTGCCGATCCACTCGCTGGGCGACATCGACCAGGGCGTGGTGCACATCATCGGCCCGCAGCTGGGCATCACCCAGCCCGGCATGACCATCGTCTGCGGTGACTCGCACACCGCCACCCATGGCGCGTTCGGCGCGATCGCCTTCGGTATCGGCACCTCCGAGGTCGAGCACGTCTTCGCCACCCAGACCCTGCAGCAGTCCAAGCTGAAGACCATGGCGGTCAACGTCAACGGCGAGCTGCCCGAGGGCGTCACCGCCAAGGACGTCATCCTGGCGATCATCGCCAGGGTCGGCACCGGCGGTGGCCAGGGCCACATCGTCGAGTACCGCGGCAGCACCATCGAGGCGCTCTCCATGGAGGGCCGCATGACGATCTGCAACATGTCGATCGAGTGGGGCGCCAAGGCCGGCATGGTCGCTCCCGACGAGAAGACCTTCGCCTACCTGAAGGACCGCCCGTACGCCCCGCAGGGTGCCGACTGGGATGCCGCGCTGGCGTACTGGAAGACGCTGCGCACCGACGACGATGCCACTTTCGACGTCGAGATCGACATCGACGCCACCCAGCTGAGCCCGTACGTGACCTGGGGCACCAACCCGGGCCAGGGGGTGCCGCTGAGCGCCTCGGTCCCGTCGCCGGCGGACTTCTCCGACCCGGTGGACCGGACGGCTGCCGAGAAGGCGCTGGAGTACATGGGCCTGACCGCCGGCACCCCGATGAAGGACATCCCGGTCGACACGGTCTTCGTCGGCTCGTGCACCAACGGCCGGATCGAGGACCTGCGCCTGGCTGCCTCCATCGTCGAGGGCCGCAAGGTCGCCGACGGCGTACGGATGCTCATCGTCCCCGGCTCCCAGCGGGTGCGCCAGCAGGCGATGGACGAGGGCCTGGACAAGATCTTCACCGCGGCGGGTGCCGACTGGCGCTTCGCCGGCTGTTCGATGTGCCTGGGCATGAACCCGGACCAGCTCAAGCCTGGTGAGCGCTCGGCCTCGACCTCGAACCGCAACTTCGAGGGTCGCCAGGGCAAGGGCGGCCGTACGCACCTGGTCTCGCCTGCCGTTGCGGCCGCCACCGCCGTCGCCGGTCACCTGGCCAGCCCTGCCGACCTGATGGACACCGAGTCCGTCGCCCAGAACGCCTGAGGAGCACCGACATGGAGAAGTTCATCCAGCACACCGGCACGGCCGTCCCGCTGCGTCGCAGCAACGTCGACACCGACCAGATCATCCCGGCGGTCTACCTGAAGCGCATCACCAAGACCGGCTTCGAGGACGGCCTGTTCGCGGCCTGGCGCCAGGACCCGGAGTTCATCCTGAACAAGTCGGAGTACCAGGGCGCCACCATCCTGGTCCCCGGCCCGGAGTTCGGCACCGGATCCTCGCGTGAGCACGCCGTCTGGGCGCTGCAGAACTACGGCTTCAAGGTCATCATCGGCTCCCGCTTCGGTGACATCTTCCGCAACAACGCCGGCAAGTCCGGCCTGCTCGTCGCCGTCGTGCCGCAGGACGTCGTCGACCGGCTGTGGGACGCCACCGAGGCCGACCCGACCCTGCAGGTGACCGTCGACCTGGCCGAGAAGAAGATCACCGCCGGCGACATCACAGCCTCGTTCGACGTCGACGACTACACCCAGTACCGGCTGATGAACGGTCTGGACGACATCGGCGTCACCCTCACCCACGAGGACGAGATCGCCGCGTACGAGGCGAAGCGTCCCAGCTGGAAGGTCACCACCCTGCCGCTGCGTACGCAGGACTGATCACCGCACCACCGGGCCAGGCCCGGGATCGCCAACGGCGGGTGTCCCTCGGGGGGTACCCGCCGTTCGGCCTTCGGGCCCGGTCAGTGCCAGGCGCTGACCACCCGCCGATCCGGGCCGGCGCCGACCATCGCCTGCAGCCGTTGGCCGGGACGCAGGTTGCGCAGCGGGTCCAGCAACGCCTCGCGGGGCAGCGTGCTGCGCCAGCCCTCATCCGTCACGACCTGCCACGGCCCATCGGCGGGTGCCGATCCGGCAGTACCGGCAATGGTCAGCGCCAGGTGGCGCACCGAGGTGCCCACCGGTCCGAGCATGGCGGCCCCGTGGGGACCGCGCCGGGCCCGGTCCGCGTCGGCCGGCATGGCCACCTGCTCGGCGTCGTCCCCCTCGCCCGGCGGGCGGACGTCTGCGGCGGCCTCGTACGACCGGAGCGCAGAGCCCAGACCCGGCCACAGGGGGGCGGTGCCGGCATCGACGACGACGTGCACCGCGGCCCCGCTGGCCGCCAGTTCGTCGATCCGGTCCAACAGCGCGCACAGGGCCACCCGGCGCCGGGCCGGCATCGGCCACTCGCGCCATCCCGGGGCGTCGTCCGGGTCGGGAGGCAGCAGCAGGTGCTCGGGGGCGGTGGCGTCGGTCATGGTCCGGATGCTGGCATACGGTGGCAGCCGGCGCCAACCGACAGCGAACCCTCGGTCCAGGAACCGGGGACCGCGATCTGCTGGGGTCCGGACAGGTCGGGCCGATAGGCTGGCCGGATGGCTCAATGCTGCATCCTCGGGGCGGGGAACTGGGCGACCGCCTTCGCCCTGGTCCTTGCCGACGCCGGACACCGGGTCACGATCGTGGCGCGGCGTCCCGGGGTCGCCGCAGCGATCAACGACGAGCACCGCAACCCCGACTACCTGTCCGGGATCGACCTGGGGGAGCGGGTGGGGGCCACCATCGACCCGGTTCCCGCCCTGGCCGGCGCGGACCTGATCGTGCTGGCCGTCCCCGCCCAGCAGGTGCGGGGCTACCTGCTCCGGCTGGCCGGCCTGCCGGTGTGGCGCGACAGCCTGGCACCGGTGCTGAGCCTGGTGAAGGGCATCGAGACCGGCACGGGCCTGCGGATCAGCGAGGTCATAGCCCAGGCCGGAGGTGTCGACCGGGGGCGGATCGCGGTGCTCTCCGGCCCGAACCTGGCCCGCGAGATCGCCGAGCGCCAGCCCTCCCTGTCGGTGATCGCCGCCCACGACGAGGCCGTGGGGCACCGACTGCAGCAGATCTGCCTGACCCCGACCTTCCGTACGTACACGATCGATGACGTCATCGGGGCCGAACTGGCCGGCGCGGCCAAGAATGTCATCGCCCTGGCCGTCGGGATGGGGGCGGGGCTGGGGTACGGCCACAACGCCCTGGCCTCACTGATCACCCGGGGTCTGCACCAGATGGCTGCACTCGGGGAGGCGATGGGGGGCCGGGCCACGACCTTCGCCGGATTGGCCGGTCTGGGCGACCTGGTCGCCACCTGTGCTTCGCCGTTGTCCCGCAACCGCTCCTTCGGGGAGCGGCTCGGTCGCGGCCTGACGGTGGCGCAGGCCGTTGCGGAGAGTGCCGGCGTCGCCGAAGGGGTGGAGACCAGTTTCGCGGTCCGGGACCTCGCCCGCCGCCACGGCGTGGACATGCCGATCGTCGACGGGGTGGTGGCGGTGCTTGAGGGGCGTACGACGCCGGCCGCGATGGTGCCGATCCTGATGGTGCGCGAGCCGAAACCCGAGCGCTGACCCCGGGAGCAGATGGTCGGGTCTTCGACACAACTGTCCGACGCGCCGCTCGAGCAGTTGTAATGTGAGATCGCCATCTCACCAGGAGGTCCCATGTCCGCATCCCCTCGTCCGCGCGTCGCTGTCGTCTTCGGTGGTGACAGCTCCGAGCACGGGGTCTCGTGTCTCACCGCCGCAGGGGTGGTGTCCGCGATCGACAAGGAACGCTTCGACATCGTCCCGGTCGGCATCACCCGGTCCGGGCGTTGGGTCCAGGTGTCGGCCGAGGAGCTGCTGGAGATGCGGACCGAGGACGGCAAGCTGCCGCAGGTCCCGGAGGACCGGCCCGACGCGGTGCTGTCGCGGACCGACCGGGGCACCCGGATCGGGACGCTGTCGGGGGACAACCTGGTGGACGTGCGGCCGATCGACGTCGCCTTCGCCCTGTTGCACGGCCCGATGGGCGAGGACGGCACGATCCAGGGCCTGTTCGAGATCTTCGGCGTCCGCTACGTGGGGTCCGGGGTCACCGCCAGCGCCGTCGCCATGGACAAGATCCGGATGAAGCAGCTGATGGAGCTCAGCGGCCTGCCGGTCGGCCCCTGGGTGGCGATCCAGCCCGCCCAGTGGGCCACTGATCCGGAGGGCTGCCTCGACGCGGTCGATGCGCTCACCTACCCGGTCTACGTCAAGCCTGCCCGCGGCGGATCCAGTGTCGGCATCACCAAGGTGCAGGACCGGTCCGGGCTGCAGGACGCCATCTGCGAGGCCCGGAAATGGGACCCGAAGGTCATCGTCGAGCAGGGCATCGAGAATGCCCGCGAGATCGAGTGCGGCATCCTGCAGGATCCTGCCGGCGGCCGGCCGAAGGCCTCGGTCGTGGCCGAGATCGAGATGCACACCGAGTCGGGCTTCTACGACTTCGACGCCAAGTACCTTCCCGAGGAGCAGGTCAGCCTGCACGTGCCGGCCGATCTCGACCCGGCCGTCGCCGAGGAGGTCAGGGCCGTCTCCACCCGGGTGTTCGAGGCCTTCGACTGCGAGGGCCTGGCCCGCGTCGACTGCTTCCTGACCCAGGACAACCAGGTCCTGGTCAACGAGCTCAACACCATGCCCGGCTTCACCCGCTACTCGATGTTTCCCCAGGTCTGGGCCGCCGCCGGAGTGCCCTACCCCGACCTCATCGCCTGGCTGATCGACCTGGCACTGAACCGCCCGATCGGGCTGCGCTGACCAGCACCGGCGCGCACCCGCGCGCCGGCGCGATCACCCCGCGCAGGCGAAGACCTGCGGGTCGTGCTCCGCAACGACCGGGGACAACTCGGCCAGCACATCGCTGGTGTTGCCGTAGCTGTGGGGAACACCGACCTGGACGTGCGTCGCCCGGCCGATCGTGGTGAACAGTTGCCCGGTCGTCCCGTCCTGGGGCCACCATCCGACCCCGTCGACCTCCAGGCACTGGCTGGTCGGGGTCAGCCCTTCGGGCTGCGGGATGCCGCAGGCCAGCGTGATCGGGGGATTTCCCCAGGCCGTCGCGAGCGTGCCGGTCGTGTCCCGCCGAGGCGAGCCCAGCACGGTCTCGGGGCTCGCGGCGACCACCGCCTCGCAGATGCTGCGGGTGGGCTGGTCGACCGGCGGATCGGCGAGCTCGACCGGCCCGGCACAGCCCGCGAGCACACTGCCACCGGCCACCAGGACGAGGGCGGCGCCGACCGGCCCGGACAGGTGCCGCCGCTTCATTCGGAGATGACCGGGCAGGTCACCGTACGGGTGATCCCGTCCACCGACTGGATCGCCTTCACCAGTCGACCCAGGGCGAGCATGCTCTCGGCGCCCGCCCGGACGATGACGTCGTAGGGCCCGGTCACACCGTTCGCCTCGGAAACACCGGAAATGCTCCGGATGGCCTCGGTGACCTCCTCGCTGCGGCCCACCTCGGTCTGGACCAGCACGTACGCCTCGACCGTGTTCGCGCTTCCCATGGCTTGTCTCCTTCGTGCGTCGGGGTAGGGCCCCTCGTGGGCATCACGCTACCGTGTCGAGATGACACCGACCCAGGAGGCTCCGATGAACCCACCGGCCAGTTCGGGGCACACCCCCTGGCCCTACCCGGGCCCGCGCCCGGAAGAGGAGTCCTCGGGAGCCCACCAGACGCTGGCCGACCTGGGCGAGTTCGAACTGATCGAGCTGATCACCAAGGGGCTGCCCGCGCACGAGCAGGTTGAGCTCGGTCCCGGCGACGACGCGGCGATCATCACCAGCCGCGGCGGCCGCACGCTGGTCAGCGTCGACACGCTCGTCGAGGGCATCCACTTCCGACGCGACTGGTCCTCGGCGAGGGACATCGGCCGCAAGGCGGTCGCCGTCAACGTCTCGGACCTCAACGCCATGGGGGCCCGGCCGATCGGCCTGGTGCTCGGCTTCTCGGCACCGGGGGAGCTGTCGGTGACCTGGCTGCGCTACTTCGTCCAGGGCGTCCGCGAGGAGTGCGCCCGGGCCGGGGTGGCGCTGATCGGGGGCGACACCACCAAGGCGCGCGACATCACGATTGCGGTGACCGTCCTGGGGGACACCGGAGCGGCAGGGCCGGTGCTGCGCTCGGGAGCCCGTCCCGGTGACCAGGTCGCGCTGTGCGGACGGGTCGGGTGGGCCGCCGCCGGCCTCGCCGCGCTGAGCCGCGGGTTCCGTACGCCACGGTCCGTCGTCGAGGCCCAGCAGGTCCCCGAGCCGCCGTACGGGGAGGGGCAGCGCGCCGCGGAGGCTGGGGCCACCGCGATGATCGACGTCTCGGACGGGCTGCTCGCCGACCTGGGGCACATCGCCACCGGTTCGCACGTCGACATCGACATCCACCGATCCGTCCTCGGCATGCCTGGGGCGATCCTGTCCGTCGGCCAGGCGACCGGCACCGATCCGTACGTCTACCTGCTCACCGGGGGCGAGGACCACGCGCTGGCTGCCACCTTCCCGCCCGGGAAGGTGCCCTCGAATTGGACGGTGATCGGTACGGTCAAGGAATCTGGCGACAGGCGATCCGTCGTCACGGTCGACGGGAAACGATGGGAAGGACCACAGGGCTATGACCACTTCCACTGACGATGCAGCGCCGACGGGCGGGCAGGGCGCGGCGTCGCTGCCGACCGCCCGGGTGCTGACGATCGCTGGTACCGACTCCGGTGGGGGAGCGGGGGTACCGGCCGACCTCAAGGCCATGATGGCGCTCGGCACCCACGGCATGTGCGTGGTCACCGCAGTGACCGCACAGAACTCGCTGGGCGTCCAGGGCTACTGGCCGCTGCCCCTGGAGGCGATCCGGGCCCAGTTCCGCAGCGTGGTCGACGACATCGGCGTCGACGCGATCAAGACCGGCATGCTGGCCTCGGCCGAGATCGTCGCCACCGTCGCCGACCTGCTCGACTCGGTGCCGCCCCGCTCGGACGGCGGTGCCGTCCCGGTGGTGGTCGACCCGGTGGCGATGTCCAAGCACGGCGACTCTCTCCTCGACCCCGAGGCGGCCGCCTCGGTCCGCGAGCTGCTGCTCCCGCGGGCCACGGTGATCACCCCCAACCTGCCGGAGGCCGCGATGCTGACCGGGCTGGCGCCCGGCACGCCGACGGCGGTCCTGGGCCGGGCCCTGCTGGAGCAGGGCGCGCAGTGGGTCCTGGTCAAGGGTGGCCACCAGAAGGGGGACGCCGACGACCTCCTGGTGTCGAGCACCGGGGAGCAGCACCTCTACCGCGCTCCGCGTGAGGACAACACCCACACCCACGGCACCGGCTGCACGATGGCCTCCCTGGTCGCCGCCGGTCTGGGCCTGGGCCTGGCGGTCCCCGAAGCGGTCGGCCTGGCCAAGAGGTTCATGAGGGGGGCGATCCCGGCCGGCTATGCCCTCGGGCAGGGCATCGGTCCGGTCGACCCGCTGTGGCACCTGCGCGACGCGCTCGAGGCCGGCGGGTGGACCCCCGGCCCGGGACTCCGGTTGGCCGCCGGCTGACCTGCAGGAGGAGAGGGACGGCCCCACCGGGCCGATCCGGGGCCCCGGGCGTGTGGGTCCCCGGCCGGACGGGCCGATGGCATAGGGTCGAGGCATGGCGACACGCGCAACTTCCCCTGCGCGTTCTTCGAGTGGGCGGGGCTCGTCGCAGTCCCGCCCTGCTGGGGCACGCTCCGGGGCTTCCAAGGGATCGACGACCACCTCCCGTGCCAAGGGTGGGTCGTCCCGCGCGCCGCAGAAGAAGTCCTCCGGCGGCCGCGGCTCCCAGCCGCCGTCGCGCAACATCCTCGCGATCATCTGGGACGGCATCGCCGGGCTGGTCGCGGCAGGAATCCGATCCATCGGCACGACTGCCCGTGACGTCCCGCCGGACCTGCGCCGGGACGGGATCGGGCTGGGCCTGGTCGGCCTGACGGTGGTCCTGGCCGCCCAGTTCTGGTGGGGGCTGCCCGACCCCGTCGGCGGCTGGATCGACGTCGCCGTGACCTCCGTGATCGGCATGGCCGCGTACGGCTCGCCGCTGCTGACCGCCACCATGGCGTGGCGGACGATTCGCCACCCGCAGAGCACCGGCCCGGCCGGACGCCAGGTGGTCGGCTGGCTGACCTCCGCGCTCGGGCTGCTCGGCCTGGTCAGTGTGTCCCACGGCCTTCCCACCCCCGCCGCCCCGGTCGCCCTCCGGGAGGCCGGTGGGGTGCTCGGATTCGTCTCCTCCAGCCTGCTCACCGACCTGCTGACGGTGTGGGTCTCGGTCCCGTTGATGGTCCTGCTCACCTTGTACGGGGTGCTGCTGATCGTCGGGATCCCGCTGTACGAGATCCCCGGACGGATCAACGAGGCCCGCGAGCGGCTGCCACGCCGCGGCGAGCGCCCCGACTACGGCACCGACGAGCGGCCGTACGACACCCCGATCGTGGGGGAGCGCCGCCGTTCCCGGCCGGAGCCGGAGGAGCTCGACGACGAGCCCGAGCCGTCCGTACGCTCCCGTCGCCGCGGTGCGGCCGAGGACAGCGTCGTCATCGCCCGCGCACCGAAGCAGCCGCGGTCGCCCAGGTCGCCGGCCACGCCTGTCCCGCCCGAGACCGGTGCCCCGGGCGGGGTCGACATCGACCCGATGGCATTCGACACCGGCACCGACGCCACGCCGGTGCCCCGTCGCCGTCCCGAGACCGCCGTCGAAGCGGCCAAGCAGCCCCCGGTCACGGCCGGCCTGCCGCAGAAGGTCGTCGTCAACGAGCCTCTCGAGCTGCCCGACGACTCGCCGCTGCCGCAGCGGGTCGAGCAGGTCGGCGACGTCGAGTACCGCCTGCCGGAGATGACCATCCTCAAGGCCGGCACGCCGCCCCAGCCGCGGACCCCGGCCAATGACGAGATCGTGGGCCGGCTGACCGAGGTGTTCGACGAGTTCGACATCAACGCCGACGTCACCGGCTACACCCGCGGTCCGACCGTGACCCGGTACGAGGTCGAGCTCGGGCCGGGCGTCAAGGTGGAGAAGGTCCTCAACGTCTCGAAGAACATCGCGTACGCGGTGGCCAGCGCCGATGTCCGCATCCTGTCCCCGATCCCGGGCAAGTCCGCGATCGGGGTCGAGATCCCGAACCGGGACAAGGAGATCGTCTCCCTGGGCGACGTGCTCCGCTCGCCCAAGGCCCGCAACGACCACGAGCCGATGACCGTCGGCCTCGGCAAGGACGTCGAGGGGGGCTACGTGCTCGCGAACATGGCGAAGATGCCGCACCTGCTGGTCGCCGGCGCGACCGGGTCGGGCAAGTCGTCCTTCGTCAACTCGCTGATCACCTCGGTCCTGATCCGGGCCACCCCCGACGAGGTGCGGATGATCCTGGTCGATCCCAAGCGGGTCGAGCTGACCGCGTACGACGGCATCCCGCACCTGGTCACCCCGATCATCACCTCGCCGAAGAAGGCCGCAGAGGCCCTGCAGTGGGTGGTCCGCGAGATGGACCAGCGCTACGACGACCTGGCCGCGTACGGCTTCAAGCACGTCAAGGACTTCAACAAGGCGGTCCGGGCCGGCCAGGTGACCGTGCCGGACGGCTCGGAGCGCGAGCTGCGGCCCTACCCCTACCTGCTGGTCATCGTCGACGAGCTCGCCGACCTGATGATGGTCGCCCCCCGCGACGTCGAGGACTCCATCGTCCGGATCACCCAGCTGGCCCGGGCAGCCGGCATCCACCTGGTGCTGGCGACCCAGCGGCCGTCCACCGACGTGGTGACCGGCCTGATCAAGGCGAACGTGCCGTCCCGGTTGGCCTTCGCGACGTCATCGATGACCGACTCCCGGGTGATCCTGGACCAACCCGGTGCCGAGAAGCTGGTCGGCCAGGGTGACGGGCTCTTCCTGCCGATGGGCGCCTCCAAGCCGGTCCGGGTCCAGGGCTCCTGGGTCACCGAGCAGGAGATCCGCGACGTCGTCGAGTTCGTCACCGGCCAGCTCAAGCCGCACTACCGCGAGGACGTCACCGCTCCGGCCGCCAGCAAGAAGGTCGCCGAGGACATCGGTGACGACCTGGAACTGGTGCTCGAGGCCGCCCAACTGGTGGTCAACCTCCAGCTCGGCTCGACCTCGATGCTGCAGCGCAAGCTGCGGGTCGGCTTCGCCAAGGCCGGCCGACTGATGGACATCCTGGAGACCCGCGGGGTGGTGGGGCCCTCGGAGGGGTCCAAGCCGCGTGAGGTGCTGGTCCAGCCCGACTCGCTCGACGAGGTGCTGGACAACCTGCAGCAGGGCTGAGGCACCCGCCCCGCGGCCCCGGCCCGGCCGTGGGGCCACCGGTCCGTGGCAGGAGCAGCGCCGGGCCGCCGTGGTAGGGGATACTGGACGCCATCATGAGCAATTCTTCTGACCTCCTGTCGGTGCACCTGGTCTCCTTGGGCTGTGCACGCAACGACGTCGACTCCGAGGAGCTGGCGGGTCGGCTGGCCGCAGGTGGCTTCCGGCTGGTGGACGATGCCGACGGGGCCGACGCCGTCATGGTCAACACCTGCGGCTTCATCACGCAGGCCAAGCAGGAGTCCGTCGAGGTGCTGCTGGAGGCCGCCGACCTGAAGGCCGAGGGGCGGACGCAGGCCGTCGTCGCGGTCGGCTGCATGGCCGAGCGCTACGGTGCCGACCTGGCCGGCGAGCTGCCGGAGGCCGACATCCTCGGCTTCGACGACTACGACGACATCGTGGCCCGCCTGCAGGGGATCCTCGCCGGGGTGCACCCGACCCCGCACGTGCCCCGCGACCGCCGCGAGCTGCTGCCGATCACCCCGGTCGAGCGCCAGGCGGCCGCCGGCTCGGTCGTGGTGCCCGGGGTCACCCACCCGGGCGCCGGCACCGCCCCCTCGACCGGCCCGCGGACTTTCCAGCGGCGCCTGTCGGGCGCGCCCTCGGCACCGCTGAAGATCGCCTCGGGCTGTGACCGCCGCTGCGCCTTCTGCGCGATCCCGTCGTTCCGCGGCTCGTACGTCTCGCGGACGGTCGAGGACGTCGTCGCCGAGGCCCGGTGGCTGGCCGACCAGGGGGTCAAGGAGGCCTTCCTGGTCTCGGAGAACACCTCCTCCTACGGCAAGGACCTCGGTACGGGACAGGACCTGGAGACCCTGCTGCAGGCTTTGTCCGGGATCGACGAGCTGCCCTGGATCCGGGTCAGCTACCTGCAGCCCGCCGAGATCCGGCCCGGTCTGGTCGAGACGATGGGACGCCTGGGCAAGGTCGTCGACTACTTCGACCTGTCCTTCCAGCACGCCGCCCCCGCGGTGCTGCGCCGGATGCGGCGCTTCGGGGACCCCGAGGCGTTCCTCGACCTGATCGGTCGCGTCCGCGAGGTCGCCCCCCGGGCCGGGATCCGGGCCAACTTCATCGCCGGCTTCCCCGGCGAGACCGAGCAGGACGTCGAGGTGCTCGCAGACTTCCTGCGCGAGGCCCGACTCGACGTCAGCGGCGTGTTCGCCTACTCCGACGAGGACGGCACCGAGGGCGTCGAGCTCGACGGGCACCTGCCCGAGGACGAGATCGAGGACCGCCGCGCCATGCTGGCAGACCTCGCCATGGAACTGATGGAGGAGCGGGCCGCGGACCGGGTCGGCGACGAGGTCGTGGTGCTGCTGGAGGAGCAGGACGAGGAGGACGGCACCTGGATCGGGCGGGCGGCCCACCAGGGTCCGGAGGTCGACGGGATCACCCTGCTGGACCTGTCGGAGAGCCCGGACCTCGACCTGGCCGTGGGCACCTTCGTCCGCGCGCGGGTCACGGACGCCGCCGGCATCGACCTCGAGGCGCAGCCCTCGGAGGTCCTGCGGTGAGCACGCCGTCGGCCGGCGGGTCGGTCGAGCCGGCGGCCGAGCCCTCGGCGTGGAACCTGCCCAATGCCCTGACCGTGCTGCGGATCCTGATGGTCCCGGTCTTCGGCTGGATGCTGCTGGCCCACCCGGATCAGGCGGGCTGGCGGTGGGCGACGACCGGTGTCTTCATCGTGGCGATGGCGACCGACTACCTCGACGGCTACCTGGCCCGTTCCCGCAGCCTGGTCACCAGCTTCGGCAAGCTGATGGACCCGATTGCCGACAAGGCCCTGACCGGCATGGCCTTTATCGGCCTGAGCATCATCGGGGAGCTGTGGTGGTGGGTCACCATCGTGATCCTGCTGCGCGAGTGGGGCATCACCGTGATGCGGTTCTTCATCCTCAAGTACGGGGTGATGGCGGCGAACCGCGGCGGCAAGCTCAAGACCATGACCCAGTCGATCGCGGTGCCGCTGTACCTGCTGCCGCTACCGAGTCCGGCCACCGGCCTGTCGATCGGCTCGGGGCTGGAGGTGGTGTCCTGGGTGGCGATGGCCGCGGCACTCCTGCTGACCGTGCTGACCGGACTGGAGTACCTGCGCGAGGCAGCGCGGCTGCGGGTCGACTACCGTCGTACGCACCCCGAGGAGGGATGATGATGCCCGATCGCGGTGCGGCCCCCAGCCCGGTGGCGTACGGGGAGGCCGTCGAGGTGCTCGGGACGCTTGAACGGGCCGGGCTCACCCTGGCCACCTGCGAATCCCTGACCGGCGGGTTGCTCGGCGCCACCCTGACCTCGGTGCCCGGCGCCTCCGCCGTGTACCGGGGCGGTCTGGTGCCGTACGCCACGGACCTGAAGCATGCCCTCGCCGGCGTCGACCCCGTTGCACTGGCGCGGGACGGCGCGGTCGCGGCGAGTACGGCGCTGGCCATGGCCTCCGGCGTACGGGTGCGGTGCTCGGCCGACTGGGGCGTTGCGGTGACCGGTGTCGCCGGGCCTGATCCCCAGGAGGGACACCCGGCCGGCACCGTGTTCATTGCGGTCGCCTCCCCGGAGGCGGCCTTCATGGAGGAGTACCGGTTCGACGGGGACCGGCACGCGGTGCGGACCGGGACGGTCGAGGAGGCCCTTCGGCAGCTCGGCCGGGCCCTCGCGGTCGCAGGCCTGTGATTCGGTGCCGCGGGACGCAGGGCGGGGAGTGGTCGAGCCTCCGGTCGGAGTCGAGGGATCGGTGTTCGAGATGGCGTGGCTGTCGTCGTTGCTGGCCCGCGCGGGTAAGCTGACCGCATGACCCCTGTCGCCGACGTCGCCAAGCCCACGCTGATGCGTGAGCACTTGGGAGCCACGCTGCGGTCCGAGCGGGTCGCGCAAGGGAAGACGCTTCGCGATGTGTCGCGCCGGGCCGGCGTCAGCCTCGGGTACCTCTCGGAGCTCGAGAGGGGCCAGAAGGAGGCATCCAGCGAGCTGTTGGCGGCCATCTGCGGCGCCCTGCGGGTGCCGATGTCCCACGTGATCGGCGATGTCGCCGGGCGGATGGCTGCCGAGGAGCGGATCACCCCGTTGCCCCTGCGCGTCCGCGACACCGCGAACGCGGCCGCCTGATCGGTGGCGAGACGTCCGGTGCCGCTGGTCCGGGGAGCGGAGGACCAGGGTGCGTGAGACCGAGCTGTGGCGACGGCTGGAGCGGCAGCTGGGCTCGGGGTACGCACGGGTCTGGGCGGAGCAGCAGGTCCTGGCCGATCTCGGCGGTCGTACCGTCGTCGAGGCGATCGACGCCGGAGTGAACCCGAAGGAGATTTGGCGGGCCTGTTGGGCAGCGTTGGAGCTGCCGGCCCGCGAGCGGTGAGCGCCGCGCCGTGCCCCACCTACAGGATCGAACATTTGTTCGGTAAGATGTCCACAGCAACCTCCGCTGAGTCCTGCCTCATCCCCAAGCGCTTCAGGTCGACGAGAAGTGTCAGAGCCCCTGCCTAGGGTGGGCGAAGACAGCGACCAACGGAGGGACCGCCGATCGTCCGAGGGATACTCGGCGCACGGTGGTCAGCTGAATCAGACGGGCAGATGAAAGGGTGAGCCGATGGCAGTCAACAACAAGGTCAGCCGCGACAAGGCCGGCCGGGAGCAGGCCAACCGTGAGCAGGCACTGAGCGCCGCGCTCGGCCAGATCGAGAAGCAGTATGGCAAGGGCTCGGTCATGCGACTGGGGGACCGCACTCACAGGAACATCGAGGTGATCCCGACCGGATCGGTCGCCCTCGACATCGCTCTGGGGGTCGGCGGCCTGCCCCGTGGGCGCGTGGTGGAGATCTATGGTCCGGAGTCCTCCGGCAAGACCACCGTGGCCCTCCATGCCGTCGCCCAGGCCCAGAAGCTCGGCGGGATCTGTGCCTTCATCGATGCCGAGCATGCCCTTGACCCGGATTATGCGAAGAACCTCGGGGTGGACACCGACGCACTACTGGTCAGCCAGCCGGACAACGGCGAGCAGGCCCTGGAGATCGCTGACATGCTGGTCCGCTCCGGGGCCCTGGCCCTGGTCGTGATCGACTCGGTCGCCGCGCTGACGCCACGCGCCGAGATCGAGGGCGAGATGGGTGACTCCCACGTGGGCCTGCAGGCCCGGCTGATGAGCCAGGCCCTGCGCAAGATGACCGGTGCCCTCAGTGGCGCCGGCACCACTGCGATCTTCATCAACCAGCTGCGCGAGAAGATCGGGGTGATGTTCGGCAACCCGGAGACCACTACCGGCGGTCGGGCGCTGAAGTTCTACTCCTCAGTCCGGCTGGACGTGCGCCGGATCGAGACGTTGAAGGACGGCACCGAGATGGTGGGCAACCGCACCCGGGTCAAGGTGGTGAAGAACAAGGTGGCTCCGCCGTTCAAGGTGGCGGAGTTCGACATCATCTACGGCCAGGGCATCAGCCGTGAGGGCTCGCTGATCGACATGGGCGTGGAGACGGGGATCGTTCGCAAGGCGGGTGCCTGGTTCACCTATGGGTCCGACCAGCTCGGTCAGGGCAAGGAGAACGCCCGCAACTACCTCAAGACCCATCCGGAGACGGCCGAGGAGATCGAGTCCAAGATCAAGGCGAAGATGGGGCTGGGCGTCGACCCGGACGCCGAGGACAAGACCGAGGGCAAGGTCGAAGGCGAGACCGAGGACGCCGAGGACAAGACCAAGGACGTGGCCGATGCCGAGGAGGACATCGATCCGGTGACCGGGGAGGTGAAGTTCTGAGCGCCGCAGGCCTGCGGTCCCCGGGGCCGCGGGACAGCCCTGATCCGGAGGCCGACCCGTACGCCGTGGTCCGGGAGATCATTCTGCGACGGCTGACCACACGTGCCCACTCTCGTCGGGAGTTGGAGCAGGTGCTGGCCAAGCGGAACGCCGACCCCGAGGTTGTCGGCCGGGTCCTGGACCGGCTGGCCGAGGTCGGACTGGTCGATGACCGTGCGTTCGCGGAGGCCTGGGTGGCATCGCGACAGGAGTACAAGCACCTTTCACGCCGAGCGCTCCGCGACGAGCTCACCCGCAAGGGGATCGACCGGTCGATCATCGATGATGTGCTGGCAGGGGTCGAGCCTGACGACGAGTACCACGCCGCCTACGCCCTCGCCGAGCGCAAGGCCCGCTCGATGTCCGGGCTGGCCCCGGAGGTCCGGTGGCGGCGGCTGGCCGGAGCTCTGGCCCGCCGGGGCTTCTCTGCCGGCGTCGTGACCCGGGTCCTCGGTGAGCTCGACCGGGATTTTCGGGAGGAGGAGGGCACCGGTGCCGACTGGTGATCCCCGGGGATCCTTCCTCTGGTTGAGCGTTACTCCGCCCACCACGTAGGATGGCGGCGAGGGTTGTGCAGTGAACCTTTGTATCTGACCTTGATCCGTCCAGGACCCGATCCATGGGCGAGCTTGATACGTGTGGGTCGAACGATCCCCGCGATGATAGATATGGACCGATAATGGCCGGCATCGATCGATGTCCGGCCATTCGGCGTACCTCGCTGTTGCGCCCTCCCAACATGCACGGAGACGTGCGGAAGGGAGTGCAGATGAACTCGACCATCGGGTTCCTCGTGGTGGGCATCCTCCTGGTGATCGTGCTGATCGCCGTGGGGGTCCTCGCCTTCATCTTGCTGCGTCGCGGCCGGTCGACCGGTCCGGAGGAGCCGACCCCGGCCCAGCTCGAGTCGCTGGCCAGGCTCACCACCGAAGCACAGGCCGAGATCGATGACCTGCGGTCCAGGGCACAGGCGGAGGTCCGCCAGTTGCGTTCCGACACCACCCAGGAGCTGGAGTCCCTGCGAGCAGAGGCAGCCGCACTGCGGGCGGAGGCCGAGACCTACCAGCACACCACCCGGGACGAGGCCGATCGGTACGACCAGACGGTTCGGGCTGAGGCCGACGAGCTGCGGCACAGCGCCCAGGCCGTGCTGCGCGAGGCCGAGGAGGCCCAGCTCGAGGGGGAGCGGCTGCGCACCGAGGCGACCAGCTACTCCCAAACCCAGCACGACGAGATCCGCGAGATCCGACTCAGCCAGGAACGCCGCGAGCACCGGCTGACCGAGCGCGAGGAGCGGCTCGATCGTGACGGGGCGGACCTGGACCGGCGCCGCGCCACTGTCGACGAGCTGGCCGCCGCGCTCGACGCCCGGCAGGCCGCGCTGGCCGCTACCGAGGCTGAGCACCGGGCGGCATTGGAGAGGATCGCCGGCCTGAGCCCGGAGCAGGCCCGTGAGGAGGTGCTGGCCGCGGCGCAGCAGGACTCCCGCCGCCAGGCCGCCATCATCGCCCGCGACATCGAGTCGAAGGCCCGCCGCGAAGCGGAGGCCAAGGCGCAGAACGTGATCGTCGAGGCGATCCAGCGGCTGGCAGCCGAGCAGACGGCCGAGTCCGTGGTGGCGACCGTCGACCTGCCCAGCGACGAGATGAAGGGACGCATCATCGGCCGGGAGGGCCGCAACATCCGGTCCTTCGAGCAGATCACCGGGGTCAACGTGCTGATCGACGACACCCCCGAGACCGTGCTGCTGTCATGCTTCGACCCGGTGCGCCGGGAGAGCGCGCGCCTGGCGCTGACCGAACTGATCGCCGACGGTCGCATCCACCCGGCCCGGATCGAGCAGGTGTACGAGCGCTCCCAGCGGCGGATCGCCGATCGCTGCCAGCAGGCTGCCGAGGAGGCCCTGCTCCAGGTCGGCATCCACGACATGCACCCGGAGCTGGTGACGTTGATGGGTCGCCTGCGCTACCGGACCTCGTACGGGCAGAACGTGCTGAAGCACCTGGTGGAGTGCGCCAACATCGCCGGGGTGATGGCTGCCGAGCTCAAGCTCGACGTCGCCGTCTGCAAGCGCGCCGCCTTCCTGCACGACATCGGCAAGGCCCTCACCCACGAGGTCCAGGGGCCCCACGCGGTCATCGGTGCCGATCTTGCCCGCAAGTACGGCGAGTCCGAGGACATCGTGCATGCGATCGAGGCCCACCACGACGATGTCGAGCCGCACACCGTCGAGGCCGTGCTGACCCAGGCCTGCGACGCGATCAGCGGCGGCCGACCCGGTGCCCGCCGGGAGTCGCTCGAGTCGTACGTGCAGCGGCTGGAGCGCCTTGAGGCGCTGGCAGGCGCCCACGAGGGGGTGTCCAAGGTGTTCGCGATGCAGGCCGGTCGCGAGATCCGGGTGATGGTCGAGCCGGAGGCCGTCGATGACATCGGCGCCCAGGTCCTCGCCCGCGACATCGCCAAGCAGGTGGAGGAGGAGCTCACCTACCCCGGGCAGATCCGGGTCACGGTGGTCCGCGAGTCGCGTGCCACGGAGGTGGCGCGCTGACCGGCGCCGATCACTGGGTGTCGGGAATCCCCTTGTCCGGGTTCTGCATGTCGACCTTCTCCAACACCACCACCCGGCCCTGGCGGGCACGCGTACGGCCCTCCAGGTAGCTGGCCAGGCGGGTGAGCAACCAGTTGATGATGATGAACATCGCGGCGGCAACCAAGAACGCGGCGATGGAGTTCGCCCAACGGCTGGCCAGGGTCTGCGAGGAGCGCAGCAGCTCGGGGTAGCTGATGATGTAGCCGAGGGCCGAGTCCTTCACGATCACCACGAGCTGGGACACCAGTGCTGGCAGCATCGCGGTGATCGCCTGCGGCAACAGCACCAGGCGCCGGGTCTGGCCGATGCTCAGGCCGATGCTGAGGCCGGCCTCGGTCTGCCCGCGCGGCAGGGTACCGACTCCGGAGCGCAACAGCTCGGCGATCACGGCGGAGTTGTAGAAGGTCAGGCCGGCGATGACAGCGACAAGGGGCTTGATCTGCACCAAGGGGCCGGGAAAGAGATTCGCGATCGCCGGGATGAAGATCGTCATGTAGTAGACGAAGATCATCATCATCAGCACCGGCACCGCGCGGAAGAACTCGATGAACACGGTACAGACCACCGAGATGACCCGGTTGAACGACATCCGGCCGAGGGCCAGGACCAACCCCAGCAGGGAGGCGGCCACCACCGACAGGGCCGCGGCCTGCAAGGTATTGACGAGGCCGGGGACCAGGTAGGAGAGCCAGGTGTCGGCGCGCAGGAACGGGGCCCACTTGCTGGGCGCCAGCTGGGCGCGCAGTCCGTAGACCAGGCCGGCGGCAAGGGCGAGGACGATGAGCGTGCCGATGATCCCGATCAACCGGTTGCGGACCAGCGCCCGGGGTCCGGGGGCGTCGAAGAGAACCGTTACCTGCTGCGTGCTCACCGTCGCACCGCCCACTTCGTCGAGGCCCAGGAGAAGAACAGGCCGGCCGGCAGTGTCAGGATCACGAAGCCCAGCGCCATCAGGAAGAAGATCGCGAACAGCAGGTTCGGGCTGAACTCAATCATGTTCTTCATCAGATAGGAGGCTTCGGCAACGCCTACGGCCGAGACCACCGTGGTGTTCTTGGTGAGGGCGATGAACGTGTTTCCCAGCGGGGTGATCGCCCCGCGCATCGCCTGCGGCAGGACCACCTGGCCGAGCACCTGGCGGAAGTTCAGGCCGATGACCCGGGAGGCCTCCGCCTGGCCCTGGGGGACGGTATTGATCCCGGATCGGATGCCTTCGGCCACGAACGTCGCGTGGTACAGCGACAGGGCGACCACAGCCCAGGCGAACAGCTGGGTGAGCCGGCCGACGCCCGGGGGCAGCAGCCGTACGTTCATGAACAGGTAGAGCCCCAGCACGCAGAAGGTGACGACCAGGGTCAGCGGCGTGTTGCGGACGAGCGTGACGTAGGCCGTGCCGAAGCGCTGCAGCGGTGCCACCGGCGAGACCCGCATGATCGCGATCACGGTGCCGAGGACCAGGGCACCGAGGGCGGAGACCAGGGTGAGGCGGATGGTCATCCAGAAGGCGGCCAGTACGTTGTACGTCTGCAGGAGTTCGATCAGGTCCTGCACGGTTCACCTCCCGGTGAGTGAGGGGGACGAGGAACGGGTGGGGGCGTCGGGTGTGGCGCCCCCACCCGCTGGATACCTACCGATCAGGCGGTTCCGGGGGTCGGCGGGTTGGTCTCCGGGTTGGCCTGGTAGCCGGAGCCACCGACGTTGTCGTCCAAAGCCTTCTGCCACGACCCGTCGTCGATCATCTTCGTCAGCGCCGCGTCCACCTTGTCCTTGAGCTCGGTGTCGCCCTTCTTCAGGCCCACGCCGTAGCGCTCCTCGGTGAACGGGGCCCCGACCACCTTGAGCTTGCCCTTGTACTGCTCCTGGGCGGCGTAGCCGGCCAGGATGATGTCATCGGTGGTCATCGCGTCCATCGAGCCGGCGTCAACGGCCTCGGCGCACTTGGAGTAGGTGTCGACCTCCTGCAGCTGCACGTCCGGGTAGCTGTCCTTGACCTTCTGGGCCGAGGTCGATCCGACCACCGAGCAGAGCCTCTTGTTGCCGAGGTCCTGCGGGCCGGTGATGTCGTTGCGATCCGACTTGACCAGGATGTCCTGGCCGGCGATGAAATACGGGCCGGCGAAGTCGACCTTCTCCTTGCGGGCGTCGGTGATCGAGTAGGTCGCGACGACCAGCTGGACCTGCCCGGACTGGATCAGCGTCTCGCGCTGGGCCGACGGGGCCTCCATGAAGGTGATCTGGTCCTCGCCATAGCCCAGTTCCTTGGCGACATACCGGGCGACGTCCACGTCGAAGCCCTCGAACTGGTCGCCGACCTGCTGGCCGAGGCCGGGCTGGTCGTACTTGATTCCGATGGTGATGTTGTTCCCCTCGCCTCCGCCGGTGGCGGTGCCACCCGACCCGCCCGCGACGCAGGCGGACAGGGCCAGGCTCAGGACGGCGGCACCGATGGCGAAGCCGATTCTGCGATGCTGCATTGGTGTTCCTTTCGTTGCCGGGACGGTGTGCTCCCGGTCGGGGCGCGTACGTTCGTACGCCGGACTTCAGTGGTCAGCAGACGTCTAGCGGGGAAGGATCTTCGACAGGAAGTCCCGGGCTCGATCACTGCGGGGTGTGGTGAAGAAGGACTCGGGATCGGACTCCTCCACGATCTGTCCCTCGTCCATGAACGCGACCCGGTTCGCGGCCTTGCGCGCGAAGCCCATCTCGTGGGTGACGACGATCATCGTCATGCCCTGGCGGGCCAGGCCCACCATCACGTCAAGGACCTCCTGGACCATCTCCGGGTCGAGGGCGGAGGTGGGTTCGTCGAAGAGCATCACCTTCGGTTTCATCGCCAGGGCGCGGGCGATGGCCACCCGCTGCTGCTGGCCGCCGGACAACTGCGCCGGGTACTTCTTGGCCTGGTTGGCAACCCCGACTCGTTCGAGGATCCGCATCCCTTCCTTCTCGGCCTCGGAACGTGGCAGCTTGCGGACCTTGATCGGCCCGAGCGTGACGTTCTCGAGAATCGACTTGTGGGCAAAGAGATTGAATGACTGGAACACCATCCCGACCTCGGCGCGCAGGCGCGCGAGTTCCTTCCCCTCCGAAGGCAATTCCTCGCCGTCGACGATGATGGTGCCCGAATCGATCGTCTCCAATCGATTGATCGTGCGGATCAGGGTTGACTTACCCGAGCCCGAGGGGCCGAGCACGACGACGACTTCACCTTTGGAGACCTCGAGGTTGATGTCCCTTAGCACATGCAGATCACCGAAGTGCTTCTGGACGTCCTGCATCACGACAATCGGTTCACCGATCCGGTGGGGAAGCGGACCGGTGTCCTCGGGGAGGAGTGAAGTCATACCGGCAGGTTAAAGGGACTCCCGGTAAATGGATAGGGCTTCTGTGCATATCACGGCCGGATGTTTCCCCGTCGTGATCTGGGCGACATATTTCCCGCGTCCAGGCCAATCACCCGGTATCGGGAGTGGGCGGATTGCGGGGACTGTTCGCCGGTCCGGGTCCTGGATCGGCTCCTGTAGAGTGGACCCGCCATGAATGAGACCTCCGCCACCTCCGTTGCGCCGCGTACCTACGAGGTGCGTACGTACGGCTGCCAGATGAACGTGCACGACTCCGAGCGGATCGCCGGACTGCTGGACGCCGACGGGTACGTGCCTGTTGCGGAGGGCTCGGTCGCTGACGTCGTCGTGTTCAACACGTGCGCGGTCCGGGAGAACGCGGACAACCGGCTCTACGGCAACCTCGGGCACATCGCCTCGGTCAAGGCCGACCATCCCGGCATGCAGGTCGCCGTCGGTGGCTGCATGGCCCAGAAGGACCGGGACCTGATCGTCCGCAAGGCACCGTGGGTCGACGTGGTCTTCGGCACCAACAACCTCGGCTCCCTGCCGGTGCTGCTCGAGCGCGCCCGCGTCCGGCGCGAGGCCCAGGTGGAGATCACCGAGGCCCTGCAGACGTTCCCGTCGAACCTGCCCACCCACCGCGACTCGGCGTATGCCGCCTGGGTGTCGATCAGCGTGGGCTGCAACAACACCTGCACCTTCTGCATCGTCCCGTCCCTGCGCGGCAAGGAGACCGACCGGCGGCCCGGCGACGTGCTCAACGAGATCCGGGCCCTGGTCGACCAGGGGGTCCAGGAGGTCACCCTGCTGGGCCAGAACGTCAACGCGTACGGGACAGGCTGGTTCGGTCCCGACGATGCGGACACCTCGGTGGACCGGCAGGCGTTCGCGAAGCTGCTGCGCGCCTGCGGCGAGGTGGAGGGGCTGGAGCGGGTCCGCTTCACCAGCCCGCACCCGAAGGACTTCACCGACGACGTGATCGCGGCGATGGCGCAGACCCCGAACGTGATGCCCCAGCTGCACATGCCGCTGCAGTCCGGCTCGGACGACGTGCTGCGCCGGATGCGCCGCTCGTACCGGTCCGATCGCTACCTGGGCATCCTGGACCGGGTCCGCCAGGCGATGCCGCACGCGGCGATCAGCACCGACATCATCGTCGGCTTCCCGGGGGAGACCGAACAGGACTTCGAGCAGACGATGGAGGTGGTGCGTCGGGCCCGTTTCACCAATGCGTTCACGTTCCTGTACTCCATCCGGCCCGGTACGCCGGCCGCTACGATGCCCGATCAGGTCCCGGACGAGGTCAAGCACGCCCGCTACCAGCGACTGGTCGACCTGGTCAACGAGATCGCCTGGGAGGAGAACAAGAAGCTCGTCGGACAGCGCGTCGAGGTGATGTTCGCCGCCGGTGAGGGCAAGAAGGACGAGGGTACGCACCGGATGTCCGGCCGGGCCCGCGACAACCGGCTGGTACACGTGGCCGTCCCCGACGACCCCGCAGCCCGTCCGCGTCCGGGCGACATCGCCGAGACGGTGATCACGTACGCCGCCCCCCACCACCTCAACGCGGACGCCGGCATCAGCGGACTGCGCCGCACCCGGGGCGGCGACGCCTGGCAGGCGAGGCAGCAGGACACGCCGGCCCCGACCGGTGTCGGACTGGGGCTGCCCACGGTCCGGCCCACGGTCGGGATCGGCATGCCGACGGTCCGCGACTGACGGTTTCCCCGCCGGAACGGCGGGCCACCGGCACGACGCGCGGCAGGTGCGCCGTGCATGCACGTGGCAGGGTGCTCAGCCCTGCTGCTGATCGGGCTGCTGGTCGGCGCCCAGCTGCTTGGTCACGGCCTCCTCGGCCTGGTCGATCTGCTCGGTGAACTTGCCCCCGGTGCGCTTGTCGACCTCGTCGCCGACGCGCTGGATCGCCTCGGTGACCTTGTCGGGGTTGTCCTTCGCGAACTTCTCGGCCGTCTCGCGGGCCTTGTCGAACATGCCCATGGAGTCACTCCTTCGCGTCTGGGATCGGGCTCCTCCGCCCCGGACCCATGGTTGCACGGTCATGCCGAGCGGCTGTTCGCCGGGCTGTCGAGCGGCTGTTCGCCGGGCTGTCGAGCGGCTGTTCGCCGGGCTGTCGAGCGGCTGTTCGCCGGGCTGTCGAGCGGTTGTTCGCCGGGGCACCGGGGCACGGCCCGGGGCTGCTGGTGGGGCAGACTGTGGGGATGCCCGGATTTGCTGCCCTGCCCGTGATCGCCCTGATCGGACCGACCGCATCGGGGAAGACCGCCTTGGCCATCGCGCTGGCCCAGCGCCTGGCGGCCATGGGACACCCGGCCGAGATCGTCAACGCCGACTCCATGCTGGTCTACCGCGGCATGGACATCGGCACGGCCAAGCCCTCACCCGAGGAGCGGGCCGCCGTACGACACCACCTGGTCGATATCTGGGACCTCGGCCGGACCGCCACCGTCGCCGACTTCCAGGCGCTGGCGCGGGAGGCGATCGCGGACTGCCGTCGCCGGGGTGTCGTCCCGCTGCTGGTGGGCGGCTCCTCGCTCTACATCCGCGCGATCCTGGACGACTTCGACTTCCCCGGCACCGATCCAGCCGTCCGGAGGCGGCTGGAGGCCGAGCTGGAGCAAGTCGGAGCGGCGGCGATGTACGAGCGGCTGCGCGCCGCGGACCCCGAGGGGGCGGCGCGGGTCGAGCCGAACAACGCCCGGCGGGTCGTCCGCGCCCTGGAGATGATCGAGCTGACCGGTCACTACAGCCCAACGCTGCCCGAGCACCGGTACGCCCTCGACGGCGTCGTCGAGATCGGGATGTCGCTGGACCGCGAAGTCCTCGATGCCAGGATCGCCCAGCGGGTGGAGAAGATGTGGGCCGACGGGTTCGTCGACGAGGTGCGCCGCCTCGAGGCCCAGGGCCTGCGGGAGGCGCCGACCGCCTCCCGGGCGATCGGCTACCGCCAGGTGCTGGAGTACCTGGCCGGTCGGATCGACGAGGCGAGCGCCAAGGAGAGCACCATCACCCGGACGCGCCGCTTCGCACGCAAGCAGTTGGGCTGGTTCCGGCGCAATGACCGGATCATCTGGGTGGAGGCCACCAGACCACTCGAGGGACTGGTCGACGACCTGCTCGCCGGCCCGCTGGCCCCATGGGACTTCACCGCCGTGGAATGATGTCCCCATGCGCGACCTCTCCTTCGTCAAGGGCCACGGCACCCGCAACGACTTCGTGGTCTATACCGACCAGACCGGGATGCTGGACCTGGATCCGGTGGAGGTCCGCTACCTGTGCGATCGCCGCGGTGGGATCGGCGCCGATGGCATGCTGCGCGCCGTACGGGGCAAACACATCGCCGACTGGGACGGCGACCCGGACATCTGGTTCATGGACTACCGCAACGGCGACGGGACCATCGCCGAGATGTGCGGCAACGGGGTCCGGGTGTTCGTGCGCTACCTGTACGAGACCGGCCTGGTGAACGAGCGCCGGATGAGTATCGGCACCCGAGCCGGTCTGCGCCATACCGCACTGCTGCCCGACGACCGGGTGCGCGTGGAGATGGGGCCGGTCCGCCTCGAGCCCGGCCGGCTGGCCCCGACCGTCCCGATCACCGTGGCCGGGGACACCCCGGCAGCCATGACCTGGCAGGCCCAGCCGGTGAACGTCGGGAACCCGCACGCGGTCTCCTTCACCGACGACATCGGCACCCTCGACCTGACCCGCCAGCCGACCTGGCCGGTCGGAGAGTTCCCCGACGGGGTCAACGCCGAGTTCGTCCGCATCCACGACCACGCCCATGTCGGGATGCGGGTGTACGAGCGGGGCGTGGGGGAGACCGAGTCCTGCGGCACGGGCACGGTCGCCGTGGCCGCCGCGACCGCGGCCCGACTCGGCCTCGACATCGGACCCGAGGTAGTGGACTTCCAGATCGAGGTGCCCGGCGGCGAGGTGCAGGTCGGGATCTGGCGCGCCACCCCCGACGCGCCGCTGATGGCCGCCCTGACCGGCCCGGCCGACCTCGTCTACAGCGGCCGGATC
This sequence comes from Propionibacteriaceae bacterium, assembly GCA_044508675.1. Lineage (GTDB taxonomy): Bacteria > Actinomycetota > Actinomycetes > Propionibacteriales > Propionibacteriaceae > Raineyella. The sequence goes on along the minus strand of JBIQHF010000003.1, from coordinate 175,592 downwards.
ATCATCCCCGACCTCTCCTGAGGGGTGATAGGGCCGCGATCCTCGTGACCGCGCGGCGCAGCTCCTACACTGGATGAATCACCACACCGAGGAGAACTGCCATCGCCACCACCCCCGCCGAGAGCCGTCCCGAGCATTCCGAGGACGATTTCTGGCCGGCCCGGGATCGGGCCGCATCCATTCGTGACCGCCGACTCCAGGCCCTGGACGACAATGCCACCGAGGCCTCGCCGGATGCTGCTGGCGCGCCGCTGTTCCCCGACCGGGCCGATCGGTGGGGCGACGAGAGCGACGAGGAGGACGGTCCCACCCTCTTCGGCGACGACTACGTCCCGGTCGAGGGCGAGGACCCCGAGGCGTACGACGGTGACCAGCTCGACCTGGAGGCCCGACTGTCCCTGCGGCGGGTGGCCGGCATCCGCACCGACCTGCAGGACATCACCGAGGTCGAGTACCGCCAGCTGCGACTGGAGCGGGTGGTGCTGGTGAGTGTGTGGACCACCGGCTCCCAGCAGGACGCCGACAATGCGATGGCCGAGCTGAAACTGCTCGCTGAAACCGCCGGCTCGGAGGTCCTCGAGGGCCTGATCCAACGCCGCAAGCAGCCCGACCCCGCCACCTACATCGGCCGGGGCAAGGTCGACGAGCTCCGCGACGTCGTCCGGGCCACCGGCGCCGACACCGTGATCTGCGACGGCGAGCTGTCCGCCTCGCAGCTGCGCAACCTGGAGGACCAGGTCAAGGTCAAGGTGGTGGACCGTACGATCCTGATCCTCGACATCTTCGCCCAGCACGCCAAGAGTGCCGAGGGGAAGGCCCAGGTCGAGCTGGCCCAGCTGCAGTACCGCAAGCAGCGCCTGCGCGGCTGGGGCGGCAGTCTCTCCCGGCAGGCCGGTGGGCAGGCGGCCGGCGGTGCCGGCATCGGTGGCCGCGGCCCCGGTGAGACGAAGATCGAGAGCGATCGGCGCCGGATCAACACCCGCATCGCCCAGCTGCGCCGCAAGCTGCGGGACATGGACACCACCCGCGAGACCAAGCGCGCCGAGCGGAGCCGCCACCGCATCCCGTCGGTCGCGATCGTCGGCTACACCAACGCCGGCAAGTCGTCCCTGCTGAACCGGCTCACCGGCGCCGGCGTGCTGGTCGAGGACGCCCTGTTCGCCACCCTGGACCCGACCACCCGCCGGGCAGAGGCACCGGACGGCCGGGTCTACACCCTGACCGACACCGTCGGCTTCGTCCGCCACCTGCCGACCGACCTGATCGAGTCCTTCCGCTCGACCCTGGAGGAGTCGGCCCGGGCCGACCTGCTGGTGCATGTGGTCGACGGTTCCGATCCCGATCCGGTCGGCCAGGTCGAGGCGGTCCACAAGGTCCTCGGCGAGATCGAGGCGACCGACGTGCCCGAGCTGCTGGTGTTCAACAAGATGGACCTGGTCGATCCGACCACCCGGCTGGAGCTGGCGTCGTTGTTCCCGGCCGCACTGTTCTGCTCGGCTCGTACCGGGAAGGGCATCGACCAGGTGCGGCGGGCCGTCGAGGCCGGGCTGCCGCATCCCGAGATCGAGGTCCGCGCCCTGGTGCCGTACTCGCGCGGGGACCTGTTGGACAAGGTCCACCAGCTCGGCGAGTTCGTCACCCAGGAGTACACCCCCGAGGGCACCCGGGTCGTCGCCCGCGTGCACCCGGAGCTGGCCGGTGAGTTCGAGCCCTACCGGGAGGAATGAGTCCGGGAGCGATACCGTGTCCCACACGCGACGGCAGTAGACGAAAGGACACGGGATGCGCATCGGAGTACCCACCGAGGTGAAGAACAGCGAGCTGCGGGTCCCCCTCACCCCCAGTGGAGTCCACGAGCTGGTGGGGCGTGGCCACGACGTGGTCATCCAGGCCGGGGCCGGCATCGGCAGCTCGATCCGCGACGCCGACTACGCCGAGCTCGGGGCGCGGATCGTGCCCGACGCGGCCCAGGTCTGGGCCGACGCGGAGCTGGTGCTCAAGGTCAAGGAGCCATTGCCCTCCGAGTGGCCCCTGATGCGGCCCGGCCAGATGCTGTTCACCTACTTGCACCTGGCTGCCTCCCGGGAGTGCACCCAGGCGCTGGTCGACGCCGGCACCACCGCGATCGCGTACGAGACGGTCGAGCTGGCCGATGGCTCCCTGCCGCTGCTGTACCCGATGTCCGAGGTCGCCGGGTCCCTGGCCCCGCAGATCGGCGCGGTCGAGCTGCAGGCCTCCCACGGGGGCCGGGGCATCCTGATGGGCGGCGTCGCGGGTGTGGCGGCCGCGAAGGTGGTGATCATCGGCTGCGGTGTCGCCGGTCAGAACGCTGCCCGGGTCGCGCTCGGCATGGGCGCCGACGTGACCGTCCTCGACACCGACCTGGAGAAGCTCCGCCAGGTCTTCTGGCGTACGGAGGGACAGGTCGAGACCCTGTACTCGACCCGGCACACGATCGCCGGGCTGCTGCCCCGGGCCGACCTGGTGATCGGTTCGGTGCTGATCCCGGGCGCCCGGACCCCCAAGCTGGTCACCAACGAGATGGTCGCCACGATGCGGCCCGGCTCGGTGCTGATCGACATCGCCGTGGACCAGGGCGGCTGCTTCGAGGACTCCCATCCCACCACCCACGCCGACCCGACCTACCGCGTGCACGGCTCGGTGTTCTACTGCGTCGGGAACATGCCCGGCGCTGTTCCGCACACCTCGACGTACGCGCTGGCGAACTCCACCCTGCCGTACATCCTCGAGCTGGCGGACAAGGGTTGGCGCCAGGCGATGCGCGACGACCCGGCGCTGGCCCGCGGACTCAACGTCCACGCGGGCAAGGTTACCCACCCCGGTGTCGCCGAGGCCCACGGGCTACCGCTGGCCGGCACCTCCCGACTGCTGGGAAGCTGACCGGGGTCCGGGCGGCTCGTACGACCCACTGCCACGCCACCGAGGTGCTCGACCGCGGTCCGCGGCCTGACTGTCGGTGGCACCGTCTAGGGTTGTCGGGTGCCCACCCAGAATGCCCCCACTGTGACCGCCGATGCCGTCCTCGAGGCCGCGATCGGTGAGCTCGGTGGCAGCCCGCGCCCCGGCCAGCAACAGATGGCGCACGCGGTGGCCGACGCGCTGGCCGGAGGGGAGCACCTTCTGGTCCAGGCAGGCACCGGCACCGGCAAGTCGCTCGGCTATCTCGCGCCGGTCCTCGCCCACCTGTCGGCGCACCCGGACAAACGGGTGGTGATCGCGACGGCAACACTGGCGCTGCAGGCCCAGCTCGCCGAGAGCGACATTCCGCACGCCCTTGCCGCAGTGGAACAGGTCACCGGCCGCCGGCCCCGCGCCGCGGTCCTCAAGGGCCGGACCAACTACGCCTGCCTGCTGCGGGTCCGGGAGAACGGGCCGGTCGAGCAGCAGGGCCTGTTCGGCGGCGCCGATGTCGTCGACCAGATCCGCGACTCCGGGGCCGACGAGCTGTCGGTGCTCGGAGCGGAGGTACTGGCGCTGCGCGAGTGGGCCGAGGAGCAGGCCGGGCGCGAGGCCCTGGCCGATCGCGACGACGCCCCGACCCACACCGCCAAGGGCTGGGCCCAGGTCTCGATATCCTCCCGGGAGTGCTTGGGCGCCAGCCGGTGCCCGTTCGGCGCGGAGTGCTTCGTGGAGCGGTCCCGCGAGCTGGCCCGGGCCGCCGACCTGGTCGTCACCAACCATGCCCTGCTCGCCATCGACGCGATGCAGGAGGGAACCGTCCTGCCCGAGCACTGCGCGGTGGTGATCGACGAGGCCCACGAGCTGGTCTCGCGGGTGACCGGCGCGGCGTCGGCGGAGCTGAGCCCACAGATCGTGGAGCGGGTCGCCAAGCGGGCCATGGCCTGGATGGACGATGACACCGCGCTCGACCTGATGGATGCGGGAGAGGCCCTCGGAACCGCCCTGGACGGTGCCCCGTTGGCCCGGATCGAGCCGGGGGGGTCCGCCGTGCTCACCGCACTGGCCCGGGTCCGGGACCTGGCCCGCGATGGCGTCTCGCAGGTCGGCAAGGGCAAGGACGGCAAGGATGCCGACAACGAGCGCCGCCAGGCCCACGCCGCGCTGCAGGAAGTGTTCGAGGTGGCCGAGCGGATGGCCGACCCGACTGAGGCCGACGTGGTCTGGGTGATTGACAGGGAGCGGTCCGGCCGCGAACTGCGCGCCGCACCGTTGTCGGTGGCCGGCCTGATGCGTGGCTCGATCCTGGCCCAGCGCACGGTGGTCTTCACCTCCGCGACCCTGAAGGTCGGTGGTGGTTTCACGAAGGTGGCCGGGTCCTTCGGGCTGCGCGCCTCCGAGCAGGTCAGCGACGAGGCACCGGAAGGGGACCGGGCACCATCAGCCGACGAGGTGATGGGGGACGGCTTCGAGACGGAGGCGGCCGAGACGATGCCCTGGCGCTCCCAGGACGTCGGGTCCCCGTTCGACTACGGCAAGCAGGGGATCCTGTACCTGGCCCGGAACCTGCCCCGACCCGGCCGCGACGGCACCGACCCGGCCGTGCTCTCCGAGATCGCGCAGCTGGTTTGGGCCGCCGGGGGACACACCCTGGGGTTGTTCGCCTCCCAGCGGGCCGCTCAGCAGGCGGCCGAGCACGTCCGCCAGGAACTGCCGGCCCTGGAGATCCTCCTGCAGGGCGACGCGCACCTGGCCGAGCTGACCCGTAGGTTCGTCGCCGAGCCGGAGACCAGCCTGTTCGGCACGCTCTCGCTGTGGCAGGGCGTCGACGTGCCCGGCGACACCTGCCGCCTGGTGATCATCGACAAGATCCCGTTCCCTCGCCCGGACGAGCCGCTGATGCAGGCGCGCCAACAGGAGGTCGAGCGACACGGCGGCAACGGCTTCATGTCGGTCGCCGCCACCCACGCCGCACTGCTCCTCGCCCAGGGGGCCGGGCGTCTGATCCGCCGCACGACGGACCAGGGCATGGTGGCCATCCTCGACCCGCGGATCGTGACGGCACGGTACGGGGGATTCCTGCGCGCATCCCTGCCGCCGCTGTGGACGACCACGGACTCCGACGTCGCGATCGGGGCCCTGGAGCGGCTGGCCAGCGCCTGACCCATCAGGGGATGGCCCGGTCAGATCCGGCGGAGCACCGCCACGACCTTGCCCAGGACCGTGGCTTCGGTCCCGTCGATCGGCTCGTACGCCTCGTTGTGCGGCAGCAACCAGACCTCGTCCCCGGTGCGCCTGAAGGTCTTCACGGTCGCCTCGTCGTCCAACAGGGCGGCGACGATGTCGCCGTTGACGGCATCCGGCTGCTGTCGGACCACCACCCAGTCCCCGTCACAGATCGCAGCCCCGACCATGGAGTCGCCACGCACCTCGAGTATGAACGTGGTCCCGTCGCCGACCAGCTGCTTCGGCAGGGCGAACACGTCCTCGACGTGCTCCTCGGCGGTGATCGGTACGCCCGCAGCGATCCGACCGACCATCGGGACCTCCACCACGGTCGGTCGGGCACCGCCGAGGCTGCCCGAGTCGGGGGTGTCATCACTATCACCGGGGGTCGGCGCGGGCGCCGTGACGACCTCGAGCGCCCGGGGCCGATTGGGGTCGCGCCGGATGTAGCCTTTCGTCTCCAGCACCTTCAGCTGGTGCGAGACGCTCGACGGGCTCGACAGGCCGGCCGCCTCGCCGAGCTCACGCACCGTCGGCGGGTAACCGCGATCGTCCACGGTGGCCTGGATGATGTCGAGGATGAGCTGCTGGCGGGGGGTCAGCTCACCCTGGGGGACGGTCGGGGCAGGGTCCGGACGCTGTCTGCGGTCGGCGAGTGCTTGGCGCCGGGCGGCCCGGGCGGCGCGGACCTGCTCCTCGACGGCACTGCTGCGCGGCCGACCGCGACGGGCGCCAGCGGTCCCCGTGCCCGCCGGCCCGACGGCGCCGGGATCGGAGACCTGGTGGTGCTCATCGTGCGGGTCCTCGCGATCTGCTGCCATAGGGGCAGGATAGCGGGTTACGCGCATTCATTCAAACACCTGTTCGACGTATTGTGCAGGTGTTTGCCGGTGTTGCTTCCCCGCGCTCCCGGCCGTGCTCCTCGGGTCCAATGCTGGTCCGAGTGTGGGATGATGGTCCGCCCTGCGTGGCTGGTGGCAGTGGTTCCGGGGTCGCCCGCCGGTGATGATCGTGGATCCGGGGTGCTGCGGATATCGACCCCTGCGGGGTTGCTCTTGTGGGGCCGGCGACCTATGATCACAATATCTAGTAGTTACAAGGGTGTGGTTCATCCACAGGTTGTGGTTGTTGTCCACGTGTTGTCCACACCCGGTCAACAGGTTCTCCTCAGGGTTACCCACAGGAGGCCTGGTGGCCGACGAGCCGGGAGTGGGAGAGAGCCGCCATGCACTGTCCGTTCTGCCACCACAAGGATTCGCGCGTATTGGACTCCCGGGCCTCCGAGGACGGCTGCAGCATCCGGCGTCGGCGCCAGTGTCCCGAGTGCGGGCGGAGATTCTCCACCGTGGAACAGATGCAGCTGTCGATCAGCAAGCGCTCCGGTGTGGTCGAACCATTCGATCGGGACAAGGTCATCCAGGGCGTCCGGAAGGCCTGCAAGGGCCGCCCGGTCACCGAGGACCAGCTCGCTCGTCTCGGCCAGCAGGTTGAGGACACCGTCCGGGCCTCCGGGCAGACGATCATCCCCTCCCAGGACGTCGGCGTCGCGATCCTCGGACCCCTGCGCACCTTGGACGAAGTGGCCTACCTACGCTTCGCCAGCGTCTACCGCCAGTTCACATCCGTCGATGACTTCGAGATCGAGATCGCGGCGCTGCGCGCGGACTCGGCAACGTCGCCCCTCGGCATCTCCTAGGCCCGACCCTCCAACGAGTACGCCGAGCCCCACCACGCCCGGCAGCCAGTACGCAGCCAGCAACTCACCCATCCAGCACACAGCCTCCAGACATCGGAGAGGGATTCGCTATGTCCGTAAACACGCGTCTGTCGACCACCAAGTCGCGGTCCGCTCGTCCCAAGCCCACCAAGGTCGCCGGTCTGGTGGTCGAGCGGGTGTTCAGCACCGAAGGCATGCACCCGTACGACGAGGTCACGTGGGAGCGGCGCGACATCGTCCAGACCAACTGGAAGACCGGGGCGAGCGTCTTCGAGCAGCGCGGGGTGGAGTTCCCGGACTTCTGGAGCATGAATGCCTCCACCATCGTCACGACGAAGTACTTCCGCGGGGCGGTGGGTACCGAGCAGCGCGAGGCCAGCCTCAAGACGCTGATCGACCGCGTGGTGGCGAAGTACCGCACCACCGGTGAGGAGGAGGGCTACTTCGCCACGGCGAAGGACGCCGAGGTCTTCGCCGACGAGCTGACCTGGATGCTGCTGCACCAGTACTTCAGCTTCAACTCCCCGGTCTGGTTCAACGTGGGGACCACTGCTCCGCAGCAGATCAGCGCCTGCTTCATCCTGTCGGTCGACGACTCGATGGACTCGATCCTCAACTGGTACGCCGAGGAGGGGCGCATCTTCAAGGGCGGCTCGGGTGCCGGCGTCAACCTGTCCCGGATCCGTTCGTCCAAGGAGCTGCTCAGCTCCGGTGGCACCGCGTCGGGCCCGGTCTCCTTCATGCGCGGCGCTGATGCCTCCGCCGGCACCATCAAGTCCGGTGGGGCGACCCGGCGTGCCGCCAAGATGGTGGTGCTCGACGTCGACCATCCCGACATCGCAGAGTTCGTCGAGACCAAGGCGCGTGAGGAGGACAAGATCCGCGCGCTGCGCGATGCCGGGTTCGACATGGACCTGGACGGCAAGGACATCGTCTCGGTGCAGTACCAGAACGCGAACAACTCGGTGCGCGTCACCGACGAGTTCATGCGCGCGGTCGAGGACGGGGACGAGTTCGCGCTGCGTGGACGGCTGACCGGTGAGGTGATCGAGCGGGTCGACGCCCGTGACTTGTTCGGCAGGATCGCCCAGGCCGCCTGGGCCTGCGCCGATCCCGGCCTGCAGTACGACGACACGATCAACGACTGGCACACGAACAGCGAGACCGGCCGGATCACCGCGTCCAACCCCTGCTCGGAGTACATGAGCCTCGACAACTCCTCGTGCAACCTGGCCAGCCTCAACCTGATGAAGTTCCTGACCGCGGAGGACTCGTTCGACATCGATCGGTTCGTCAAGGCCGTGGAGCTGATCATCACCGCGATGGACATCTCGGTGACGTTCGGTGACTTCCCAACCGAGGCGATCGCCGAGACCACCCGCAACTACCGCCAGCTCGGGATCGGCTACGCCAACCTCGGTGCCCTGCTGATGGCGACCGGTCACGGCTACGACTCCGACGGCGGCCGTGCCCTGGCCGCCGCCATCACCTCGCTGATGACCGGCGCGGCCTACCGCCGCTCGGCCGAGCTGGCCGCCGTCGCCGGCTCCTACAACGGCTACGCCCGCAACGCGGAGGCCCACCAGCGGGTGATGCGCAAGCACCGGGCCGCCAACGACGAGCTGCGCACCGTCAACACGATGGACGCCGACATCCAGGACGCGGCGACCAAGGAATGGGCGCAGGTCATCTCGCTGGGCGGCGAGAACGGGTTCCGCAACGCGCAGGCCTCGCTGCTGGCCCCCACCGGCACCATCGGCTTCATGATGGACTGCGACACCACCGGCATCGAACCGGACTTCTCGCTGGTCAAGTTCAAGAAGCTGGTCGGTGGCGGATCCATGCAGATCGTCAACCTGACGGTGCCGCGGGCCCTGGCCAAGCTTGGGTACTCCGAGGAGTCCATCGAGGCGATCGTGGCCTACATCTCCCAGAACGGTCACGTCGTCGACGCTCCCGGCCTCAAGCCCGAGCACTACGAGGTCTTCGACTGCGCCATGGGCCAGCGGGCGATCAAGCCGATGGGCCACGTGCGGATGATGGCAGCCGTACAGCCGTTCCTGTCCGGGGCGATCTCCAAGACCGTGAACCTGCCCGAGTCCGCCACTGTCGAGGACATCGCCGACGTCTACATGCAGGGCTGGAAGCTCGGCCTGAAGGCCCTGGCCGTCTACCGGGACAACTGCAAGGTCGGCCAGCCGCTCTCGACGGCCAAGACCCAGGAGAAGTCGTCCCCCAAGGTCGTCGAGCCGCAGGTCCAGATCGAGTACCGCCCGATCCGCAAGCGCCTGCCGAAGAAGCGTCCCAGCTTCACCACGTCGTTCACCGTCGGTGGCGCCGAGGGGTACATGACCACCGGCTCCTACCCCGACGACGGGCTGGGGGAGATCTTCCTCAAGCTCGGCAAGCAGGGCTCGACCCTGTCCGGGGTGATGGATGCCTTCTCCATCGCCGTGTCGATCGGCCTGCAGTACGGTGTGCCACTGACCACCTTCGTGGAGAAGTTCACCAACCTGAAGTTCGAGCCGGCCGGCATGACCGATGACCCCGACATCCGGATGGCGCAGTCGATCATGGACTACATCTTCCGGCGCCTGGCGCTGGACTACCTGTCCTTCGACGACCGGGCCGACCTGGGGATCTACACCGCGGCCGAGCGGGCCCGCTACCTGGAGACCGGCACCTACGAGCTGGAGGAGGCGCCGGCGGTCGGGGCGGCCGCCGAGGAGGTGACCGAGGTCGAGGCCACGGCGATCGTGCAGGAGACCGCACGGCCCGTCCCGCACGACGCGCACACCAGCGCCGAGCTGATGGAGGAGCTGACCGGCACCGCCGTCGATGCGCCGCTGTGCCTCACCTGCGGTACCAAGATGCGACCGAGTGGTTCCTGCTACGTCTGCGAGGGCTGCGGCTCGACCAGCGGCTGCAGCTGATCCCCGGTCGACGTACGGTAGTGGCCCCGGCGAGCACCCGCTCGTCGGGGCCATCGCCCATTTCCCCGCCGTAACGAGCGTGGATCACTGCCAAAGACCCCGATCACTCCCAGAAGACGGTGGCCGGGTCCTTGTCGTCACGCAGTCCCAGCCACACCGGATGGCGCAGGATCCCGGCCGGCGTACGTTCGGAGAAGGTGACCTCGCCCACCAGGACCGGCTCCACCCAGCGGGCATCGGCCAGCACGTCCGGCGGCACGCCCTCGGCGGTCGGGGCGATGCGGCCGAGGCCATCGAGCCTGCCGGCGATCAGGTCGAGCTGCTGCCCGGTCAGGCCGCTGCCGACCCGACCGGCATAGGCCAGCGTCCCGCCGTCATCGTGGACCCCGATCAGCAGCGAGCCGATACCGCGCCCGTTGAGGCCCGGGCGCCAGCCCACCACGAGGACCTCCTGGCTCGCCCGGTGCTTGACCTTCAACCAGGTCCGGGACCGCGTCCCCGGCCGGTAGACCGAGGTGCGTCGCTTCCCGATGATGCCCTCCAGACCGAGCTCGGCCGAGATCTCCAGTGCCTCGTGGACCGACACGTCGAACAGCGGTGGCACGTGGACATGTCGTCCCGCCTGGACGAACTCCTCCAGCACCGCGCGGCGCTGCTCGTACCGGGTGGTCAGCAGGGAGGCCTGTTCCCGACCGAGGACGTCGAAGACCAGGTAGTGCACCGGCACCCGTGCCCGGGCCGCGGCGACCTCGGCCGGTCGGGTGAGGTGCATCCGCTGCTGCAGGAGCGAGAAGCTCGGCCTGCCGGCCTCGTCGAGGGCGACGATCTCGCCGTCCACCCGACCGTCGCCGCCCAGGCAGGAAGCGAGCTCGGACAACTCCGGGTACTCGGCGGTGATGTCGCGACCGGTACGGCTGGTGAGGCGGACGGCGCCGTCCCGGACCTCTGCTATCGCCCGGATCCCGTCCCACTTCATCTCGAACACCCAGTCCTCGGAGTCCATCGACCCGGGCGTCCCGGGGGAGGCCAGCATCGGCAACACCACGTCCGGGCCGGTGATGGCCGTGGATCCGGCGGCGGCCGTTGCCTGCTCGGGGGCGGCCTGCTCCGGGCGGGGGAGGGCGGGCCCCGACGTCCGGGTCGGGGCAGGCTTCATCCGATGGATCAGCCAGTTCTTCTCCTGGCCACCGGCGCGGGTCGCAATCAGTGCGAAGCGGGCCGGCCGACCACCCAGGCCCCCGTCGGGGCGACCGTGCAGGGTGACGATCACCTCCTTGCCCTCGCGCCACTTCTCGACCTCGATCGTGCCGGAGCCCCAGATGGTGACCTGCCCGGCGCCGTACTCGCCCTTCGGGATCTCGCCCTCGAAACTGCCGTACTCCAGCGGGTGGTCCTCGACGTGGACGGCGAGGTTGTTCCGGGCCGGATCGGTGGGCGGCCCCTTGGGCAGCGCCCAGGACACCAGGACCCCGTTGCGCTCCAACCGGAAGTCCCAGTGCAGGCGACGCGCGTGGTGCTCCTGGATCACGAAGCTCGGGGCCGCCTGCTCGGGGCGACCCGACACGCCGGTCGGGACCGGCTCCGGGGTACGCCCTGGGTCGCGCATCCGGCGGTAGGCCGACAGCCGATCCGACGCCCCCGAGGTCTGCGGGCCCGTGCGGGCCTCGGTCGCCGGCGGGTCCGGTGCGTGGGCCAGCGCGGCCATCGGGTCCTCCCATCCGTCGGCGAGGCGCGCCAGCACCTCGCCCATCGCCAGGTGTGCCACCCCCGGGTCGGCGAGCTCGTCCCAACTGCGCGGCGCCGCCACCATCGGGCGGGTCCGGCCGCGCAGCGACCACGGGCAGACGGTCGTCTTGTTCCCGTTGTTCTGGGACCAGTCGACCAGCACCTTGCCCACACGCAGGGACTTCTTCATCTCCCAGACCACCAGCGTCGGCAGCAGGCCCTCCAGCGCCCGGGCGAACTCGCGGGCGAAGGCGTTGACCTGGTCCGTGGGCTGGGTGCCGTCCAGCCCGGCGTACAGGTGGAGGCCCTTCGAGCCGGACGTCACCGGGACGACCTGCAGACCCATGTCCTCCAGCAGGTCCTTGGCGGTGAACGCCACCTCCACGCACTCGGGCAGCCCGGCGCCCGGACCCGGATCCAGGTCCAGCACCAACCGGTCCGGCGGCAGGTGCCCGCCGGCGTCGTCGAACCGCCACTGCGGCACGTGGATCTCCAGGGCCGCCACCTGGGCCAGCCAGGCCACGGTCGGCCGGTCGTTCACCAACGGGTAGGTGACCGTACGGTGCTGGTGCTCGATCGTGCCGGTCGCCACCCAGCCCGGGGCACCCCGCTCCAGTTGCTTGGTGAAGAACGATTCCCCCGGCTCCTGCTCGGTGCCGACCCCGTTGGGCCACCGCTTGCGCGTCGCCGGCCGCATCCAGGCCTGCCCGACCAGGCGCTCGGCGACCGCCAGGTAGTAGTCCAGCACGTCGGCCTTGGTGGTCCCGGTGGCCGGGTACAGCACCTTCGCAGCATTGGTCAGGCGCAGGGAGCGACCCTCGATGTCGATCCGGGACGACGCATCGGCCATCATGCCCCCTCAGAACGCCAGACCAATTGTTGCCCTGGTCACACTGTAGGTATCTTCTGCTTGCCGTGTCAGGTTCAATGGAAGGCATGAGGGCAATATGGTCCGGAGCTATTTCATTCGGACTGGTCAACGTGCCGGTCAAGCTGTATGCGGCGACCTCCTCGCATGACCTGCCACTGCACCAGGTCCATGACAAGGACGGCGGCAGGATCCGCTACCAGCGGCGCTGCGAGGTGTGCGGCGAGATCGTCGCGTACGAGCACATCAACAAGTCGTACGAGGAGGACGGCCGGTCGGTGATCCTGACCGACGAGGACCTGGCGTCCCTGCCGGCGGAGGCCTCCAAGGAGATCCAGGTCCTGGAGTTCGTCCCCAGCGACCAGATCGACCCGCTCATCCTCGGTGACGCCTACTACCTGGAACCGAATCCGAAGGCGGCCAAGCCGTACGCGTTGCTGCGCAGGACCCTGGAGCAGACCGAGCGTACGGTCGTGGTGAAGTATGGGCTGCGCCAGCGCACCCGGCTCGGCGTGCTGCGGGTGCGCGACGAGCTGATGGTGCTGCAGGCGCTGCTGTGGGCCGACGAGGTCCGCGAGCCGGAGTTCCCCGGGCGGGCCGAAGTCGCGATCACCGAGTCCGAGCAGAAGATGGCGAACCTGCTGGTCGACCAACTGTCCGACGACTTCCACCCCGAGGCGTACACCGACGACTACCAGGTCCAGCTCAAGGAGTTGGTCGAGGCCCGGCTCGCCGCCGGCGACGTCACCCAGGTGCAGGCGCCGCCGCCTGCTGAGCAGGCAGAGGGGGGTGAGGTGATCGACCTGATGGCGGCGCTACTGGCCTCGCTGGACCGCAAGCGCGGACGCTCCGCCGGGCAGGAGCCGTCGGCCGGAACCGCGGCCCCGCCGAAGGACAGGTCGAAGAAGGGGGCCTGACCGGCCCGGACCTGCCGCCCTCACCAGGTGACCACCGCCTCCTGGCCGGTCAGGTCGGCACGGAACGTCGGATCGATGGTGTAAGTCTGCCCGGCCACGCCCTCGACCCCGTCCAGGGTCGCCGAGGCCTGGAAGCGGATCTCCAGGTGGACCGTCGCGCTCGCCCGCACGCCGGGCTCGATGGTGACCTCGGCATTCGACCAGGGGTCGTTGAGCAGCGTGTAGGTGATCGTGTTGGTGTCGATCGTGCCGTTCTGTGGCGCGGAGATGTTGAGGGGGCAGCCCTCGGGGTGCAGCGCCTTCTGGGCCAGGCACTTGTCGAGCGAGGCCTCGGCTGCGGCCAGCACCCTCTCCTGGGTGTCGTCGGCCATCGTCGCGTTGTCCGGGGACCAGGTCTGGTCGTCGGCCCCGATCGGGTCGGGGGCGGTGACGACGAGCTGCGGGTCGGAGACCTCGACGAACCCGGACCCGCTCCCGACGGTGTAGGTGCCGGGGAGCAGCTCGACCGTGCCGGCGCCGGCGGGTTGGTTGTTGACCGTCAGCGGGAGGCCGGAGCCGAGCTCGACCCTGGACGTGGCGGTGGTGACCTTCCAGTCCTCGCCGTCCCGGGTGACGGGCAGGTCGATCTGGACGGGGGAGTCCCCGACGCTGTACGTGACCGCCACGGTGCCGGTGTCGCCGACCGTGCGGCGGCCCTGCTCGAGCGTGGCGTCGCCGATGGTGAAGTCGCGGATGCCGCCGGCCTCCTGGGAGATCGTCAGCACCTCGTCGGTCAGCAGGGAGGTCTCCTCGGGCTGGTTGGCCGCCGTGGCCAGCGCCGCCTGCGCATCGCCGTCCTGCAGGGCGGTGTAGTAGTCCTCGGTGACCTGGCGGGCCGCCTGCTGGTCGGCAGCCAGGGTGTCACCGAAGCGCTGCGACAGCGAGTACTGCCAGCCGAGGATCCCGCCGACCAGGGCCAGCGCCACGATCCCGATGGCCACCAGGAGGCCTCGGCGCCGCGGTCCGCGACCCCGAGCGGTGCGAGGGCGGTCCTCCGGGGGGCGGGGCGGGGGAGGCGTGGTGGGGGGTTCTGCGTCGACCCGGGGCAGTTCGCTGGTCCGGTCGGGGTCCTCGCCGGGGTACGGTCCCGAGCCGGCCTCGGACGACTCGCCGGCCAGTCGCGGGGACCGGGGCACCCGCGGCTGGATGCTGGTCTCGTCCGCCTGGATCGGGGCCGCTCTCCGGGGGCTCCCGCCGGACGGGGCGGCGGGTCCGGCCGGGCCTGCACCGAAGGGGGTGGCGGGGGGAAGCCCGACGCCACCGGAGCGCTGTGCGGGCTGCTGCGGGTCGTTCATGGGACCAGTATCGCAGGACCCGGGACAGGCACTCGGCCCTCGACCGTCCGGGGCACGGTCGGGTACGGCCTGTCCCACGGCCCCTGCGGGGGTGCCGGTGCCCCCGGACCCACCTAGAGTATGCGCGTGCTGGGGGTACTGTCGGGGTTCTTCGTGATCGGGGTCGTCGTCGCGACCGGCTTCCTGCTGGCCCACCTCGGCATCTTCACCGAGCAGACCCAGAACATGTTCAGCCGGTTGTCGTTCTACGTGGCCATGCCGGTCCTGTTCGTCACGATGCTGGCGGGCGAGGACGTCTCGGCCATCCTGTCGGTCGACCTGGCCGCCTCCCTGGTGGCCGTCACGGTCGTGACCGCCATGTGGCTGGCCTCGGTGAAGTGGGTGTGGAAGCTGCCGCTGCCCGAGACCATCACCGGGGCGTTCGCCTCGGCGTACGTGAATGCCGGCAACCTCGGCCTGCCGATCGCCACGTACGTCCTGGACTCACCGACCCGGGTCGTGCCGGTGATGCTCGCCCAGCTGCTGTTCCTCCAACCGGTCGGGCTGGCCCTGCTCGACCTGACCACCGGCACCGACCGGCGCTTCACCCTCCGGGGATTCGTGCGCCGCTACGTCCGCAACCCGCTGACCATCGCCACCCTGGCCGGGGTGCTGCTGTCGGTGACCGGGGTGGACATTCCCACCCTGCTCGCCACGCCGATGGAGATGGTCGGGTCGATGGCGGTGCCGACCGTGCTGATGGCCTTCGGGATCTCGCTGCGCCTGGGCCCCAAGCCGAGCCGGGCGACCGGGCCGGTGCTGGCCTGGCAGACGTTCCTCAAGCTCGCCGTGATGCCCCTGGTCGCCTGGGCGTTCGGCGTGCTGGTGCTGGACCTGGGCCCGGCCGACCTGCTGGCCGTGACGATCATGGCCGGCCTGCCGACCGCGCAGAACGTGTTCGTCGTCGCCAGCCAGTACGGGCGCGGTGTGGTGATGGCTCGGGACGCGATCTTCGTCACCACGGTCCTGTCGGTGTTCAGCATCCTCGGGATCGCCGCCGTGCTGTCGTAGCCCGGTCCCGGTGCCGGGACCACGGTGTGGGGGCCCCGCGTCGGTGCCGGGCCCGCGTCGGTGGGTGCGCATCGTCGCGACCGGCTGGCGCGGGAGCCTGCGGGGGAGGCTGCGAGGGATGACCAGGGGTGCGCTAGCGTCGTGGCCGTGCCTCAGTATGCAGACTTCGACCTTGATCGCAGCATCGCCCAGGCCTGGGACGGCTTCGAGCTGCGCCTGGCCGAGGTCATCTCGGTCATCGACGACAGTGCTGACTTCACCATCGGCTGCGCCGTGGTGGACGAGGGGCAGGTCCCCTTCGTCACGTTCACGGCGCTGGACCGTACGACCATCCGTGCCGAGGCGTCCAGCAACGCGGTCCTGGGCGAGGCCTACCAGTTGGGCCCCGACGAGCTCGCCCTGATGGAGCGGCTCGGCTGGGCCGCCCCGACCAACGAGGGACCGCGCCCGACCGCGAACTTCTGGCTGGAGATGGACCAGGAGGCCTCCGACCGGCTGGCCGCTGCGTCGGTCGGCGCGCTGCGCGACGTGTTCGGCGTGCAGCACCCGGTCTTCCTCGCCCCCGATGACCTCGCCGAGATCCTCACCCCACGGGCGGATCCGCTGCCGGCCACCGAATTCGATGCCGAGGACGTGGTCGCGACCATCCCGGCGGGGGCCGAGCATCTCAACTCCATGGTCGAGGACGAGCTGACCGAAATGTTCGGCCACGCACCGCTGCGGGACCGGGAGGGTGACATTGCGCTGCGGGTCGGGTCGACCATGCTGTTCCTGCGGGTCACCCCGGATGGGCGCGAGCTGATCCTGTTCGCGGTGCTGGTGCACGACGTGGTGGGCCGCTCCCGTGCCGCGGAGGTGCTGAACGACCTGAATGCCGAGGCCCGGATGGTCAAGTTCCACCTGGTCCGCGATCAGGTGTTCGCCACTCTCTCGGTACTGACCCACCCGTTCGTGCCCGCCCACCTGCACCAGGCGGTGCGGATCATGCGGGACCTGGCCGATGGCATCGACGAGGACCTGGCCCGCAAGCTCGGTGGTCACACCACGTTCGAGGGCGAGTAGCCGCGTCGGCTCGGCTACCATCTGACGAGGACACTGGAGGAGGACCATGCACGAAGGCACGTTCGCGGCGCTCGAGCCCGAAGACTGTCGGGCGCTCTTGCGGACCCAGGAGGTCGGCCGGGTGGGGTGGACCTCACCGTCGGCGGGTATGCTCGTGCTGCCCGTCAACTACGTGGTGCGGGAGGACCGGATCGTTTTCCGTACGTCCCGCGCGTCGGTGCTGGCCGACCTGGCCGAGGGCCGCGAGGTGGTCTTCCAGATCGACGACATCGACGTGGAGACGGGCAATGGCTGGAGCGTCCTGGCCCGCGGTGAGTCCACGGCCCCGACGCAGGGTCCCGAGCTGGCCGCGTTGGTGCAGGACGGCCGCCCGGAGCCGTGGGCGCCGGGGGAGCGCGACCTGGTGATCACCATCGACATCCGTGAGATCAGCGGACGCATGGTGGACCGCACCGAGAAGTGAAACACTCTCACTAGGAGGCAATGATGTCCGCAGAAAACTCTCCCCACGGTGTCGTCCTCGTCGGTGTCGACGGCTCCCCGGACGCCAATCGGGCCCTCACGTACGCCCGCCATGCTGCTGACCTGCGGGGCGCCGACCTGCTGATCGTCCACGTCGTCGACGACGCTGTGCTCGCCGGCGCCTGGGGCGTCGTCTACGACCCCTCGGTGCTGCACGAGGCCGGCGAGGCCGTGGTGGCCGAGGCGGCCGAGAACTGCCGCGCGGCCGGCATGGCGGCCGATCGGATCCGGACCGAGGTCTCGATGGGCAATGCCACCGCGGCGCTGACCAAGCTGTCGCGGGAGGCGGACCTGCTGGTCGTGGGGCGCCGCTCGCTGTCGGGGCTCGAACGCATCTTCGTCGGGTCCACCAGCGTCGGCGTCGCCGCCACCTCCCACTGCCCGGTCGTGATGATTTCCGCCGCCTCCTCCCCGGGCGACACCGGCCAGCACCGCCGGATCGGGGTGGGTGTGGACGCGACGGCCAACGGGGCCGCCGCGCTGGCGGCCGCCTTCAGCGAGGCACAGCTGCGCAAGGTCGACCTCGAGGTGATCCACACCTGGGACGTGCCCGGCGCGGTGCGCCGAGCCGGCGACCACGGACTCGAAGTGGCCGAGCAGGCGGCCGTCGGCGGCGTGCGGGCACTCCTCCAGCCGCTCCAGGAGCGCTATCCCGGGGTCGCCGTGTCGACCCACATCGTCCAGGGACATCCGGTCAAGGAGTTGGTCGCCCGATCCGCGGACCTTGACCTGCTGTGGCTGGGGGTGCACACCACGGCCGGCTTCGGCGTCGGTGGTGTGGTGCGCGGCGTGATGGCCCACGCAGAGTGCCCCCTGGCACTCGTCCGGGACCGGGCCGAGGATCCCGGCCCGCTGGATGAGGACGAGGCGCAGGGGGGCCAGTCCTCCTGAGCCCGACGATCACCTTCCCCGCAGAGCTCCCGATCAGCTCGCGGGTCGATGACATCCGTGCCGCCCTCGACGACTCCCAGGTCGTCATCGTTGCCGGGGAGACCGGCTCCGGCAAGACCACCCAGCTACCGAAGCTGTGCCTGCAGATGGGACGTCGGCGGGTCGCGCACACCCAGCCGCGCCGGATCGCGGCGCGTACGGTCGCCGAACGCATCGCCGAGGAGATGGAGGTCGAGCTCGGCGACGAGGTCGGCTACCAGGTGCGGTTCACCCGGAAGGCCCAGCGCAGCACCGCCCTGACCGTGATGACCGACGGCATCCTGCTCGCCGCGATCTCCCATGACCGCGACCTGCGCGCCTGGGACACCATCATCATCGACGAGGCCCACGAGCGCAGCCTCAACATCGACTTCCTGCTCGGCTACCTCAAGCAGTTGCTGCCCCGGCGCAAGGACCTCAAGGTCATCGTCACCTCCGCCACGATCGACACCGAGCGGTTCAGCCGGCACTTCGCCGACGCGCCGATCATCGAGGTGTCCGGACGCACCTATCCGGTCGACGTGCGCTACCGGCCCCTGGTCGAGACCGACGCGGACCAGGAGGGGCGGCCCGCGGTCGAGAAGGACCAGAACGAGGGCATCTGCGAGGCGATCGCCGAGCTGTCCGCCGAAGGGCCCGGGGACATCCTGGTGTTCCTGTCCGGGGAGCGGGAGATCCGCGACGCCGCCCAGGCGATCGAGGAGCTCAGGCTGGCCCGCACCGAGGTGCTGCCGCTCTACGCCCGGCTCACCGCCGCCGAGCAGCAGCGGGTGTTCAAGCCGCACACCGGCCGGCGCATCGTGCTGGCCACCAACGTGGCCGAGACCTCGCTGACCGTGCCCGGCATCCGCTACGTCATCGACCCGGGCACCGCCCGGATCTCCCGCTACTCGACCCGCACCAAGGTCCAGCGGCTGCCGATCGAGCCGATCTCCCGCGCCTCGGCGAACCAGCGCGCCGGCCGCTGTGGTCGGGTCGCCCCCGGCATCTGTATCCGGCTCTACTCCGAGCAGGACTACGACTCGCGCCCGGAGTTCACCGAGCCGGAGATCCTGCGCACCAACCTGGCCTCCGTCATCCTGCAGATGACCCAGGCCGGTCTGGGGGACATCGAACGCTTCCCGTTCGTCGAGGCCCCCGAGTCGGCGCAGATCACCGACGGCATGCGGCTGCTCGACGAGCTCGGCGCGCTCTCGCCGACAGCGACCCGTACGCAGCCGCGGCTGACCAGGGTCGGGCACGCCCTGGCCCGGATCCCGCTGGATCCGCGGATGGGTCGGATGCTGATCGCCGGCGACCACTACGGCTGCCTGACCGAGATGGTCGTCCTGGTGGCCGGCCTGACCATCCAGGACCCGCGCGAACGTCCGCGCGAGCAGCGGGAGAAGGCCGACCAGCTGCACCGGCGGTTCTGGGCGCCGATGCCGACCGAGGGGGAGGAGACCCCCGACCCGGACGGCTCGGACTTCGTGGCACTGCTGCGGCTGTGGGACTACCTGACCAGTCGGCGACGGGCGATGTCGGGCAACGCGTTCCGCCGGATGTGCCGCGACGAGTACCTCAACTACCTGCGGATCCGGGAGTGGCAGGACCTGCAGAACCAGCTGCGCGACATCTGCCGCGACCTGGAGCTGACCCGCAACGACCAGCCCGCTGACGCCGACCGCGTCCACATCGCGGTGCTGACCGGACTCCTCTCCCACGTGGGGCTGGCCGACCTGAAGGACGAGAAGAAGTCCCGCCCCAGGGACGGGCGGGGCCGCCCGCGCCGCACCGTGCGGGAGTACCTGGGGGCCCGCGGGGCGCGTTTCGCCATCAGCCCGGGCTCGTCGCTGGCCAAGCGCCCACCCGAGCTGGTGATGGCCAACGAGCTGGTCGAGACCAGCCGGTTGTGGGCCCACACCGTCGCGGGCGTCCGGACCCAGTGGGTCGAGGAGGTCGGCGCCCACCTGCTGAAGCGCCACTACGCCGAACCGCACTGGGCGATGCGTTCCGGACAGGCCGTGGCCTACGAGACGGCCACCCTCTACGGGGTACCGATCATCGCCCGCCGCCAGGTGTCGTACGCCGCCATCGATCCGGTCCTGTCCCGGGAGATCTTCATCCGTTCGGCGCTGGTCGAGGGACAGTGGCGCACCCGCCACCACTTCTGGGCCCGCAACGAGGAGACCCGCCGGCGCGCCGAGGAGCTGGAGGAACGCACCCGGCGCCGGGACATCGTCGTTGACGACCAGGCCATCCACGACTTCTACGATGCGCGGGTGCCGCAGGACGTCTGCACGGTGGCGGGTTTCGACGCCTGGTGGCGTCGGAAGCGACACGAGGACGATGCCTTCCTCGACCTCACCCTGGACGACCTGGTGCAGGACTCGGCCGAGGTCGGCCGGGCCGGCGACTTCCCCGACACCTGGCAGGTGGGGGAGCAGGCCCTGGACGTGGAGTACGTGTTCGACCCCGGCGCCGGAGCGGACGGCGTCAGCGTCAAGGTCCCGCTGCCGATCCTGAGCCAACTGCCCGCCGAGCCCTTCACCTGGCAGGTGCCGGGACTGCGGCTCGAGCTGGTCACCCAGCTGATCCGCTCCCTGCCCAAGGCGCACCGTACACAGGTCATCCCGGCCCCGGACTGGGCCCGGCGGCTGCTCGCCGAGCTCGACGCCGACGTCGAGGCCGGCGACCTGGACCCGCAGCGCACCTCGCTGACCCAGGCACTCACGTCCCGGCTCGCGACCGACCTGGGACTACGGATCGCTCCCGGCGAGTGGGACGTCGCCCGGCTCCCGGACCACCTGCGGGTGACCTTCGTCGTGCTGAACCCCCCGGACGGACCACGTGCAGGCACCGAGCTGGCCCGCGGCAAGGACCTGGCGGCGCTGCAACAGGAGCACGCCGGCAAGGTAGCGGCGACCCTGTCGCAGGCCTCCCGGTCGACCGGGCACACCGCGGCGACCAGCTGGGAGTTCGCCGAACTGCCCCGCGAGGTCACCATCGAGCGCCACGGCACCCGGGCCACCGGCTACCCGGCCCTCGCCGACCGGGGCACCGCGGTCGCCAGCATGATCCAGGACACCCCGGCACACGCGGCGGCCAGCCACCGGCTGGGCCTGCGACGACTGGTCCTGCTCAACACCCCCGACCCGACCCGCTGGGTGGTGTCCCACCTGTCCAACACCGACAAGTTCACCCTCGGCTCCAGCCCGTACGACTCGGTGTCCGACCTGCTCGCCGACGCCCGCCTCAAGTCGGTCGCCGACCTGGTCGCCCACGCGGTGGACCCGGTCCAGGTCCGCGACGAGGCTGCCTTCCGGCACCTGTGCGACACGGTGCGCCAGGACAACCCCGAGCACATGCGTCGGGTCGTCTCCTTCGCCGCCGACATCCTGCGGGCCGACCAACAGGTCACCCTCGCCCTGGAATCGGTCCAGGACCCGGACGTGGTCGCCGACGTCACCGAGCAGCGGGCGAACCTGGTCTTCCCCGGTTTCATCTCCGCTACCGACGACCCCTGGTACGAGCGGCTCCCGGTCTACCTGAAGGCGATCAGCGTACGACTGGCGGCACTTCCCGGCGCTGCCGGCCGGGACCGCCAGTCGATGGAGACCGTCACCATGCTCGAGGACGCCTACGGATCCCTGTGCGCGGCCCAACCGCCGGGCCGGCTGCCGGCCGAGCTGGAGGAGATCGGTTGGCTGATCGAGGAGCTGCGCGTCAGCCTGTACGCCCAGACGCTCGGCACCCGCACCACGGTGTCGGCCAAACGGGTCCGCAAGGCGATCGAGCGGGCCGCCGCCTGACCGCCAGGGGCCGGCTGCCCCCGTCCCCTGAACCGGCAGGTACTGTGGAACGCATGCCCGATCCCCGCAGCCTCTACCAGGTCAGTCAGGGCGGCTGGGGCGACCTGACCGGCAAGCGTCCGGTCCTGCTGGTACTGCTCGACGGTGCCGCCAGTACCGGACGGGTACAGAACCTGCTCGCCGCACACCTGCTCGCCCAGTGCGAGAGCCGCCCGCTGGCACGATTCGACCTGGACCGCCTCACCCAGTACGCCGATCGGCGCCCGGAGTTGGAGTTTGAGGAGGGTGCCCTGACCCGCGCCCGGCCCGACGGGCTGGTCCTGCACCGGCTCACCGACGCGGTCGGGGAGACCTTCCTGATGCTCGCCGGCCCCGAGCCGATGCTGCTGTGGGAACGGGCGACAGCGGCGGTCTCCGAGATCGTCACCGCCCTGGACGTCCGCCTCACCGTCAACGTCTCCGCGATTCCGATGCGGGTGCCGCACACTCGTCCGACCCAGGTCTACACCCACTCGTCGGACCCCGAGTTGGTGCTGCGCCCCTGGGATGCCTTCGGCGGCTCGGTGACGGTCCAGGCCGCCTTCGGTGCCTACCTGGAGGTGGTGCTGGCCGAGAAGGGGCACCGTACGCTCGGCATCGACGCGTGCGTGCCCTACTACCTGGGCAAGGCCGAGCACGTGGCCTCGGCGATCGCAGCACTGGAGGTGCTGCAGTCCTCCTGTGGTCTCCACCTCGACCCGGCCGACCTCGAGGCCGAGGTCGCGTCGAACCGTGACCAGATCGACCGGCAAGTCGCCGCCACCGAGAACGGTCCACAGGTAGTCTCCCTTCTGGAATCCGGATACGACGAGTTCCGCTCCCTGGTCCGTGATCTGCCCAGCGCCGACGAACTGGGGGAGGAGTTCGAGCGATTCCTCGCCGAGCACGACCGCAGACGGGACACCGGTGACGGTGACGCCCCCGAGTCCTGACCCGGCGCCATGACGCCCGCCACCGGTGACGGTGGCCCCGAGGAAGGACGATCGGTGCCCAAGAGCATCCACGATCTGGTCGACCTGATGCAGCTGGAGCAGCTCGAGCCCGGCCTGTACCGCGGACGCAATCCCCAGTCCGGGCTGCAGCGCGTCTTCGGCGGCCAGGTGCTCGCCCAGGCGTTGGCGGCCGCCTACCGTACGGTCCCGGCCGAGCGGCGGGTGCATTCGCTGCACGCCTACTTCCTGCGTCCTGGCCAGTACGACGCGCCGCTGATCTACTACGTCACCTCGGAGCGGGATGGGCGGACGTTCACCACCCGTACGGTGATGGCCCGCCAGAACGGCCGGCAGATCTTCCGGCTGGCCGCCTCGTTCAAGGTGCCCGAGGCCGGGCTGGAGCACCAGGACTCCCAGCCGCCGGGCATCCCCGGCCCGGACGAGTGCCCCAGGCTGGACGGCGGCCCGAAAACCGAACGGGTGTTCGAGCGGATGGGGCTGCCGTTCCTCGACGTCGACGAGGAGTGGGGCGTCCTGGACATCCGCTGGGTGGGGGAGGCCGAGGAGCATGCGGCCCACCCGTCGGCCCAGCGGTTCTGGTACCGGACGAACGGCCTCATCCCCGATGTCGGCGAGGACCCGCTGCTGAACCAGCGCCTCCACGACTGCGTCCTGGCCTACCTGTCGGACGTCTCACTGCTGTCGACGACCCTGGTGACCCATGGGGTCAGCCTCGGCCCGCACCTGATGGCCGTATCGCTGGACCACTCGATGTGGTTCCACCGCCCGCTGCGGGTCGACGACTGGATGTTGTTCGAGCAAATGTCGCCGTCGGCCGCGGCAGCCGTCGGTCTCGCCCTCGGCCGGGTGTTCCAGGGCGGCGAACTGGTCTCGACCCAGGCCCAGGAGGGACTGATCCGTAGATCCTAGTCGCGCTCCCCACCCTGGGTAGCAGGAAACCGACAGAACTCGACCAGATTCCAACTACCCAGAGCGTGCGGTGGATGGCCGCAACGGCCCGAGACGCGGATCGGCCGGCGCGGGGCGCCACCTGGCACCGCACACCGGCCGATCCTTCTCGTAGCGTCCGACCGTTCCCGGTCGGCGTCAGGCAGCCACTTCTTCGCTGCGAACCCGGAGCTGGCTGATCGCGTGCCGCTCGATCTGGCGGACGCGCTCGGCCGTGATACCCCAGACGGCGCCGATGTCGGCCAGTTTGGCCTGTCGACCGTCCAGCAGCCCGTACCGGCGGCGTACGACGTCGGCGGACCGGTCATCCAGGGACCCGAGGAGATCCTCGAGGTAGGCGTGGTCCTCGGCGTCCAGGACCAGCTCGTCCGGTCCGGGCATCGGTTCCCGGGCGATCAGGTCGCCCAGGGCGGTGTCGCCGTCCTGCTCGACGGGGGCGTCGAGACTGACATGATCGTGGCCGTAGCGGATCAGGTCGATGACCTTCTCGACCGCCAGTCCCATCTCCTCGGCGATCTCGGCCAGCTCCGGCTCCCGGCCGAGTTGGCGTTCCAGGGTGCGACGCACCGCGCCGACCTGGTTGACCTGCTCGGCGACGTGCACCGGCAGCCGTACTATCCGGCCCTGCTGGGCGATACCACGCGAAATGGACTGGCGTACCCACCAGGTCGCGTAGGTGGAGAACTTGAAACCCTTGGCGTAGTCGAACTTCTCGACTGCGCGGATCAGGCCGGTGTTGCCCTCCTGGACCAGGTCGAGGAGCGGCATCTGTCCGCGGCCGTACTTGCGGGCGACTGACACGACCAGGCGTAGGTTGGCCTGGATGAACCGCTGCATCGCCTCTTCGCCCTGTCGGACGAGGAACTCGAGCTCCGCAGTGGTCGGGCGCTTGACGACGAGCCCCTCCCGTTCTGCGACTGCAGCGCGACGATCGGCAGTGGTGATTTCACCCGAGAGGATATGCTCGGCGTAGAGCCCGACCTCGATCGCGCGGGCCAGCTCGACCTCCTGTTCGGCGGTCAGCAGCGGGGTCCGTGCGATCTCGTCGAGGTAGAGTCCCACTGCGTCCTTGCCGTCGATGCCGTCTCCGCTTCGTGTGCGGGTCGTAGCCATGTGAGGACCCCTTTCGTTGCTTATGGTTCATTCAACGTCGGGTCATCCGCTTTTCATTCCCGCGTGACCCTGACCCGACCCTGAGTTGGGGGTCAGGGACGTCAGGGTTGCCCCGTCAGCATCTGGGCGTATGGTCCTCAGGCGTCGACGACCGTCACCATCCAGGCCAGTTCCCGGGCCCGCTCGGCCCAGGCGGCGTACCGGCCCGAGACACCGCCGTGGCCGGCGTCCATCTCGACCCGCAGCAGGATGTCGGAGTCCGGGTTCGTCGCGGTGTGCCGCAGCGCCGCGACCCACTTGGCCGGCTCCACGTACGAGACCCGGGTGTCGTGCAGTCCGGTGGTGGCCAGGATGCGTGGGTAGTGCTGGGCGGTCACGTTCTCGTACGGCGAGTAGCCGGCCATGTAGTCGTAGACGTCCGGGTCGGTGAGGGGATCGCCCCACTCGTCCCACTCGGTGACGGTCAGCGGGAGCTCCGGCATCAGGATGGTGGTCAGCGGGTCGACGAAGGGGACCTCGGCGAGGATGCCGGCGAACGCCGTGGGCGCCAGGTTGGCGACGGCGCCCATCAGCATGCCGCCGGCGCTGCCGCCCTCGGCCACCAGCCGCTGCGCGCTGGTATAGCGCGCCTCGACGAGCCGGTGGGCGCAGGCGATGAAGTCGGTGAACGTGTTCCGCTTGTGCAGCAGGCGGCCCTGCTCGTACCAGGACCGGCCCAGCTCGCCGCCGCCCCGTACGTGGGCCAGGGCGACGACGAAGCCACGGTCGAGCAGCGACAGCCGCGGGATGCTGAACTCGGCATCGATACTGATCTCGTACGCCCCGTAGCCGTACAGCAGCGCCGGAGCCGACCCGTCCAGGCGGACGTCGCGGCGGTGGGCCACCGACATCGGGATCCTGGTGCCGTCCTCGGCGGTCGCCCACAGCCGGGTCTGGACGTAGTCCGACGGGTCGTACTGGCCGTGTTCGGGATGGTCCAGGACGGGTGTGCGCCGCAGGACGTGCGCCGGCGCGTACGACAGGTGGCCGTCCGGTGCGATGTCGCACTCCACGACCGTGTGCGGGTCCAGCAGCGAGGTGTAGACGGCCCGGATCCGGGCCGGGTCGGGCTCGGGCATGGACACCGCGCTGACGGTGGAGACCTCGCCCAGCCCTTCGCCGGCGAGGGCATCGGCCAGGGAGCGGCCCGGGAGCCGGCCGGCGCTCGGGGCCCCGGTGGCCGGCCAGGAGCCGGTGCCGACCACGTACGCGTCGAGCCGGCCGTCGCGGCGCACGGAGATGACCTGGTGGCTGGCGTACGCGTCGACCCCCAGCACCCGCACGCCGGTGGCCGGGCGCACCACCGGGGTCCAGTCCTGGAAGCCGGCCGCCTCGAACGGGGCGGTGGCGACCGCGAAGTCCACCGCAGGCTCCCCGGCCAGGGTGGCGTTGTGGGTGATCCAGAGCCGATCCGGCCCGACCTCGACGTCGTACTCGACCCCCGGGGTGCGCGGCGTCACCACCCGAGGTGGGGTGTCGGGCCGGTCCGTGGGCAGCAGGGCGCACTCGGAGCTGTCCTTGCTGGCGGAGGTGATCACGATCCAACGCCGGTCCCGGGAGGAGTCCAGGGAAAGCCAGAACTTCTCGTCGGTCTCGGTGAACACGACGCGGTCCTCGTCGGGCGCGGTGCCGAGCCGGTGGGTGATCACCTGGAAGGGGCGCCAGGTCTCGTCGCAGCGGGAGAGCACCAGGGTGTCGTTCCCGGCCCAGACGCCGCCCCAGGCGGTGTCCTCGATCGTGTCGGGCAGGTCCTCGCCGGTGTGCAGGTCCCGGAACCGGACGGTGAAGCGCTCGTTGCCGGTGGTGTCCTCCGACCAGGCCAGCAGCCGGCCGTCGGGGGAGGGCTGGGACAGCCCGACCTGGTAGAACTCGTGGCCCTCGGCCTGGGCGTTGAGGTCGAGCAGGACCTCCTCGTCCTCCGGGACGTCCCGGGGACGGGGCGGCAGCTCGGCGCGGCCGGCGGTGGCGTGCCGCCGGACCTGGATCGGGTAGCTGCTGCCCTCGACCGTACGGCTGTAGTACCAGTAGGCCTGCGGGCCGGCCGGCGTGTCATGGACCATCCGGACGGGGACGCTGAGGTCGGTCTGCTGGGTGCGGGCGGTGATGTCGGCCAGGATCGAGGCGCGCAGTGGCTCCTGGTCGGCGGTGCAGGCGTCGAACCAGTCGTTCTCCGCGCGCAGGTGGGCGATCACGGCCGGGTCGTCGTCACGCAACCACTCGTACGGGTCCTCGAACGTCCGTCCGTGATGGGTGCGGGGGCGGGGGAGACGCAAGGCCCGAGGGGCGGCCGACGGGCGGGTGTCTGCAGAATCGAACACCCCCACAGCCTAGTCATGGGCTCCGCACGGATGGGCCGGTGGCACCCCGGGCACTGGTGGCCGGCCGTGTGGCGAGGGACACCCCGCTGCGATGGTCTGCGGCTTTGCGCGCGACCCCACCGGACAGAATGATGGAGCCATGGGCACAGAGGTCGAGATCCGTACGTTTGATCGGCGTGATCGCAGTCGTTACCGTCGCAAGGTCCAGCGCGACGTCGCGGTGCTGGGGCGGTTGCTGGAGGAGGTCGACTTCGTCACCGAACCAGCGCTGGCCGGGCTCGAGGTGGAGCTGAACCTGGTCGATGCCAGGATGCGCCCGGCGATGCTGAACGCCCAGGTGCTGCAGGCGATCGACGACTCCTCGTTCACCACGGAGCTGGGGCGGTTCAACATCGAGCTGAACGTCCCCCCGCGAGCGCTGGGGCCGGGCGGGCTGCGTTCGTTCGAGCAGGAGGTCTCCGCCTCCCTGCACCGCGCCCAGCAGCGCGTCCTCGACTCCGGGATGGCCGCGCCGCCGGCGGTGGTGATGATCGGCACCCTGCCGACCCTGGAGCCGCGGCACCTCGACATCGCCAACATCTCCGAGGGGGGCCGCTACCTGCTGCTCAACGACCAGATCCTCGAGTCGCGCCAGGAAAACCTGGTGATCGACATCCGGGGCGTCGAACACTTGGTGATCGAGACCGACTCGATCATGCCGGAGGCGGCCTGCACCTCGACCCAGGTGCACCTGCAGGTGAGCCCGGACGAGTTCGCCTCCTACTGGAACGCCGCCCAGGCCGTCGCGGGCGCGCAGATCGTCGTCGGCGCCAACTCCCCGTTCCTGTTCGGCCGGCACCTGGTCGCCGAGACCCGCGTCCCGCTGTTCGAGCAGAGCACCGACACCCGCAGCGCCGAGCTGGCTGCCCAGGGCGTACGCCCCCGGGTGTGGTTCGGCGAGCGGTGGGTGAGCTCGATCTTCGACCTGTTCGCCGAGAACGCGCGGTACTTCTCCGCACTACTGCCGATCACCGGCCCGGAGGATCCCGAGGCCGAGCTGGAGGCGGGCCGGGTGCCGCAGCTGGGCGAGCTCAACCTCCACAACGGCACGATCTACCGGTGGAACCGCCCGATCTACTCGGCCCCCGACGGGCGCCCGCACCTGCGGATCGAGAACCGGGTGCTGCCCGGTGGCCCGACCGTCGTCGACACCCTCGCCAACGTCGCCTTCTACACCGGGCTGGTCCAGGCCCTGGCGCACGAGGACACCCCGATCTGGTCGCGGATGTCGTTCCATGCCGCGGAGGAGAACTTCCGCGTCGCGGTCCGCGACGGGATCAGGGCCACGCAGTACTGGCCCGGCGTCGGGCAGGTGCCCGGACCCGAGCTGGTCGTCCGTACGCTGCTGCCGCTGGCCGCGTCGGGACTGGCGGAACGGGGGGTCGAGGGGGCCGACATCGACCGGCTGCTCGGCATCATCGAGCAGCGCTGCCTGCTGGGGCGCAACGGGTCGAGCTGGCAGGTGCAGGAGGTGGAGGCCCGCGAGGCGGACGGTCTGGACCGACGGGCCGCGTTGGGGGCTATGCTGAGCTCGTATATCGACCTGATGAGGTCGAACACCCCCGTCCATGAGTGGCCATCGTCGTCCCGCTGAGTGATCCGGCGCCAGCGGGGGGCGCCGTCCCGAGCTTGGAGGACCGACCAGAGTGTGCACCGTAGTGGCCTACTCAACTTCCCAGGAGAGCCATGCCGCCATGGCATTCGCCGTCGAACGCGTCCGACGCAGCGGATCGATCCTGCGGGTGGTCAGCCGGGAACCGTCCGGTCCGCCGGAGTTGTCTGAGCTGCTGGCCGACGTGACCTGGGAGTGGGAGGAGTGCGGGCCCGACGACGACCTCGCCGCCCGCGTCGTCCGCGCCGCGGCGCCTCCGACCGAGGAGAGCTGGGGGGACCCCGCGATCGTGATCGGGCTACGTCGCCGGACGGCCGGGGGACGACTGTCCCTGGGGCACACCGCCGAGCGGATCCTGCTGGAGGCCCCGTGCCCGGTCGTTACCGTCAAGTGCGGCTGAGGGGTCGCATCCGTCACCGCCGGGTTGCCGACCTGGACCCGGTTCGTCCCGCCCGCATTAGGCCGGGTTTGGCCCTGCGTGTCACAATGGCCTGCAGGTCTGCGCAGCGGCCGGTCTGGTTCTGCGCGCCCGTGTTCCCGTGACACCGAGCAGAGAGGTTGTCTGTGTCATCAGCTGCTGAGGAAAGCTCCTCCGACCCGACTGTTGGGGGTGTGTCGGGCCCCGCCAAGAAGACGACGGCCCGCAAGCCCACCGCCAAGGCGTCGAGCGGGACCAGTGCGACCAAGAAGGCGACGACGGCGAGGAAGACCACCACCAAGAAGGCCACGCCCGGTACCCGGACCGCCGCCAAGAAGGCCACCGCGAAGAAGACGACCGCGAACAAGACCGCGGCCGCCGGCACCTCGACCATCGAGGCCAAGCGCGTCGGTGACGAGATCGAGTTGACCATCGGTGGTGGCGAGAAGGGTCGCCACCTGGACGAGGTCGACGAGAAGGACTTCAAGGTCGAAGAGGCCGAGGTCGATGAGAAGAAGATCAACGAGGACCAGGGCTTCAGCCTCGTCGAGTCCGACGACAGCGACGAGCCCGAGGTCCAGGTGACCGTTGCCGGCGCGACCGCCGACCCGGTCAAGGACTACCTCAAGCAGATCGGTAAGGTCGCCCTGCTGAATGCGGCCCAGGAGGTCGAGCTGGCCCGTCGGATCGAGGCCGGGCTGTTCGCCGAGGAAAAGGTCACCGAGGACCAGGGCAAGCTGTCCCAGGCCGACATCGATGACTACGAGTGGATCGCCAACGACGGCCATGCCGCCAAGAACCACCTGCTGGAGGCCAACCTTCGACTGGTCGTCTCCCTCGCCAAGCGCTACACCGGTCGCGGCATGCTGTTCCTGGACCTGATCCAGGAGGGCAACCTGGGCCTGATCCGGGCGGTGGAGAAGTTCGACTACACCAAGGGCTACAAGTTCTCCACGTACGCGACCTGGTGGATCAAGCAGGCGATCACCCGCGCCATGGCCGACCAGGCCCGTACCATCCGGATCCCGGTGCACATGGTCGAGGTGATCAACAAGCTCGCCCGCGTCCAGCGGCAGATGCTGCAGGACCTGGGTCGCGAACCCACCCCGGAGGAGCTGGCCAAGGAGCTCGACATGACCCCGGAGAAGGTCATCGAGGTGCAGAAGTACGGCCGTGAGCCGATCTCCCTGCACACCCCCCTCGGCGAGGACGGCGACTCCGAGTTCGGCGACCTGATCGAGGACTCCGAGGCCGTCGTTCCGGCCGACGCGGTCAGCTTCACGCTGTTGCAGGAGCAGTTGCACGACGTCCTGGACACGCTGTCGGAGCGCGAGGCCGGTGTGGTCTCGATGCGCTTCGGGCTGACCGACGGCCAGCCCAAGACGCTGGACGAGATCGGCAAGGTCTACGGCGTCACCCGTGAGCGGATCCGCCAGATCGAGTCGAAGACGATGTCCAAGCTGCGCCACCCGTCGCGCTCGCAGGTGCTGCGCGACTACCTGGACTGACCGCCGGCTGCTGCGGACGGCCCCGGGTGACCACCGGTCGCCCGGGGCCGTTGCCGTCCCGGCCCCTGGCGGCTCGGGCCGGACCGAGGGGGCACAGAAGACGGACTCCCCGCCGCCCCGAGGGGGGGGCGGCGGGGAGTCCGCGGGAGGGACAGGAAGTCTGGGGGCCCGGTCGAACGGCGCCCACCGGGGCTCAGGAGAGCAGGTGGGTCTCGTCCTGGATCCGAGCAGCGACCTTGGCCAAGGCCTCGGCATGCTCCTTGGCGTGGTGGGCGCAGAAGAGCAACTCACCGCCGCTGGAGAGCGTTACCCGAAGGTAGGCCTTGGAGCCGCAGCGATCACAGCGATCGGCGGCGGTCAGCGGGGTCTCCTGGACCGTGGTGGTGGTCGTCCTCATGGTGGCCTCACTTTCTCCGACACTGGGGCCGGTGCCTTGGTGGCAGTGGCTCGGACATCAGGTGCAACGCATCTGGGCTTGTCCTTGTTCCCACGAGACTAGCGCCGTTTTCCAAGAGTTCCAGTGCCCGGGGCCTATTGTTTTTTCCCGGTTGCCCGTTTTGTTGCCGAGCCCGGCTTCCGCGGCCGGTCGATCACCGCTCCCACCCGGCACCAGCAGGTAGGCTCGGGCCGTGCCGACCCCCACCCGCCCCGCCGAATCCCGTTCCTACGATGCCCGCAGCCTGATGGTGCTGGAGGGCCTGGAGGCGGTGCGCAAGCGGCCAGCGATGTACATCGGCTCGACCGACACCAAGGGCCTGATGCACTGCCTCTGGGAGATCATCGACAATGCGGTCGACGAGGCACTGGCCGGATACGGCACCGAGATCGAGGTGGTGCTGGGACGTGACGGCTCCATCACCGTCACCGATCACGCCCGCGGCATCCCGGTCGACACCGAGCCGCGGACCGGCCTGAGCGGGGTCGAGGTCGTCCTGACCAAACTGCACGCCGGCGGCAAGTTCGGCTCCGGGTCGTACGGTGCCGCCGGTGGCCTGCACGGGGTCGGCGCCTCGGTCGTCAACGCCCTGGCCCGGCGTCTCGACGTCGAGGTCGCCCGCAACGGTGCCCGCTGGAGGATGTCGTTCCGGGCCGGGATCGTCGGCACCTTCGACGGGGACGGGCCCGAGGCGGCGTTCACCCCCGGCGGCGGCCTGGTGAAGGCCGGCCGGGTCGCCAAGGGCACCACCGGCACACGGATCCGCTACTGGCCCGACCGGACCATCTTCCTCAAGGACGCCAAGCTGTCCCTCGCCGACCTGCACGCGCGTGCCCGACAGACCAGCTTCCTGGTGCCCGGGCTCCGGATCGAGGTCGTCGACGAGCGCGGTGACGAGCCGGCCACCGAAGTGTTCCTGCACGAGGGCGGGATCGCGGAGTTCTGTGAGTTCCTCGCCCCGGATCCCGCCCTGACCGACGTGATTCGCCTGCAGGGCAAGGAATCGTTCGAGGAGACCGTCCCGGTGCTCGACGACAAGGGACACATGGCCCCGGCCGACGTGACCCGCGAGCTGGGCATCGACGTGGCCCTGCGGTGGGGCACCGGCTACGAGACCCTGACCAAGTCGTTCGTCAACATCATCGCCACACCGTCCGGCGGCACCCACGTGCAGGGCTACGACCGAGGCCTGGTGCGGGCGGTCAACAAGGCACTGGACGGCACCCGGCTGCTGAAGAGCGGGGAGGAGGTGGCCAAGGAGGACATCCTCGAGGGCCTCACCTCGGTGGTCACCGTCCGCCTGGCCGAGCCGCAGTTCGAGGGCCAGACCAAGGAGGTGCTCGGCACCCCGGCGGTCTCCCGGATCGTCGCGAAGGTGGTCGAGGCCGAGCTGTGCACGTTCTTCTCCTCGACCCGGCGCGACGACAAGCTCGCGGCCCGTACGGTGCTGGAGAAGATCGTCGCCGCCTCGCGGACCCGGGTCCAGGCGCGGATCCACAAGGAGGCGCAGCGGCGCAAGAACGCGCTGGAGTCCTCGACCCTGCCGCCCAAGCTGAAGGACTGCCGCAGCACCGACGTCGACAAGTGCGAGCTGTTCATTGTCGAGGGCGACTCCGCGCTCGGCACTGCGCAGCGGGCCCGGAACGCGGAGTACCAGGCATTGCTGCCGATCCGGGGCAAGATCCTCAACGTGCAGAAGGCCTCGATCACCGACATGCTGAAGAACCTCGAGTGCGCCTCGATCATCCAGGTGGTCGGAGCCGGCTCGGGGCGGACCTTCGACATCGATGCGATCCGCTACGGCAAGGTGATCTTCATGGCCGACGCAGACTCCGACGGCGCCCACATCCGGACGTTGCTGGCCACGTTGTTCTTCCGCTACATGCGCCCGATGATCGAGCACGGGCACGTGTACAGCGCGGTCCCCCCGCTGCACCGCTTCGAACTGCTCAACCCGAAGAGGGGCCAGGACAAGTACCTGTACACCTACTCCGACGCGGAGTACGAGCGGAAACTGGCCGAGCTGACCAAGAAGGGCACCCGGTTCAAGGAGCCGCAGCGCTACAAGGGGCTGGGTGAGATGGATGCGGACCAGCTGATGGAGACCACCATGGATCCCCGTCGCCGTACGCTGCGCCGGCTCACCCTCGACGACGCCGAGGCCGCCGAGGGGGTGTTCGAGATGCTGATGGGCACCGAGGTCGCCCCGCGCAAGGAGTTCATCATCGACGGTGCCTACCGTCTCGACCGGGAGCACATCGACGTCTGAGCGGTGGGGGTGGCGTGCCGGTGAGGCACGCCACCCGGGCCCTGCGGGTGATCGGATGCCGGAGCCGGACCGCAGCGTGGTGGGTCAGTCCTTCAGGGCGAAGGCCTGCCGGTAGCTGAGCCGCCCCTGGGTCTGCAGCAGGGCGTTGCGGTAGATCCGTTCGCCGGCCAGCACCGTGCCGACCGAGAACAGCAGGCTGATCACCAGCGCCACCAGCGGCTCCCACCAGCTGGCGGTGCCCTCGACCAGCCGTACCGGCATCAGCACGCTGGAGGCGATCGGGACGAAGCTGAGGATCTCGCGGGCCACGCCGGTGGCGGTGAAGCCGGCGATGTAGACCAGCATCAGGATCCAGATCAGCGGCTGGCTGGTGTGGTTGAGGTCCTCGGTCCGGGTGCCCAGGGCGCCTGCCGCGGCCCAGACGCAGGCCAGGGCCAGGAAGCCGACGAGGAAGAACAGCAGGAACCAGCCGATCGCGCTGGAGAAGCTCGGCAGGTAGGAGCTGAGCGGGGTGAGACTGACCCCGAACAGCGCCACGCCGAGCAGCAGGACCATCTGGCCGAAGGCGATCGCCGTGTTGCCGAGCACCTTTCCGGCCAGCAGGGCGCGGACCGGGATCACCGAGACCAGGATCTCCACGATCCTGGACTGCTTCTCCTCGATCACCGAGGTGGCGATCTGCATGCCGTACAGCATGGAGGACATCATGAACAGCACGGCGAAGGCGAAGCCGGCGACCAGGGCGGTTTGGGCGCGCTGTTCGTCGACCTCCAGGGTATGGGTGTCGACGGCCAGCCGGTCGTCGACCTCCTGCTGGCTGACCCCGGCGCTGCTGGCCAGCCCGGCGATGGTCTGCTGGGTCACGACCTGGGTGAAGTAGGCATCGAACTGGGGATCGGGGCTCATCTGGTAGGTGAGGGACCAGCGGCCCCCCGGCTGCTCGACCAGGACGTCGGCCTCGCCGTCGCGCAGCTGCTGCAGCGCCGCTGCCCGGTCGGGGGCGGTGACCACCTCGGTGCTGAAGGCCTCGTCGTCGGCCTGCGCGGCCTGGGTGACCAGGTCGATCGTGGGGACAACGGACTGGTCCACCACGGCGACCGTGACCACCTGCGGTCGGGCCCCGAGGAAGTAGCCGGCGACCACACCGACAGCGATCAGCACCAGGGTGCTGATGGTGCTGATCAGGAAGGTCCGGTCGGTGAGCTTGACCATGATCTCGCGGGTGGCGACGGTCAGCCAGGCGGGCTGGGAAGGCTCGGGGGCCAGGGTCTCGGTCATGGTGTGTCCAGGTCGGTTGGGTGAGGGGGGACGGTGCTCCGCGACAGTAGGGGTGGCGCTCATGCGGCGACCTCCCGGTAGATCTCGGACAGGCTGGGGCGGACCACCGCGAACTCACGGATGCCTCCGCGACGCAGGGCCTCGGCCAACAGGTCGGACTCGCTGCCGGGGACGAGCAGCTCGAACAGGGCGGTGTTGCCGTCGACGTCCTCGACCCGCACCCCGGGGGTGTCGCGCAGCCATCCGGCATCGCAGTCGAGCACCAGGCGGTGGCGGATCCGGCCCCGGGACTCCAGGTCGTCCTTGGTGCCCGAGGCCACGACCCGGCCCTCGTGCAGGATGACCATGCCGTCGCAGAGCCGGTCGATCAGGTCGAGCTGGTGGCTGCTGAACAGCACCGGGACCCCGGAGGCGGCGCGCTCGGCCAGCAGCGTGGCCATCTGGTCGACAGCCTTCGGGTCGAGCCCACTGAACGGCTCGTCCAGGACCATCCCGATCGGGGCGGCCATCATCGCGGCGGCGATCTGGACCCGCTGCTGGTTGCCCAGGCTGAGCGTCTCCAGCTTGTCCTTCAGCCGGTCGCCCAGACCGAAGCGCTGCATCAGGGCGGCGGCCTCGGCCCGGGCCGACTGCGCGGCCATCCCCTTCAACCGGGCCAGGTAGACGAGTTGGTCGATGATCGGCTGCTTCGGGTAGAGACCCCGCTCCTCGGGCATGTAGCCGAAGCGGGCGCGGTCGGCGCGGGTGATCGTACGTCCCTGCCAGGTGACCCGGCCGGAGTCGGGGGCCAGCAGCCCCATGATCATCCGCATCGTGGTGGTCTTCCCGGCGCCGTTCGCGCCGACGAACCCGATCATCCTGCCGGGCGGCACCCGGAACGACACGTCATCGACGGCCGTGAGCTGCCTGAAGGTCCGGGTGAGGTGGGCTACCTCCAGCATCAGTGCTCCTTCTCCAGTGCCGGCTCTCCAGCGGTTCTGGTTCACCGGTGCCTCCAGCCTTTCAGCCGGCACCGGTGGGACACATCGCCCGGACGACGGAAATCAGTCCTCCGCCGGTCGGGGGAGGTCAGTCCACCATGTGGTGGCGGTAGGCCCAGGCAACCGCCTGGACGCGGTCCCGCAGCCCCAGCTTGGCCAGCACGTTCGACACGTGGGTCTTCACCGTCGCCTCGCCCACGTACAGCTCGGCGGCGATCTCGGCGTTGGACAGGCCGCGGGCGAGCTGGACCAGCACCTCGGTCTCGCGCTCGGTGAGGTCGCTCCGCGGCCGCTCCTGCGACCCACCGGCGCCAGAGGAGTTCTGCCGGGTGACCTGCGCGATCACCCGCGTGGTCACCTCCGGTGCCAGCAGGGCATGTCCCCGAGCGGCCACCCGGATTGCCTCGGACATCATCTCCGGCCCAGAGTTCTTCAGCAGGAAGCCGGTCGCCCCGGCCCGCAGGGCATCGAACAGGTAGTCGTCGCGGTCGAATGTCGTCAGGATCACCACGCGCGTCCGGTCGGCGATCCGCGCGGTCGCGGCGATCCCGTCCAGCACCGGCATCTGGACGTCCATCAGCACCACGTCGGGCTGCAGTTCGGCCACCGCCGCGACGGCCTCCTCACCGTTGGCGGCCTCGCCGACCACCTCGAAGTCCTCCTGCACCGACAGGATCATCCCGAAGCCGGCGCGGACCAGTTGCTGGTCGTCGACGAGCAGCACCCGGATCGGATCAGTCATGGCGCATCTCGACCGGCTGGCGACGGCACAGGGGCAGCCGGGCACGGACCCGGTAGCCGCCGGAGGGTCGGGGGCCGATCTCGGCCTGTCCGCCGTGGGAGGCGATCCGCTCGCGGATGCCGAGCTGTCCCAGCCCGCTGCCCGAGGTGGCGGGTAGCGGCCGCCCGTCGTCGACGATCTCCACCTCGACCCAGGCCCCCGGGGGCGAGGAGACCCGTAGCACCACCCGTGCCCGGTCGGCGGTGGAGTGGCGCCGTACGTTGGTCAGCGCCTCGGCGATGATCCGGTAGAGGGACAGTTGGAGCGGCAACGGGACCTCCTGCAACACCTCCTGCCCGGCGGTGTCGGTGAAGTCGACCGCCAGGCCGTTGGCGGTGAACTCCTCCAGCAGGGCCGGCAGCTCGGCCAGGGTGGGCTCCGGAAGGCGCGAGTCGTCCTCGCTGTCACCGGTCGCGCCGCGCAGGGCGCCCAACAGGCTGCGCATCTCGGCGACGGCGGTGCGGGAGGCCTCCTCGATCACGTGCAGGGACTCGCGGGCCCGGTCCGGATCACTGTCGAGCAGCATCCGGGCGGCACCGGCCTGGATCCCCATCACCGAGACGTGGTGGGCCACCACGTCGTGCAGCTCCCGGGCGATCCGCAGGCGTTCGGCCACCACGGCCCGGTGCTGGAGCTCGGCGGACTGCTCGGCGATGGTGCCCGCCTGGCGCCGCAGCAGGGCGCTGTTACGGGCTTGCCACCAGGCCGTGCGGCCCAGGACGATCGCGCCGAACAGGTAGATCGCGTTCACCAAGTAGCTGAGCAGCACCGCGGAGGTGATCGGTGGCAGCAGGCCGGGCTCCGTGTCCGGGCCGTCCGCCACGGCGCTGCGCAGCGCATCGAAGCCGCTGCCCATCGCGGTGTCCCAGGCCAGCCAGCCGAACAGTGCCAGGGTGATCGCCCCCAGCACGAGCAGTCCGAGGCGACGATCCCGCGCCCAGGCGGCGGCGGAGTAGATCGCGAAGAAGCACAGCGCCTGGTAGCCGAGCAGCAGCCCCACCTCGGGGACCCCTTGGGTGGCGACGAAGAAGTGGAGGAAGGAGTACCCGACGACCGGCAGCGGGTACCGGCGGCGCCACAGCAGTGGAACGGCCCCGGTGACGATGACCAGGTACTCGATCCAGATCGGTTCCCCGACGGGCAGGACGCCCAGGGGGCGGTTCAACTCGCGGTTCACGATGGTGAGGGCCAGCAGCACCCCCACCGCGACCCAGTCGACCCGTTCGGGACCCTGGCCGGGGCGGACGTACTCGTCGTCCACCCCGAACCAGGTCGCGATCCATTGCCCGGGAGCCATGGGCACCACCCTAGTGATCCGGCCCGCCGTCCGGCTCCGCCTCAGGACGGAGGACTCTCCGCCGAACGGGGGAGGAGCAGGGGCGCCGGCCCGGGCCGATGACCTCAGCGGTGCTGGTCCAGCCGGCCGGTGTCGACGTCGTACATGAAGCCGCCGACGAGCACGTCCTGGCCGGCCAGCAGCGGGTGGGTGCGCAGCAGCTCGACGTCGTAGCGCAGGCCGGCCTCCTGGTCCGGGGTGGTGCCCAGGACCATGCCGGAGATGTCGGTGCCGTCGGCGGCCATCACCTTGTCGGCGATGGACTTGTCGTCGCCCGAGCCGACGGCGCACCGGGTGTGCGGGATCACCATGATGCGGTCGACGTTGAGCAGATGCACCCCGAGGATGCAGCCGATGAGTGCATCGGGGGTGATCCGACCGCCGGGCGTACGCAGGATCTTGGCGTCCCCCAGGTCCAGCCCGATCATCTGCAGCGGCTTGATCCGGGAGTCCATGCAGGTGACGATGAGCACTCCGGCCCTGGCGATGCCGTCGAAGCCACTGTCGGTGAACGACGCGGCGTACTGCTCGTTGCTCGCGAGTAGGTCGGAGAAGTCCTGGTGCATGCGCTGAGAGTACAACCTCTGCCCGCCGCTCATGCCTCCGGTTCCAGCAGCGGTTCCTGCATCGTTTTTCCTTGCTGCTCGGCCGTCGCGGAGCCGGCATCCTCGGCCGCGGGGACCGGTCCGTCGGACCCGGCCGCCCCGGCCGACAGGGAGAACGTGCGGGTGCCGATCGCCAGGAGCGGCTTGGTCACCGGGACCCCGGATCCGTCCCGCTTCCCGGTGGCGGGGGGCAGGTCGACCGGGCTGCCGGAGGCGGTGCAGGCGATCGCCGGTGCCGGACCGGCCCAGGCGCGGACCAGCGCGACCTCTCCGCTCAGGAACCGGTGGCACCGCACGCCCTGGGTGGCGCGGCCCTTGGCCGGGAACTCCTCGAAGGGGGCGACCTTGACCGTGCTGGGCGCACCGTCCGGGTCGGTGCTGGTGGAGGCGACAGTGACGACCACCGCACCGTGGGCGGGAACCACGCCGAACCAGATCACCCGGTCGGCCTCGGTGCCCTTGATGCCGGCGACGCCACCGCCGGTGCGGCCCTGGGCCCGGACGGCACCGACCGGGAAGTGCAGCAGCCGGGCATCGGAGGTGATGAAGCACAGCGAGGCGTCCTCGGCGCCGTCGAGCCAGACGGCCCCGGCGACCTCGTCACCCGGGTCCAGCCGGATCACCTCCCAATCGGCCCGGCCGAGGATCTCGGGGCGGACGACCTTGACCACGCCGCGGCGGGTGCCGATCGCCAGGCCGGGGGAGTCCGTC
This sequence comes from Propionibacteriaceae bacterium, assembly GCA_044508675.1. Taxonomy (GTDB): domain Bacteria; phylum Actinomycetota; class Actinomycetes; order Propionibacteriales; family Propionibacteriaceae; genus Raineyella. Next base: position 136,215 of record JBIQHF010000003.1, on the reverse strand, counting down.
CGTAGCGGCACCAGCGCCCGGAGCTCCTCGCCGGGCCCCAGGGGCAGCAGCTCAGCCAGCGGGGACCCGCCCTGCAGGTTCGGCGCGGATGCCGTGGAGGGCAGGGTCGGCAGGTCCAGCGCCGGTAGCTTCAGCAGTCGGCCGGTGGAGGTGATCACTCCGACCTCGGAGCGTGCGGAGGTGCGGACGATGGCGCTGATCACGTCATGGTCCGTGCGCGGGCCGTCGGCCGGCAGGGGAGTGGCGTCGGTGGTGCGGGCCAGTCGGCCGGTAGCCGAGCCCACCACCCAGCACGGGTCGTCGGCCACCTCGAGCGGCGTCGACGCGGCGGCGGAGATCGCGCCGGCCGACGACAGCAGCACCGTGCGCCGGGCATCCCCGTACGCCTTGGCCACGTCCTTCAGGTCGTTGCCGACCTGCTTGCGCAGCCGGTCATCGGACTCGATCAGCTCGGTCAGGTCGGCGATCCGCCCGGACAGCTCGTCCTGCTCGCCCTCCAGCTCGATCCGGGAGAACTTCGTCAGCCGGCGCAGCTGCATGTCGAGGATGTAGTTGGCCTGGATCTCGGTCAGCTCGAACGCCTCGACCAGGCGTGCCCGGGCGGCTGCGGCGTCGTCGGCCTGGCGAATGATCGCGATCACGTCGTCGATGTCGACGATGGCGACCAGCAGGCCCGCGACCAGATGCAGCCGTTCCTCGGCCTTGGCGCGCTGGTAGAGCGCCCGCCGTAGGGTCACCTCCAGCCGGTGGTCGAGGTAGACCTGCAGGGCCTCGATCAAGCTGAGCGTACGGGGCTGCCCATCGACCAGGGCGACGGTGTTGATGCCGAAGGAGTCCTCCAGCTTGGTCTTCTTGTACAGCTGCTCCAGCAGTGCCTCGGGATTGATCCCGTTCTTGACCTCGATCACCAGCCGGGTCGGGTGCTCGAGGTCGGACAGGTCCTTGATGTCCGAGATGCCCTGCAGCTTCTTGGACTGCACCAGTGTCTTGATCTGCTCCATGATCCGCTCCGGGCCGACCAGGTAGGGCAGCTCGGTGAACACGATGCCGCGCTTGCGCGCGGAGACCTGCTCGATCCGGGCTCGGGCCCGGATCTTCAGGCTGCCGCGGCCGGTCTCGTACGCGTCGCGGATCCCCTCCAGTCCGACGATCGTGCCGCCGGAAGGGAAGTCCGGGCCGGGGATGAACCGCATGATCGCGTCCAGGTCGGCGTCGGGATGGGCCAGCAGGTGGCGCAGGGCCTGCACGACCTCGATCAGGTTGTGCGGTGGAATGTTCGTCGCCATGCCGACCGCGATGCCGGTCGAGCCGTTGACCAGCAGGTTGGGGAAGGAGGCGGGCATCACCGCCGGCTCGGTCTCGTGGCCGTCGTAGTTCGGGCGGAAGTCGACGGTGTCGAGGTCCAGGCCCTCGGTCATCGCCAACGCTGCCGGAGCCATCCGCGCCTCGGTGTAGCGCATCGCCGCCGGGCCGGCGTCCAGCGAGCCGAAGTTGCCGTGCGAGTCGATCAGCGGCAGCCGGATCGCCCAGGGCTGGCCCTGCCGGACCATGGCGTCGTAGATCGCGGTGTCCCCGTGCGGGTGGTACTTGCCCATCACCTCACCGACGACCCGGGCGCACTTGACGTGGGCCCGGTCGGGACGCAGGCCCATCTCGTTCATCGAGTACAGGATGCGGCGCTGCACCGGCTTCAGCCCATCGCGGGCATCGGGCAGCGCCCGCGCATAGATGACCGAGTAGGCGTACTCGAGGAACGATGACTGCATCTCGTCGGAGACGTCGATGTCGATGACGTGCTCCTCGAACTCCTCCTCGTCGACCGGGGTCCTCCTACGGGCCATCGTGTCCACTTCCTTTCAGCACCGCGCCCAGCTGCCGCGCGGTCAGGCACCGCCGCGCGTACCTGGCGCGGGATCAGGCGATTATCCTCCCGGCCACTGACAGTCCGGGCCCGGGCTCACTGCGTGTCGGCCCGGCCTGCGTCGTCCTCGGCCAGCACCGACCGTAGTCTCACGTTCAGTTCCCAGCCGTCGGCACCGGTCACCCAGGGCACCGAGTGCGTCCGGTCCAACTGGTGGCCGTCCATCGTGTCCACACCACCGTGGGCAAGGACCTGCTCGGCGATGGTCAGGTGCCGGATCGCGACCACCCGGACCCGTCCGGGCGCGTCCCGGGTGAACTCACTGTAGATGGTCGGGTCGTGCTGCCCGTCGTCGCCGACCACCACCCAGCGGATGTTCGGGAAGTCCCTGGCGAGTTGGCGCACCTCGCGCTCCTTGTGCTCGCGCCCGGACCGGAACCAGCCGGCGTTCGTCGGGCCCCAGTCGGTCAGCAGCATGGATCCCATCGGGAAGCCGCGGCTGTGCAGGAAGCGGTTCAGGGTCGGCTGGGTGTTCCAGGCGCCGGTGGAGACGAAGACCAGCGGCGCGCCCGGGTGCTCGGCGAGCAGCTGCTGGTACAGCTCCGCCATGCCGGGCACCGCCTGGCGTGCGGACTCGTGCACGACGAACGAGTTCCAGGCCGCGATCAGCAGGCGCGGCAGCATCGTGGTGATGATCGTGTCGTCGATGTCGGAGATGATGCCGAAGTCCACGTCCTCCCCGATGATCTGGACCTGGCCCTCGGTGGTCCGCCCGGTGGTCGTCGAGTACGACAGTCGCTGCCAGCCCGGTTCCAGGCCATTGTTCTCCAGGCGTACGTCGATGTAGCCGGAACGGTCGGTGGGGACCTCTATCGGGCCCTCGCCGGTGTGCACCCGGATGCTGCCGCGGACCACGGGCAGGGCCAGGAAGTTGCGCCAGCCGCGGCGCTTCAGCAGCTCGCGGCCGAGGATCCCGTCGGAACGGCCGGGGACCAGGATCAGCCGGGCCAGCACCCGCACGAAGCTCGGGTCGCCGTATCCGGTGTAGGCGACGACGCGTTCCCTCCAGCCCAGACGACGCAGGAGGCGCCCGATCCTGCGGTTGAACGACTCCTCGATTCGAGCGGCGAAGAACGGTCGCGACATGCTGCCGACCCTACACACCCCGATGTTCGGGCCCCAGCAGCGTCCCGACCGCCTCGGAGGACCGGAGGATCGGTTGTGGGGTGTGGGAGGATGGCCGATGTGATACGTCCGGAACAGAAGTCAGGCATCGACGCCCTACGGCTGGCGATCGAGTCGTGCGGGTACTTCCCGGCGCTGGTCTTCGACAGCGTGATGCTTTCCCTGGGGGACGAGGCAATGGTCTCGTACGTGGTCCAGCACGAGCCCACCATCACCCCCGACGGGATCCACCGGCACGTCACGGTGGCGGTGCTCACCCCGACTCGGCTGATCATCAACCACACCGACGACGCCGAAGCCGGTCCCGGTATCGGTGCGCAGGCCGCGTCGACCAGCGAGGTCGTCACGCTGGACCACATCACCTCGGTCAGCGTCAGCCGCATCGTCAGCGAGCCGTCCCAGTACCGACCCGAGCGGGTGGGCCTGTCGGAGGCCCTGCTGACCGTCGCCTGGGGGTTCGCCTCCCGGATCGACCTGGAGCCGGCGACCTGTGGCGACCCGAACTGCGAGGCGGACCACGGCCTGACCGGTCAGTTCGTCGGCGACGACCTGGTGATGCGGATGAGTGCCGATGCCGATGGTGCCGAGGGCGTGGCCCGCCTGGTGGAGTTCGGGGTCGCCCTGCAACGCGCCCGCGACGGGTGGCGAGCCGGGTGACCGCGCTCTCACTTCCCGCCGCCGGGCAGGTGATGCTCCCGCGCTACGGGCATGGAACCATCGCCGACCTGCTGCCCTCGGTCGGGGCGCGGATGGGCCTGGCCGGGCAGGACGTGCTCGGGCTGCCCGAGGCGCGCCGCTGGGTCGTGGTGCTCATCGACGGACTGGGATCACTCCAACTGGCCGACCACGCCGACCACGCCCCCTACCTGGCCTCGCTGCAGCGCGGTGAGGGTGACCACAAGCCGTACGACGGCTTCACCGCGGGGCTGGCGTCGACGACGGTGACGAGCCTGACCAGCCTGGGCACCGGGCTGGTCCCCGGCCAGCACGGGATCGTCGGCTACTCGTGTCGGGACCCCCGGACCGGGCGGTTCCTCAACATGTTGACCTGGGAGGGTGAGGAGCACCCGACCGACTTCCAGCCACATCCCACCTACCTGCACCGGATGGCGGAGTCCGGGGTGGCGGTCGGGGTCGTCTCGCCGTCCCGGTTCGAGGGGTCCGGCCTGACCCAGGTGTCCCTGACCGGTGGCCGCTTCTACCCGGTGCACGACGAGCGCAACGAGGGCCACTGGGTGCACCTGGCATCCGCCGCGGCGACGGCGGGGGAGCGCAGCCTCGTCTACGCGTACGAGCGGATGCTGGACCACGCCGGCCACAGCTCCGGGGTGGCCTCGGCCGAGTGGCGGCGCGAGCTGCGCCGGATCGACGCGATGGTCGAGCGGCTGCGCGAGGAGCTGCCCCAGGACGTACGGATCATTGTCACCGGCGACCACGGCATGGTCGACATCCCGGCCGACCAGCGGCTCGTGGTCGAGGACGTCCCGGCCCTGCTGGGTGACGTCGAGATGGTCGCCGGCGAGGGCCGGCTGCGCCAGCTCTATACCGCGCCCGGTCGGGCCGACGCCGTCGCGACCCGCTGGCGAAGGGAGCTGGGCGAGCGGGCCCTGGTCCTCACCCGGGACGAGGCCGTGGAGGCCGGCTGGTACGGCCCGGTGTCCGAGGAGGTGCTGCCCCGCTACGGGGACGTGGCCGTCGCGATGCTGGACCGCTGGGCGGTGATGACCCGGAACCTTCCCGGCGAGCTGGGGCTGGTCGGCATGCACGGTTCGCTCACGGCCGCGGAGCTGTGCGTACCGCTGGTGGTGGACTGAGCCGGGCTCAGGAGTCCTGGCCGTCGGCCCCGCTGCCGAAGATGATCTCGTCCCAGCTCGGGACGCGCGCCCGCTTGGTCGATGTCCGCTTACGGGGGGTCGGTGCACCGCCCTCGCCCTCGGCGGGGGACGTGTCGCCGGGACGGGGAGCCGGGATGCTGTTCGGCGGCTCCTGCGGTGCCTGCCCCTCCGGGTCGTCCTCGTCCGGCTGGTCCTCGTCCTCCTCGGGGGTGTCGCTGTCGTGCACCAGCCGGGGGCCGTGGTAGGCCTCGCGTTCGCCGTATCCGCGCAGCGCGTTGATGGTGTCCTCGTAGCCGGAGATCGTCTCGGCGTAGCTGCTCAGCATGTCGTAGAGCGTGTCGATCTCGTTGGGTCCGTCGGCCCAGTCCTCGTCGTCCTCGTCGGCGGCCCCCTGGCGAGCCCGGCGGTGCTCCTCGGTCAGCTCGAGGGTCGGCTCGGTCTCCTGGTCCAGCGGCGGCAGGGGCAACTCGCCGAGCATCCAGCGGGCATCCTCATTACCGGCGACCGAGTAGCGACCGTCGACGTCGTAGTTGAACACTGCGCGGCGGTCGGTCTCGCCGGTCTTCAGGGTGGCGATCACCTGCCAGCGACGCCGCTCGACCCGGGCCGCGTCCCAGCTGACCTCCCGTGCGTCCAGCGCGCGGGCCCGCAGTTCCTCGTTCACCACGGCGTCGAGGTCGCGCGGTGCGGGCGAGTCGCCGGCACGTCGTACGTTCGAACCGCGGGCCACCTGGGTGATGTACTCGCGCTCGGCCAGGATCGGGGTGGCGTAGCCCTGCAGTTCCTCGACCGCGACACCTGCCTCCGCGGCGACGTCCTCGACACTCGATCCGGACCGCAGACGGTCCTGGATCTCGCGCAGTGTCAACGAACTGTCCATGGCCGCCAAGATACCCCGCGGGCCGCGACCACCCTAGCCCAACCCTCGACCTAGACTCACGGGGTGACCGCTGCACTCTCCGACTACGACGCCGTCCTGCTGCTCTCCTTCGGGGGGCCGGAGCGCCAGGAGGACGTCATCCCGTTCCTGCGCAACGTGACCCGTGGCAAGGCCATCCCGGACGAGCGGCTGGAGTTGGTCGCCGGCCACTACCGCAGGTTCGGCGGGCGCAGCCCGATCAACGACCGGAACCGGGAGCTGCTCGCCGCGCTGCGGGCCGAGCTCGAGTCCCGGGGCATCGATGTCCCGGTGGTGTGGGGCAACCGCAACTGGGCACCGTACCTGGCCGACGTGCTGGGCGAGTTGGCCGCCGGCGGGGCCCGTCGGGTGCTGGCACTGGCGACCAGCGCGTTCCCCTCGTACTCGGGCTGCCGGCAGTATGACGAGGACATCGCGGCGGCCTGCCCCGAGGGCCTGCAGGTCGACCGGATCGCGCCGTTCGGGCTGGACGAGGGCTTCGTCACGGCCAACGCGGAGGCGGTTGGGGCAGCGGTGGACGCCCTGGCCGCCGAGGGGCACCCGCAGCCGTACGTCCTGTTCGTGGCGCACTCGATCCCGGTCGCGATGGCCCGTACCTCCGGCGTCGAGCGCTTCCCGGAGCGGGCCGGGCACCCCGGTGGGGCGTACGTGGCCTGGCTCGAGCAGGTCCGGGACCGGGTGCTGGCGGCCCAGGCGGGGCGGGGGCGCCCGCTCGAGGGCCGGCTGGTCTACTGTTCCCGCTCCGGTCCGCCGACGGTGCCGTGGCTGGAGCCGGACGTGAACGATGCGGTACGGGACCTGGCCGGGCGGCAGGGCGCGGTGGTCCTGGCCCCGATCGGCTTCATGAGCGACCACATGGAGGTCGTCTACGACCTGGACACCGAGGCGACGGCCACGGCGCTCGAGGCCGGGATCGCCGTCCGGCGGGCCGCCACCGCCGGCACCCATCCGGCCTTCGTTGCCGCCCTGGTGGACCGGCTGGTCGCCACCGCCGCCGACCCTCGGCCCTGCCCGGCGGGCTGCTGCCCTCCGCCGTCGAGGCCGACCCGGCCCACCTCGGGTGCGGGCGGCACGGTCGGGCGCGGGCGTGAAGGGGCTTGACAGACATGGTATGAATGCCCCTGTATTGATGCACAGGTGAGCCCCGCGTAACCGAGCGGGGCCGGGATTGGGAAGGCACGATGGCCACTGACTACGACGCTCCTCGTAAGAACGAGGAGGATGTGAGTGAGGATTCACTCGAGGCCCTCAAGAGCCGCCGCAACGACCAGCAGTCGGGTCAGGTGGACGAGGACGAGGTCGCCGCGGCCGAATCATTCGAACTGCCCGGTGCTGACCTCTCCCACGAGGAACTGACCGTCAAGGTGCTGCCGAAGCAGCAGGACGAGTTCACGTGTGCGAGTTGCTTCCTGGTTCGCAAGCGCAGCCAGATCGCCAAGGTCGAGGGCAACCTGATCTACTGCACCGACTGCGCCAGCGCGTGACGAGGCCGGCCCGTGGATGCCGCGGGCCGAGACACGAAGGGCTCAGGTGCTGACCTGAGCCCTTCGTGTCTCGTCCCGGACCACCTCGTCCGGCACCCTTCTCGGCGGGGCGCCGAGGTCAGATCTTCATCGAGATCTTCTTCACCTTCGGCGCCTTGCCGGTCCTGGACAACAGGTAGCGGTTGCCGATCCGCTGGGCGACGACCTGGGCCACCGCCAGGCCCGCCGCGCTGGCGACGGCCCACACGATCGCCGACCGGCCGTCGGCCTCCGGGTCGGTCGGCTCCGGCGGCTCCTCGCCGGTGACGAACTCCCAGGTGGCGGTGAGCAGCTTGTGCATGGCTACTGTCGCCAGCGTCCCGGCGAGCCCGGTGTAGATCTTGTGAACCAATGTGTCGGCGATGGCCATCGACAGTCCCTTTCGCGCAATGGACGATGGGTCCATCCTAGGGCGGCTGGCGGCCCGGCCGGTGACGAGATGGTTAGGTGGGAGCCGTGATATATCGGGAACGACTGACAATCTCGTGGTGGTGGAGCGTCGTGGTCGCCGGGCTGATCCTGTCGGTGGCGATCGTCTATTTCGTCTACCAGCCGCCCCGGATCGCCGGTGCCGTCACGCTGGCGCTGGTGGCGATCGCTGCTGCGGTGATCTTGGCCGGGGCCGCCCGGATTTCGGTCGACCCGGAGGGACTGCGCTGCGGCCCGAACCTGATGGAGTGGGCGTACGTGGGCGAGGCGAAGGCGCTGTCGGCGGAGGAGACGCGCGAACGGCTCGGGCCGGCCGCGGACCCGCGGGCCTTCCTGTTCACCCGCTTCTACATCAATCGCGCCGTCGAGGTGACCGTCGAGGACCCGGCCGACCCGCACCCCTACTGGCTGGTCAGCTCGCGCCACCCCGAGGAGCTCGCCGACGCCATCCGCAGGGCGCGTCGATGACCGGCGCCGAGCAGCAGGTCGAGGTCCGTGTCGTACGTCTGGACGCAGGCCTGCCGATCCCCCGGTACGCGCGCGAACTCGACGCCGGGGCCGACCTGTGTGCCGCCGAGGACGTCGAGTTGGGGCCGGGGGAGCGCCGACTGGTCGGCACCGGCATCGCACTGGCCCTGCCGCCCGGCACGGCCGGATTCGTCCATCCGCGCTCCGGGCTGGCCGCCCGCCACGGACTGGGCATCGTGAACGCTCCGGGCACGGTGGACGCGGGCTATCGTGGAGAGGTCAAGGTGTGCCTGATCAACACGGATCTGCACGAGACCATCACGATCCGTCGAGGTGACCGCATCGCCCAGCTCGTGGTGCAGCCGGTGCTTCGGGCCGAGTTCATCGAGACCAGCGAGCTCCCGGTGTCCGAACGCGGCACCGGCGGACATGGATCGACCGGAACCGGTTCAGCAGCAGGACAGGAGAACAGATGATCTTCGGACGCAAGCGCAAGCAGCGGGCCGCCACGGCCGAGGCGGCCGCGCAGACCACTGAGGCGCCCGACGCCGGGGCCGCGGGCACCGGCCCCGACGCCTCGGTCGGTCCGGCCGAACAGACCGACTGGCGCGGTACGGACGAGCCGGCCGATCCGTGGGCCGGCGTCGATGCCGAGGACTGGCGCACCGACGGTCCCTTCGACATCGACGAGGTCGATCTGGACGACGGTGTCGCCCGGATGGACCTGGGCGCCCTGGTGATCACCCCGATCGACGGCATGGAGGTGCGGTTCCAGGTCGAGCAGGAATCCGCGCGCGCCACGGCCGTGCTCCTGATGCATGCCGATTCGGCGATGGAGATCAGCCTGTACGCTGCCCCGCGAAGCGGCGGGCTGTGGGCCGAGGTCCGCGCGGAGGTTGTTCGGATCGCCCAGGGCCAGGGCGGCACCGCCGAGCTGGTCAAGGGCCCGTTCGGGGTCGAGGTGCGTCGGATGATGCCGGTGACCACCCCCGAGGGCCAACAGGGCCTGCAGCCGACCCGCATGCTGATGGTCGAGGGGCCCCGGTGGGCGCTGCGTGCCGTCGTGTACGGGCAGGCCGCCGTCAATCCCGACTCCCCGGAGGCCACCGCGGAGCTCCGCGAGGTCTTTCGGGACACCGTCGTGCGCCGCGGGGAGGCCCCGATGCCCTCCGGGACGTTGATTCCGCTCACCCTGCCGCCGGACCTGGAGGAGCAGATCCGAAGGGCCGCCCAGGCCCAGGCCGACCAGGCCACGGCCCAGGCACAGGCGCAGCGACGCGTCCTGCCGGAGCCCACCGGCCAGTCGACCGCGATCCAGGGCTGATCACGTGTCCGACGACAACCCCGCCACCACCGCCGAGACTGTGACCGCACCCACCATCGGTGAGGTGGTCGGCCCGGTCGAGGTCGGCCCGGTCGCCCACGGCGGCCACTGTGTCGCACGCCTGGACGGACGGGTGGTCTTCGTCCGCCATGCCCTGCCCGGCGAGACCGTGCGGATCCGCCTGACCGACCTGTCCCACGACGCGTACTGGCGCGCCGACGCGGTCGAGGTCCTGCAACCGGCCCCGGGGCGTACGACCCCGCACTGCCCGGTCGCCGGTCCCGGCCTGTGCGGCGGTTGCGACTGGCAGCACGCCACCGCGCCGGCCCAGCGGGACCTGAAGGCGGCCGTGATCCGCGAGCAGCTCGGCCACCTCGCCGGCCTGGAGGTCGACGTGGAGGTGGAGGAACTGCCCGGCGGCATGTTCGGCTGGCGGACCCGGATGGGTTACGTGGCCAGGGACGGGCGCGCCACCATGCGCCGCCACCGCAGCAAGGACCTGGTCCCGATGCCCGCGGACGGCTGTCCGCTCGCGATCGACCTGCAGCCGAACCCGCACTCCCTCGCCGCGGATCTCGGCCCCGACGAGCACGACCTGCGGGTGGTGACCACCAGCCAGGGCCGGACCAGCGTGCTGGTCGACGGCACGGTCACCAGCGGTGACGGCGTGCTCACCGAGCAGGCCGTCGGCCGCGACTGGCAGGTCGATGCCGACGGCTTCTGGCAGGTCCACCCGCACGCCGCCCCGACTCTGGTCGAGACGGTCCTGGAGGGGCTCGACCCCCAACCCGGGGAACGGGCGTTCGACCTGTACTGCGGCGTCGGCCTGTTTGCCGGTGCCCTGGTCGATGCCGGGGTACAGGCGTGGGGCGTCGAGGCCGACAAGCGTGCCGTCGAGCTCGCCGGGAGCAACGTGCCACAGGCCCGCTTCACCGCCGGCCGGGTCGACCGGGTGCTGCGCCGGATGCCGCGCTCGACCGACCTGGTCGTGCTGGACCCGCCGCGCGCCGGCGCCGGCAAGGATGTCGTTGATGCGGTGGCCGCCCGCAACCCGCGGGCGATCGCGTACGTGGCCTGTGACCCGGCCGCGCTGGGGCGCGACCTCGCCCGGTTGCGCAAGCAGGGGTATGAGTTGGCCTCGCTGCGTGCCTTCGACCTGTTCCCGAACACCCACCACATCGAGTGCGTCGCGATCTGTGTCCCCTCGGTCGTGGTCTGAGCCGGTTGCGCCGCCGGGCTGGGACCTACCGGTGCCCGAGCGCCGACTCTAGGCCTGCCGCTGCCCCGCACGGCTGAACGCGCCGCGATACCGGCCCGCCGGGTGGCGCTCGGGGAGCCGGTCGGTGCCGAAGAGCTTGCGGCGCAACGTGCCCGGCCGGTATTCGGTCTTGGCCAGCCCGCGCCGCTGGAGCGTGGGCAGCAGCAGCCGGTTGAACTCCTCGTACGATCCGGGGAGCCGCCAGTTGATCACGTTGATCCCGTCGACACCGGCGTCGCGGTAGTCCTCGAGCACGTCGGCGATCTGCTCCGGGGTGCCGGTGACCAGGCCGCGCCGGACGCGATTGTCCACCAGGTCCCCCAGGGTGGCGTCGCGGTCCCCGACCCCGGCCTGCACCCAGTCGACGTGGCCCTGGCCGCCGTTGTTGGGGATGTCCTTGAGTGGCGTGTCGTCGGGCAGGTGCGAGCCGTCGGGCAGCGTACCCAGCGCGGTGTGTACCTGGTAGCCGAGGACAGAGGTGTGGGCGTCCAGGTCAGCGAGTTTGGCGGCGACCTCCTCGGGGGTCTGGCCGACGACGAAGGTCAGCCCCTGGAAGAACAGCACGTCCTCGGGCTGGCGCCCGTGGCCGACCGCCAGTCGTCGGGTGGTGGCGATGTGCTCGCGGGCCACCTCGGGGGTCGGCGTGGTGATGAAGACGGCCTCGGCATGGCGGGCGGCGAACGCGATGCCGCGGGCGGATCCGCCGGCCTGGAACAGCAACGGCGTACGCTGCGGCGACGGCTGGACCAGGTGCGGCCCCTCCACGCTGTAGCGGCGGCTGCGATGGTGGATCTTGTGCACCTTGGCCGGGTCGGTGTAGCGGCCTGCCTGGCGGTCGAGCAGCACCGCCCCCTCGTCCCAGGAACCTTCCCAGAGCTTGTAGAGCACGTCGAGGTACTCGTCGGCCCAGTCGTACCGTTCGTCGTGGTCGACCAGAGCGGGCAGGCCGAAGTTGCGGGCGGCGTTCTCCTGGGTCGAGGTGACGATGTTCCAGGCCACCCGCCCCTTGGTCAGGTGGTCCAGCGTGGAGATCTGCCGGGCGAAGTTGAACGGCGGGTTCTGCATCAGGTTGGAGGTGTAGGCCAGGCCGATGTGCTCGGTGGCCAGCGCCAGTGCGCTGAGCAGGACGGCGGGGTCGTTGGAGGGGATCTGCAGGCCCTCGGTGACGTTGTCGTCGAAGCGGCCGTCGGCCGGCCCGTACAGCCCGGTCACATCGGCGAAGAACATCGCGTCGAACAGGCCGTCCTCGAGGGTGCCGGCCAGATCCACCCAGAAGTCCAGGTCGTTGAACCTGACCTGTGCGGCGTCGGGGTGGCGCCACTGGCCATGGTGGATGTGGCTCGGCGTGTTCATCAGGAATGCGTTGAATGCGAGCGGCTTGCCCGTCATGGTGTCGTCCTTCGTCCGGGGCAGGTGGGTGCAGGGCGGGTGGGTGCAACGGGAGGGGGTGCCGGCAGGAGGAGGCCCGGCAAGGTGGAGGCGGTGGCCACTCCCCCCCGAAGTGGCCACCGCGGCTCGGATCAGACCGTGGGGGTCCGGGGATCCGCCTCGGCCGGGACCGGCGCCAGGGCGGTGTGCAGGAACGAGATGACCGGGACGTCGTTGAGCTCGTAGTCGCCGACGGCGCGGGTCTGGTGGAAGGCCGGGTTGTTGGAGGCGATGGTGCGCGCGTTGCGCCAGTGCCGGTCCAGTCGGCGGGAGTCGGCCGTCGCCGAGGCTCCGCCGACCTCGAAGACCTGCGAGGTGATCCGCAGCACGTCCTCGATCACGACCGGCCACAGTTGCGCCACGTACGCGTCGATCGCGTTGAACTCGGCGTCGTCCAGGTGCCCGGCCCGGTGCCGGTCGAGCCCGGCGCCGACCCGGCGGGCGGCCTCGACGACCGCCGCCCGGACCAGTGTCGTACGTCCCCGGACGGTGCCCACGGTGTGCAGGGCGGCCGGGTCCTGGGCCGGGGCGACGAGCGGGTTGAAGCTGTTGCGCCGCTTGGTGCGGACGAAGTCGATGGTCTCGGTCGTGGCGGCCTCGGCGATACCGACCAGACTGGCCAGCAGGTCGACCTGGTAGACCGGCCAGACCAGCGTCTTGTGGGCGCCGACCGGGACGATGAACCGCGGGTCCACCGGCACTTCGACGAAGGTGGTGGTGCCCGAGGCGGTCAGACGCTGGCCGAAGCCGTCCCAGTCGTCGACGGTGGTCACCCCGGCGTGGTCGGTCGGCGCGACCAGCTGGACCAGCGCGGTCTCGCCATCGGCCCGCACCAGCTCGGCGGTGACCCGGGTCCAGTCGGCGAACAGGGTCCCGGTGGTGTAGTACTTCTGGCCGCTGAGCAGGAACTCGCCGTCACCCTCGACCACCCGGGTGGTGGGATTGCCGTAGTTGGCGGTCTTCTCGGTCTCGGCGTTGCCCACCAGCGCACCGGAGGCGACCTGCTCGATCCAGAAGGAGCGGTAGTCCTCGTCCGCGGAGACCAGCACGTCCTCGACGAAGCCGATGTGGCCGCGCAGGGCCTGGGCGATGTTGCTGTCCGCGGCCGCGAGGTCGACCAGCAGCTCGGTGAACTGTTCGAAGCTCGCACCGAAACCACCCTGCTCGGCGGGCAGGCGCAGCCGGCCGAACCCGGCGGCGGCCAGCTCGCCGATCTCGTCGAAGGGCGGGCGGCGGTCTAGCTCACGCTCGACAGCGCCGGCGTGGATCCGATCGAGCAGGGGAGCGAAGTGGGCCCGTAGCTCGGCCAGGCTCACGGGGCTGTCGACGGGGCGCGAGGGGGCGGTGTTCAGGGTCTCGGTCATGGGGTGGCTCGCTTTCGTTGCAGGGCGACCGGCGGCGGGCCGGGCGGAGGGGCGGATCGTGGGAGAGGGCCGAGCGGGTCAGCTGACGGCGGTGCCGACGGTGTACTGGACGGCCCGGTGCCCGCCGTTGAGCAGGTGGGCGCCGGCCAGCCGGGCGCGGTAGACCAACGGGTTGTGCTGGGCCAGCACGCGGGCATTGCGCCAGTGCCGGTCCAGGCCCCGGGCCCGGCTGGTCTGCGAGGCGCCGCCGACCTCGAAAAGCTGTGTTGCCGCGGACAGCACCTGCGGGGCGATGGCGAGCTGGGCGCGGTAGGCGCTGAGGTCGATCGCGGTGTGGTCCTCCGCGGTCGCGGTGCCGGCGCCGACCCGGTCCAGGACGTACGCGAGCTCGTCCACGAACGACAGGAAGGTCGCCCGGGTCGCGTACGCGACGGCGGACAGCTCGCCGATGACCTGCTGGACCTGCGGGTCATGGCGCGGCAGAGGCGTGTTGCCGTGGCTGTAGGAGCGGGTCCGGGCGGCGACGTAGGCGGTGGCATCGGTGACGATCGCCTGGGCGATGCCCGCCAGGTTGGCCAGGTGGACCGACTGGGCGAGCGCTTGCCCGTGGCCGGCCTCGGCGCCGTACTCCTGCAGCTGCACCTCGTCGGCGCGGACCGGGACGTTCTCGAACACCGTGGTGCCGGAGGCGGTCAACTGCTGGCCGAAGCCGTCCCAGTCGTCCTTCATCGTGATGCCCGGGGCATCGGCCTCGACGAAGACCCAGACGCTGCGGCCCTCCTCGTCCTCGGCGTGGACCTGGATCCAGTCGGCGTACAGGCTGCCGGTGCTGTAGAACTTCGTGCCGTCCAGCCGGTAGCCGTCGCCGTCGCGGGATAGCCGGGTGGTGACCTGGCCGGCGGCGTTGCCCACCTCGGTGACGGCGTTGCCGACCACGGTGCCGGCGCCGATCCGGCGCAGCCAGCGGGTGCGCCGCTCGTCGTCGGGGGCCACCAGCAGCTGCTCGACGGCCAGCAGGTGGGCCCGCAGCGCCTGGACCAGGTTCGGGTCGGCGGCGCCGAGCTCGATCACGAAAGGATAGAATTCCGCGAGCCCGAGCCCGGCACCGCCGAACTCCTCCGGGACCCGCAAGGTGGTGTAGCCGGCCCGACGCAGTGCCGCGACGGCGGCGTGGTCGAGCACGTGGTCGGCCTCCCGGGCGACGGTGCCGGCGGCGATGTCGGCGAGGGCGGGCAGCAGGCGCTCGGCGGCGGCCCGGACGGCCGGACGCGGGTCGGGGCCGGTGAGGCGGCGGATCTGCTTGGTCATGGTCGGGTCTCCAGTGTTCAGTCGAGGCTCAGCGTGCTGGCGAGCAGCTGCTGGGTGTACGGGTGGGCGGGGGTAGTGAAGATGTCGTCGGCGGTGCCCTGTTCGACGGCGCGGCCGTCCTTCATGACCAGGACGTGGTCGCTGGTGTGGTGGATGACGCCGAGGTCGTGGGAGATGAACAGGTAGCTGGTGCCCAGCCGGGCTTGCAGCTCGGTCAGCAGGTCGAGCACCTGGGCCTGCACCGAGACGTCAAGGGCCGACACCGCTTCGTCGAGCACGATGACCTGCGGGCGCGGGGCGAGCGCCCGGGCGATCGACAGGCGCTGGCGCTGCCCGCCGGACAGCTGCAACGGGTGCTTGTGCAGGTGTTCGGGGGCCAGGCCGACCAGGTCGGCCAGCCGGGCCGCCTCGCCGGTGCCGCCGTCGGTGCCGCGGTGCTCGGCCGAGAGCGCGTCGGTGAGAATGCGCTCGGCCTTCCACCGTGGGTCGAAGGAGCTGAGCGGGTCCTGGTGCACGACGGTGACCTGCCGGCGGCGCGGGCGGCGCTGGGCAGTGGTCAGCTCGCTCCACGGCTTCCCGTCCAGCAGCACCGTGCCGCTGTCCGGGGCGAGCAGTCCGAGCGCGAGCAGCGCGGTGGTCGACTTGCCGGACCCCGATTCCCCGACGATGCCGAGGGTCTGGCCCCGCTGCAGGGTGAACGAGATGTCGCGGACGACCGTACGGGTGAGGCCGTCCGGGCCCCGGAACGACTTGCGTAGTCCCCGGGCCTCGAGGACGGGCGGCCCAGATGGTCCGGCAGTGGGGTCCGCCCGGAGCGCTGGGCGGTCGGCGGCCCGGACCCGGCCCTCCTCGGTCAGCATGGCTCCACGGGTGGCGGAGGATGGCACCGCATCGATCAGGGCACGGGTGTAGGGGTGCTGGGGGGCGGTCAGGACGTCCCGGGTCGGTCCCTGCTCGACGATGGTGCCGCCTTCCATGACGGCGATGCGATCGGCCAGGTGGGCCACCACGGCGAGGTCGTGGCTGATCAGGATGATGCCGGTGCCGCGTTGCTTCATCTGCTCCAGCAGGGCCAGCACCTGGGCCTGGACGGTCACGTCGAGGGCAGTGGTGGGCTCGTCGGCGATCACCAGGGGTGGGTCGTTCGCGATCGCCGAGGCGATCAGGGCGCGCTGGCGCAGGCCACCGGACAGTTCCCTGGACCGCTGGCGGGCCCGCAGGCCGGGCTCGGGAACGCCGACGTCGGCGAGCAGTTCGATCGCCTTGGCCTGCCGGGCGGTGCGGTCGTGCCAGCCGTGCAGCCGCAGGGCCTCCCCGATCTCCTGGCCGACGGTGCGCAGCGGGTCCAGCGACACCAGGGCGTCCTGCAGGATGAAGCCGACCTGTGCGCCGCGGCGCCGGCGCCAGTCGTGGGCGGACCAGCCGCGCACGTCGGTGCCGCCCAGGCGGACCGCGGCGGCGTCGATGATCGCCGTACGGCCGGCCAGGCCGACCAGCGTACGGGCGGTGACGGACTTGCCGGAGCCGGACTCGCCGACGATGGCCAGGCACTCGCCGCGGCCCAGTTCGAAGGACACGTCCTTGACCACGTGGCTGACCTGCCGGTGGGCGCCGTGCCCGATGGGGAAGGAGACGTTGAGGTGGCTGACCGAGACCAGGGCGTCGGAGGCGTCGGTTGCGGGGGCGCCAGCGGGGGGTCCGGAGGGGATGGCTTCCAGGGTGGTGGTCATGCGTGGTGTCCTTCCAGGGAGGAGGCGATGAAGTGGCCCAGGCAGGTGGCGGACAGGGCGATGGCGAGGATGGCGAGGCCGGGCATGATCTCCAGCCACCAGGCGGCGGTGATGAAGGGACGGCCGGCCTCGAGCAGGGCCCCCCACTCCGGTGAGGGCGGGGCGACGCCGAGCCCGAGGAAGGCCAGGCCGGAGGCCCAGACGATGGCCTGGCCCACGCCCAGGGTGATGACGGCGACCAGGGGGCGCAGGGCGTTCGGCAGGATGTGTTGGCCCAGGATCCGGGCGGTGCCGTGACCGAGGGCGTGCGCGGCCTGCACATAGCCGGAGGTGCGGATCTGCAGCACCTGGCCACGGATCATCCGGGCGTAGCCGGGGGCGCTGCCCAGGCCGACGGCGATGATGAGCGTCTGCACGCTCGGCCCGTAGATGGTGACGAAGAGCATTGCCAGCAGCAGGACCGGGAATGCGAACAGCACCTCGACCACGCGGGAGAGCACGCCGTCGGCGACCCGTCCGCCCAGGCCGGCGCCGACGCCGAGGACCAGGGCGATGACCATGCCGAGCAGGGTGGCGCCCAGGCCGATGGCGAGGGATTCGCGGGTGCCCTGGATGACCCGGGAGTAGAGGTCGCGCCCGGAGGCGTCGGTGCCGAACCAGTGGGCCGGGGAGGGGGCCTGGAGCGCGTTCTTCAGGTCGATGGCGTACGGGGAGTGGGTGGCCAGCAGCCCGGGCCAGAACGCGGCCACGGTGAAGAAGGCCAGGACCAGGATGCTCAGGGTGGCGGTGACGGGCACGACGGAGGTGAGCCGGGCCAGCCGGTCGCCGACCCGCGGGCCGGTCGTGGTGCCGGAGAGGGCGGAGGTGCTCATGAGGTGGCCTTCAGTCGGGGATCGATGATGGTGTAGGCGAGGTCGACCAGCAGGTTCGCCAGGACGTAGACGGCCGCGACGAGGATGACGATCCCGCACACCACCGGCAGGTCACGGGAGTTCACCGCGGTGACCAGGACCCGGCCCAGGCCGGGGCGACTGAAGATGCTCTCGGCGATCACCGCCGCGGAGAACAGCGATCCGAGGGCCCAGCCGCTGAGGGTGAGGCCGGGCAGCAGCGAGTGCCGCAGGGCGTGGCGGGCCCGGACCCCGCCCTCACCCAGGCCGCGGGTGCGGGCCGACAGGATGAACGGCTGGTCCATCGCGGCCTCGAACTCGCTGCGCATCACCTGGGCCAGGAACCCGGCCAGCGGGATGCCCAGGGTCAGCGCCGGCAGCACGATCCCGGCCACCGACGAACCGCTCACCACCGGGAACCAGCCCGCGGTGATGGCGAGGACGACCAGCAGGATGACGCCGAGCCAGTAGTGCGGCAGGGCCGCGGCGAACGCCTCCAGGCCGGAGGCCAGCCGGGACAGCGGGCCGGAGCGCTTCGCGGTGGCCAGGATGCTGGCCACCGCCAGGACCCACGCCACGGCGAGGGCGGCGAAGGCGAGGATGGCGGTGGGGGCGAACTGTTCCCCGATCACCTGGGCGACGGGCTGGTGCAGCTGGTAGGACACCCCGAGGTCGCCGTGCAGCAGCCCGCCGAGGAAGTGCAGGTACTGGACCGGCAGCGGGTCGTCGAAGCCGTACTGGGCGTTGATCGGGGCCAGTTCGTCGGGCGTCCGTTCCTGGACCTGGCCGGTCAGCTGGTTGAGCAGCAGTGTGGCCCGGTCCCCCGGGAGCAGGGCCTGGATCAGCCAGGTGATGCTGGCGGCGGCCCAGATCACGCCGAGGGCCCCGGCGACCCGGACCCCGAGCGTCCGCAGGGCGTGGCGTCGGCGGGCCCGGTCGATGGCTGTCGGTTCAACCGGGTCGGAGTCGAGGACCGGGTCGGGGGCCGGCGGCGCGGGCGGCTGGTCGGTGAGGGTCATGGTCACTCCGTGGGGTTGAGGAAGTAGGCGTCGTGGAACACGGGCTCGCCCTGGGAGGCCTCCTGCCACGCGTCGCGCAGGTCGGGCCGGGTGGCCAGCGTCGAGGTCTGCGTGTACAGGCCGATCGCGGGCGCCTGGTCGCTGAGCTCCTGCTGGGCCAGGCCGTAGTAATGGTGGGCCTCTTCGGTCGATCGGGCCGAGTTGCCGGCGATGATCAGCTGCTCGATCTCAGGGTTGTTGTAGAACGTCGTATTCGCGTAGTTCGGACTGTCCGGGGTGGTCTGGCGGTAGTTGATGTAGAGGATCCCGGCGGTCGGGCTGGTCCAGTAGCCGAGCTGGGCGTCGTACGACTCCGGGGTGGAGTAGGCGCCCGAGAACAGTTCGGATTGGGGCGCCGGCCGCAGCACCACCTCGAACCCGAGGGGCCGGACCTGTTCCTGCAGGTTCTGCAGGACGGTCGAGGCCTCGGCGGTGACGATGGAGTTGAGTCCGAAGACGATCCGGACGCTGAGCCGCTGGCCGTCCTTGGTGCGGATGCCGTCGGCATCGCGTCCGGTCCAGCCCGCCTGGTCCAGCAGCCGGTTGGCCCGCTGCGGGTCGTACGGGTAGTCGTCGGCGGTCTCGGCGTTGTAGCCGGGGGTGCTCTGGCTGACGGTGCCGTTGCCCTCGGACGGGACGACGCCGAGGAACGCCGACTCGATGTTGGCGGGGCGGTCCTGGCCCAGGGCGAAGGCCTGGCGGACCCGGACGTCGGTGAAGGGACCGCGGACGGTGTTCAGGCTCAGGGTGACCGGGCGACCGGGGGTGATGTACTGCTGGACGTGGAACGATTCCTGCGCGTCGCGGAAGTCGACCGAGGGCACCTCGCCGATCGCATCGGCCGCGTCGCTGAGCAGCGCGCCGTAGCGGGAGGTGTTGTCCGGGACGAAGGACCAGGTGATCCCGTCCACGTAGGCAGGTCCCTGGTGGCGGGCGTTCGCCGGAGCCCAGTCGTAGTCCGGGTTGCGTGCGAAGTGCAGGTACTCCCCGCGCTTCCACTCGGTGACCGTGAACGGGCCCGAACCGATCGGGGCCCGGCAGTTGTCGGCCTCGCTGCGGGTGGCCAGCGCGGTGGGCGACTGGATCCCGAAGTAGCCCTGGCTCAGGGCCGAGAGCAGCGGGGAGTAGGGCGCCGACAGGGTGACCTCCAGGGTGAGGCGGTCCACCGCCCGGCTGCCCTGGTAGTACTGGCCCAGGTAGGCGACGACGGTGCCGTTGCCGCCGGCGAGCCAGTACTCGAAGTTGTCGCTGACGGCCTGGGCGTCCAGCGGCGTGCCGTCGGTGAAGGTGACCCCATCGCGCAGCTGGAAGGTCCAGGCCAGGCCGTCCTCGCTGGTCGACCAGGACCGGGCCAGCCAGGGCACGATCGTGCCGTCCTCGGTCTGGGACACCAGCGAGTCGAGCACCTGCCGGGAGGTGTAGGCCTGCTGCACCCAGCCGCCGTACACGCACGGCGGTTCCTGGAGGTGGGCGTAGCGGATGGTGCCGCCGCTGACCGGCTCGCCCGGATCGGCCGGGCCGGTCAGGCTGGCCGGGCCCACGGGGCCGCAGGCGGTGAGCAGGCCGACGGTCAGGACGCCGCCCAGCGCGCTGAGCGTACGTCGTGGTGAGTGGGAAGGGGACACGGGTTCTCCTGGGGTGGGGCCGGGGCGGGGTCGCCGCCCCGGCCGGGAAGCGGGTGGGTCAGAACGTTCCGGTGAGATCGAGCCGTGCGCGGCGCTGGTCGTCGGTGGGACCGAAGGCGCCGCGGTAGCGGGCCGCCGGGTGGCGCTCGTTGAGCAGGTCGGTGCCGAACAGCTTCTTGCGCAGCGTGCCGGGGGTGTATTCGCGCTGGGCCAGGCCACGGTCGCGCAGGACCGGGATCACCTTTTCGGCGAACTCCTCGAACGACCCGGGGATCACCCAGTTGATGACGTTGACGCCGTCCAGGCCGACCTCCTGCCAGGCGGCGAGCTCGTCGGCGATCTGCTCGGGGGTACCGACGATGGTGTTGGCCTGGCTCTGCAGCCGGGCCAGGTCCGCGGCGACGGGCTCACGGTCGGTGATGGACTTCGCGACCCACTCGGAGAAGCCCTTCATGGTGTTGGTGTCGATCTGGCCCAGCGGGGTCTGGGGCGGGTAGACCCGCCCGTCCTTGTCGACCACCGCGGCGTGGGCCAGGTAGCCGTCGACGCTGACGTACTGGGCGTACTCGTCCGCCTTGGCCCGGGCCTCGGCCTCGGTGTCGCCGATCACGAAGCTCAGCCCGGCGAAGAACTTGATGTCCTCGGGACGGCGCCCCGCCTCGACCGCGCGCCGGCGGGTGTCCTCGATGATCTGGCGGGCGATGTCCTTGGTCGGCGCGATGATGAAGGTCGCCTCGGCGTTACGGGCGGCGAAGTCGCGCCCGGCCACCGAGGAGCCGGCCTGGAACAGCAGCGGGGTGCGCTGGGGCGACGGGGCGGGCAGGTGGGGCCCCTGGACCCGGTAGCGCTTGCCCTCGTGGTCGATCTTGTGGATCTTGTCCGGGTCGGCGTGGCGGCTGCCGTCCTTGTCCTGCAGCAGGGCGTCGTCGTCCCATGAGCCCTCCCACAGCTTGTAGGCGACGTCGACGTACTCGTCGGCCCAGGCGTAGCGCTCGGTGTGGTCGGTCAGCTGCGGCAGCCCGAAGTTGCGGGATCCGTTGTCCTGGGTGCCGGTGACGATGTTCCAGGCGATCCGGCCGTTGGAGATGTGGTCCAGGGTGGAGATCTGGCGGGCGAAGTTGAACGGGTGGTTCTGGAAGACGTTGGAGGTCGTGGCCAGTCCGATGTGCTCGGTGTTCACGGCCAGGGCGCCCAGCAGCACCGTCGGGTCGTTGGAGGGGATCTGCAGGCCCTCGGTCACGTACACAGAGTGGTCGGCATCCGCGTCGCCGTAGAGGCCGACCACGTCGGCGAAGAACATGGCATCGAACGTGGCGTCCTCCAGGATCCGGGCCAGACTGATCCAGGTGTTCACGTCGTTGAACTGGTGCTGCTGGGCGTCGGGACGACGCCACTGGCCGTGGTGGATGTGGCTGGTGGTGTTCATCACGAAGGCGTTGAAGTGGAGCGGGCGGGTCATGGCTCTCCTGGTGGGGCTGGGGTAGGTCACATATCTAAGAAAAACGAATGCACTATCAAAGTAGTAGGAATTTACCGCCGGGTCCGCCGTTCTTTCCGGGGTGGGGGACGGGGGGTCAGGGGATCGTCGGGGCCAGCTGGGAGCTGATCGACTCCAGACGGTGGGAGGCGGTCGACAGGTCGCCGCCGATTCGGAACCTGCTGCCGCGATGGTCCTCGGGCAGCCGGTCACCGGCACCGAAGAGCTTGTGCCGCAGGGTGCCGGGGGTGTAGGCGGTCTTGTACCGGCCGATCCTCTGCAACTCGGGCACCACGTGCTCCACGATGTCCTCGAACGTGCCGGGCGTGATGGCGTACGCCAGGTTGAACCCATCGACGTCGGTCAGGTCCTGCAGGGCGGCCAGCCGGCGGGCGACGGTCGCACCGGAGCCGACCAGGATCGGGCCGAACCCACCCACGCCGATGTACTCGCTGAAGTCCCGAACGGTCCAGGGCCTGCCGTCCTCGCGGCGGGCGCCGAGGATGGTCTCCACTGCGGACTGGATCGCGTTGGACTCCACGTTGCCGACCGGCTCGTCCGGGTCAAAGCGGGACAGGTCGACGCCGGTCCAGCCGGACAGCAGCACCAGGGCACCCTCGGGATCGGCGTAGCTGCGGTACTCCTCGTACTTGGCCCGGGCCTCCTCGTCGGTGGCGGCGGTGATCACCGTCTGCATGGCGAAGACCTTGATCGCCCTGGGGCTACGCCCGGCCGCCTGGGCCGCGGCCCGGATCCGGCGGACGCTGTCGGCCATGATCTGCGAGGTCGGCGAGCTGATGAACACGGCCTCGGCATTGTGCCCCGCGAAGGTCGTGCCCCGCGTCGAGGTCCCGGCCTGGTAGACCACCGGCATCCGCTGCGGGCTCGGCTCGGTGATCGCGATCCCGGGCACGTCGAAGTACGTGCCGTGGTGGTTGATCGGGTGCACCTTCGCCGGGTCGACGAAGTCCTGCCCGGGATCGTCGAGCACCGCGTCGTCCTCCCAGGAGCCCTCCAGCAGCTTGTAGATCACCTCGAGGTACTCGTCGGCGTGGTCGTAGCGCTCGTCGTGGGACCGTTGGTCGCGGTGGCCCATGTTCTGGGCCGCCGAGGGCAGGTAGCCGGTGACGACGTTCCACCCGACCCGGCCCTCGGTGAGGTGGTCCAGCGTCGCCAGGCGTCGGGCGAACGGATACGGGTGCTCGTACGCGGTGCCGGCGGTGACCCCGAAGCCCAGGTGACGGGTCACCGCCGCCATGGCGGAGACCAGCAGGATGGGATCGTTCACCGGCACCTGGGCGCCGGCCCGCAGCGGCCCCTCGTTGGTGGCGCCGTACACGTCGTAGGTGCCGAGCACGTCGGCGATGAACAGCCCGTCGAACAGGCCCCGCTCGAGGGTCCGGGCCAGGTCGGTCCAGTAGCCCAGCGTGTTGTACGTCCGGGCCCGGTCCTCGGGGTGGCGCCACAGGCCGGGTGACTGGTGGGCGACGCAGTTCATGTCGAAGGCGTTGAACAGGATCTCGCGGCCGGGGGTGCGGTGCGGGTGGTCAGTCATGCGATGGCCTTCCGGGGAAGCGTGGGCAGTGGTCTCAGAGGGTGCCGGTGCGGGGCGGTCGCTGGCCGGTGAGTCGGTAGCGGCCCAGGTGCTGGTACTTCCAGCGCACCGGGTCGTGCAGGGTGTGGGTGCGGGCGTTGCGCCAGTGCCGGTCGTAGTCGTCGGCCCGGCCGGCGATCCGGGTGCCCGCGAGCTCGAATCCCCCCTCGGAGGCGGCCAGGGCGGCCTCGGCCGCGAGGACCTTGAGCGCGGCGGCCGCCAGGGTCGCCTCGGTGGCCCGGTCCTCGTCCGGCGAGGCGAACACCGCATCGACCGCCTCGGCGACCACCCGGAGCTGGGCGTTGGCGGCGCGGACGCGGACGTCCAGCTCACCCATCCGCTGCGCGGTGAGCGGGTCGTCGACCGCGGCGGCCACGCCGGCCTCGTGGTGCGGCCGAGCCCTGGTCCGGACGAACTCGGCCGCTTCGGCCAGGGCCCCTTCCGCGATTCCTGCGTCGATCGCACCGTGCAGCAGTTGGGCGTACGCCCCGTACCCGTACGGTCCCGCGATCGCCTGCGTACGGGCGACCACCCGGCTGGCCGGCACCGGGATGTCGTCGAGGTGCACCTGGCCGCTGGCCGTCGTGCGCTGCCCGATGCCGTCCCAGTCGTCCAGCACGCTCAGCCCCGGGGAGTTGCGCGGGACGAAGGCGACCCGCTCCTCGCCGGTGTCGGCCAGCTTGGCGAGTACCGGGATCCAGGTGGCGAACAGGGCGCCGGTCGCGTACCCCTTGCGGCCGGTGAGCCGGTAGGAGTCCTCGCTGTAGCGGGTCAGGGTGGTGGTCACCGACAGGGCCGTCGGGCCGCCGAGCTCGGACTGGGCATTGCCGAGCCGAGCCCCGCGGAGCACATCGGCATAGATCTCCTCCTGCAGCGGGCGCGGGGCCGCGAGCCGGACCAGGTTGAGGTAGACGAAGTGCGAGTGCGGAATCTGGGCGATGTTCGGATCGGCAACGGCCAGGATCCGGATCACCTCGGCCACCGTGGCGACCGACGCCCCGGCGCCGCCGAACTCCCCGGGGACCGACAGGGCCAGCAGCCCGCTGGCGCTCAGCGAGGCGATCTCGGCTGTGGGCAGCACCCGGTCCCGGTCGCGGCGGGCCGCCTCCGTGGCGTACGTGGCCGCCAGTTCGCGGGCGACCTCCAGCGCGGCGCCCGGGTCGAGGACGGGGACGGTGCCCGGCCCGGTCCGGTCGATGGGGCGTGGCTGGTGCTCGGTGTGGGTCGTGGTCATGAGTGCTCCTCAGATCGCCGCGGCGAAGGGGACGTGGCTGACAGCCGGCTCGGTGCGCGTGACCGGGTGGGTCCACAGTCCGCGCTCCTGGAGGATCGGCAGAACGCCCTCGCCGAACCAGTAGGCCTCCTCCAGGTGGGGGTAGCCGCTCAGCACGAACTTGGTGAGCCCCAGCTCTGCGTATTCCTGGATCCGGTCGGCGACCTCGGCGTGGGACCCGACCAGCGCCGTGCCGGCGCCGCCGCGGACCAGCCCGACACCTGCCCAGAGGTTGGGGGAGACCTCCAGGCCGTCCCGGCTGCCTCCGTTGAGGTCGAGCATGCGGTGCTGGCCCTCGGACTCCGAGCGCCTCAGGCCCGCTTGGACCCGGGCGATCTGGTCATCGGAGATGCCGGCGAGCAGTCGGTCGGCCTCGGCCCAGGCCGCCTCGGAGGTGTCCCGGGTGATCACGTGCAACCGGATGCCGTAGTCGACGGTGCGGCCCCGCTCGTCGGCCAGCCCCTGGATCCAGTCGATCTTCTCCTTCACCGCGGCCGGGGGCTCGCCCCAGGTCAGGTAGGTGTCGCAGTTGTTGGCGAAGACCGGGCCGGCGGGCCCGGACGAGCCGCCGAAGTACAGCGGGGGCTTGGGCAGTGGTCGACGGGGCAGGACGGCGTTGTCGACGTCGAAGTAGCGACCGTGGAAGCTGACCGGCTCGTCGCTCTCCCAGAGCCGGTTGATGATCTGCAGGAACTCGTCACAGCGGGCGTACCGGCTCGCCTTGCCCTCGTAGTCGCCGTACGCCTGCTGCTCGTGCGACTCCCCACCGGTCACCACGTTGAGCAGGAGCCGGCCCTGGGACTGCCACTGGAACGTGGCGGCCATCTGGGCAGCCAGGGTCGGGGTGATCGCCCCGGGGCGCAGGGCGATCAGGAACTTGATCCGCTCGGTGATGCTGCTGAGCATCGAGGCCGTCACCCAGGGGTCCTCGCACCAGGCGCCGGTCGGGATGAGTAGGCCCTCGAAGCCCAGGTCATCGGCGGCGGTGGTGATCTGCGACAGGTACCTGATGGTCGCCGGACGAGCCCTGTCGGCGGTGTGCGCCGGCTGTCCGTGGCCGCCGCCGACGATCCCGCGGGAATCGCCGTAGCTGGGCAGGAACCAATTGAAGTCAAGCATGGGGACGGGCCTTTCTGGGCAGCGCCGATGGTCTGCCGCGATGGGGGAGAGGGGTTCGGGTGACGTGATTGGGGGCGGTGGCTCAGACGACGGCCAGCTGCGGCAGCGAGCCGACGAAGGACTGCACCGATCCGGTCAGTCGCTCCACTGCCGACTCGTGCAGACGGACGTCCCCGGAGGGCTGCCGCTCGATCTGGGAGTCGGTGACCAGGTGGCTCTGTGCGACGTGGTTCGCGCCGAGCGCCTGCAGCACCGGACGTAGCGCGTAGTCCAGGGCGAGGGCGTGCGCCAACGAGCCACTGGTCCCGATCGGCAGCACCGTCTTGCCCTGCAGGCCGTCCTGCGGCAGCAGGTCCAGCCAGGCCTTGAGGGTGCCGGAGAAGGAGGCCTTGTAGATCGGCGTCACGATCACCAGGCCGTCGGCCTCGGCGACCGCGGCCTGCGAGGCCTGGATCGCGGGGTCGGAGAAGTCAGCATGCAGGACCGCTGCGGGGGGCAGGTCGCGGATCGCCAGGTGATCGACCGAGAAGCCCTGGGCTCGCAGTCGGGAACCCAGATACAGGGACAGCGCGTTGCCGCGCGAGGAGGCCGAAGGACTGCCGGAAACAGTGAGCAGACGGGTCATGTGTGAGCCTTTCGTCTCTGGTTGCCAGCAGGACCACTGACAGAAGAGAAGCTAATGAGTTACATAAGATATGTCAATACGCCATCAAATCAGCAGGATAACTAGGTAATCAGCCGCGTCAGGCCGTGGATCATGCTCGAGAGTGGTGTCCCGCAGGATGAAACGCGCGTGCGGGATCGGTTGGCAGCAGGGGGCTTGCCGGCGAGAACCGTCAGCGGTTGGTCCAGGCCTCCGGGGTCTGGGTCAGCGCCGTGACGTGTGCGTTGAAGCGGCCGGTGGCCACGTCGGTCAGTGTGGTGGTGTCCACCACGTCACGCAGTGCGGCGCGGACCGCCACCCACAACGTCGGCAGATGGGTGGTGGCGCCGCGGTACTCGGTGTCCTGAGGGCGCAGGCCGCGGACCTCCCACAAGGGACCGTCGACAGCGCGCATGATGTCCCCGACGGTGATCCCGTCGGCCGAACGGGGCAGGACGTAGCCGCCCTTGGAGCCGCGAACACTCGAGACCAGCCCGGCCCGGCGCAGGTCGGCGAAGATCGCCTCCATGAACTTGCGGGGGAGGTCCTCGCGCTCGGCGAGGGACTCCAGCGGTGTCGGGTCCGGTGAATCAGCGGTCGCCAGGTGCACCATCGCTCGGATGGCGTACTCGGTGCGCGCGGAGACGTTCACAGGGACCATCCTATGGGGCCGCCATGTTCCCGTGCGGTGTGTAGCGGTGGGGCATGCCGGTGGCCCACCTGGGAAGCGCGCACGGGTCCGGCGACGCGTGCGCTCCTTCGATCAGTGGGCGAGCGGCAGGTACACCCGGGCCCCGTGGTCGACGAACTCTGCCGACTTCTCGGCCATCCCCGCCTCGATCGCCTCCACCGAGGTCAACCCATGGGCCTCGGCGTACTCGCGGACGTCCTGGCTGATCCGCATCGAGCAGAACTTCGGCCCGCACATCGAGCAGAAGTGCGCGTTCTTCGCCGGCTCGGCGGGCAACGTTTCGTCGTGGAACCCGACCGCGGTGTCCGGGTCCAGGCCGAGGTTGAACTGGTCCTGCCAGCGGAACTCGAACCGTGCCTTCGACAGCTCGTCGTCCCGATCCTGGGCCCCGGGGTGGCCCTTGGCAAGGTCGGCGGAGTGCGCGGCGATCTTGTAGGTGATCACGCCGACCTTGACGTCGTCGCGGTCGGGCAGGCCCAGGTGCTCCTTGGGGGTGACGTAGCACAGCATCGCCGTGCCGGCCTGGGCGATCAGCGCGGCACCGATCGCCGAGGTGATGTGGTCGTAGCCAGGGGCGATGTCGGTGGCCAGTGGGCCGAGGGTGTAGAAGGGCGCCTCCTCGCACCACTGCTCCTCCAGGCGGACGTTCTCGACGATCTTGTGCATCGGCACGTGGCCCGGACCCTCGATCATCACCTGGACACCGCGCGCCTTGGCGATCCCGGTGAGTTCCCCGAGGGTTCGCAGCTCCGCCAACTGCGCCTCGTCGTTCGCGTCGGCGATCGACCCCGGACGCAGGCCGTCGCCGAGGGAGAAGGTGATGTCGTACGCGGCGAGGATGTCGCACAGCTCCTCGAAGTGCGTGTACAGGAACGATTCGGTGTGGTGGGCCAGGCACCAGGCCGCCATGATCGACCCGCCGCGCGAGACGATGCCGGTGACCCGCTTGGCCGCCAGCGGCACGTAGCGCAGCAGCACGCCGGCGTGCACGGTCATGTAGTCCACGCCCTGCTCGGCCTGCTCGATCACCGTGTCGCGGTAGACCTCCCAGGTCAGGGCGGTGGGGTCACCGTCGACCTTCTCCAGTGCCTGGTAGATCGGCACGGTGCCGACCGGGACGGGGGAGTTGCGCAGGATCCACTCGCGGGTCTCGGTGATGTTCCGGCCGGTGGACAGGTCCATGATCGTGTCGGCACCCCAGCGGGTCGCCCAGACCATCTTCTCCACCTCGTCGGCGATCGAGCTGCGGACCACCGAGTTGCCGATGTTCGCGTTGACCTTGACCGCGAACCGCTTGCCGATCACCATCGGCTCGGCCTCCGGGTGTCGGTGGTTGGCCGGGATGATGGCTCGACCGGCCGCGACCTCCTGGCGCACCAGTTCGACCGGCAGGCCCTCCCGGGCGGCGATGAAGGCCATCTCCGGCGTCGTCACGCCGTTGCGCGCCCAGGCCAGTTGCGTCCGCACCAGCGGCGCCCCCGGCATCGAGGGGTCGGCCGGCACCGCCTCGGAACGGTGCCAGGTCTCGCGCACCGGGGGCAGCCCCACGGTCAGGTCGTGGACGTCCTCGACGGAGGAGTACCCGCTGTAGGGGCCCGAGGTGTCGTAGACGTCGAGGTGGTCACCATTGGTGAGCTCGATCCGACGGGCCGGCACCTGCAGGTCCTCGCCGTTCGGGCCCTCGGCATCCAGCCAGACCTTGCGGCTGCCCCGGATCGGTCCGATGGTGATGTCGCTGGCAGTGGCCCCGGTGGGGGCAGAAGTGGCGCCAGTGGGTGCAGAAGTCGTGCTGGAGGGCATGGAGGTGCCCATGGGAATCTCCCTTCGCCGGCATTATCCGGACAGGTTCGAGCGGTCGACACCCGATGCCGGTGTCCTCTCAGCCCGCGCCGCGGCCGTCTCGACGGCCCTGCAAGCTCCCGCGTGATGTAGTTGGCGTGCCCAACCTAGCCCGATGGTCGGCGAAGCTGTCAACCCCGTCGCCCGCCTGCCCGGACGTCGCCTCGCCCCGGATGTGACGTACGTCGCAACGCGCCGGGGAAGCCCGGTCCGATTGCCCAGTCGGCTGCGAACCCGCGTCGGGACGTGATTGGATCGGGTGAGCACGGGAACCGTGATATCTTGACGTCGAGAGAAATTTGTCGAGGGAGCTGCTTCATGAGCGTCAACAGCCTGGGTGCCAAGGCCGGACTTGAGGTCAACGGCACGAACTACGAGATCTTCCGTCTGGATGCGGTCGAAGGCTCCGAGAGCCTCCCGTACTCCCTGAAGGTTCTTCTGGAGAACCTGCTTCGCACCGAGGATGGCGCGAACGTCACGGCCGAGGACATCAAGGCCCTGGCCGCCTGGGACCCCACCGCCGCGCCGAGCAAGGAGATCCAGTTCACCCCGGCTCGCGTGATCATGCAGGACTTCACCGGCGTGCCGTGCGTGGTCGACCTGGCCACCATGCGTGAGGCCATCACCGACCTGGGCGGCGACCCGTCCCAGGTCAACCCGCTGTCGCCGGCCGAGATGGTCATCGACCACTCCGTCATCGCCGAGCACTTCGGCACCGCCGACGCGCTGCAGCTGAACGTCGACGTGGAGTACCAGCGCAACGAGGAGCGCTACAATTTCCTGCGCTGGGGCCAGACCGCGTTCGACGACTTCAAGGTCGTCCCCCCGGGCGCCGGCATCGTGCACCAGGTCAACATCGAGAACCTGGCCCGCGTGGTCTTCCCGCGCGAGGTCAACGGTGTGCTGCAGGCCTACCCCGACACCTGTGTCGGCACCGACTCCCACACCACCATGGTCAACGGCCTCGGCGTCGTCGGCTGGGGCGTGGGGGGCATCGAGGCCGAGGCCGCCATGCTCGGCCAGCCGGTCTCCATGCTGATCCCGCGCGTGGTGGGCTTCAAGCTCACCGGTTCGCTGAACGAGGGCGTCACCGCCACCGACCTGGTGCTGACCATCACCGACATGCTGCGCCAGCACGGCGTGGTCGGCAAGTTCGTCGAGTTCTACGGCGAGGGCGTCTCCTCGATCCCGCTGGCGAACCGCGCCACCATCGGCAACATGTCGCCGGAGTACGGCTCCACCATCGCCGTGTTCCCGATCGACGACAAGACCATCGACTACCTGCGCCTGACCGGCCGCCCCGAGGAGCAGATCGCCCTCGTCGAGGCGTACGCCAAGGCCCAGGGCATGTGGCTGGACACCACCAAGGAGGCCAAGTACTCCGAGTACCTCGAGCTGGACCTGTCGACGGTCGTCCCGTCGATCTCCGGCCCGAAGCGCCCGCAGGACCGCATCCTGCTGTCGGAGGCCAAGGACAAGTACCAGGCGACCGTCCCCGGCTACACCGCGGACCCGAAGGCCACCGTGCCGGTCACCCTGGCCGACGGCACCTCCTTCGATCTGCCGAACGGTGCCGTGACCGTCGCCGCGATCACCTCCTGCACCAACACCTCCAACCCCTCGGTGATGCTGGGTGCCGCGCTGATCGCCAAGAAGGCCGCCGAGAAGGGCCTGTCGCCCAAGCCGTGGGTCAAGACCACCGTCTCCCCGGGCTCGAAGGTCGTCACCGACTACTACGAGAAGGCCGGCCTGCAGGAGTACCTGGACCAGCTGCACTTCAACACCGTCGGCTACGGCTGCGTGACCTGCATCGGCAACACCGGTCCGCTGATCCCCGAGGTCTCCCAGGCCATCAACGACAACGACATGGCCGTCACCGCCGTGCTGTCCGGCAACCGGAACTTCGAGGGCCGGATCAGCCCCGACGTGAAGATGAACTACCTCGCCTCGCCGATGCTGGTCATCATCTACGCGCTCGCCGGCACGATGGAGATCGACCTGTTCAACGATCCGATCGGGCAGGACACCGACGGCAACGACGTCTTCATGAAGGACCTGTGGCCCTCCGAGGACGAGATCGACGAGGTCATCGGCAAGTCCATCTCCCCGGAGATGTACAAGGAGCGCTACGCCAACATCTTCGACGGTGACGCCCGCTGGCAGGGTCTGAACACCCCCGAGGGCGAGACCTTCGCCTGGGACGCGGACTCGACCTACGTCCGCAAGGCCCCCTACTTCGACGGCATGCCGGAGAACCCGGAGCCGGTCAGCGACATCAAGGGCGCCCGCGTCCTGCTGAAGCTGGGCGACTCGGTCACCACCGACCACATCTCCCCGGCCGGCAACATCAAGGCCGACTCCCCGGCGGGCCAGTACCTGACCGAGCACGGCGTGCAGCGCCAGGACTTCAACTCGTACGGTTCCCGCCGTGGCAACCACGAGGTGATGATCCGTGGCACCTTCGCCAACATCCGCCTGCGCAACCAGATCGCCCCGGGCACCGAGGGTGGCTTCACCCGCGACTTCACCGTGGCCGACGGGCCGGTGACCACCGTCTTCGAGGCCTCGCAGAACTACCAGTCCCAGGGCACCCCGCTGGTCGTGCTCGGTGGCAAGGAGTACGGTTCCGGCTCCTCGCGTGACTGGGCCGCCAAGGGCACCTCGCTGCTGGGCGTCAAGGCCGTCATCGTCGAGTCCTTCGAGCGGATCCACCGCTCGAACCTGATCGGCATGGGCGTCCTCCCGCTGCAGTTCCCCGAGGGCCAGTCCCACGAGTCGCTGTGCCTGACCGGCGAGGAGACCTTCGACATCGCCGGGATCGAGGAGCTCAACAACGGCTCCACCCCGAAGACCGTCAGGGTCACCGCCACCCGCCCCGACGGCACCACGGTGGGCTTCGACGCGGTCGTCCGCATCGACACCCCCGGTGAGGCCGACTACTACCGCAACGGCGGCATCCTGCAGTACGTGCTGCGCAACATGAAGAAGGCTGCCTGACCCATCGGGCCGCTGACCTGACAGGGGCGCACCGGGACCGACGTCCGGGTGCGCCCCTGTCGCGCTCCGCGGGCCCACCGCCGGCCCGCGACGCATGAAGCCACGCATGGCGTCACGGTTGCGTTGGTCAGCACCGGCAAGCGGCTGCCGTGCGGTTTCGGCCTGGTCGGACGGTCGGCAGCGACCCTGCCCTGGCCGCTCTCGCCCGTCGACTGGCCGAGGTCGGCGTCCTCACCCGGACCTAGACTGCCCGTGTGCGTGCCCTCCTGACGTCCCCAGCCGTACGCCTGGGGCTGTCGGTCTCGCTCGCCACCGGGCTGTACGGGATCTCGTTCGGCGCGCTGGCCGTCGCCGCAGGACTCACCACCCTGCAGGCGTGCGTGCTGTCGCTGCTGATGTTCACCGGCGGCTCCCAGTTCGCCTTCATCGGGACGATCGCCGGTGGCGGCGGAGGTTCCACGGCTGCGCTGGCCGCGACCCTGCTCGGCGTACGCAACACCGTCTACGGCGTGTCGATGAGCGCCCTGCTGCGCCCCCGCGGGTGGAGCCGGTTCGCCGCCGCCCAGGTCACCATCGACGAGTCGGTGGCCGTCGCCTCGAGCCGGACCGACCGGACCGAGGAACGCCGCGGCTTCTGGACCACCGGGCTGGGGGTGTTCGTGCTGTGGAACATTTTCACGCTGGCCGGCGCCCTGCTCGGTTCGGCCGTCGGGGACACCCGGGCGTGGGGCCTGGACGGCGCCGCGGTCGCCGCGTTCCTCGGACTGCTGTGGCCACGGCTGCGCTCCCGCGAGGCAGGGGCGGTCGCCGTGGCCTGCGCGCTGGTCACCGCGGTGGCGACCCCGGTGCTGCCGGTCGGCATCCCGATCCTGGTCGCCGCGGTGGTCGCCACGACCTGGGCGCTGTGGGCGCCCGGTGCTTCCCGCACGGGTCGGGCCACCGCCGGTCCCGGCAAGGGGTCTCGAAGCCACGAGTCCGAGGAGGGGACAGGACGATGAACCTGTGGGTCTGGATCCTCGTGGCCTGTCTCGCGGCGTACGCGCAGAAGGTCATCGGCTACCTGGTCCCCGAGCGGGTCCTCGAGCATCCCCGGATGGCTCGGGTGACGTCACTGCTGACCATCGGGCTGTTGTCGGCACTGGTGGTGATGAACACCTTCGCCACCGGCTCCGCCCTGGTCGTTGATGCCCGAGTGGTGGCGCTCGGCGTGGCGGCGGTGGCGCTGCTGCTACGAGCGCCCTTCCTGCTGGTCGTGGTCCTCGGGGCCGCCGCGGCAGCGCTGACCCGAGCACTGGGCTGGGGTTGACTGCTCGGGCCGGGCCCCGGATCCTGACGGCGGGCGGGTAATGCGATGGCGGGGCTCCCACCGAGGTGGGTACCCGAGGAACATCCCTGGTGTGTTCGTCCGGAGGCTTCTGCGACAACCACCCGGTGAACGTGTGTACGATTACTTGCGGGAGGGTGTGCATGCCATACGACAGTGACCTGTACGACGGTGACCTGTACGGCCTGGACAGCCAGGATCCGTACGGTCTCGACCCGGACGGCCTGGACCGGATCGGCCCTGGTGACAGTGGCCAGACCGGTGCCCGCCGGTCCCGGGCAGCGAGCCCGCAGGCCACTCGCGCCCATGGGTCTGCCTCCGAGAGCGGTGGCCGTGCGGTCCGTGGCGGCCGGACGGTGCGCGGTGGCGACCAACACGCAGGTCCGGTCCTGCCCTTCCTGCCGGCAGGGTGGCCTGCCGAGGTGCTGCCACCGGGGGTGGAGGACTGGGAGCGGAGCGCCTCCGCTTTTCTGTTCGACTGCTGCCCGGCCGATTTTCGCGGCTACCAGGTGCTGCGCCGGCACCCGGTCGTGCTGGCCCAGTTCGCGGCGCAGTTCGTGGCGAGCCAGGTGCAGGCCTCGGAGGAGGGCCTGTCCCAGGCGCGGGTGGGGCTGCGTGACCTGGTCGAGCCGCAGGTCGTCGAGGAGGCGGTCGACACCTGGCAGCGGGAGCTCGTCCGGCTGCAGGGCGTGCGCGAGGCGATCGCGCTGGTCGATGATGCACTGCGCGGAATGGCTTTCGTTCCGAGGTTGTGAGCGCTCCGCCGGGCGTCGAAAGGCGAAGAACCAGTCTCCGCGGCCCTAGACTGGTCCACATGCCATTGTTGGACAGGATCCAGAGCCCCGCCGACCTGAGCAGCCTGACCCGTACGCAGATGGACGAGTTGGCTGCAGAGATCCGCGACTTCCTGATCATCCATGTGAGTCGCACCGGAGGCCACCTGGGTCCCAATCTCGGCGTGGTCGAGCTGACGCTGGCCGTGCATCGGACGTTCGAGTCCCCGCGCGACCCGATCATCTTCGACACCGGGCACCAGAGCTACGTCCACAAGATGCTCACCGGGCGCCGCGAGGCGTTCGACCAGTTGCGCCAGGAGGGCGGGTTGTCGGGGTACCCGAGCCGCCTGGAGTCCGAGCACGACTGGGTGGAGAACTCCCACGCCTCCGCGGCACTGTCCTGGGCCGAGGGCATGGCGAAGGCCCTGAAGCTGAAGGGGGAGACCGATCGCACGGTGGTCGCCTTCGTCGGTGACGGTGCGCTGACCGGCGGGATGGCCTGGGAGGCGCTGAACAACATCGCCGTCCAGGACGACCTGCGACTGGTCATCGTCGTCAACGACAACGGCCGCTCCTACACCCCCACGGTCGGCGGCATGGCCCAGCACCTGGCCGCGATGCGCACCGACCGGCGGTACGAGGACCTGCTCGACCTGATCAAGCGCAACGTCAGCCGGACGCCGCTGGTCGGCCGCCCGGCGTACGACCTGCTGCATGCCCTGAAGACCGGCATCAAGGACGTGCTCGCCCCGCAGGGCCTGTTCGCCGACCTGGGACTGAAGTACGTCGGCCCGATCGATGGCCACGACGAGGCCGCGGTGGAGCGGGCGCTGGTCCAGGCCAAGGAGTTCGGCGGCCCGGTGATCGTGCACTGCCTGACCCAGAAGGGGCACGGCTTCCGCGCCGCGGAGCAGCACGAGGAGGACCGGTTCCACGCGATCGGGCAGATCGACGCCCATACCGGTGAGCCGCTGTCCAGCCTGGCCACCACGACCTGGACCGATGTCTTCGCCGAGGAGCTGGTCCGGATCGGCAGCCGCCGCGAGGACGTGGTGGCGATCACGGCAGCGATGCTGCACCCCACGGGGCTGAACCGGTTCGCGGCGACCTTCCCGGATCGGACGTTCGACGTGGGGATCGCCGAGCAGCATGCGGTGACCTCGGCGGCGGGGATGGCCGCGATGGGACTGCACCCGGTCGTGGCGGTGTACGCGACGTTCCTCAACCGTGCCTTCGACCAAGTGCTGATGGACGTGGCCCTGCACCGGGCCGGGGTCACCTTCGTGCTCGACCGGGCCGGCATCACCGGCAGTGACGGGGCCAGCCACAACGGCATGTGGGACATGTCGGTGTTCCAGGTGGTGCCCGGCCTCCACCTCGCGGCCCCGCGGGACGCGACCCGCCTGCGCCAGGCGCTGGCGGTGTCGGTCGACATCGCCGAGGCGCCGTCCATCATCCGGTTCTCCAAGGACAAGCTGCCCGATGACATCGAGGCGATCTCCCATGTCGGGGACGTCGACGTGCTGTACGGCTCCGAGGGCCGGCCCCGGGTGCTGGTCGTGGCGTACGGCCAGATGGTCGGCACCGGGGTCGACGTCGGTCACCGGCTGTCCCAGCAGGGCATCCCGGTCACGGTCGTCGACCCGGTCTGGGCGCTCCCGGTCAGCTCGGACCTGCTCGGGCTGGCCGCCGACCACGACCTGGTGGTCTCGATCGAGGACAACTGCGTGATCGGGGGCATGGGCGCGCGCCTGGAGCAGGAGATGGACGGTCAGGCGATCACCACCCCGGTGCGGCGTTTCGGCATTCCCGACCGCTTCCTCGACCACGGGGCGCGCAGCACCCTCCTGGCCGAACTCGGCCTGACCGGGCAGAGCATCGCCCGGTCAGTGGTGGAGCACATGCTCCACCTGGAGCACCCGCCGGTACGGTCCGCCCGGACCGGGACCGAGTCCCCGAAGAGGGCCTGAGCCAGGCGCCGAGCGGATCGGGCTCCGGGCCGGGATCAGGCGGCGGCCAGGGCCTCCGCGAGCGCGTCGCGGACCAGGTCCCGCTGCCAGGGCCGGGCACCGGCCTCGACCAGTCGCGCCTCCACCGTCGCCGGTGACCGCGGTGCCGGCGGCTCCCAGCACAGCTGGTGCCAGGTGTCCGGGGTGAGCAGGTTCTCCGGCGGCAGGTGCAGCTCCTCGGCCAGAGCATTGATCGCCTCGCGGGCCGCGGTGAAGCGGGTGTACGCCTCCGGGTTGTGCCCCTGCCAGGTACGCGGGGCGCCATGGCCGCGCCGCGGCGGGCGTACGCTCGGGTACTGGTCCGGATCCATCGCCTCGACCCGGCGCACCGCATCGGCCCAGGAGTTGAGGTAGCGTTTCGCGACCCCCTTGCGGAAGCCCGACATCTCGCTGACATTGCCCGACCGCAGCCCCTGGCGGCTGGCTGCGGCGATGATGATGCGGTCGTTCAGCAGCCGGCCCGGCGCCTTGTCGCGGCGGGCGGCGATGGCCTCGCGGGTCTGCCACAGTTCCCGGACCAGGGCGAGCTGGCGCCGGGAGCGGATGTCATGGATCCCGGAGACCCGCCGCCAGGGCTCCTCCCGGGGCGGCTTGGCCACGCCCGCGTCGGCGACCAGGTGGGCGAACTCCTGGCGGGCCCATTCGTCCTTGCCGGCGTCCTGAAGCTCCTGGGCCATCGCATCGCGAAGGTCGCGCAGCAGTTCGACGTCGAGGGCGGCGTAGACGAGCCAATCCTCGGGCAACGGCCGGGTCGACCAGTCCGAGGCGGAGTGCTCCTTGAGCAGGTGCACCCCGCAGAAGCGCTCGGCCATCGCCCCCAGCGACACCCGCGGGTAGCCGAGCAGGCGCCCGGCCAGTTCGGTGTCGAACAGTTGCTGTGGCCGCAGCCCGACCTCGACCAGGCAGGGCAGGTCCTGGGTCGCGGCATGGATGATCCACTCGGTCCCGCCGATCGCCTCGCGCAGTGCGGACAGGTCGGCGAGCTCGTCCGCCGGCGCCAGCGCCACCGGATCCAGCAGGTGGGTGCCGGAGCCGCGCCGGCGCAGCTGGATCAGCCAGGCCTTGGGGGAGTAGCGGAAACCGTGCGCCCGCTCGGTGTCGATGCCGACCGGCCCCTCCCCGCCCAGCAGCGACTCGATCAGCGCCTCGTACGCCGACTGGGTATCGCTGACCGGCGGGACGCCGTCGCGGGGGACCTGCAGGGTCGGCAGGTCGTCCTCGGGCTGGTCGGCCGTGTCGATGGTCGGGTGCTCCGCCGCGGTCGGCAGGTCCTCGGTGGTGGGGCGCGGGGGTCGGTGGTCGGTGGTCGGTGGCATGTCTCAATGGTCCTGTCGTCGTTGCCGCAGCGGGGTCATCATCACCACCCCCTCGGGTAGTGGCGGGATCCCGCAGCAGTTCGCCAGTAGCTCGGAGAAGGCCGCCAGGTGAGTCGTGATGCCCTCGCCGTCGCGGCCGAGCAATGGCGACCAGGAGGCCCGCACCTCGATCTCGGCCCGGGTGTCCTCCCCCTCCTTGGCGCCGAAGGAACGGCTCCAGCTGCAGGCCACGTTACCGCCCGGCGCAACGTACTCGGCGCCGTTGGCCTGGAGGGCATCCACCAACCAGGACCAGCCGACGTCGGCGAGCATCGGGTCGGTGACCATCTCCGGGTCGACCACGCCCTTGGCATACGCCACGACACGGAAGGTGCCCTCCCACGACTCGACGCCCGCGGGGTCGTGCAGGATGACGAGGCGGCCGGAGCCGAGGTCGAGGTCACGGTAGGCGACATCGGCGCCGATCGCGACGGCGTACGGGGCGATCCGCTGCGGGGAGGGGATCTCCTCCACCGACAGCTCGGGGCGCCACGGGTGCCGCCGCAGATCCGCTACGACGCGCCGGAACGAGGGCGGACCTGCCACGGGTTCGAGGGGAGCTGCCACTCCAGCAGCCTAGGCGTACCGCCGGCTTCCGTGGCTGATGACTCGCCGGGTCACAGGTCCACGGCGGATCGGTGCCGGGCCCGTCTCTCGGACCGCGGGTGTCGGGTCGGGCGCCCGTGCGAGGATGGCCGGGTGACTGACACCCCCACCCTGTTGGCCGCTGCAGCCCATGAACAGGGGACCGCACTGCCGGTGTGGTTCATGCGCCAGGCCGGCCGTTCCCTGCCCGAGTACCGTCGAGTGCGCGAGGGTATCGCCATGCTCGACTCGTGCCGCCGACCCGAGCTGGTCGTGGAGATCACCATGCAGCCGGTGCGTCGTCACGACGTGGACGCGGCGATCTTCTTCTCCGACATCATGGTGCCGGTCGCCGCCGCCGGGGTCGACCTGGAGATCAAGCCGGGCGTCGGCCCGGTGGTCGCCGAGCCGATCCGTACCGCCCAGCAGGTGCGCGACCTGCCCGAGCTCGATCCCGAGGCGATCCCCGACATCGCCGAGGCGATCCGGGGCATCCGGGGAGAGCTGTCCGCGGACAAGGCGCTGATCGGCTTCGCCGGTGCGCCCTACACCCTCGCCTCGTACCTGGTCGAGGGCGGGCCGAGCAAGGACTACGCCCGGACCAAGGCGCTGATGGCCTCCGACCCGCAACTGTGGGACGAGCTGTGCGGCAAGCTGGCCCGAATCTCGGCGACCTTCCTGCGCGTCCAGATCGACGCCGGCGCCCAGGCCATCCAGCTGTTCGACTCCTGGGCCGGCAGCCTGGCCCCCGCGGACTACGCCAGCCGGGTGCAGCCGCACTCGGGATGGGTACTGTCCCAGGTCGCCGACGTGCCGCGGATCCACTTCGGGGTCGGGACCGGCGAGCTGCTCGCCCAGATCGGCGCGGCCGGAGCCGACATTGTCGGGGTCGACTGGCGGGTCCCACTGGACGAGGCGAGCCGCCGGATCGGCCCCGCGTACGCCGTCCAGGGCAACCTCGACCCCGCCCTGCTGACCGCCCCCTGGGAGGTGGTCGCCGAGCGTGCCCGCGAGGTGATCCGGGCCGGCGCCCGGGCGCCGGGCCACGTCTTCAACCTGGGCCACGGCGTCCCGCCGACCACTGACGCGGACGTGCTGACCAGGCTGGTCGCCCTGGTACACGAGGAGGGGCCCGCCCTTCGTGCGGCCGCCCAGGCCCAGTGACCCGACCTGCCATGTCCTGACCCGTCACGATTCGACCCACCCGCCGGACGAAAGGAGCGCCGATGAAGGCGCGCGAGATCAACGAAACCATCCGCTACACGATGTGGTCCGTCTTCCGTCGGACCGACCCCGACGTCGGCATCGCCGCGGCCGAGGAGGCCCTGGCCACCCTCGCCGCGCTGGAGCAGGACAAGGGGCTGACCATCCGCGGCTGGTACGACGTGTCCGGCTTCCGCGCCGACGCCGACGTCATGGTGTGGTGGCATGCGGAGGAGGTGGAGACCGTCCAGCTGGCCTACAACACGCTGCGCGCCTCCACCCTGGGCCGGACCCTGGAGCCGGTCTGGTCCCAGGTCGCCCTGCACCGTCCCGCCGAGTTCAACAAGGGCCACGTCCCGGCCTTCATGGCCGAGGAGGACGTCCACGACTACGTGGTCGTCTATCCCTTCGTCCGCTCGTACGAGTGGTACCTGCTCCCCGACGAGGAGCGTCGCACGATGCTGTCGGAGCACGGCATGATGGCGCGCGAGTACGCCGACGTCCGGGCCAACACCGTCTCCTCGTTCGCGCTCGGCGACTACGAGTGGATGCTGGCGTTCGAGGCCGACGAGCTGTACCGCATCGTCGACCTGATGCGCCACCTGCGGGGCGCCGAGGCCCGCAGGCACACCCGGGTCGAGATCCCCTTCTACACCGGCCGTCGCTACGAGCTGCCCGAGCTGGTGGCGCGCTGGAACCCCACCGCCTGACAGGCACGGGCCCGACGGGCAAGAACGCCTGACGGCGACGAGCCAGGGACCAGGCAGCGCCGGGTCCCTGGCTCGGGTCACTCCTGTGCGCGGCTCCGGGAGAGGCGGGCCGGCGGGGGACTCAGCCGGAGACGCCCTCGGGGTCGAAGGTCAGGCTGATCGAGTTGATGCAGTAGCGCAGGTCGGTCGGCGTGGCGAAGCCCTCGCCCTCGAACACGTGGCCGAGGTGGGAGCCGCAGTTGGCGCACCGCACCTCCGTCCGCCGCATGCCCAGGCTCTCGTCGACCAGGTAGGTGACCCGGTCCTCGGCCAGCGGTGACCAGAAGGACGGCCAGCCGCACTGGGCGTCGAACTTCTCGTCGCTGCGGAACAGCTCCACGCCGCAGGCCCGGCACCGGTAGATGCCCTCGGCGGTCAGCTTCTCGTACTCCCCGCTGAACGGGCGCTCGGTGCCGGCCTCGCGCAGCACGTGGTACTCGGCGGCGGAGAGACGGGCACGCCACTCCTGATCCGTCAGGTGCAGTTTGGGGGCGGGGCCTGAGCCGTCGCCCCGATCCGATGTGACGTCCATGACGGCCAGTGTAGTGCGGGGTCCGGCCTGTCCGATCCCCCCGTGCGCCACCGATCGGAGGGGCGGGGTGATGGATCCGGCGCCGTGGCGGCAGAATCAAGGAATGGCGAACGATCCGGTAGTCCCCAGCCTCGAGCCCCCGCTGTCCACGCTGCTGCGCGTACCGCCCGGCCCGATCGACATCAGCCGCTACGACGCGAACGGCACCCCCGGCTACCCGGGCGACAAGGACGACGTCGACGAGCGGATGGTCGAGCTCGACGAGGCGATGTCGGACCTGCAGGAGCGGCTGTATGCCAACGGCCGCAGCAATCCGGAGACCGCCCCCGCGGTGCTGCTGTTGCTGCAGGGCATGGACACCTCGGGCAAGGGCGGGGTCCTGCGCCACACGGTCGGGATGATGGATCCCCAGGGGCTGAGCATCGCCTCCTTCAAGAGGCCGACCCCCGAGGAGCTGGAGCACGACTTCCTGTGGCGGATCGCCAAGAAGGTGCCCCGGCCCGGCTACGTCGGAACGTTCGACCGGTCACACTACGAGGACGTCCTGGTCGCCCGCGTCGATGAGCTGGCCCCGCCGGAGGAGATCGAGCGGCGCTACGCGGCGATCAACGAGTTCGAGGCCGACCTGATCACCCGCGGCGTCGTCCTGGTCAAGTGCTTCCTGCACGTGTCGTACGAGGAGCAGGGCGAACGCCTCTGGGAGCGGTTGGAACGTCCGGACAAGCACTGGAAGTACAACCCGGGTGACGTGGACACCCGCAAGAAGTGGGCGGCGTACCGCGAGGCGTACGAGATCGCGTTGGAGCGCTGCAACACGATCGCCGCCCCGTGGTACGTCATCCCCTCGGACCGGAAGTGGTACCGGAACTGGGCCGTAGCACAACTGCTCTCCGAGCGGATCCAGTCGCTGAACCTGGTCTGGCCGCGCGCGGACTTCGACGTCGAGCTCGAGAAGGAACGACTCGCCGAGACGCTCAAGGCCGACTAGCCGTGGTCAGGCGCCGATCGCCTGGAGCTGCCCGGTGGCGGTGCCCTCGTCGGTGGCGGACTCCTCGGGGAGCAGGTCACCGAAGTCGATCATGTCCATCGCACCGACGACGTACCGGTGCATCGCGAGCTCGGCGATCTCCGTGGTCGGCGGCATCGGGCGGCTCACGGCGACGGCACCGGCGGCCAGCGCGGCCTCGGCCTGGTGGGTCCACAGCTCGGAGGCGCTCAGGAACCAGGAGCCGACCGCGATGTGGCGGCGGCCCTGCTGCCAGAGGGTCTCGATCGCTTCCTCGACCGAGGGGCCGGTCTCGTCGGCGAACGCCGTCACGCAGGCCAGCTTGTGGTGCAATCCCCACTGGCGGGCCCGCCGGGCGAGCAGCGAGCGGCTGCGAATGTCCTCGGTGCCCGCGGTCGACAGCACCAAGCCGTCGAGCTCGGTCACATGGTGGTCGCTGAGTGACTGGCGCAGCGTACGGTCCAACATGGTCAGCAGGACGGGCTCGGGGCCGATCGGACGGGCCAGCTCCATGCGGACGTCGGGGAAGGATGCGCCGACCCGCTCGAGTTCGTCACGGGACTCGCGGCGGGCCAGGTAGGCACAGCTGATCTCGAGTGGGACGAAGACGATCTCCTCCAGGCCGGCCCGGGCCAGCTTGGTCACCACCTGCAGGGGGGAGGGGCCGCTACGGCCCAGATAGGCGGCACGTACGACGAGTTCGGGACTCCTGGCCATCAGTTCGTGTCGCATGACATGGAGGATTTCGGCGACCTGGGGGTCGCTGTGTCCATGGGCGAGCAGGACGAGGGCCGGGGCCGTCATTGTGCCGGTTCCTTTCCCCCAGCCAAGGACCGACGTGCGGCTCGGCGACCGGGGAGTGCTAGTCAGGCGGGCCACCCCGCGAGAGGTGGCGTCTCAAAAAGTGGATACGAGCACTCTTCCCGTCGAACATGCGCGATGCAAGTTGAAATCTCACTCCATGAGATGGTGTTTCACGTTGTGAGATATGTGGGCGGGAGTGCAGCCGAATCACTGTACCTGCGGGGTGGATGATCCGCCTCGTTGTTGGCGTACATCCGACACAATCCACGCGTGGCAGATTATGGTGAACCGACACCCAACGTCTCATCCTCCGGACCGCCGATGCTCCTTGAACCCCACCCGCTGACGGGTCGGCCCTTTCCCTCGCCCGTGCCCCCGGGTGCCGGTTGGCCCGGCGATCCGGCGACCCCACAGACCCCGGTCGCCCGGACCCCGGCGGAGGTCGGCCGGCTCGCGGCCGAAGCGCAGGACGTGGCCGGACTCGACGCCCCCATCTCTGTCTGCCGCGCATGCCCACGGCTGGTGGAGTGGCGGGAGTCGGTGGCGACCGCTGGCCGACGCGCCTCCTTCGCCGACCAGCCCTACTGGGGTCGCCCCGCTCCGGGCTTCGGCCCGGCCGGCGCTCCGGCCCTGGTGGTCGGCCTGGCGCCGGCGGCCAACGGCGCCAACCGGACCGGGCGGATGTTCACCGGCGACCGATCCGGCGACTGGATCTACGCAGCCCTGTACCGGGCCGGGTTCGCCAACCAGCCCCACAGCACCCATGCCGGTGACGGGCTGGAACTGCACGGCATCCGGATCGTCGCCGCCGTCCACTGCGCCCCGCCGGGCAACCGACCCACCACCGAGGAGAAGGCGACCTGCGCCCCCTGGCTCCACCGGGAGCTCGAACTCGCCGAACCCCACCTCCGGTCGGTGCTCGCGCTCGGCGGAATCGGCTGGGACGCGCTGCTGAAGGCGGCCCGCGCCGTCGGCTGGCAGGTGCCCCGCCCCAGGCCCCGCTTCGGACACGGCGCCGAGGCCGTGCTGCACACCCCGACCGGCCGCCCGGTACGGCTGCTGGGCAGCTACCACGTCAGCCAGCAGAACACCTTCACCGGCCGGCTGACCGAGGCGATGCTGGACGAGGTCGTGGCTCGACTCTGACTGCGCAGTGGGTTGCAGCGTGTACTCCGCGCAGGTGATCCCGGGCAACGGAAAAGCCGTCCTGACCTGGGTGTGTCACCTGGCCAGAACGGCTTTTCGTCGGTGGGCGGTACTGGATTCGAACCAGCGACCCCTTCGGTGTGAACGAAGTGCGCTACCGCTGCGCCAACCGCCCGTGCGAGAGCCAACAATAGCGGGATCGGTCCGGATCGCCAAACCGGATCGACCCGGCCGAGACCGGGCATCCTCGAGTTGCGTACGATCGGTCGGGTCTGCTAGAAATCCTAGGCCGAACGGTAACGGGAGGCATCGTCGGGGGTAACAGCCGGCAACACCGCAATGACGATCGGCCGAACAGGCCGATTTGAAGTTCTGGGGATGCCTTGCTAGAGTTCCTGATCGCGCCGCAGGGAAACCTGCGGGGCAGCTGATGATGAAGGTGGTCGACAGGTCACCGGAATTGTTGCGGACGTGGCTCAGCTGGTAGAGCATCACCTTGCCAAGGTGAGGGTCGCGGGTTCGAATCCCGTCGTCCGCTCGGAACGGGTCTCGCCCGTGGAGCCATCAGGGGTGATCTCCTGTAGTTCAGTCCCGGAGTTCCGGGTTTGTACGACCCCTCCTGGGTGGGAGTTCGTCCTGGTGGAGTGGCCGAGAGGCGAGGCAACGGACTGCAAATCCGTGTACACGGGTTCAAATCCCGTACCCACCTCGGGGGCGGTTGGCGCAGCGGTAGCGCGCTTCCCTGACACGGAAGAGGTCGCTGGTTCGAACCCAGTACCGCCCACCGAGCAGAACCGCCCTGATCGGGTGATCCTCGATCAGGGCGGTTTTCTGTCGCTTGTCGACATGTTTTCCTTAGGTGAAGATCCGGGCCGATCGCGCCGGTGACCGGGGTGCGCGCCGGCAGGAAAACTCTGCTAGAGTTCCTGATCGCGCCGCACGGTTGTTTGCCGGACCGTCGTCGATGGATGTGCAGTAGTAGTACTCGGGGTGGTAGTACTCGAGGTAGCAGTACGTGATGAGGGCCGCCGGGTTGGCGGGTGGCCGGAGTCGTTTGCGGACGTGGCTCAGCTGGTAGAGCATCACCTTGCCAAGGTGAGGGTCGCGGGTTCGAATCCCGTCGTCCGCTCGGAGCGTGGGGTCCCACCGGGAGCAATCCCACTCCATGGTGGGTTGGCCGAGAGGCGAG
Organism: Propionibacteriaceae bacterium; assembly: GCA_044508675.1. Taxonomy (GTDB): domain Bacteria; phylum Actinomycetota; class Actinomycetes; order Propionibacteriales; family Propionibacteriaceae; genus Raineyella. Next base: position 91,699 of record JBIQHF010000003.1, on the reverse strand, counting down.
GCAACGGACTGCAAATCCGTGTACACGGGTTCAAATCCCGTACCCACCTCGGGGGCGGTTGGCGCAGCGGTAGCGCGCTTCCCTGACACGGAAGAGGTCGCTGGTTCGAACCCAGTACCGCCCACCGAGCAGAAGGCCGTGCCGATCGGGTGATCCTTGATCGGGACGGCCTTTTCCGTGTTGCCGACCGCTGCAGAATCGGCACGCCGCCGTAACCCGGTTGCAACACAGTTTCGCGACAGTGGTGCATGACACTTCCCGGGACAGGAGGCCGATCATGCACCAGTCCGTTGTAGCCCTGACCCACGGCGTCGACCCCGGCGCCGAGACCGCAATCCTCGGCCACCTGGGCAGCGCCTTCGCCCGCTGCGGCCACGAGATCGGAACGGCCTCCTTCACCGACCCGGCACGCCCGCCCCGGATCCGCCTGGACGACATCCGGATACTGGTCGTGATGGGCGCGCTCGACTCCTGCACCGACGAGCACCTGCCCTGGTTGGACGCGGAGAGCCGCTTCGTCTGCTCGGCGCTGGGTCGTGGCATTCCGGTCCTGGGGATCTGCTTCGGTGCCCAACTCCTGGCCCAGCTGATCGGTGGGAGGGTCGTGTCCGACGGGGCGATCGAACGTGGGCTGGTGGAGGTCCGGTCCGAGGCGCCCGAGTCGATGCTGGCGGGGCGGTGGTACGCCCACCACCGTGACCGGCTCGTGCCACCGGCCGAGGCGGAGGTGCTGGCCGTGAGTGATGCCTGTGTGCAGGCCTTCGCGTACGGGCCGCACCTGGGGCTGCAGTTCCATCCGGAGGTCACCGCGACCACCATCGACTCCTGGCGCACATCGTTCCACGGCACCCATGCCACCCTGGCCGCCGATGACCCCGGCTGGTCGCATGACCGGGCGGTCCTGGCCGAGAACGACCGGGATCTGGCCCGCCGCACCACGGAGCTGGTCCGCCGGTTCGTCCGGGCCGCCACGCGATACCCCGTCTCGCCCTGAGGGACCGCCTTCCCGGTGCCCGGCGCGGGGGAGGCCTCCGGGACCGGGGCGCGCTAAGCTTCGGACGCGGCGCCGCCCATGGCGTCGGCGAACACGAGCCCGTACGGCCGCACACCCGGTTTGTGTGCGACCCCCGTGCGGGGAAGAAGGGAAATCGCCGTGTCCATCAACGTCACGTTGGTCCGAGAGTCCGCCACCGCCCAGGAGGCGTACGACGACGGGACCACGGGTCTGGACCTGTTCGGCCAGGATCGTACGATCGTCGCCGCGCGGGTCAACGGGGAGATCAAGGATCTCGACCTGCCGCTTCCCGACGGGGCGACCGTCGAGCCGGTGCTGATCGACAGCCCCGACGGGCTCAACATCCTGCGCCACTCCTGCGCCCACGTCGCCGCCCAGGCGGTCCAGAACCTGCACGAGGAGGCGAAGCTCGGCATTGGCCCGCCGATCACCGACGGCTTCTACTACGACTTCCAGGTTGCCGAGCCGTTCACGCCGGAGGACCTGAAGGCACTGGAGAAGCAGATGCAGCGCATCGTCAAGGAGCGGCAGCGCTTCGTGCGCCGCGTGGTGACCGATGAGCAGGCCAACGCCGAACTGGCCGACGAGCCGTTCAAGCTGGAGCTGATCAAGGACAAGGGCTCGGCCAATGCCGAGGACGGCTCGATGGTCGAGGTCGGTGGCGGCGAGCTGACGATCTACGACAACGTGCGCCGCAACGGTGACCGCGCCTGGGGCGACCTGTGCCGCGGCCCTCACGTCCCGCACACCGGCTACATCCCTGCCTTCGCGCTCACCCGCTCGTCGGCCGCGTACTGGCGCGGTGACCAGCGCAACGAGCAGCTCCAGCGCCTGTACGGCACCGCGTGGCCGTCCAAGGAGGAGCTCAAGGACTACCAGACCCGGATGGAGGAGGCCGCCAAGCGCGACCACCGCAAGCTGGGGGCCGAGCTCGACCTGTTCTCCTTCCCCGAGGAGATCGGCTCGGGCCTGCCGGTGTTCCACCCCAAGGGCGAGCTGATCAAGATGCAGATGGAGGACTACTCCCGCAAGCGCCACCTGGAGGCCGGCTACTCGTTCGTCTCCACCCCGCACATCACCAAGGGCCACCTGTTCGAGACCTCCAAGCACCTGGACTGGTACGCCGATGGCATGTACCCGCCGATGCGCGTGGACGAGGAGCGCGACGCCGACGGCAAGGTCGTCAAGGCGGGCATCGACTACTACCTCAAGCCGATGAACTGCCCGATGCACAACCTGGTCTTCGCCTCCCGGGGGCGCTCCTACCGGGAGCTGCCGCTGCGGCTGTTCGAGTTCGGCACCGTGTACCGCTACGAGAAGTCCGGGGTCGTGCACGGTCTCACCCGCGCCCGCGGCTTCACCCAGGACGACGCGCACATCTACTGCACCCTGGAGCAGATGAAGGAGGAGCTGACCCGTCTGCTCACCTTCGTGCTGGACCTGCTGAAGGACTACGGGCTCAACGACTTCTACCTCGAGCTGTCCACCCGCGACCCGGAGAAGTCGGTCGGTGACGACGCGACCTGGGAGGAGGCGACCCGTACGCTCGCCGAGGTCGCCCGGGCCTCCGGCCTGGAGCTGGTCGACGATCCGGGCGGCGCCGCCTTCTACGGCCCGAAGATCTCGGTCCAGGTCAAGGATGCGATCGGCCGGACCTGGCAGCTGTCGACGATTCAGCTGGACTTCTTCGAGCCGGGCCTGTTCGACCTGGAGTACACCGCGGCCGACGGTAGTCGGCAGCAGCCAGTGATGATCCACCGGGCGCTGTTCGGGTCGATCGAGCGCTTCTTCGGTGTGCTGCTGGAGCACTACGCGGGTGCGTTCCCGGTCTGGCTGGCACCGGTCCAGGTGACCGGGATCCCCGTGGCGGGGGAGTTCACCCCGTACCTGCAGGAGGTCGCCGACCGGCTGCGCGCCCGGGGCGTACGGGTCGAGGTCGATGCCTCCGACGACCGGATGCAGAAGAAGATCCGCAACGCGCAGAAGGAAAAGGTGCCGTACATGCTGATCGCCGGCGGTGAGGACCGGGCGGCCGGCGCCGTCTCTTTCCGTTACCGCAACGGCGAACAGAAGAACGGGGTCCCGATCGACGAGGCGATCGCCGAGATCGTCGACGCGATCGAGCGGAAGGTCCAGGTCTGAGCCGATGGCACGCCAGGACGATCAGGGTGATGGCCGGGCGCCGGTGACCGTCGATGCGGCGTCGATGGCCGGCGACCCGGACGTCTTCGAGCGGCTGTGGGTCGCGCACCGCCAGGCATATGTCAGCGGTGAGAAGCATCCGCAGGCCCAGGCCGGCGATCCCTGCCCGTTCTGCCATGCGCCCGAGAGCAGTGACGAGGACGGCCTGATCGTCCATCGTGGCAGGCTCGGCTTCGTGCTGCTCAACCTCTACCCGTACAACGCCGGCCACCTGATGGTCTGTCCCTACCGCCATGTGCCGGACTACACGGACCTGACGGTGGAGGAGACCCTGGAGATCGCCGAGCTGACCCGGACCGCGATGCGGGTGATGCGCCGGATCAGCCGTCCCCAGGGGTTCAATCTCGGGATGAACCAGGGCGAGGTGGCCGGGGCCGGGATCGCCGCGCACCTGCACCAGCACGTCGTGCCGCGCTGGAAGGGCGACTCGAACTTCTTCCCGATCATCGCGCACACGAAAGCGATCCCGCAGATCCTGGGGGACACCCGCGAGCTCATCGCCGATGCCTGGGCCGAGGAGCCACCGGAGGCCACCGAGTTGTCCGGTGGGGCCGACGGTCGGGCCGACTGATGCTGGAACGCTTCCGCCACGGGTGGCGACGGGTGATGACACCGCCGGCCCGGGTGCTGCTGTCCTGGGGCGCGTCCCCGAACGCGGTGACCTGGATCGGCACGCTGCTGCTGGTGGTGGTCGCGTTCCTGACTGTCCCCTTCGGGCTCCTCTGGCAGGGAGCCCTGGCGATGGGCGTGCTGGTGATGTCGGACTCGATCGACGGGCAGATGGCCCGACTGAGCGGCCGTACGTCCCGATACGGGGCCTTCCTCGACGCCACGCTGGACCGGGTGAGCGACGCGGCGGTGATGACCGCGACGATCATCCACCTGGTGCGCGCCGACGCCTCCCCGGTCATCATCGGCGTCGCCGGCTGGGCGCTCGCGGTCGGCCAGATCACCTCGTACGTCAAGGCCAGGGCCGAGGCCGAGGGCTTCCGGGCCGACGCCGGCATCGCCGCCCGGGCCGACCGGCTGCTGATCATCCTGGTGGGGCTGCTCCTGACCGGGCTCGGCGTCCCGTGGGCCACCGAGGTCGCCGTGGTCCTGCTGGCCGTGGCGGGCACCATCACCGTCGCCCAGCGCCTGTTCACCGTCCGGGCCCAGGCCGAACTGCTCCAACAACCATGATCAACGAGGGCCTGGCCGACAGCTCGACGACCGTGACCCCACGGCCGACCGCGGCGGACGTCCCGACCGACACGGACCTGTCCGCCGTACCGGGGCGTATGCCGTGGTGGGCGGTGCCGGCGATGGGCGTCGCCGGTGCGTTCCTGATGCGCCTGGCCTTCCCCGTGCCCGGCTGGTGGTGGCTGCTGGTCCCGGGGCTGGCCCTGGTGCTGGGCTCGGCCACCGTCGTGGCCCGGCCGCGCACCGTGCTGCTGACCGGGCTGCTCAGTGGCCTGGCGTTCTACCTGCCGCTGGTGTCCTGGAGTTCCCTGTTCCTCGGCTGGCTGCCGTGGGTCGCCCTGGGCACGGTGATGGCCGTGGGCTGGGGGATCGGCTACGTGACGATCGTCTGGGCCTACCGGCGGGGGAGTCGGGCCTGGCCCGGCCCGGTGGGCAGCTGGCTCCTCACCCCGCTGGTCGTCGCCGGGCTGTGGACCGCCCGCGACACCCTCACCAGCTCCTGGCCGTATGGGGGCTTTGCGTGGGGCCGACTCGCCCAGGCCATGGCCTGGAGTCCGCTGCTCGAGGTCGTCTCGTGGCTCGGCCTGGCCGGCACCGGCTTCCTGCTGGCGCTGCTGGCTGCCTGGTCGGTTCCGGCGGTACGCGTCCTGCTGGACCGTGGCGTACGCCCCTCACTGCGGGCGCTTCCGCTGCTCGCCGTGGCCCTGGCGGCGATCGGCCTGATGGCGGTGCCCGGCTACCGGGTGCCGACCACCGGCAGCATCCGCGTCGCCGGTATCCAGGGCGGTGACGAGCGGGCCGGGTACTTCATGGGTGGACAGCCCGGCGACGTGATGGCCGCCCACCTACGGGCCACCGATCTGCTCGCCCCCGACGCCGACCCTGATGTCGTGGTGTGGCCCGAGGGCGCCGCGGAGTGGGATCCGGAGCGCTACCCGCAACTGGAGCAGCAGTACGACGCCTTCGTCGCCCGGTACGGCGCGCCCCTCCTGCTCGGTTCGGCCACCGAGCGGGACGGGATCACCTACCAGTCCGAGTACGTGTGGCCCTCGACCGGCGCCGAGCGCGAGGTCTACGACAAGCGCAACCCGGTGCCGTTCGGCGAGTACATCCCTGACCGCGCGTTCTACGAGAAGCTGGCGCCGAACCTGGTCGGACTGATCAAGCGCGAGCTCCGGCCCGGGACCGGTAGCCCGGTCCTGCACCTGAGCACCCGGGACGGCGGGCAGGCTCCGGTCGGCGTGGCGATCTGCTACGACATCATCGATGACGCGCTGGGACGCGAATCCGTGCGCGAGGGAGCGACGTGGCTGGTCTCCCCGACCAACAACGCGGACTTCGGCCGGACCGACGAGCTCGACCAGCAGTTGGCGTTCGCCCGGCTCCGTGCCGTGGAGACCGGCCGCTCCCTGGTGCAGGTCTCCTCGGTGGGCCACACCGCGGCGTTCGCCCCGGACGGTGAGGTCCTCGCCCGCGAGCCCTGGTACACCCCCGCAGCCATGGTGGTCGATGTGCCCCTGTCCACGGCGCTTACCCCCGCGGTCCGGTACGGCGCAGCCCTGCAGATCGTGGGCTCCGCCATCGGTGTGCTGGGCCTGGCACTCGCCACCGCGCTGGCACGTTTGCGGATGACGAAGGAATCCGTCGGCCGGAGGAAATGACCTAGGGTAGGGACGTGAACGGGGTGCGCAGCGGGCGGGCAGCAGCTTCCTCGCGTCCGGACGCGAGCATGGACCTGCTACGCGAGATCGGCCAGACCGCTGTCGACCCGGACTACACCCGGGAGCGTGCCTGGACCCAGAAGGGCCGTGGCAGCCGGTGGCTGCAGCTGCCGGTGTTCCTCGTCGCGGCGATGCTGCTGACGATGTCGGCAGTGCTGACCACCCGGGCCGCCCCTCAGATCGAGCAGGACCGGCAGGCCATGGTGGCCAGCATCGAGACGAGGCAGCAGGAGCTCGACCAGCTGCGCGGCGAGATCGCCACCGCCCGGGGCGAGGTGCTGGACCTGCAGCGCCAGGCACTCGCCCGGGACGCAGGAAGTGAGCGGATCGCCGAGCAGACGGACGCACTGGCGGTCGCCAGCGCGGCGACAGCGGTGACCGGCCCGGGCCTGGTGATCGTGGTCGACGATGGTCCCGATGGCACCCCGGACTCCCGGGTCGTCGACACCGACCTGCAGCTGCTGGCCAACGGCATGTGGCAGGCGGGGGCCGAGGCCATCGCGATCAATGGCCACCGGCTCAATGCCCTGACAGCGATCCGCGGAGCAGGGGATGCCATCACTGTGGACTACCGCTCCCTGACCCATCCCTACACGGTCGAGGTGGTCGGCGACCCGGATACCCTCGAGCAGACATTCATCGGCACCGAGGCCGGAGCGTGGTGGGCGTACCTCGAGAGCAACCTAGGAGTGAGCATGAACATCACGCGTGACCGGTCGCTCGAGCTACCGGCCGCGAGCCGGGTGACCCTGCGGCACGCAGAGGGAGGAACGCTGTGATCCCCATCATCGGACTGGTCGTCGGTATCCTGCTGGGGATCTTCTTCCAGCCCTCCGTGCCACCGGTCCTCCAGCCGTACCTGCCCATCGCGATCATCGCCGCGATGGATGCCCTGTTCGGCGCCTTCCGGGCCTGGCTCGAGGGCCGGTTCAGCGACCGCGTGTTCGTCGTGTCGTTCTTTTCGAACGTGCTGATCGCGGCGCTGATCGTGTGGGTCGGCGACCAGATCGGCGTCGGCTCCCAGCTGTCGACCGGCGTGGTGGTCGTGCTCGGCATCCGCATCTTCACCAATGCCGCGGCGATCCGACGGGCGATCTTCCATGCCTGACCACGACCGGTTCCGGCGACCGGAGGACCGCGAGCCCGAGGCCGTGGATTCTTCGGCAGTGACCGAGGAGCAGGCTTCCGGGCAGCCCGCGTCCGAGGAGTCTGCGCTCGAGGAACCCGCACTCGAGGAACAGGTGTCCGAGGAGTCCCCGCTCGAGGAAGCGGTCACCCCCGAGGAAGAAGCGGTCGCCCCCGAGGAAACGGTGCCGGGGGAGTCCGTGCTCGGGGAACCGGCTGCCCCCGAGGAAACGGCGCCCGACGAGCCGGGACCCGCTGAAGAACCGTCCCCAGGGGAACCTGTGGCCGAGGTCCCGGTGTCCGAGGCCCCCGAGCCGAGTGTCTCCGCCGAATCGGTGCCCAGCCGATCCGAGGCCGAGCAGCCGACCACGATCCGCTCTGCAGTCGCACCTCTGGCCCGGGAGCAGGAACCGGTCGAGGAGCCGGCCGTGCCTTCCGCGGACGAGGCCACTGCGGAGGAGGCGACTGCGGAGGAGGCCACGGTCGGCCCGGCCGAGCAGGGGGAGGTCGACAGCGATGCCGACGACAGGGAACCCGACGACGCCACTGCGCAGGCACCCGCTGCCGCAGGGCCGGAGCCGGCCGCACGGACGCTCCGCGACTGGCTGCGTCCGGACCTTAGCCAGAGCGTCATTGCGATCCTGCTGGCCATGTTCGCGTTCGCCGTCGTCACGCAGATCAGGACCCGGGACGAGGTCGACTCGTACGCCTCATTGCGCCAGTCCGACCTGGTCGGGATCCTCGATGGGTTGAACGAGGAGTCGCAGCGACTCCAGGGCGAGCTGGATGCCCTCCAACAGGCCCGATCCGAGCTGGAATCGGGGCAGGACAGCGAGGCTGCGGCCCGCGCGCAGGCCGAGGAACGCCTCACCTCATTGGGCATCCTCGCCGGGACAGTGCCCGCGCAGGGACCGGGCATCACCCTGACCATCACCGATCCCGAGGCCAAGGTCAAGGCGAACACGATCCTCGACGCGTTCCAGGAGATGCGCGATGCGGGGGCGGAGGCGATGCAGGTGAACGGAACGATCCGGATCGTGGCGAACAGTTGGGTGAGCAACGGAACGTCCGGGATCGTGATCGACGGGCAGCGAGTGACGACCCCGATCACGCTGGAGGTGATCGGCGATCCCCATTCCCTGGAGGAGGCGGCCCGGTTCCGCGGCGGCCTGGTCAGCAGCATCACCGACCCGCGCGTGGGTGGGCAAGTGGCCATCGTGCGGTCCGACGACATCGTGATCGACTCCCTGCACCGGGTGCAGGCGCCGCAGTACGCTCAACCTGACAGGGATGCCGCAGCCGGTCCGGGGAACTGAGACATGGCCTACGGTTCACGTTCCGGGACACACCCCCTGACGGGGTGAAACGGTGCGGAGTTAGGCTAAGGTTCAGCATTCAGTGCTCCGCCAGCACGGCCCACTTCCAGATGCAGGAGTCACCATGGATCTCCCCGAAGACCTCAAGTACAGCCAGGAACACCTGTGGGTCAGGTCCGGCAACGGGCGGTCGGTGCGGATCGGCTACACCGAGTACGCCGCGGACCAGATGCGTGAGGTCGTCTCGGTGGTCCTGCCGACAGTGGGTGACGAGATCGCGAGCGGAGACGTCGTCGGGGAGATCGAGTCGGTCAAGAGCGCCAGCGATATCGTGTCTCCCGTCACCGGCGTGACCAGCGCGGTGAACCGGAAGGTCCAGGGCAACACGGAACTGGTCAATGACGATCCCTATGGCGACGGGTGGCTGTTCGAGGTCGAGATCACCTCCGAGGACGAACTGGACGACCTGTTGGAAGCCGACGCGTACTCGGACATCATCGATTCCTGAGACATATCCCTCTGAGATCAAGGAACATATCAACCATGTTGTGCCCTTCCTGTGGCTACCAGAACACCGAGGGCAGTAAGTTCTGCTCCCAATGCGGCGGGCCGTTGGTCACGGTGTCGGAAACGACCAAGGTCATCCCACTGATCAACGAGACCGACGAGGCCGACGAGCTGAACCCCGAGGAGAAGTCAGCCGTCTCGGCGCTGCCGCGGGGATCCTCCCTGCTGGTCGTGCGACGGGGGCCGAACGTCGGCGCTCGCTTCCTGCTGGACCGCGACGAGATCACCGCCGGCCGCCATCCTCGCTCGGACGTCTTCCTGGACGACATCACCGTGTCGCGCCACCACGTGAAGTTCCTGCGCGAGGGCGACCAGGTGGTCCTGCGGGACGTCGGCAGCCTCAATGGCACGTACGTCAACCGCAGCCTGGTCGACGGCGACGTCGCATTGGAGGACGGCGACGAGGTCCAGATCGGGAAGTTCCGCATGGTCTACTACACAGCCGGACGCGGCAGGCGCTGATGCCTGACGCCCGACACTCGATCGGGTGGGTGGTCAAAGAACTGACTCCGGAATTTCCTGACCTGTCGATCTCCAAGATCCGTTATTTGGAGGCCGAGGGCCTGCTCAGTCCCGAGAGAGCACCCTCGGGCTATCGCAAGTACTCGATAGGGGACGTCAAGCGGCTGCATTACATCCTCACGATGCAGAAGGCGCACTATCTTCCGCTCAAGGTGATCCGCGAGCATCTCGACCAGATCGACCGAGGGCTCACGCCGCCCGCGATCGATACCCCCAGCCCCGCCGTGCCCGCGGCAGTCGCGCCGGCCGCCGCGCCTGTGGAGCGGCAGGCCGCGCCTGCCCCTGAATCCCGCCGCACGGATGATGCCCCGCCCAATGGTGCGGAGAACCGGAGGCGGCGGCCGGTACGCCTCAGCCGGATGGAACTGATCGAGAAGTCGGGCATCTCCGAGCCCATCCTCGCCGAGCTCGAGCGCCTGTTGGTCGTCACACCGCGACGCGGCACCCACTACTACGACCAGGACGCCTTCGCGGTCGCCGTGGCCGCCAAGCAGTTGGCCAGTTTCGGGATCGACCCGCGCCACCTGCGCCAGATCAAGATCGCGGCCGACAAGGAGGTCGGCCTGATCAACCAGGCGACCGCGGCCCACTCGCGGCGGGCGAACTCCCGCCAGACGATCGAGGAGCTCACGCGCCTGATCAATGTGACCCATTTGGCGATGGTGCGCTCCGGCATCCAGCGCGAGCTGGGCTGACCCCACCTCCTGCGTGATGGCGGCCCCGGGCAGTGGCAGACGAGGCTTGCGCGGGTAGTGTGGGGAACATGCGGGAGATGGAGGTAGTCGGGGTTCGAGCCCAGATGCCGAACAACGAGCCCATCGTGTTGCTGCGCGAGACCGGCGGGCATCGCATGGTGCCGATTTGGATCGGGTGGAACGAGGCGAACGCGATCGCCGAGGCGTTGGAGGGGCTGCGCCCGCCGCGCCCCTTGACCCACGACCTGATAGTGGACACGTTGGCCGCGCTGGGGCACCGGCTCACCGAAGTGCACATCACTGAACTCGAGGGCGGGACGTTCTACGCAGTGCTGCTGGTGGACGGGGTCGAGATCAGTGCGCGACCCTCGGATGCGATAGCCATCGCGCTGCGCTGCTCAGCCCCGGTCTACTGCGCCGACGACGTCCTCGAAGCTGCCGGATTCGAGGAGGAGGAAGAGGCGGAGGAGGAGGTCGAGAAGTTCCGCGAGTTCCTCGACCATGTCAGTGCCGATGATTTCGAGGTCGAAGGGCCGCCGTCGGATGCCGAAGGCGACAGTCCGGCGTAGAGTCTGTCCTGAACCCTGAACTCTCAACCCTGCCGTGAGCTTGACGGCACACGTGGGCGTGTCTCCGCGCCGGCTCCCGCTGCAGCGGGAGCTGCGCAGCTAGTGTCAACGTGTCAGGCAAGAAACGCGAACAGCGTCGAGCACGCGACAGCGTCGTAGGAAGACACGCGAATGCGCGGAAGGACCAGATCATGAGCAGCACGTCGGGGACCAGTGCTCAGCAGCCCGAGCCCGTACGAGGCCAGGACCGACTGTTCGATGGCGACTTCGCGCCTTTGCCGGAGGACGTCGGCTTCCGGGGCCCGGTGGCAGCAAAGGCTGCCGACATCACTTACCGCCAACTCGACTACTGGGCCCGGATCGGTCTGGTCACCCCCGAGGTGCGCGGGGCGAGTGGGTCGGGATCGGCCCGGCTCTACAGCTTCCGGGACATCCTGATGCTCAAGGTGATCAAGAGACTTCTCAGCGCCGGAGTCTCCCTGCAGCAGATCAGGACGGCCATCGACTACCTGCGCGATCGCGGCGTCGACGACCTTACCGGGGTGACGCTGATCAGCGACGGGGTCTCGGTATACGAGTGCACCCGGAACGACCAGGTGATCGACCTGCTCAAGGGCGGACAGGGCATGTTCGGGATCGCGATCGGTTCGGTCTGGCGAGACGTGGAGGGCTCGCTCGCCGCCCTTCCGGCCGAACACAAGGGGGACAGCTCCTCCGACAGCCAGACCGGCGACGAGCTGGCCGCCCGCCGCCGGCGCCGCAACGCCAGCTGACCGACGTGGACCGCGGCTGACCGACAGCAACGTCAAGGGGAGCGATGGGCAGGATCAAGGAACTCCTGGCCGACCTGAAGCGCCGGCCCTGGGTCGCTCACCTGCTCCGGATGCAGTACCGCTACGGGAACCGCCTCGGCAACCAGTTCGCCGGAGCCATCACCTACTTCTCCGTGCTCGCCCTGGTCCCCCTGCTGATGATCGTCTTCGCCGGGCTCGGCTTCTTCCTGACAGTGGTCCATCCGGACGTCCTGCCGCAGGCGATGGACCAGATCAACGAGCGCTTGGCCGGCATGGGACCGGACCTGAAGACCCAGATCGGGTCCGTTATCGAGTCCTTCCTGTTCAACTGGAGGGCCATCGGCATCGTCGGTCTGCTCTCCGCCCTCTACTCGTCCGCCGGCTGGGCCGGGAACCTCAAGTCTGCGATCCGGGCCCAGACCCGCCCGGAGTTCGACCAGGTCGAGGACCAGCCGAACATCGTCCTGGGAACAGTCGTCAACCTGGTCCTGCTGGTGGGCCTGATCGTGCTGGTCCCGGTCACCTTCGCCATCGCCAATGCCTCGACCACACTGACCGGCTGGCTGCTGGGGGTACTGAACCTGGAGGGTATGGCCGGGGCTGGGGTGGCGCTGCGGATCGTCGGCCTGCTCGCCTCGGTCGTGTCTGGCTGGCTGCTGTTCCTGTACTTGCTGACCGTGTTCCCCGCGCGAAGTTTCCCGTTCAGGAACAAGGCGGGTGCCGCCGTGATCGGCACAGTGGGCCTGGCTGTCCTGCAGTACCTCACCTCGTTCCTGGTCAGCTCCTTCCTCGGCAATCCGGCGGCGGCACTGTTCGGGCCGGTGATCGTGCTGATGCTGTTCCTCAACCTCTTCGCCCGCTTGATCCTCTACGCGGCCGCCTGGATGGCCACCGCGATCCAACAGGCCAACCCGTACGAGCTGCAGGACATCGATGCCCCCCTCGCCGAGGTGGAGTACAGCCCGGTCAGTACCGAGCAGGTGGAAGCAGCCCAAGCGGCCGTCGAGGCGCGGGGCGACCGCAAGGAGGTCAAGCAGGCACCCAAGGCCGAGAACCGCACACTCGGGGAACGACTCCGGAAGGCCAGCGGATTGCCCCTCGGCGGAGGGTTCGACCCGCGCGAGCACGCCGCCGTCTCCGAGCCCCTGGGCGGAGCGACCCCCACGCCGACGGTCGCATCGGCCTCCTCATCACCGCCGGGCCCCGCCCCCGTCGCACCGGCCGAACCAGCCGTACGACCGGAGCCGGAGCCGGCACTGGTGCGTCGCTCCACGGCGATCCGCAACGCCCGGGCGTCCATGAAGACCGGGTGGGTCACCGGCGCCCTGACCGGAATGGGGCTGGGGGCGCTGCTGGCCGCGTTGACCGGTGTCGCCACTCGCTTCCTGCCCGACAGACGCGAGCCTCGTCCCTGACCGACCCGCGCGCCGGTCAGCGGCTCCGGTCACGACGGTCCGGGGTCACGACGGTCCGGGCACCGCACCCGGCCCTCCCGACGGTCAGTCGGCGAGCGGGGCGTCCGACTTCGGCATCGGCTGGCCGATCTGGCGCAGCATCTCGGTGAACCAGGAAGCGGTCACGTCGAACGGCTTGCCGCCCTGGATCCGGTCGAACTCGATGGCCCGCAGCTCGTCCCCGCGCTCCTCGTCATGGCCGATCACACCCGGGTTGCCGGCCAGCGCGGACTCCACAGCCAGGTCGCACATCGCGGAGATCAGGTCGACGTCGTACTCGACCGGGGCGGCTGACCGGGCGAAGTAGCCGGACTTCTGCACCAGTACCTTCCGCGCGCCGACCCGGTCGGCGAACTGGTGGGCGAACCAGTTGCCGGGGTTGATGTCGTTGAGCCGCACGTGTCCGAACGCATCGCGGGGAACCTGCTCCCCGGCCTCCTCCATCTCGCGCACGATCGCCTCGACGCCGGCGCCCTCGGACAGGAAGACCGTCACGTTGCCGACGGTCTCCATGACCTCCTTCAGCCGTTCGGCCTCATCGTCGATGGAGAAGGCGTCCTCCGGCACGTACACCGCATGGACCTCCCAGGCCTCCCGGCTCAGGCCGATGTCCGGCAGCCAGGCAAGTGTGTCGAGCCAGTTGCGGTACTCGTAGGCCGTGGCGGCGGTCAGCCAGCCGCAGTTGCGGCCCATCACCTCGTGCACGATGAGCTGGCGGGCCACCGAGTTGTGCTCGGCGACGATGTTGCGGGCGAAGATCGCGCCGGTCTCGGCCGCGGTCTGGGCGCCGAGGGACTTGCGGATCGGGACCACGTCGTTGTCGATCGTCTTGGGCAGGCCGACCACGGTGAGCTCGTAGCCGTTCCGGTGCAGGTACGCGGCCAGGTCGGCCGCCGTCGTGTTGGTGTCGTCACCGCCGATGGTGTGCAGGATCTCGACCCCGTCGGCCACCAGCCGGTCGGCGGCCACCTTCAGGGCATCGTCGCCCGGCTGGATCAGGCCTCGCTCGACCAGGTCCGTCTCGTTGGTCAGCTTGACCCGCGAGTTGCCGATCGGCGAACCGCCGAAGCGGTGCAGCACGCCGGCGCTCTGTCGTACGGTGGGCGTCACGGTGTAGTACTCGCCCTCCAGGAGGCCCTGGTATCCGTGCTTGTACGCGATGATCTCCCGATCGGGGGCGATCTCGGTGTAGCGCTGGATGAGACCGCCCACGGCGGAGGACAGACAGGGGGCGAATCCCCCGGCCGTCAACAGAGCTACCTTGCCCGGCATGTGAGTACCTTTCCTCGAGGGTCTACTGCTCCACCCTATTGCGGTGCCGTGTCACGCGTGCGGGTGGGTCGGACCTGGCGCATGCCATGATGGGAACCGCCCGCAGTGGCGATGAGGGGGACCCGATGAGCAGGTGGAGAAGGGCCCGGACCGCAAGGGTGCGGTCGGGGCGAGGGCAGCGCGGCCAGGCCCTGTCGGTGATGGTGCTGGTGGTCACCACCGCGCTGCTGCTGATGGCCGGACTGGTCATCGACGGGGGACAACAGGTCACCGCGACCCGGCGGGCCACCGCGGTCGCCGAGCAGGCCGCCCGTGCCGCGACCGATGCTGCCGCGGCCGCGAGCCTGGAGGGCGACCTCGACCCGCTGACGGCAGCCGCGGCGGCGCGGGAGGTGCTGGCCGCCGATCCCCGGGTCGAGGGGACCGTCACGGTCCTGCCGGGCCTCCGGGTGCGGGTCGAGACCACGTACGAGGCATCGACGATGTTCCTTGCAGTAGTCGGGATCGGGACGGTCCGCGGTACGGCCGCAGCCACCGCGGATCTGGTCCTGGTGCCTTGAGCCCTGCCCGAGTTCAGAGGCTGGCCCCCATCTGGGTGATCGCCTGGGTGAGGATCTGCGGGGAGGTGGCCAGGTTGAGTCGTACGTGACCGGCCCCACCGGTACCGAAGGCGGGGCCCGGGTTGAGGGCGACCTTGGCCTCGCGCAGGAAGTGCTGCTGTGGCTCCGCCAGGCCCAAGGCGGTGCAGTCGAGCCAGGCCAAATAGGTGGCGTTGCCGGGCAGCTGGGTGACCTGGGGCAGGTGCTCGGCCAGCAGCCGGTCGACCAGTCGGCGGTTCGCGGCGATCTCGGTGCGTAGCTGCTCCAGCCAGGGCCGGCCCTCGTCCAGTGCCACCGCGTGGCTGATCACGGCCAGGTGGCTGGCGGCACCCCGCGCGGCGTCGTACGGGACGGCGGCCAGGCTGTCGACGGCTTCGGGACCGGCCACCATCACCGCCGCCTTCAGCCCGGCCAGGTTCCACGCCTTCGATGCGGAGAACAGCACCAGCGCATCCTCCGAACCCGGTACCGACAGGTAGGGCACGTACGGCACGCCGGGGTCGGTCAGCGGCGCATGGATCGCATCGACGACCACCCGGATGCTGTACTGCCGGGCCAGGCCGGCGACGGCGGCGAGTTCGTCGGCGCTATGGGCACGGCTGGTCGGATTGTGCGGGCTGGACATCAGGTAGGCGGTCGGGCGCGCCCCGAGGCGACCGGCGAAGGCCTCCTCCAGGGCAGCGAGGTCGAGGCTCCCATCGGGCTGCACCGGCACCTCCAGCAGACGCCGGTCGGTGCCGGTCACGGCCGCGAAGAACGGCATGTACACCGGAGGGTTGATCACGACGTGGTCGCCCGGCGCCGTGACCACCTGGAGCGCGTTGCGGATCCCGCCCATCACGTCCGGCATCAGGTCGATCCGTGCCGGGTCGAGCTCCAGGTCCCACAGGTCGGCGGCGAACCGGGCGACGGCCGACTCGTAGACCGGCCCGGCCGGGTAGCCGGTGTCGCCCCTCTCGATCGCCGCATGCAGGGCGGCGGCCACCGGCTCGGCGATCTGGCAGTCCATCTCGGCGACCCAGAGCGGCAGCACGTCCTCCGGATAGCGGCGCCACTTCATCGACGTACGCCGGCGCAGATCGGCCAGGGGGACGGTGAGGATCTCGTATGTCACCCCAGCAGACTATGCCACCGCGGGTGCCTGCCGGGTACGCTGGCGCCCATGGCCAAGTACTTCGACGTGCACCCGGTGAATCCCCAGTCCCGCTCCATTCAGCAGGCCGTGGACATCCTGCGCCGCGGAGGACTGGTGGCCTACCCGACGGACTCCTGCTACGCGCTGGGCTGCAGTCTGGGCAACAAGGAGGGATTGGACCGGATCCGTCAGATCCGCAAGCTGGACGAGAAGCACCACTTCACCCTGGTCTGCGCGAACTTCGCCCAGCTGGGCGAGTACGTGCACATGGACAACGCGGTGTTCCGCGCGGTCAAGGCCACCACGCCGGGCCCGTACACGTTCATCCTCCCGGCGACCCGCGAGGTCCCCAAGGTGATGGTCCACGCGAAGAAGCGTACGGTCGGGGTCCGGGTGCCCGACCACGTCACCGCCCGGACCCTGCTCGAGGCGCTCGGCGAACCGCTGGTCTCCAGCACCCTGCTGCTGCCGGGCGAGGCCGAGCCGCTGACCGACGGCTGGCAGATCAAGGAGGCACTGGACCACCAGGTGGATGCGGTGATCGACTCCGGCGACTGTGGCGTCGAGCCGACGACCGTGGTCAACTTCACCGGTGACGAGGTCACCGTCGACCGGGTCGGGGCGGGTGATCCGACCCCCTTCCAGTGATCGCCGGTTCTTCCTAGACTGGCCCGGACCCCGGCCCGGGGCGTACATCACGACGAGGTAGTCGAGCCAGGAGGACCACATGCCCTTCAAGACCCCCCACCAGAACGTCAGCTTCCCGTCCACGGAAGGGGAGGCGTACGGATACCTGGCCAGGCCGGCCGGCGGGAGCGGTCCTGGCGTCATCGTGGTCCAGGAGTGGTGGGGCATCGCCGACCACATCAAGGACATCTGCGACCGTCTGGCGGCCGAAGGATTCGTCGCCCTCGCCCCTGACCTGTTCGGAGGGTGGGTCACCCACGACTCCAAGGAGGCCAGCGTGATGATGGATCGGCTTCCGGCCGCCGAAGGTGCCCGCCTGCTCGGCGGCGCCGTTGACTACTTGCTGGCCCAGGACTTCGTCGTGGGGGACAGCGTCGGCACGATCGGCTTCTGCATGGGGGGCGGTTTCGTGTTGGCCCTGGCGGTGCAGCAGGGCGACCGGATCAGCGCCGCCGTCCCGTTCTACGGGGTCGGCCAGGCCGTGCCGGGCACGTTCACCGGGCTGACCGCCGCGGTGCAGGGCCACTACGCCGAGCGCGACACCATGTTCCCGGTGGCGTCCGCACGCGAGCAGGAGGCCCAGATCCGCCAGGAGACCGGGGCTGAGGTCGAGTACTTCTACTACCCGGCCGGGCACGCCTTCCACAACGACCAGAACCTGGCCGGCAACTACGACCCCGAGCAGGCGAAGCTGGCCTGGGGCCGGGCGGTGTCCTTCCTGAAGGAACGGCTCGGCCTGCACCGGGGTCAGTAGCGGCGCAGTTGTTCGATGTAGCGCAACGAGTTCGGTTCGCACCGCGCCTCGGTCGCGATCCGCACCGGGGCGATCCTGCCCTGGTCCCGCAGCTCGTACAGCTTGGGCACCACCCGGTCACGGACCATCGTGGGGGACAGGGTGTTCAGGTAGATCTTGGTGCCGCCCTCGAAACCGGCCAGGTTGGAGACGCGCCATTTCAACATGATCCGCCACGGAGCCGGTTCCAGCGAGTCGACCGGCCGGTGGTACCACTCCTCGTTCGACGGCACGTCCGCACCGGTCGCGGCATGGCAGGCGTGCAGCAGGTCCGACATCGCACGGACCTCCTCCTCGCCGGCCTCCCACGGTGCGGCGGCCACGCTCTTGGAGTAGACCTCGAGGGTGGGGTAGCGGTGCCCGAACCCGGCGAACGCGATCGCATGGTCGTTCTCGGCAACGACCAGGTTGTGGTAGCCGGCGTAGTTGACCGCCGCGTCGTTGAACAGGTTCGGGTTGGCGCGCAGCCGCTCGATCTCCAGTTCGTTGCTCACCCCGCGCTCGTCGATGGACACCAGCTGCTTGTGTAGGTGGTCGAACGAGGCCCCGGCCGGCTTGAGCCAGTTCTGGAAGGCGGCGACGTAGCGCACGTAGCGGTTGCTGGCGTACAGGTCACGCATCGCCTCGACGGTGAAAGCGGTGTAGCGGTGGTGCTCCTCGGGGGTGAGGGTGCCCGAGGACGCATAGCCGGTGTCGTCGTAGGCGCCGTCGGTGAAGTGGCGGCGCGCCACGATGACATCGTGGCCACCGGCGAAGAAGCCGGCACTCTGCTCGCGTCGGCCCTCCTCGGACAGGGAGGCCCAGTCGGCGGCATTCAGCCCGGCCGCCTTCATCTTCGCCTGGACGATCCGGAAGACGTGGTCACGCCCGACCGTGGTGGCCAGGTAGTCGTCCATCCGACGCCGGGTCGCCTCCGACATCTCGAAGCCGTAGTTCTTGGCCCAGTACTCGTACGAGACGATCTCGAACAGGTTCGGGATCCGGCGGAACTCCGCCACGGTGTCGAACAGCGCGCTCGCGGGTAGTGCATCGATCCGGCGCCACTGGTCGCCGTCGCGGACCAGCCGGGTCTTCTCCGGCGGGGTCTCCAGGTAGCGGTGTTCGCAGAAGGCGCACCAGCGGCCGTGGTCGGCCTCCTGCAGCGGCTGGGGGTCGAGGTGGTGGATCCCCAGCGGCCGGTGGCCGCGTCCGGGGACGGTCCACACCTCGGTGCCACTGAACGGATTGACCTGCTTGATGGTGCCGTCAGCCATGTGCAGCATGTGCTGGGCGGACGGCGTCAGCGCCGAGGACATCAATCGCCTCCTGTGTTGTGGGCTCCAGCTCAGCCTAGCGAGCCCACGGGGCGTACGACGCGGGGCCGGGTGGGACGCGGGGACTATCCGGTGGACAGGCCGGGGACGCGGTGTCCACGGATCCGGCGCAGCCGGTGGGCGTGCTCGGCCAGGGCCCGGTCCTCGTCGTTGGCCGGCACCCACTGCGGGATGTCGACCAGGCGGTCCTCCTCGTCCCGGATGCCGTACGTGATGGCGCAGTGGGTGGTGAGCTGGCGCTCGGTCTCGCGCGGGTCCCCGGAGCGCACGTGCACCGAGATGTCCATCGTCTTGCGGTTGGTCCGCATCAGGCGGGCCTCCAGCTCGACCACGTGGCCGATCTGGATCGGGCGGTAGAACCGGACGCCGCCGGAGTACACCACGGTCGGGGTCATCTTGGACCACTGGCTGGCGCACAACCACGCGGCCTGGTCGATCCACTCCATGGCGGTGCCACCGTGGACCTTACCGCCCCAGTTGACGTCGGTCGGTTGGGCCAGGAAGCGGGTCACGACCCGGGGCGCGGTGCCCTGGTCGGTGTAGACCTGCTGGGCCATCTGGTCCTCGATCTCCTTGCGGATGTCCGCGCGGCCGATCGCGGCGCGCGCATGGGTGCGCTCGGTGGCGGTGAGCGGGTCGAACTCCGGCACCGGGACCGACTTGCCCTTGCCATCGGTCGCCACGAAGATCACCAGGCAGTTGGTCGCCTCGGCCCAGTTCAGCTTCTTCGGATCCGCGTGCCGGACGGTGCACTGGATGTGCATGGAGGTGCGTCCGGTGTACACGATCCGGGCCTGGACCTCAACCAGGTGACCGGAGGGGATGCCGTGCCGGAAGGAGACGTGGCCGACGTAGGCGGTGACGCAGTAGTTACCGCTCCAGCCGGCAGCCACGGCGTACCCGGCCTTGTCGATCCACTCCAGGATCTTGCCCCCGTTGACGATGTGCTCGCCATCGAAGAGGACGTCGGTGGGGGTGGCCAGGAAACGCAACGTCTCCACGGGGGATCGACTCGGCACAGGACTTTCTCCGTTCAGCTACTTTGCTCATCATCTCATCGCTCCCGGGCCACCCGGCGCAACTCGGTGCCATCGCCGGCAGCGGCCGGGACCGGCATTCGTACGACCGGGAAGGCGGGATGGCCGGGAGCGGGTCAGGACCGGGGCGGGGTCGGCAGGGGGCCGTACCTCCTGCGCATCCTGCGCCGGGAGACCAGCAGGCCGACCAGGCCGACCAGGTAGATCGGCGCCTGGGTGGTCAGCGCCAGCGTGAAGGCCCGCTGGTCGTAGCCGCCGGGGCCGGACAGTGCGTCCAGTGCCAGCCCGATCAGCAGGACGCTGACCAGCGCGGCGCTGAAGCCGCCCATCAGCACGATCCCGGTGCCGGTGCCGATCCGCCGGGGTGGCAGGGACGTACGGACGAAGTCGAAGCCGATGTTGGAGCCGGGCCCGCCCATGGCCAGGGCCACCACCAGGACCACGAGCAGCCAGATCGGTGGCACGGCCGGCCAGGCCAGCACCGCCAGCCAGGCGACCAGTTGCGCCAGGATCAATACCAGGGCGATGGTCGAGCGGTGGTTCGGGTGCCGGTCGGTCAGCCGGCCCACCACCGGGCCGACCGGGATCGCGACCAACGCGAAGAACGACAGCAGCCCGCTGGCCACGGCGGGGGAGTAGCCCAGACCGGCGGTCAGGTAGGGGTAGCCCCACATCAGCGGGAACATCATCGTGGAGAAGCAGGTGGTGAAGTGAACCCAGAATCCGACGGCGGTGTGGGTGTCGGCGATGATCTCGCGCAGTCCCGCCGCGACCGCGCCGAGTGAGGCGGACGTGTCCGGATGCCACTGGCCGGGCGGCGCGTTGCGTCCGAACACCCACATCAGGATCGCGGACACCACGGCGGTGCCGGCGGCTGCCAGGAACGCCGTCCGCCAGCCGAACGTCACCAGCAAGGACAGGAACGGGACGGCGCTGAGGATCTGGCCGAGCTGGCCCAGCATGCCGGTCAGCTGGGTGAGGATCGGCACCCGGTGGGGGGAGAACCACGCCGGTACCAGGCGGATCACCGAGTTGAACGTCATGGCGTCGCCGAGGCCGACCAGGACGCGCCCGACGATCGCGACGGCGACGATGTCGGTCGAGCCGACCAGCACCTGCCCGGCGGCCATCACCAGCGCCCCGACCGAAATGACGGCGCGGGATCCCAACCGGTCCAAGGCGAGCCCGACCGGCACCTGGGCGGCAGAGTAGACACCGAGCTGCAGGACCACGAACAGCGACACCAGGCCGGCACCGGCCGCGAAGTGCTGGCCGGCCTCCAGACCTGCCACCCCGAAGCTGGTACGTTGCATGACTGCCACCGCGTAGGCGATGACCCCGATCAACCACACGATCCATGCTCGACGTCCGTTCACCGGTTCATGCTCTCATTGGCTCTCCGGTTCGCGGCGGAGCCCGTTCCGTCTCAGCGGGCGACGGAGAAGTCGCCGTAGCGATGGGTGGGGGTACGGATCTCCCGCTCCAGGAAGTCGACGCTGCCCGGCGTCATCGGGGACTTCAACGCGCGCAGCATGGCGACGACCTGGGCATGGGTGCCCTGGGCGACGATCTCGACGGTGCCGTTGCTGCGGTTGGCGACCCAGCCGACCAGCCCGAGAACGGCCGCCTGGCGTTGGGTCCAGAACCGGAAGCCCACCCCCTGCACGTGGCCGTGGACGACCGCGTGCAGCTCCTCCAGCGGCGCCTCATCCATGGTCCGAGGGTAGGTGGCCCCTGTCCTGATGTCACCCCGTGGGCGCTGTGTCCCCTCGGGTCGCCGGGGTGGGGACGTGGCACCGGCGCGCCGCCCGCAGGGGCGACGCGCCGGTGAGCAGTCCGTCGGTCGGAGGTGGGCAGGGTGTCACTGCAGCAGCCCGATGGTGGCCGGGTAGCGGTAGAGCTCGCCGCGGGAGGCCTTGAGTGCGCCACGGATGTGGCACCACAGGGTCATCATGGCGGCGACGATCCACAGAATGATGGAGACCGGCAGCAGGATCACGGTGAAGGCCATGATCCACGCCACGATGTTGATCACCCAGGCCCAGATGTTGAAGTTGAACGAGCCGGCGGCCGCGGCGCGGACGAAGGGACTCTTGTCCTTGTACAGGACCCAGACGACCAGCGGGCCGACGAAGCTGAGCCAGCCGGCGCTGACGATCATGGCGATGATGGCCGACAGGTGCGCCAGGGCGGCGACGGAACGCTCCTCACCGTTGGTCATCGAGGGCGAGTGGCCGATGGTGGGCTCGTACGAGTTGGTCTGCATGACTCCATGGTGGTCGCCGGCAGCGCCCCGATCCAGTGCCCGGCCACGGAATGGGGGCCCGTTCCGGGACCCCTCCGGGCTTCCCCCGTCCGGACCTGAGACAGGGATGAGGGCAGGTGCGCCCCTTCGCGCCATCCCCGTTCTCGAGCACTGCCGGGGACTAGATTGGGCGCAGGGACAGGTCCTCACCGGCCGGTCCGTCTGCTCCGAGGAGCGAGAACATGGAGTCACCGACCCCGGGCGCAACGTCGTCCGCACCACCGATCCACCGACTCGCCGCCGAAGAGGTCCTGCTGGCCGAGGGATCGGCACCGGAGGGGCTGACTGCGGGTGAGGCCGCCGCGCGACTGGCCGGGCATGGCCCCAACACGATCCGTGAGCCGGCGAGGCGTCCGCCGGTCCTGGCCCTGTTGGCCGAGTTCACCGGACCGATGGCCCTGCTGCTGTGGGTCGCCGGGGCCATCGCGCTCGTCGCCGGCCTCACCGAGCTGGGGGTCGCCGTCTTCATTGTGGTCATCATCAACGGGGTTTTCGCGTTCTGGCAGGAATACCGGGCCGAACGGGCCACCGAGGAGCTGCAGAAGATGCTGTCCCCGCACGCCACCGTCGTCCGGGACGGGGCGCTCCGCCAGGTGCCGAGCGAGGAGCTGGTCCCCGGCGACCTGGTCGTCATCGCCGAAGGGGACCGGATCAGCGCCGACGCGCGACTCATCGAGTCCGCCGACCTGCAGGTCGACCAGTCGACGCTGACCGGTGAGTCGCGGCCGGTGCGTAAGAACGCGGAGCCGATGACCGAGGACGTCCCGGCCGCCCAGCGGACGAACATGGTGTTCACCGGCACCAGTGTGGGCAGCGGGGACGGCCGTGCGGTCGTCACGGCCACCGGGATGGACACCGAGTTCGGTCGCATCGCCGACCTCACCCAGTCGGTGCAGGAGGGCAAGAGCCCGCTGCAGAAGCAGCTGTCCCGGCTCACGCTGCGGCTGTCGATCCTGGCCGTGGTGATGGGCGCATCGTTCACCCTGATGGCGATCGCCTTCGTCCACCAGCCATGGGGGCAGGCGTTCATCTTCGGCCTGGCGATGATCGTGGCCTTCGTGCCGGAGGGGCTGCTGCCCACGGTCACACTCTCCCTGGCGCTGGCGGTGCAGCGGATGGCGAAGCGCAACGCCCTGGTCAAGAGGCTGTCCTCGGTGGAGACGCTGGGCTGCACCACCGTGATCTGCTCGGACAAGACCGGCACCCTGACCCAGAACGAGATGACGGTCACCCGCCTGTGGCTGCCGGGCACGGGCTATGAGGTAACGGGCCGCGGCTACACCCCCGCCGGACAGATCCGCCGCGACGGCACCGCTCGGGACGCCCGTACCGACGCCGGCCTGCGTACGCTGCTGACCGCGGCGAGCCTGTGCAACAACGCCGGGCTGACGGCCCCCACAGCGGATGACGAAGAGTGGAGCATCCATGGCGACCCGACCGAGGCCTGCCTCCTCGTCGCGGCCGCCAAGGCCGGGCTGGCACCGGACTCGCTGCTCGCAGACGAGCCCCGGCTGCGGGAACTGACGTTCGACTCCCTGCGCAAACGGATGACGACCCTGCACCGGGTGGACGGGCGGTGCGTGGCGTACACCAAGGGGTCACCCCAGGGGCTGGCCCCGCTGTGCTCGGCGATCATCCGCGACGGCGTACGCCGCCCGATGACCGCGGCGGACCGACAGGAGGTCGCCGGCACGAACGACGCCCTGGCCCGACAGGGGCTGCGGGTGCTCGCCGTGGCGACCCGTACCCTCGATGCCGGGATCGACCCGGGCCAGGTGGCGGTCGACCAGGTCGAGCGCGACCTCACCTTCCTCGGCCTGGTGGCGATGGAGGACCCACCCCGGGAAGGGATCACCGAGTCCGTCGAGCTCTGCCACCGAGCCAGCATCCGGGTCATCATGATCACTGGCGACTACGGACTGACAGCCCAGGCGATCGCCCAGAACATCGGCCTGGTGCACGGCGACGATGCCCGCGTGATCACCGGGCCCGAGCTCGAGGACATGTCGGAGGCCGCCCTGTCCGAGGCCCTGCGGGAACCGGTGATCTTCGCTCGGGCCGCGCCGGAGCAGAAGTACCGCGTAGTCGCAACGCTCCAGGGACGCGGCGAGATCGTCGCCGTGACCGGCGATGGCGTCAACGACGCACCCGCCCTGAAGAAGGCGGACATCGGCATCGCGATGGGCACCGGCACCGATGTCTCGAAGGAGGCCGCCGATATCATCCTGACCGATGACCACTTCGCCTCGATCGTCCGGGCGATCCAGGAGGGCCGCAGCGTCTACGACAACATCGGTCGCTTCCTCACCTACATCCTGACCAGCAACATGGCCGAGGCCGTGCCGTCGGCGGTGTTCGTCCTGTCCCGGGGGATCGTCCCGCTGCCGCTGACCGTGATGCAGATCCTCACGATCGACCTCGGCACCGACCTGCTCCCCGCCCTGGGGCTGGGCACCGAGCGTCCCGAGCGCGGCGTCATGGACCGGCCGCCGCGCAGCCGGACGGCGCGGCTGATGAACCGCCGGGTGCTGGCGTTGGCGTTCGGCTGGTATGGCCTCCTGGAGGCCGTGTTCGCCATGGCCGCCTTCCTGCTGGTCAACGTCCTGAGCGGTTGGCCCGGGGTGCCGCTGGCGGACTCCGGCGAGGTCTACGCCAGGGCCACGACGATGACCTTGGCGGCGATCATCTTCGGCCAGATCGGGGCGGTGCTCGGCTGCCGGACCTCGCGGGAGTCGCTGTTGAAGGTCGGGATCCTCTCCAACCGGCGGGTGCTCGGTGGCATCGCGGTCGAGGTGGTGCTGCTGGCCGCGCTCAGCTACCTGCCGTCCCTGCAGAGGGTTTTCGGGACCGGGCCGCTACTGCCGTTGGACTGGGCCGTGCTGGCGGTGCTGCCGGTGCTGGTGCTGCTGCTCGACGAGTTGCGCAAGGGGATCATCCGTCGCCGGCACCCGGCGCAGATGGTCAGGAATGAAGAAGCATCCCGGAACGCCCCGCCCCTACGCTTGTGACATGGATCTCACCATCTGTGCGGCAGTCCTGCCGCCCGATGCCCCGGAGGCCGCGCTGGCCTCCCACCGCGACATCCTCGGCCCCGAGGTCCGCATGCCCGCCTGATCCTCCCGAGCAACCACCGAACGTACGGCAACCGAAGGAGCACCGGATGAGCGCGACCCCCTCCACCGGCCGGCAGGCACAGGCGTACGTGGCCGACAGCCACGACCTGATCCGCGTGCACGGCGCGCGGGAGAACAACCTCAAGGACGTCAGCCTCGACATCCCCAAGCGCCGCCTCACCGTGTTCACCGGCGTGTCCGGCTCGGGGAAGAGCTCGCTGGTCTTCGCCACCATCGCCGCCGAATCACAGCGGATGATCAACGAGACCTACAGCACGTTCGTCCAGGGCTTCATGCCGACGACGGCCCGCCCCGACGTCGATCTGCTGGAGGGGTTGACTCCTGCGCTGATCGTCGACCAGGAACGGCTGGGCGGCAACCCCCGCTCCACCGTCGGGACCGCCACCGACGCCGTCGCGGTACTCCGGCTGCTCTACAGCCGGATCGCCGAGCCCCGCCTCGGGTCGCCGCGGGCGTACTCGTTCAACGTCCCATCGATGAGCGCCAGCGGGTCACTCACGGTCGAGCGGGGCACCCAACAGAAGGCGGTGGAGCGAACGTTCAGCGTCCAGGGCGGCATGTGCCCACGGTGCGAAGGCAGGGGTAACGTCACCGACTTCGACCTGACCCAACTGTTCGATGACACCAAGTCCCTCGACCAGGGGGCACTGACCATTCCCGGGTACAACCCCGGCGGCTGGAACGTACGGTTCTACTCCGAGTCCGGCCTGGTCGACCCCGCCAAGCCGATCCGCGACTACACCGACAAGGAACGCCACGACTTCCTCTTCCACGAACCGACGAAGATGACGTGGCGGGGGATGAACTCCACCTACGAGGGCCTGGTGCCACGGCTGCAGAAGTCGATGCTGTCCAAGGACCGCGAGTCGATGCAGCCGCACATCCGCGACTTCGTCGACCGGGCCGTCACCTTCGTCACCTGCCCCGACTGCCACGGCACCCGGCTCAACCCGACCGCCCTCGGCTCGCGGATCGCCGGGCTCAACATCGCCCAGGCCTGCGCGATGCAGGTGACCGACCTGGCCGACTGGCTGCGCGGCGTCGACGCCCCCGGCGTGGCGCCGCTGGTGACCGGCCTGCAACACATCCTCGACTCGTTCGTCGGCATCGGCCTGGGCTACCTGTCACTCGACCGGCCCTCCGGCACCCTGTCCGGCGGCGAGGCCCAGCGGATCAAGATGATCCGCCACCTCGGGTCCTCCCTCACCGACGTCACCTACGTGTTCGACGAGCCCAGCATCGGCCTGCACCCGCACGACATCGCCCGGATGAACGCCCTGCTGCTGCAACTGCGGGACAAGGGCAACACGGTCCTGGTGATCGAGCACAAACCGGAGATGATCGGGATCGCCGACCACGTCGTCGACCTCGGCCCGGGGGCCGGCAGCGCCGGCGGCGAGATCTGCTTCGAGGGGACCGTCGCCGAACTGCGTGCCAGCGGCACCCTCACCGGTCGCCACCTCGACGACCGGGCCGCATTGAAGAACCGGGTCCGTACGCCGAATGGTGCCCTGGCAATCCGCGGCGCCTCGGCGCACAACCTCTGCGACGTCGACGTCGACATCCCACTGGGGGTGCTGACCGTCATCACCGGTGTGGCAGGCTCGGGCAAGAGCTCCCTGGTCCACGATTCCCTGCCCGCCGGAGCCGCGGTGGTGGCGATCGACCAAGGCACGATCCGCGGGTCGCGGCGCAGCAACCCGGCCACGTACACCGGCCTGCTGGAACCGATCCGCAAGGCCTTCGCCAAGGCGAACGGGGTCAAGCCCGCACTGTTCAGCTCCAACTCCGAGGGTGCCTGCCCCCACTGCAACGGCACCGGCGTCACGTACACCGAACTGGGATTCATGGCCACCGTCTCGACCACCTGCGAGGTCTGCGACGGCAAACGGTACGAGCCATCCGTGCTCGAGTACCACCTCGGAGGCCGGGACATCAGCCAGGTGCTGGCGATGCCGGTCGACGAGGCCACCGAGTTCTTCGGCACCGGGCCGGCACGCACCCCGGCCGCCCACACCATCCTCAAGCGGCTCGCGGACGTCGGACTGGGCTACCTGACCATCGGCCAGCCGCTCACCACCCTCTCCGGAGGTGAACGCCAACGACTCAAGCTGGCCACCCACCTGGGCGACAAGGGCGGCATCTACATCCTCGACGAGCCCACCAACGGCCTGCACCTGGCCGACGTCGAGCAGCTGCTCGCCCTGCTCGACCGACTCGTCGACGCCGGCAAGTCGGTCATCGTCGTCGAACACCACCAAGCGGTCATGGCCCACGCCGACTGGATCATCGACCTCGGGCCGGGGGCGGGGCATGATGGAGGCCGGGTCGTCTTCCAGGGCACGCCGGCCGACCTGGTCGCGGTCCGCTCGACCCTGACCGGCCAGCACCTGGCCGCGTACGTGGGGGAAACCATCCGAGGAGGTCAGCGATGAACGAGCAGACAGTCGTCAGCATGCTCGAACACGAACACCGGGCCATCGACCAGGCCATCGAGCGCTTCACCGGCAACACACTGCCGGCGGCAACGTTCCGGGAGTCCCTGGACCTGCTGCGCCGCCACATCTACGTCGAGGAGACGATGATGTTCCCGCAACTACGGGCCGCCGGCATGATCCCCCCGATCCTGGTCATGGAGCGCGAGCACGGAGAGATCTGGGGCCTGCTCGACACCCTGGACGCCGGCCCGGACGGCGCCGACAGCGGCCCGGAGGCGGACGTCGTACGCGATACCTGCCAGCAACTGACCCTCCTGCTCGCGAACCACAACGCGAAGGAGGAACCGATCGTCTACCCCGCCGCAGACGCCACCCTGTCCGTGACCGAAGCCGCCCGGATCAAGGAATTCCTCACCTCGGGCACCATGCCCGAGGGCTGGACCTGCGCCCGGGCCTCCTGACCGGCCGGGGGACGGACCAGATCGTCCAGCCGGGCGGGACGCTCCACGCTCGCCCCCGCCGGGTCAGGAGAACGTGGCCGAGGACACCGCATCACCCCGGCCAGCGGACACGGTCGTCGCATCGAGGTGGACGGTGAGCGTGCCGCCGTCCCGGTTGCTGTACGTCGCGGAGGATGTCGTCGTCGCCGTACGACGCCAGCCACTCCCGCCGGCGCCGTAACCATCGAACAAGGTGGCCATCGCCCCGCCGGTCGCATAGTCATCGGCCGCAGCGCGGTCACCCACCCCCCAGGCGCGAATCAGCGCATCGGCATACTCCCCGGTCGTGGAGGGCAGCCCCGTGGCGGTCGTGCCGGCCCCGGAGCTGTCTGGCGGGACCCACCAGTTCGGGTCTCCGGAGTACACGTCGTCCGTGTCGTCCCACTCCACGTTCGCCCCGACCACGGCCCCGGGCAGACCACCGTCAGCGGCCGCGGTGTCGACCACGACGTACAGCGACTGGCCGGTGCCGTCGGTGTAGCGCACCTGGGTCCTCGGCCCCTGCCCGATCGAGGAATGCCGCTTCCAGGTACTGCCACCCCGGCCGTCGAACCGGAAGAGCGAGTCCACGGCCCCTGCCGTGGCGTATCGCGCCGCGTCCGGGTAGTCACCGATCCCCCAGGCACGTACGAACGCATCGGCGTACGCGCCCACGTCCGCCGGGAGCGGGCCGGATTGCTGCTCGCCGGGCGGCTCGACCGTCTCCACCGGTGCTGCCGCAGTACTGGCAGGCGGCTCCGGAGGTCGGGTGACCGTCACCGTCGCCTGCGGTCGGGGCCCGAGGGCATCGCCGACCAGTGAGCATCCAGTGAGCACCACGATGAGGACCCCGGCCCCCACAACTCTCACCACGTCCCCCATGCCCGCCAGATTACTGGCGCCGTGGCGCAGCCGCGCCGCTCCTGGGCAGGTCGTTCGCGCCGCCCGGTCGCTTGACTCCCGTCAAGGAGTACGGAGCCGTACATCCGTAGTTTCGAAGGTGACAACAACTACGATGCAGAAGACGTGAGGATGGCGAAGGCACAATGAACAGATTCCGGCAGTGGCTCCAGGGCCGGTGGACGGTCCCGATCATCTCGGGTCTGCTGATCCTGGCCTCGGTGGCGGTCTCCGGGCTGAGCGGTGATCAACCCGTGGCGCAGGTGCTGATGGTCGCCGCCGCGGTCGTTGCGGGCGCCGGGATCGTGGTCAAGGCGGTTCGTGCCCTGTTCGCCCGGGTGATCGGCATCGACCTGTTGGTCTCGATCGCGGCAATCGGCGCGATCATCATCGGCGAGTACTGGGAAGCCGCCGCCGTCACGTTCCTGTTCGCGATCGGCGGTGCGCTGGAGAACGCGACTCTGAACAAGACGCGCTCGGCACTGGCGGAGCTGGTTGCGGTGGCCCCTGACGTGGCGGTTGTGCTGCGGGACCGGGAGCAGGTCGAGGTGGACGCCGCCAGCGTCGCGCCGGGGGAGACGGTGCTGGTCAAGAACGGGGACAAGGTCCCGGTCGACGGTGTCGTGATCGGTGGCACCGGGGCCCTGGACGAGGCGTCGATCACCGGCGAGTCGATCCCGGTGGAGAAGTCCGGCGGCGACCAGGTCTTCGCGGGCACGATCTCCAAGGGTGGCTTCCTCCAGGTGGAGGCCAAGGGCGTCGGCGCCGACACGACGCTCGCGCGGATCATCCACCGGGTCGAGGAGGCCCAGGACGCCAGGGCGAAGACACAGAAATTCATGGACCGCTTCGCCACGTGGTACACCCCGGCGATCATCGTGCTGGCCCTGGTGGTGGGCCTGCTCACCCAGAACGTCGTGCTCGGCCTGACCCTGCTGGTGATCGGCTGCCCCGGTGCGCTGGTCATCTCCATCCCGGTCTCGATCGTCGCAGGTGTCGGTCGCGGTGCCCGGGACGGCATCCTGATCAAGGGCGGCGAGTACCTGGAGACCTCGGCGAGGATCTCCGCCGTTGCGCTGGACAAGACCGGCACGCTCACCGAGGGCAAGCCCGTGCTGACGGACGTGGTCGTCCTCGACGACCGGTCTGATCGCGCCACCGTGCTGGGCCTGGCGGCCCGTGCCGAGGCCGGCTCGGAGCACCCGTTGGCCCGTCCGATCATCGACGGTGCCGTGGCCGAGGGCTTGGGCGTGGCTGGTCTGCCGGATCAGACCGAGCCGGTGCCGGGCAAGGGCATCGTCGCCGCACTGGAGGACCGTCGGGTCGCCGTGGGCAACACGAAGCTGATGGCGGCCGAGGGTATCGACATCAGGGCTGCCTCCGGTGTGGTGGACAAACTGTCCGCTGCGGGTCGTACGCCGATGATGGTCGGCATCGACGGTCGACTGGCGGGTGTGGTCGCGGTGGCGGACAGGATCCGCGACGACGCGGCCGAGATGGTGGCCCGACTGCACGCTAGCGGCGTGGAGAAGGTCGTCATGCTGACGGGCGACAACCAGCGCGTGGCCGAGGCCGTCGCTGCCCAGGTGGGTGTCGACGAGGTCCACGCCGGGTTGCTGCCGGAGGACAAGCTGGACATCGTGGCGCAGCTCAAGGCCGAGGGCCACGTGGTGGCGATGGTCGGTGACGGCGTGAACGACGCCCCGGCGCTGGCCACGGCCGACATCGGTGTCGCGATGGGTGCCGCCGGTACCGGCGTGGCGATCGAGACCGCCGACATCGCGCTGATGAAGGACGACCTGCTCAAGCTGCCCCAGGCGGTGCGGCTGGCCCGCCGCACGGTGGCGAACATGCGCCAGAACATCGTGATCGCCCTCGTCACGGTCGCGGTGCTGCTGACCGGCGTCCTCCTGGGTGGGGTCACGATGGCGATCGGCATGCTGGTCCACGAGGCCTCGGTCCTGGTCGTGATCGTCAACGCGATGCGCCTGCTGCGCCCCGAGGCCCAGCGCCCGGCCCGGCGGGTGGCCGTCACGACCGGTACGGGCCAGGGCGAGCGTCAGCTCGTCGGCGCGACCGGTTGATAGGTGATTGTCCCCTTCCAGGGACAGGACGAGTGCCGCCGGACCAGGTGCCTGGCGGCACTCGTGCGTCCCTCCACAGTCGCGGGGGATACCCAGGAATCGCGTGCCAAGGAGGCGAGTGAACGGGCCGGAGTTGCGTCCGAGGGCGCCGGCACGCGAGGGAATGCGACCAGAGCCGCCCCGAGAGCAATCCGCTGCGACTGGCGTCCCGATACCTGTGGTCCCGCGTTCGCTGACCCACGTGTCGAGTCCACGGGGGCACGAGCACGGGTCGGGACATGTGGTGTGCTCCCGCAGGTGGCAGGCACAGCTGCGACTCGGGCGCTTCGGGTGGGGGAGAGGCAGGTTCGAAGTGATCGTGACCCTCGACCAGTCGGGCAGCTGGTCGATGACCGAAACTCGATGGCCGAAATCTTCGAAGACACTGCAGCGACTGCGAGATCAGGGGAGTGGTGGTATCGAAACCAGTCGTGACATGGTCGGGATCCTTGGGCACACCATTTCCTGTTTCGGACCGAGGTTCCCCCATCCCCGAAATTCTGTAAAGAAACGTAGCGAACTTGTTTCCATCGGGATCGAAACCCTATTCAAGGCCGCATGGTGAGAACCCGGTTACGTGAAGCCGACCCGCCCAGGAAAATCTGTGGCCGCCCCAGCTTGTGGCCTCCAGCTCGCTGCTGATGGGAAGCCATTGTCTGCCGCCACAGGAAGGCTCGACAAGTGCGAAACACCTGAGCAGAGGCAACATCAGTCGCATCAGAAGCGTCACGAAACCTGATTTTGTGGCCCGATCGAATCGTGACTCTGTTAACGAAACCTCGCCGAAATTATGTCGCCGAACAAGCCATGTCGAATCCCAGCGAAACCAACTACGAAACCGGAGAATGAGTAGTTCGAAACTAAGCATTCGAAACATTAACCCCTTGTCTTCTTGTCAAAGGTTTCCTTTCGGGAAGCGACCCCACCAGTTGCGAAACCGGCGCCTCAATCGTCAAACCGCGCGAACCCCTGGGAGACTATCGGCGACATGCGCCACCACTCGACCGTACGGCGCCACAACCTGGCGCAACGCACTCCAGGTGCTGCCCAGACTCGCCATCCGCTGGATCCGTCACCCGAAAGCCGGGCACCATGCTCACCCATCTTGACTGCGAAAGCAAAACCCTTGCGTGCCTACTGCGAAACGTCGCGAAACTCTGCACTTCAGGGTTTCCCTTGTGTCGAGTCAGTCGATGTTCGGTTGCGCTGATCGTGTATCGTCGGCCACCTCGTCGTCGAAAAGAAATGCTCGCTGATTGACCCTTCCGGGTACTCGTTGACTCTGTGCTTCTGGGCGTTCTGATTGTTGGCGCTTGCGGCCGAAATATACGCAGTGGTCGGTCAGAGGTATGCCTGCGCAGGCGCCAAGACTGTCGACTTTCCCGTGTCGCTCGAGCTGCAAAGCGAAACATGCCCCCCCTTGTTGACGGGCAGGGAGAGTTTTCGCGCGACGGCATGTTCGGCCAGGAGGATGGCGAGCTGAACGACCACGAGGGGCACCGCGGCACCAATCACGAGAATGAGGGTCTGGGTGACGGCGAGCACGCGCATGAGCGATCGCTGGTGGTTCTCGCTCCGTTCGGCGAGCTCGACCGCCGTACGGTTTGCCTCGCGCGCCGAGACGTGCGTCGGCAGGCCATGCACGTGCAGAAGGCGCGCCCGAGGAGGGCCTGCTCGCACCGGTGCGCCGTGTTGGCCGGGCTCAGGGCGCGCTGGGGGATTCTGACGTTGATCGGAACGGCAAGGGTCACCGCCGCGAGAAGCAGTGCGATATGCGGGTCGACCGCCACCGCGTACGCCGCGATGACAACCAAGGGAGTCGACATCGATCCGATGGTCGGGCCCAGGAATCCGGCGCGGACGTGCGCGGCTCGCTGCGCTGCGCTCGTGGCGAGCGAGAGCAACTCGCTCGATCTCGGCCTCGCGGCCACGTCGCCCTGGGGGAGACCGGCTCAATGATGCTGTGGCGCGGGGTCGCTTCGGCCCGGCTTTCGGCGTGCGCAGTAAGAGGGGGTCTCAGCCAGCGTGGTTCCTGCCAGGACCATGCCGAGGCCGACGAGCGACGCCGGCGCTGGTAGTGGCGAGGCGTTCGCCGCGAGTCGTTCGCTCGCAGGCCCGACCGAGATTGCGGCCCCAGTTGTCGCCGCAGCCCGAGTCCCAATAACAGGCCTGGGCGTCCTTTTCCTCGGTGCTCCTTCCGTAACCACCCCAGTGTCGCAGGGCCGGAGGATCGACAAGGGAAGGATGTCCAGGCCTGCCGACAACCGGCCGTGCTCCCAGTGCACGTGCGTGGTACCGACGTGCGAACCGTCGGGTAGCAGCGTGGGCTCTGGGGGAGTCACGCGCGTGACTGGTGGGCTCGAGGCAATGGTGTCGTCATGGCGAGCAGTCGGCCAGCTCGGGGTGTGGCCACTTCCGTGCCGAGGCGCTGCCCATGACAACGGCTGGGCCAGCCAGACCGTTTGCTCGGGCTGGACGGGCGTCGTCGTGTCGATGCCGAGGGCTTGGGCGGCGCTCACGCCGCCACTGTCTCCGTCCGGCTGACGTGAGGTCGCGCTGCAGCCAGATCATCGCGTCGGTGGATCCTCGGCGGTCGCGTTGATCGAACCGACCGCGGCGCCCTTGGTGACGCCGGCGACTCCGGACTCGGGGAGGGTGCGGAAGTACGCCTGCATGTCGGCCTCCGCGATCGCGAGACCGAGGCCGGCGAGGAGGGCGAGCAGCACGCGGGGGAGTCGCAGTTCGCTGTCCATGCGCGCGTTCAGGACCGCGGTACCGGGCCGTATCGGCAAGGATCGCGACAACGCCGACTGGCGAGATCGTCACCTGGCCCTACCCGAGCGCGAGCACGAGGACCACGGTGGGGACTGCCGGGCTCGTGGATAGTCGATACCGGGGATCGAGTGCGCCGTCGTACGCCGGTCGCGCTCGCGAGTGCAACCAAGCTGAAACGAAAATCATCTGCAAGTGTGCCGGGACAGAGGTGTGATGGGACGCGTCGGTGGACCGGGCAACCTTGGCTGCCGGCGCGGACGACTCGAACCGCTCACTGCGGTGAATCCTGCGAGGCGCGCCGTAGGCTCGTACTGGCGACCCACACGCGACCAGCCTCCGAATCCACGGCCGCCGCACCAGAACCACCCCGAGCCCATCCGCCTGGCTGATTCGTTCGTCTGATTCGTTCACTGTTGCTGGAGTAAGGAAGCGAAATGTCGAAGATCTTTGTGTTCAGCGCCTTCGGTGGCCCGGAGTACCAGGAGTTGGTGGAGCGCGAACCGCCGAGTCCGGGGGAGGGGGAGCTGCTGGTCGAGGTGCGCGCCGCCGGTGTCAACCCGTTCGACTACAAGTTCCGCTCCGGGAAGTACGGGACGGACCGGCCGTTGCCGGTGGGGATCGGCTCCGAAGCGGCTGGTGTCGTCGCCGCGGTCGGCGGGGGAGTCGAGGCCTTCACGATCGGGGACGAGGTGCTCGCCCCAGTGCCGCTGGGCAATGGCGGTATTGCGGAGCACACGATCGTGAGAGCGGCCGAGGCGGTCGCCAAGCCAGCCGAGCTCAGCTTCATCACGGCGGCGACCATCCCGGTGGCCGGGACCGCCGCGTACGACCTGACGCACGCGATCGAGCTGGGGCCCGGCCAGACGATGCTCCTGCTGGGCGCCGGCGGGGGAGTCGGGCTGATGGCCGCCCAGATCGGCAGGGTGCACAATATCGGCGTGATCGGTGTGGCCAGCGAAGGCAAGCGCGAGCTGGTCGAATCCACCGGCGCGACGTTCGTGGTCTCCGGGCCGGGCTTCGACGAGCGGGTCCGGGAGCTCGCTCCCGAAGGATTTGACTTGGTCGTCGACCTGGTCGGCGGGGATGTCCTGCGTGCCGCCGTACCGCTGGCCAAAGGCCCCGAGCGGGTGATCTCCGCGGCGGACCGCACCGTTCTCGAGCTCGGCGGATCGACGCGCCAGCACGACCCGGAGGCCCTGGCGAGGATCACCGACCTGGTCGCAGACGGGCTGGTCGACCCTCACGTCACGGCAACGTTCCCGCTGGAACGTGCACCCGAGGCGATGGCTCGCGTCGAGACCGGTCACGCGACCGGCAAGACCGTGGTCACGGTGGCTTGACCTGCGTCAAGGAGTTCGTCGGTCGTACTCCGTAATTTTGGGGACAAGAAAGCAAACAGAACGTCTTCAGGAAAGGGATATTGAATGACCACCTCGACCCAGAACACCCACCGTACGATCCTGCGTGCCGAAGGCTTCTCCTGCCCCTCGTGTGTCTCCAAGATCGAGAAGCAGATCGGCCGGTTGGACGGCGTCGAGAACGTGAAGGTCCACTTCGCCTCCGCGCGAATCGAGATCGACCACGACCCGCAGCGCCAGAGCGTTGACGACCTGATCGCCGCCGTCGCCAAGGCCGGCTACAAGGCAAAGGCTTCGGCGTTCTGAGCCACTGCGACAAGCAGGCTGAGCCACTGCGATAGGCAGGCCAACGGCCCAGGAGCTACCCAGCTCCTGGGCCTCGTTGCGTCCTGAGTGGCTCCGTGGACGGCCCGGCACGGTCGTCGATCCGCCGGCCGGGGGAGAGATGAGTGAGGGCGAGAGGCCAGAGGGGAGAGGCCGAGGTCTCCGGCTCAACCTGCATAGGCGCGCAGGAAGGCGGCTGCCCCGCGTTCGGCGCGTGCAACTGCGACATCGATGCTCCCGGCCTCCTTCCCGACATCGAACAAGGCTCGGTCGAGCGAGGGGCCGATGACAAGGAAGGCAAAATGCTCGGCAGCTTCGTCCGGGTCGGTGACCCGAAGGTCTCCCCGCTCGGCAAACGTACGCAGCGCGGTGGCGACGGCACTCATCACTCGACCCGGCGCCCGGTCGTAGTACTCGACGGCGAACTCGGGGAACCGCCGTGCCTCACCGATCAGCAGCCGGCACAGCGGTACGACGCGCCCACCGAAGATGGACGCCGCCAACTCGCGTGCCAGCTCGGTCAGTGCTGAGGCAGGCTCCGTCGCCTCGCTCAGGGTCGCCGCCAGGTCAGTGGAGAACCGCTCGGCTGTGGCAATGGCCTCACCGAGGATCGTCCGGAACAACTGCTCCTTGTCCTCGAAGATGTTGTAGAGGGTGCGCTTGGAGACCCCGGCCTGGGTGGCGATGTCGTCCATGCTGGTGCCGGCGTAGCCCCGGTCGAGGAACATCCGACTGGCAGCGGCGACGATGAGGCCTCGTGACCGGGTGACGCGAGGATCCTCGCACTCGGTGCGAACCGTGTTTGCGGCTGTGTTGCTGGTGGCCGGGGGAGTCATACCCTCTCCTCGTCTGTTGCACTCATCCGTTTACTTCTGCACTGGTTGGTGCAGGACTATACGTGGGATTGCTGTCAGATCTCATCGACGCCGCGATTCGCCACCGAAGGATGACCCGCGATGTCTGTCCCCACTTCCACTTCATCGTCGTCCGCTCCCAACCTCGATCGTGATCGTGGCGTCACGAAGTCCCTGCTCGGGTGGGGTGTCGTGGCCGGCCCGTTCAACCTGGTCGTGGGGCTTGTCCAGGCCGTGGTGGTATCCGGTTTCGACCTTTCGTGCCACGCGCTGAGCCTGCTGCTCCTGGGGCCGCACGGATGGATCCAGGCGGCCAACCTGGTGCTCAGTGGCCTCATGGTGATCGCCGCAGCCGTCGGGTTCGCCCGTCTGCTTCCGGCGCGCCGCAATGGCGGGGTGGCGCTGCTCCTGGGACTGTACGGCTGCTGCCTGTTCGCCTCGGCGATCTTCCCGCCCGACCCCATGGGCGGTTTCCCGGTCGGGACCGCGGAGGCCACGACGACCTCGACCCATGGCCTGCTGCACCTCATGGCCGGCGCCGTCGGCTTCGTCAGTCTCCCCGTCGCAGCGGTGGTCATCGGGAGGTGGCTGGGCCGTGAGGGACGGCGCGTCGCGGCGAACGTCTCGTTCGTCGCTGCCGCCATGATTGTGCTCGGATTCGTCGGGGGAGCGGCGTACGCCCTGGTCCCACTGGGCGTCGGGCTGCTCTGGCTCGCGGTCGTCGCCGGGTGGGCCTGGCTTGCCATGGCATCGTTCACCGCCTACCGGATGGCGCCGAATCCTGATCTCTGAACGGGCGGTCATCTTTCCCGGGTGCCGGCGGAGTATGACTCGGGCAGGGTGGGTGATGGCTGGCGCAGAATCGACGGCGCCAGCACGTGTCCCAACCCCTCTCGCAGGTGTCCGATAATTTACATTATGTCAGAACATGGATTCTGGAAGCCGGGAAGAGGGGGTGCATCACTCCCCTCGGTCATCGTTCTCGCATCGTATCGACTTCTCCGCGGTTGCTGCCGGACCTGCGTGTCGCGTGCGGGCCGGATCTGCGGTCAGGTCGGATCTGTCGTGGCCTGGGTGCCACCAGGTTGACCAGCCCGCGAATTCGTACACGGGTCCAGATGTGTGGCCAGCCGGCGACCCGGCGGCGAGTTGTCGGACCGATGGGCTTGAATCATCCATGCGTGCGGATCGCGCTGCGGAGACCTGGTCGACCGGGGATTCGTGGACGCGATCCCCGCGCTGTGTTGGTGGCGTCTCGAGGACTCACGGCTTTAATGTCGTAGTACTACAAAAGGACGACACCGGCGATCCGGACGCCTGGGACGCACGGAATGACGACGAATGGAATGGAGCAGCAAGAATGGTCGCACCGCCGAAGGCACTCCGCATCAACCTGGGTGCCGCGGTCGATCGCTATCTCGATGCGGTGTCGGCCCAGGTGACGGTGGGCAACCTCTCCCCTGCCACCCGCGAGAATTATGCCGCAGACCTGGGTGATTTCACCAGGATCATCGGTCCCGACGTCATCGTGGACGACATCAGCGGTGAGGACGTCGACACCGCCATCACCCGCTTCGGCTCACTCCCCGACCGACGCTTCACCGATCCGACCCGCAAGCGTGCCCCCGGGATCAGCGTGGCGACCCAGAAGCGGTTCCGCCAGTCGGTCTCCAAGTTCTTCAGCCATGCCGCGCAGAACGGCTGGGTGCAGCTCTCCCCCATGCAGTGGTCGGTCCTCAACCCGACCGTACGTGGCGGACTGCGGATCGCCCGGACTGCACTCACCGGAGAACAGGCGTTGGCACTGTTGGAGTACGGGCCGGGTGACAAGGACCCCGAGAACGCCCGCCCGCACGAGCGGAACTGGGCCCGGGACCGATTCATCCTGTCGGTGCTGTCGATCCTCGGCCCCCGGGTCTCCGAGCTGTGCCGGGCCGATCTGGCCGACATGGGGATGGAGGACGGCCAGGTGGTGTGGCGGATCGACGGCAAGGGCGGCAAGGTCCGCAAGGTCCCCCTCTCCCCCTGGCTGGTCGAACGCCGCGACGAGTACCTGGCCGTACGACCGGCCCCGGGACCCCAGCTGCGCGACGACCAGCGCGAGGACGCCGCCCGGGCGCTGGTCCGCACCGGCCGTGGGGCCCGACTGGACCCCAGGGACGTGCAACGCCTGCTGCGCCGGGCCGAACAACGGGTCCAGAGCGCGGCGCCCGAGCAGGCCCGCGAGGTGACGCCGCACGCCCTGCGGCACACGGCCGCCACGATTATGCTGTCCGCCGGCTGGGACGTGAAGGTCGTCGCCCAGATGCTCGGCCACTCCTCGATCGCCACCACCGGCCAGTACCTGGACGAACTCCCCGGCGAGTTGGCGGCAGCCGTTGCCGCCCACCCTCTGTCGGTCCCGCAGGCGTGATTCGGCCTCGGAAAGCTCCCTCCGCAGTGGGTAGTAGGAATCTGGTCGAGTTGGGTCAGATTGGTTCTACCTATCAGGCTGCTACTGCTTCAACAGACTGGCCAGGTCACGTCGGGTGGTCAACGTGTCAGGGTGGTCGGGTCCCAGGATGCGCTGCTGGTCGGTGAGCATGCTCTCGAGTAGGGCGATCGACTGGTCGACTTTCGCATCGGTCATGACGACATCCTTTCGGACCGCGGTGTCGCCCTTCCCGGGGAACTGTCCAGGTGCCCATACTGGTACATGGGCAAGCTCGTGTATGGGATGTCGACCTCGTTGGACGGCTTCGTCAACGACCGGGACGGGGGCATCGACTGGACCGCGCCCGACGAGGAGACCCACCGGTTCGTGAACGACCTGGAGCGCCGGGTCGGGACGTACCTGTTCGGCCGGCGCCTGTTCGAGACGATGCGGGTCTGGGAGGACGATGCCTTCCTGGAGGGCATGCCTGACTACGCCGCCGAGTACACGCCCATCTACCGGGCGGCGGACAAGGTGGTGTTCTCGACGACCCTGGAGGATCCGGGTCTTCCGCGTACGAGGGTCGAACGGCGACTGGACTTCGGTGCGGTCCGCGCCCTGAAGGAGTCCAGCACCGCGGACCTGTCCGCTGGCGGGCCGACCCTGGCCGCCGACCTGCTGAGCGCGGGCTTGGTCGACGAACTCACACTCTTCGTCGTCCCGGTGGTGATCGGTGGCGGGACCCGGTTCCTGCCGGACGGCCTGGTCCTCGACCTGTCCCTCCTCGAGGAACGGCGCTTCGGCTCCGGCGCTGTCTTCCTGCGCTACGCAGTCCTTGGCTGACCCGGATCGACGCTGCCATGACCATCTGGGGACTCCTCGAAAGAGCAGTCGCCTCGCTGCCCGAGCCGTTCGGTCGCCAGGACGTGCTGCGATGGTTCGCTGAACGTCATCCAGAGATCCCGGAGGGCTCCATCGGTGCTCACCTGCAGGGCGCCACCTCGAACGTCCCCGCCAAATCCCGTGGCACCTTCTGGAATCGGACACCGCTCGTCACCCGCGTCGGCCGGGGACAGTACGTCCGCTACCAGCGCGCCGCCAGCTATTCCGGGGACGACAGCCAACTGCTTGGCGCACAACTCCCGGCAGCTCATGGCGTGGCCGCCGAGGCCCCCATCGAGCACGTCCGATCGGTCGAGAGCAGCCGGGAGGATGCGCGGGACTTCGACATCGCCCTGGTGGGCTGCGGCCGGGCCAAGCGGCCCTCCCTCACCCGGGCAGCTGACCTGTACCTCTCCCCCGGTTTTCGCAAGCGTCGAACCATCGCTGAAGCGGCCGGGCACCTCGTGGTACATCCTGTTGGCCGAGCACGGCCTCGTCGCGCCGGACACGGGGTGGCAGGCTGCTCGTCGGCAGTGCGAGACGACGGTGATCGGACGTACGGATGCGAAGGCTCCGGTGCTGGCGCACGAACGAGCCGGGCCGCAGCGACGGACGTCGAACCCGTTGCGGCGACCCGGCCCGGTGGATGCTGGGTGGGAGTCTGCTACTTGACGACGACGGTACCCACCATGCCCATCTCATCGTGCAGCATGCAGATGTAGTGATAGGTGCCGGGCTTGGTGAATGTCACGTCGAACGTCGACTGGTCAAATGGTGGAGCTGCGAATTCCTCGGCGAACAGATAGCCGGAGGAGAGATTCCCGCCCTCGTACTGCGTCGGATCACCGTACGGGAACGGGCTGGGATTCTGCGGGTCGGGCTGTTCCTCTCCGAAGGTCACCGTGTGCGGGACGGGAGCAGCATTCTTCGCCATATCGAACGTCACGGTCTCGCCGGCGCGGATCCGAACCGTCGGTCGGACGAAGCGCATCACCATGGCCGTATCGTCCGCCGCGCCCATATAGACGTGATGCGGGTTCGAGGAGGCCCGTGCGTCGGCTTGCAGGAGGTTGCCGGCGGCCAAGGCCTTCGTCCTGGCCTGTCGGGCCTGGGCATCGTACTTCTGCTGCGAGAATGGGTAGGACGTGCCGCTGTCACGGACGTGAACGGTGCCCATCATCATCTTGCCGTGCACGTAGCAGACGTAGCTGAAGTCCCCGGTCCCGGTGAATGTCAGCTCGTACGTCAGGGAGGTCGGATCCAGGGTCGTCATGAGCCCCGAGTTCCGGACCTGACCGGGCTGGTCGATGGTCGTCTCACTGGTCCGGGCGACCATGGCTGGGTTCGTCGGATCGAACGGGGGGAAGGTGTCGTTCGGATAGGTGGCTGGGTCGAAGAAGCTGACGGTATGGATTTCCATCGAGTTCGCCGTCCAGTTGACGGTGTCGCCCTCGTTGATCCAGATCTCGTCGGGCCCGAAGGCCATCCCCTGGATCCCTCCGTCATTGGACTCCTGGCCGACCTGGACGGTCCAGGTGCGGGGACTGGCGGCGGCTCGTGGTTCGGCTGCACTGGCCGGTCCTGCACTGGCGACCAGTGCGAGGAGTGTCGCGACAAGGGTCACCAGGATCGAGCGATACGGCCGGTGCCCGGCTTGGTGGGCGTGGTTGTGCATGGGGTGCTCCTTCGGGTAGCGGCACATGGTCGTGCCTGTTGGCTGGTGCCCGGTCGGACGGAGCTTCTGCTTGTCGGGACCGCCGGTTGGACACGGATCCTCACGGGAGAGGTGTCGTGTGGGCTGCATCACAATGGTCTACCCAGCGGGGCGAGTGTGTCTCTGCCCAGAGAAGCGCCATCCTCAGCAGGAGCTCAACGAGGGGTTTCTGAGGCTTGTCCGACTGCCGGGTGGAACGATGCGTTCGTCGCGATCTGAGAATCTCGTGGTCTCGGAGGGCTCGATCAGCGCTCACCTGCCGGCCACTTTGAATATCTCGGGATCTCTGGTTTCCGCGGGATTCGCGTCCTACGCGCCTCGTTCCTGCCTCGCAATGTCCTACCGCGTGTCGGCACGCCGCGTGAACAGCCCGGGGTAGTCGATGACCAGACCCTCGGAGTCGACGGTGATCTCACGTGTGAAGTCGCTGTCGAGGGACTCGAAGAGGTACTGATCGACGGCCAGACGCGTGTATCGCTGGGGATCCGGCAGAACGGCCAGCGATGGCGCATCGACGTACGCCACGACGATCTCGGCGGCACCCCCGACCGGCAGGTCCAGCCGCCGGATGGGAAGCGTGTTGGTGAACGGGCTGAACGCCAGGTCGATGTCGACCGTGCCTGCCAGGTCTGGGCGGTCGTTGCCGTCCTGCGCCCAGCGGCCTGCCCCATCGCGGCGCAGGTCGAGGTGTCGGCCATCGGCGGAGTTGAGTCGCAGGGCCTGGAAGGCCCATCCCGCATCGAGGATCACGTCGTAGGCGTACTCGGTCTCCTCTGTCTGGACGACCGAACGCGCGTGCACGTCGCCATCGATCGTCAACGCCAACCGTTCGACGCTCGGCGACCTCACCCCCGACCACCGGTACTCCCCCGTCACCGCCACGCTGGTCCGCCTGCTACCTGATCGCATAGCACAGCAGCACCACGCCGTTCTCGAAACCGGCCGCCTCGAGCAGTTCCAGGTCCTGCCGACCCTCGAAGATGCGCATTCCCTTGCCGCGTGTGGTCGGGCAGACCCGCAGCTGGACCTCGTCGACCGCGCCCGCGTCCAACAAGGAGTGCATGAGGGCGAGACTCCCCCACAGCCAGATGTCCTTGCCGTCCTGCTGCTTGAGCTCGGCGATGGTGGCGGCGGGGTCACGCGTGATGGTCGCTGCCGGAAAGTCTCCCCACGGGGCCTCCTGCAGGGTCGAGGAGGCGACGTACTTGGCGAGGGCGTTGAGCTTCTGGCCGTACTCGCCCTGGTCGGCGGCGTACGGCCAGTAGTCCTTGGACATGGCGTACGTGTGCGCGCCGAGGATCATCGTGTCGACCGAGTCGATGAAACCCATCACGCTGGCCGTGAACGCAGGATCGGTCTTCTCGGAGAGGGGTTCGCCGGGCACGAAGCTGAGTCCCCCGTCCTCCTCCGCGGCAACGTTGTCGACCGTGACCCACTGCTGGACGATGAGCTTCCGCATGGCAGCCACCCTAGGCGTGTGGGCCGGGCCCTGTCATCGGCTGCGCCCAGGGCTGGTGGAGCGCCGGCGAAGTTGTACGGACCTCGGTGCATAGTCTGGAGTCGGCACATGCCCCAGACATCGAGGAGCGACCGTGAGCCGTCTGATTCCACCGGGTGCCGAGGAACACTTCGTCCTGCTCCCCGAGGGCCGGGTGCGGGTCCTGGTCGGCAGGGCCGGTCCGGGAACGCCGGCGGTGCTGGTTCACGGTGGCGGCACCGACGATGCGGGCATCTCCTGGTTCCGGACCTTCGCCTCGCTCGGCGCGGACCGGCGACTGATCGCCATCGACCCGGCGGACTCTCGGCGGGCCGCCGAACTCATCCCGGGGGCACGCCTGGTGCTCGCCCCCGGGACCGGCCACTGGGCACAGCTCGAGGCCCACGACCTGTTCACCACTGAGGCGCGGCGCTTCCTGCGCGAGGTCGACAGCCGGTGAAGGTGGGAAGACCAGGCACCCGCCGCTGTGCTGTAACGCGGTTGGGCAGGACATCGCAGCAGGACCGATGCACAACGGAGCGACCATTGTGACCGATCACATCGCAGCCCTCGTTCCCATCGAGCTTGCGCTGCGAGCGCTCCTCGGCCATGCGTTGGGTCGGATCGACGCATGTGCCCATCTCAAGCCTGACCTGTTGGACAGCCGGGCGAAGGACGGGAGGTATCAAGAATGGAAGCAGCGCTACGAGCGAGCGTTGACAGAGTCCCGTGAGGACTTCATCGACCACCACCGTAATAGGTACGCCAGCGTCCTGCCGGTCTGGGTGGCTGTCGAGATACTCGATTGGGGCGGCTCTATGGATTCACACCGCGTAGCGCCCAAGACCGAGTGGCCGACGCGTTTGGACTGAGTGCGCCGCAGCTCGAGTCATGGATGAAATCACTCAACATCGTTCGAAACGTGTGTGCACACCACGGTCGACTATTCAATCGGGTCTTCGCGCTCAAGCCGAAGCTCCCTGATGCCAGAAGGCATCCAAATCTGCAGGCAGTCGGGCCTCTCGAGCGGACGTTCGGGCAGTTGTCACTGATCCAGCACCTACTCCACGCCCAAGGCCTGGGGCGACCCTTGGTCCTACCCAAGGTCTTCGCCTCGTCCCCGGACGTGGAGCGCGT
Organism: Propionibacteriaceae bacterium; assembly: GCA_044508675.1. Taxonomy (GTDB): domain Bacteria; phylum Actinomycetota; class Actinomycetes; order Propionibacteriales; family Propionibacteriaceae; genus Raineyella. The sequence continues at coordinate 47,388 of JBIQHF010000003.1, read as the reverse complement.
ACCCCTGAGGCACACTGGAGCGCCGCACAACTGGGCGACGAATCCGTTGTGGTGCTGAGAGAGGCACCCGTCGGTGAGTTGAGGAGCATGCGGGGCATGGGCCGGGTCTATGCTCCTGCTCCCATTGGGAGTGCCACTTGCGGATGAGGTGTGGATGTAGCGGTCAGCGCCGGTGCACGTCGCCGTAGCGGCGGCGGAACTTCTCGACCCGGCCGGCGGTGTCCAGGACCTTGGCCCTGCCCGTCATGAACGGGTGCGAGGCCGACGAGATGTCCACGTCGATGACCGGGTAGGTCCGGCCGTCGCGCCAGGTGATCGTACGGTCCGATGTGGCCGTCGAGCGGGTCAGGAAGGCGTAGTCGGCGGTGTTGTCGCGGAAGACGACCTCGTGGTACTCGGGGTGGATGGTGTTCTTCATCAGTTGGTCTCCTTGAATTCCACGTGTCGGCGCACGATCGGGTCGAACTTGGTCAGCACCAGACGGTCCGGCGTGTTCCGGCGCGACTTGCGGGTGATGTACGTGAAGCCGGTGCCTGCGCTCGAGCGCAGCTGCACCAGCGGACGTAGCTGGTTCCTCTTGGCCATGTGCGGTGTTCCTTCCGGCGCGCCAGTGCCACGATGATCCTGACAATGGTTGTCAACAATCGCTGGCGTCACGGTATTCCCATCAGCTCGCCCGGCGTCGCCAGCGTTGGCTGCGGACGTTGTGTCGGGGATCCAGAGGGCCGCGGATGTTGTGCTCGGCAGCGGATTTCACGAGTGCAGCGGCTGAGCGGAAGATCCGCCGTAACTCCGGCACGTCCGCATCGGCCCTCAACGTCCGGAGTGCCTGGCAGGTCATCGTGGCAGTGGTGCTCCCCAGACGACTCCCACCCCGGTCAGGAGGGTCCCACCGATCGACCGCGTGCCGCCCTCAGGCCGTTGAGGATGACGACGACCTCGGCGACCTCGTGGACCAGGACCACCGCGGCCAGCCCGAGGACGCCGGTGATCGCCAGCGGCATCAGCACCACGACGATCAGCAGCGACAGCACCACGTTCTGGGTGATGATCCGCCCGCCCCGGCGCGCGTGGGCCAGGGCCTGCGGGATCAGCCGCAGGTCATGGCCGGTGAAGGCGATGTCGGCGGACTCGATCGCGGCGTCGGAACCGGTCGCGCCCATCGCGATACCGATATCGGCGGCGGCCAGTGCAGGCGCGTCGTTGATGCCGTCCCCGATCATCGCGGTGGGAACGGTGCGGGCGAGGTCCCGGACGGCGGTGGCCTTGTCCGCCGGTCGCAGCTCGGCGCGTACGTCGCTGATCCCGGCCCGGGCCGCGAGGGCCTGCGCGGTACGACGGTTGTCGCCGGTCAGCATGGTGACGGCGATGCCCTGCCCGGCGAGGGTGGCGACGACGTCGGGGACCTCGGGGCGGAGCTCGTCGCGCACCCCGATCGCCCCGACCACCGAACCGTCGCGGTGGACGATGACGACGGTCATTCCCTCCTGCTCGAGCTCCTCGACCTGCTCGGCGAGCCCCTCGGCAGCAAGCCAACCGGGGCTGCCGACCGAGACCCTGGCCCCCAGAACGCTGCCGGTGATGCCCTGGCCGGCGAACTCGGTGACCGCATCGGCCGGCGGTGCCTCGGGAGCGGCAGCGGCCAGGGCTGCCGCCAGCGGGTGCGTGCTGTGCCGTTCCAGGGCGCCCGCCCAGGCCAGGACGTCGTCCCGTTCGGCTCCTGCGGTGACCACCCGGGAGACTGCGGGGCGGTTGCGTGTGAGGGTGCCGGTCTTGTCGAATGCGACGTGGCGGATGGTGCCGAACCGCTCGAAGGCGGCGCCGCTCTTGACCACGACACCGAACCGGGTGGCCGCGCCGATGCCGGAGACCACCGTGACGGGGACCGAGATCGCCAGGGCGCAGGGTGAGGCCGCCACCAGCACGACCAGGGCCCGCGTGATCCACACCTGCGGGTCGCCCAGCAGGGAGCCGACCAGTCCGACCAGGGCGGCAAGGACCAGGACACCGGGGACCAGGGGGCGGGCGATCCGGTCGGCGAGACGGGCGCGGTCGCCCTTCTCGGCCTGGGCCCGCTCCACCAGCTCGACGATCGTGGTCAGGGAGTTGTCCGAGCCGGGTGCGGTGGCTTCCAGTTCCAGCACCCCGCTGGTGCTGATCGCGCCCGCAAGGACCGGGTCACCGGGGCCGACCCGGACCGGGATCGACTCCCCCGTGATCGCGGAGGTGTCCAGGCTGCTGCGCCCGCTGCGCACCACTGCATCGGTCGCGACCCGTTCGCCGGCCCGTACGCGCAGCACCTGGCCGACCTCGAGATCGGCGGCCGGCACCTGCGTGGCGACACCGTCGGTCACGATCGTCGCGGTGCGGGGCACCAGGTCGAGCAGCGCCCGCAGCCCGTGGCGGGCCCGGTCCATCGCCTTGTCCTCCAACGCTTCGACGATGGAGTACAGGAACGCCAGTGCCGCCGCCTCCTCGACGTGGCCGAGGAGGACCGCACCGGTGGCGCTGATCGTCATCAGCAGGCTGATGCCCAGCCTGCCCTGGGTGACCAGGCCTCGGATCGCCCCGGGCGCGAAGGTGGCGGCGCCCAGCAGCAACCCGGCCCAGAACAGCACGGTCGCCGCCGTGTCCATGCCGGACCATTCGAGCACCAGGCCGGCCGCCAGTGCGAGACCGGAGCCGGCCGGCAGCATCACCTCGGGATCCCGATGCCAGGGCCTGTCATCGTCGTAGTCATCGTGCCGTTCGACCCGCGACTCGGTCACCGTGCTCATGCCCGTCCCTCGCCCTCGCAGCACCCCTCGACCGGGCAGGCCGGATCCAGGCAGGGTGCGCTCTCGTCGACCGCCAGCGTCACGTCGACCAGGGCGTTCAGTGCGGCCGCCAGGTGCAGGTCGGAGATCTGGTAGCGCGTCTTTCGCCCCTGGTGCTCGGCGACCACGATGCCACAGTCGCGCAGGCAGGCCAGGTGGTTCGACACGTTCGAGCGCGTCAGCCCCAGATCGTGTGCGAGGTCGGCCGGATAGGCGGACCCCTCCAGCAGGGTGAGCAGGATCCTGGACCGGGTGGGGTCGGCCATGGCCCGACCCAACCGGTTCATCACGTCAAGACGGGAAGAAATGGTCAGCACTCAGTGAACAGTACAGTGTCTACTGAATCATGTCCGGCCGAAGCTCTGGGGGGATGTCGCCGTGCGACACGGGCCGGACCCGGAGCGCCACGCGGCTCGCCACCCGGCAGCTGCCGCACCCCCCGCCGTGGGGTCGACCGGGTCAGCAGCCCGGCCGGATCAGCAGCAGTGTGCGGCGTCGGTGGACTCCCCCAGGAAGTCCCGGACCACCTCCAGCGCCTCGGCGACGGCGGTGTAGTGCGCCCACCGGCCACGCTGCTCGCGGGTGACCAGACCTGCCTCCACCAGCTTCTTCAGGTGGTGGGAGAGGGTGGGTTGGCTGATCCCGAGGAGTTCCGGCAGGTGGCAGGCGCAGGCGGTCCCGTGCTCCGATGCACAGACGTGGGCCAGGAGCCGTACGCGGGTAGGGTCCGAGAGCGCCTTGAAGGCCTCGGCCAGGCGTGTCGCCCGGTCGGCCGACATCAGAGGCGACGAACCGGCGAAGCAGGCCTCGTCGGTCTCCGTGTCGAGGAGGTCTGCCTTGGGGAGTGCCACCTGATCCATTGCCCCAGTCTAGCCATATTGACAAATATCAATAGGTCTACAGTAGGCTCGGTATCGAACATTGTCGATGTGAGGAGTTGCTCGTGTCCCAGACCGAGGTGCACCCCGGTTCGGTCCGCCCCCCATCCATTGCCGGGCGGTTGAGCCTGCTGGATCGTTACCTGCCGGTGTGGATCATCGCGGCGATGGCGGCCGGGCTCCTGCTGGGCCGTTTCGTGCCCGGGCTGAACACGGTGCTGGAGGCGGTGAAGATCGGGTCGGTCTCCCTGCCGATCGCTGTCGGCCTCCTGGTGATGATGTACCCGGTGCTGGCGAAGGTCCGTTACAACGAGACCCGCCGGGTCACCTCCAATCGGAGGCTGATGGGTCTGTCCCTGGTGCTGAACTGGGTCGTCGGCCCCGCAGTGATGTTCACCCTGGCCTGGCTGCTGCTGCCCGACCTGCCCGAGTACCGCACCGGGCTGATCATCGTCGGGCTGGCCCGCTGTATCGCGATGGTGCTGATCTGGAACGACCTGGCCTGCGGGGACCGGGAGGCCGCCGCGGTGCTCGTGGCGATCAACTCGGTGTTCCAGGTGGTCGCGTTCTCCGCCCTGGGCTGGTTCTACCTGCAGATCCTGCCGGGTTGGCTGGGCCTGTCCACCACCTCCACGCACTTCTCGTTCTGGGCGATCTTCGTCTCGGTGCTGGTCTTCCTCGGCGTCCCGCTGGTCGCCGGTTTCCTGACCCGGCTGGTCGGGGAGCGGACCAAGGGCCGCGACTGGTACGAGGGGCGTTTCCTGCCCAAGCTGAGCCCCTGGGCGCTCTACGGACTGTTGTTCACGATCGTGCTGCTGTTCGCACTCCAGGGTGAGGCGATCACCAGCCGGCCGCTCGACGTGGCCCGGATCGCGCTGCCGCTGGTGGCCTACTTCGCCATCATGTGGCTCGGTGGACTGCTGCTGTCGCGCGCGGTCGGCCTGGACTACGCGCACTCGACCTCCGTCGCCTTCACTGCCTCCGGCAACAACTTCGAGCTGGCCATCGCGGTGGCGATCGGCACGTTCGGCGTCACCTCGGGCCAGGCGCTGGCCGGGGTGGTCGGTCCGCTGATCGAGGTGCCCGTCCTGGTCGGCCTGGTCTACGTCGGCCTGTGGCTGGCACCCCGCCTGTTCCCGGACGACCCCACTGTCCCCACCCGCAATCGTTGACACCCGCACTTCCCTGGAAGGAACGCCATGACCAACACCACCGCGAACGACCTCGCCGCCGGACGTACGCGCCTGGACCTGATCCAGACGCCCGGCGTACGGCCCCGGATCGACGTGTTCGAACCCGCCCTGTGCTGCAACACCGGGGTCTGCGGTGACGACGTCGACCAGGACCTGGTCACCTTCACCGCCGACCTGGCGGCACTGAGGAGCCGTGGCGCAGACATCGAGCGCCACAACCTGGCGAACGATCCGCAGGCATTCGCGGACACCCCGGCAGTCGTCGACTTCCTTCGGGTCGCCGGCTCCTCCGGACTACCGCTGACCCTCGTGGACGGCGTCACGGTCGCGACCGGCTCGTACCCGGACCGCGCGACGTTGGAGAGACTGGCCGGTCTTGCTGCCGACCCGTCCACCGCCCCCCAGTCCACCGGTTGCTGCGGCGACACCGGCTGCTGCTGAAGGGGAACCGACCACATCATGTCACCCACCTTCTTGGCGGACGCTCCCCGCTTCCTGTTCTTCACCGGCAAGGGCGGGGTCGGCAAGACCTCCCTCGCCTGCGCCACCGCGGTCGCCCTGGCCGACACCGGCAGGCGTGTGCTGCTGGTCAGCACTGATCCGGCCTCCAACGTCGGGCACGTGTTCGCGGCCGACCTGACCAGTGCGCCCACCGCGATCGTGGCGGTCCCCGGGCTGGACGCGGTCGAGATCGACCCCGAGGCGGCGGCCGAGGCCTACCGGGAGAAGATCGTCGGGCCGGTCCGCAACCTCCTGCCGGCGGCAGAGGTCGCGGCGATCACCGAGTCGCTGTCCGGCTCCTGCACCACCGAGATCGCCTCGTTCAACGAGTTCACCGGGTTCCTGGCCGATCCGGTGTCCACCGCGGCGTACGACCACGTCATCTTCGACACTGCACCCACCGGTCATACCATCCGGCTGCTGGAGTTGCCGGGTGACTGGAGCCGATTCCTCGACACCGGCAAGGGCGATGCGTCCTGCCTCGGCCCGATGTCGGGTCTGGAGAAGCAGCGCAGCACGTACGCCATGGCGGTGGCCGCCCTCGGCGACCCGGACCTCACCCGGCTGGTCCTCGTCGCTCGCGCCGACCGCTCCGCCCTCGCCGAGGCCGCACGGGCCTCTGGCGAACTGGAGGACCGAGGGATGGTGCGCCAACACCTGGTCATCAACGCCATGCTGCCGATGGCAGCGGCCCAGGGCGACCCTCTTGCCGAGGCTCTCGCCGCCAAGGAGCGGGAGGCCCTCGACCAGCTTCCCGAGGCCTTGGAAGGCCTCCCCCGCGACCAGATCGCCCTGAAGCCGGGCGAGGTGCTTGGCGTCGACTCCCTTCGAGGCCTCCTCGCCGAGGACGACGAGCAGCCCCCGGTCCGGCCGGAGGCGTACGAACCTACCGATGGGGACGTCCTGTCATCCGGGCTGCCGCTCGGTCTGGATGCGCTGGTCGACGAACTCGCCCGGGGCGATCACGGACTGGTCATGTGCATGGGCAAGGGCGGGGTCGGCAAGACCACCGTCGCGGCTGCCCTCGCCGTGGGGCTCGCAGCCCGGGGCCATCGGGTCCACCTGAGCACCACCGACCCTGCCGGGCATCCCGAAAGCGTCGTCCGAGGCACCGTCGAGAACCTCACGGTGACCCGGATCGATCCCGCCGCTGCCGTCGAGGCCTACCGTGACAACGTGATGCGCACCAAGGGTGATCGACTCGACGCCGACGGCCGCGCCCAGCTCGCCGAGGACCTTCGCTCCCCCTGCACCGAGGAGGTCTCCGTCTTCCACGCCTTCTCCAAGGTCATCACCGAGGCGGCCCACCAGTTCGTCATCGTGGACACCGCACCCACCGGGCACACCCTGCTCCTGCTGGACTCCACCGGCTCCTACCATCGTGAAGTGGTGCGCAACATGAGCCCGGGGCAGCGTTTCACCACCCCGATGATGCGGCTGCGGGACCAGGACCTCACCAAACTGGTCCTGGTCACCTTGCCCGAGACGACTCCGGTGCTGGAGGCACGACAGTTCGAGGCGGACCTCGCACGCGCGGACCTGCACCCCTGGGCCTGGGTGGTCAACAACTCACTGGCCGCGGCCCGGCCGACCTCTGCGCTGCTGCAGGCCCGCGCAACGGCGGAGCTCAACCGGATCCGGGAGGTGGCGGACCACTCGCCGCGTACCGCCGTCCTCCCCATGACCGCCGCGGAGCCGACCGGCCCTGCACGGCTCCTCGACCTCAGCCGGTTGGACACCCGTCCGGCCGCCGTGGGCTGACCGTCTCGTCCCCTCTTGTGCAGTCTCCACCCCACCACCCGGAGCACACCATGGCCACCACCCCACCCTCGGTCCTCTTCGTCTGTGTCAAGAACGGCGGCAAGTCCCAGATGGCAGCCGCCCTGATGCGCCAGATCGCCGGCAAGTCCATCACCGTGCACTCGGCGGGCACCAGGCCCGGCGACGCCCTCAACGCCCTGTCCCTCGCCAGCATCGAGGAAGTGGGTGCCTCGATGGAGGGCGAACGCCCCCAGCCCATCGACCCGTCACTGCTCGACACCGTCGACGTGGTCATCCTGGTCGGCTCCGAGGCCGTGATCGAGAATCCTGGCAAGGCGCCGATCCGGGTCTGGGACACGGTCGAGCCATCGAAGGATGGCATCGACGGCATGGAACGGATGCGTATCGTCCGTGACGACATCACGAAACGGGTCGTCGACCTCGCACTCGAGCTGACCGGCGAACCGGTCGAGCACGCTGCTCGCTACGAGGACATCGTCCAAACCCTCACCTACCAGTACCGGGACACCTTCTCGCCCCTGCAGGTCCGGGCCGCGGTCCGCAACGCCCACGCCCGCCTGGCGGCCGGGAATCGCGTGCCGACCTTCCTGCCCGTCCTGGTTGAACGTTTCGCCACCCAGGAGCTCCTGGCCACCGCGCAGGCAAAGGGTCTGCGCGCGAAGCGCCGACCCGAACTACTGTTCATCTGCGTCCAGAACGCCGGCCGTTCGCAGATGGCCGCAGCTCTCGCCAACCACCTGTCCGGGGGCCGCGTCAACGTACGGTCGGCCGGTTCCCGCCCGGCGGACGCCTTGAACGCCACCGCGGTCGAGGTGCTCCGGGAGCGGGGTGTCGAACTCACCGATGCCTACCCCAAGCCGCTGTCCGATGATGTGGTCCGCGCCGCGGACGTCGTGATCGCCATGGGCTGCGGCGACGAATGCCCCTACTTCCCCGGGCGCCGGTACGAGGACTGGGAGGTTGCGGACCCTGCCGGGGCCGACCTTGCCCGGGTCCGCGCCATCGCCGACGACATCCAAATCCGGGTCACCAAGCTGCTGAACGAGGTGTTGGACTGACCCGGTCCGGGCTGGGTGCGCCCACCGCCTCGGCCGGGCGCCCCCAGCAGGTGGGGAGGCCTCGACCAGTCAGGCTCCTGAGCCCCAGGGCTGCACCTCGGGCATCCGGAAGCGCCGCGCCGGCGCCCTGGTCTCCGCCGGACTCTCCGCCGGACGGGGTTGCGGCGCCGTACGTGGCCCCATCACACCACCGCCCGGTGACCGCCGGGCCGGGTCAGGTCGGGCGCGCCTGCGGGGGGCCGCTGATCAGGGTGGGCACGTACTCCAGCAGCTGGATGTTCCCGTCGAACGTCCGGCTCTCCACCAGCGCCAGGCCGAGGTCGGGGTAGCCGTCGTAGATCCGCTCGTGCCCGGTCCTCCCGGTGATCACCGGGAACAAGACCACCCGGAAACGGTCCACCAGTCCTGCCGCCAGCAGGGAACGGCACAGGCTCAGGCTGCCGTTGGTCCGCATCGACCGGGTGCCGGTCCGCTTTCTCTCCCGCACCGCCTCCCGATCCGACATGCCCCCGCCGGCCGATGCCGCAGCCGCTGCGAACGAGGCATAGAGCCGATAGGTGTTCGCCCCCATCAGCGTCGTGAAGTCCTTCTCGCTCTCCTGCTGCTCGGCGAGCCAGCCGAGGTACTCCGGGCCCTCCAGCCCCCACCACCCCGGCCAGCCCTCGCCCGAGGCATACCCGTCCACCGTCGTGATGAAGTCCACCAGCACCTGGGGTGTCGTCGTCGCTCGCGTGTCCATCGTCCTGTTCCTCCCCTGGCCCGGTGGGACCGGTTCGAGGCCTGCTGGTCCACATCCATTGACCGATGCTCGAGGCAACCCGTCAAGGTCGTGCGGCCGGGACTTCTTGACCGTTCCTTGACACTTCCGACTCCGGGCCTTGAGGAAGCCGGGCTTCGATGGTGGACGTACGGCTGCGCCCGCCCGCCGTCAGTCCCCGCTCGGAGGAGAGATCGTGAAGAGGTTCCTGCCCGCCCTGGCCGCGATCGGTGCCCTCACCCTCGCCGGGTGCACGGCGACCACCCAAGACGTGACCGCCCCGGCACCGGCCACCGGCCAGGCCTCCTCCCCCGCTGCCCCGGACACCTCCGAGGCCGCGGTCGACGCCATGCTCGCCCAGGCAGGCCTGCAGGGCAGCTCCGCCCAGCAAGTCGTCGAGGCCCTGGAGGCATCGGCCCAGGACCGGGACAGTGGCCCGGCAGGTTCGGTCCGTTACGACCAGATCGTCCTGACCGGCCAGGACACCCAGGTCGCCATGCCGCTGCCCGACGGCCGGTTCTACCTGTCGGTCGCCCCGTACGTGAACCGGACGCACGAGTGCTACTACCACAACCTCGCCACCTGCCAGGGCGAGCTCGCCGGCGAGCAGGTCCACGTGACCATCACCGACGCCTCCGGGGCGACTCTCGTGGACGAGGACACCACACTGCACCAGAACGGCTTCGCCGGGTACTGGCTGCCCCGCGACACCACCGGCACCCTGACCGTGACGTACGACGGACGGTCCGCCACCACTCCGGTCGCTACCGGCAAGGACGACCCGACCTGCCTGACCACGGTCCGACTGGCCTGAGGACACGACCAGCCGAGGGCCCATGGAGGTTGGGGACGAGGCCTATCGTCTGGGCATGGAATCCGCCCAGACCTCGCCGCCGCGCATCCTGATCGTCGACGACGAGAAGGCCCTGGCGAGGATGGTCGCCAGCTACATGGAGCGCGCCGGCTACCTGACCCGACTCGAGCACACCGGCCCGGACGCCCTCGCCGCCGGCCGCGACTGGCAGCCGGACGTCGTCGTCCTCGACCTCGGCCTGCCCGGGCTCGACGGCATCGAGGTGTGCCGGCAGCTGCGCACCTTCTCCGACGCGTACGTTCTCATGCTCACCGCCCGGTCGGACGAGTTCGACACCCTGATGGGGTTTGCGGCGGGCGCCGACGACTACGTCACCAAGCCGTTCAGCACCCGCGAACTCGTCTCCCGGGTCCAGGCCGTGCTGCGCCGGCCCCGCAGCATCGGAGCCCGGCCGGGCCCGGACGGGGCGGCCGTCCCGCACGAGGGAATGGATCGCGTCATCGGGGGTCTGCGGATCGACGTGGCCGGCCACGAGGCGTTCCTTGATGGCGAACCGCTGCCGCTGACACCTACCGAGATGAGCCTGCTGCTGGCCCTGTCGCAGCGGCCCAGGTGGGCGTTCAGTCGCCGCCAACTGCTCGACGCGGTGTGGGGGGAGCACTGGGTCGGCGACGACCACATCGTCGACGTCCACATCGCCAACCTGCGCCGCAAGCTCGGCGACGACCCCTCCGACCCTCGCTTCGTGCTGACCGTTCGGGGAGTCGGCTACCGGATGGGCACGGGATGAGCAACGGGCACCGGCCACGGTTCACCAGCCTGGCCAGCAGGCTCCTCCTCGCCCAGATCGTCGTGGTCGGCTCGGCGATCGTCACCGTCGGCATCGTCGCCTCACTGGTCGGCCCAGGCATCTTCCACCGCCACATGGTGCAGGTCTCCCCGCCGGTGGCGCCCACCCAGATGCAGCACGTGGAGTACGCGTTCCGCGACCCCAGCACCATCGCCCTGGCCACCGGACTTGCCCTGTCCCTGCTCGTTGCCGCAATCGTCAGCTGGTGGGTGGGGCGAGCGGTGCGTCGCCCGCTGCGCGGCATCACCCGGGCGGCCGGCGAAGTGGCCTCCGGACGGTACGAGGTGGACCTGCCCGAGCACGGCAACGGCCGCGAGCTCGACGACCTCGCCGCCGCGTTCAACTCGATGGCCGACACGATCCGCCACACCGAGGACACCCGCCGACGGCTGCTGACCGACGTCGGGCACGAACTCCGTACCCCCCTGGCCACGATGTCCACCCACCTCGAGGGGCTGGAGGACGGCATCATCGATGGGAACCCAGACCTGCAGCAGCTGTTCCGCAGCGAGGTCGACCGGATGAGCGCCGTGGCCCGGGACATCTCCGCGGTCTCGCGGGCCGAGGAGGGCACGCTGGCGCTCGACCTGCAAAGGATCGGGGCGAACGACCTGGTCACCGCCGTCACCGGGGAACTGGCCGGCGCCTACCAGAACAAGGGCGTACGCCTGGTCACCCGGACCGACCCGGGCCCCGAGGGAGCAACGACCGTCCTGGTCGATCCCGGTCGGATCAGCCAGGTGCTGGTCAACCTGCTCACCAACGCGCTGCGCCACACCCCGACCGACGGGACCGTGACCGTCTCGGTCCGATGCTCGGCAGGCACGGACGGCACGGACGGGGTCGAGATCGTCGTGGCCGACTCCGGCGAGGGCATCCCTGCCGACCAGCTTCCCCACGTGTTCGAACGTTTCTTCCGCGGCAGCACTGCCCGGGAGCACGACCATTCGGGCTCCGGGGTCGGACTCACGATCAGCCGGGCGCTGGTCCGCCGCCACGGCGCCACCCTGACCGCCAGCAGCGACGGACAGGGATGCGGGAGCATGTTCGTGGTCTGGCTACCGACGGCCTGACCACGCGGCCACGCCTGGACCTGGCTGGCCACGGCCGCCCGGTGATGGCCGTTTCTGCCCGTACGATGATCCGCATCGAGGTCACCTGGCCCGACTCCACCGCGAGTGAGGAGTACCCCTGTGAGCGACAGCACGGTGTCGAGCCCGGCGGGGATCCGTCTGGCCGTGGGCCTGGTCGCCCCCTTCCTGACCCCGGCGGGGAGGGCCGAGGTCAGGAAGGCGTGGCACCAGGACGCCGAGGACCTCCATGCCGAGGCCATCGAGGCTGCCCTGGTGATGGGCCGGTCCCAGGTGCTGCACGCGGCCCTGGCGGTGTGGACCCGCCTGCCGGTGCCGCCGGAGGCGGTGGACCGGCTCGGGAACCTGCTGAAGGAGCTGCCGACCAGTGACCAGGAGGCCCAGCGGGCCCTGGACGCTTGGACCAGCGAGCACACGCTCGGGATGATCGCCGACGCACCGGTCCGGGTCGGACCTGCCACCACGGCCGTCGTCGCCTCCGCGCTCGCCCTGGACGCACAGTGGGAGACACCGGGAACGCCGGACCCGGCGGTGCGGTTCGATGGCAGGTCGGTCGCCGGCTTCACCCGCCGGGTGCGGGCAGGTGACACGGGGCTGAGCCCCGACGGCCGGACAGCGGTCTCCCGGCACCGTCTGCGTGTTCCGGAGGGCGGTGAGGATCCCGGGCTGCTGGTCTCCTTCGCCATGGACGAGCGAGGACCCGAGGCGGGCCTGGAGGCGCTCCTGCTCGACAGCACCCTGGCTCCCCTGCAGGCCGGCCACCCGCTGGTGGCGACGGTGGCCGGCGATGACCCCGGTCGGGTCGAGGTCACCCTTCCCCGGTTCGCGTTCGCCCGGACCACCGACCTGCTGCGGGAGGCGGACCGATGGGGCCTGGCCCACGCCAGCGACCCCCGCGAGGGGATGCCCGGTCTCGGGGAGGGCTCGTACGTCGGGCAGGCCAGGCAGGCGGCGCTGATCGAGGTGACCCACGAGGGGGTGCGGGCTGCCGCCGCGGCATTCATGGGGGTGGTGCGGGCAGCCTTCTCCCCCGGCGGGCGGGCCGAGGCGCTGGCCCTGCACTACGACCGGCCGTTCGCCTTCGCGATCACGCACCCGCAGGTGGGCGTGCTGTTCCAGGGGACGTACGCCGGTGGATGACGTCCGGGCCTCCTTGCCGTCCCGGCCGGCCGGCGCCGATGGCGCGCGGCCCCGGACGACACGCGAGCAGTCCCCTTCGAGGGGTCCACTGTGATCGGCGGACCCCGTGCTAGACATGCAATCGGAGACGGCATGAGCGGTCGTTTCCCCGGACGGACCGGATTCATCCCCTCCCGGGGTAAACCCGGATCCCGTTCGGGGCCAACCCGATTGTCCCGCCGACACGAGAGCGGTGCGATGGAATCATGACAGAGTCAAGGGCTGAACCTACCCGCGTGCTGCTGTGCACCGATTGGTGGGACACGACGAATGGGGTCGTGGCCAGTGTCGCCACCCTCAAGCGCGAGCTGGCCCGGGCCGGCTGTGACGTCCGGCTGCTGACCCTGGCGACGGGCCGTCGTTCCGGGCGAGAGGCCGACATGTACCGGATCGGGTCGATCCCCGCCTCGATCCTGTACGAGTCCGCACGGATCGGCAGCCCCCGCCACCACGCGATCGAGCGGGACATCCTGCGCTGGTCCCCGCAGGTGGTGCACTCGCACAGCGAGTTCACCACCTACATGTGGGCCCGACGCCTGGCCGGACGGCTCGGCGTGCCGTGGGTGCACTCCTACCACACGATCTACGAGGATTACACGCACTACTACTCGCCCAGCCTGTCGGTGGGCAAGAAGGTCGCCGCTGCCTTCTCGCGCCGGACCCTGAACCGGACCGACGCGGTGATCACCCCGACCTCGAAGGTGCTCGAACTACTGACCGGCTACGGTGTCACCACCCCGATCGAGGTCGTCCCCACCGGCCTGGACCTGGACCGGTTCCGCCCGGCCCGTACGCCGTCCGAGCAGGCCGACGCGCAGCAGTTGCGGCGCCGCCACGGCATCCCCGCCGACCACCGGGTGCTCCTGTCGGTCTCCCGGCTGGCCAAGGAGAAGAACCTCGAGGAGGTCCTCGACCACTACGCCGCCAGCCATGTCGAGGCGACCACCCTGGTGCTCGTCGGGGACGGGCCGCACCGTTCGGTGCTGGAGCAACACGTGGCTCGGCTCCGGATCGGGGACCGGGTCCGGTTCGTCGGACGGGTGGAGCACGCCGAGGTCGCGCGCTACTACCGGATGGGCGACGTGTTCGTCAGCGCCTCGCTCAGCGAGACCCAGGGCCTGTCCTACATCGAGGCGCTGGCCTGTGGCCTGCCGCTGCTCGTCCGTCGTGACCCCTGCCTGGCCGGCGTCGCGATCGACGACGTCACGGGCTGGCAGTTCGACGACACCGCCGGATTCGAGGAGGGGCTGGCCCGGACCCTCGAGCGGCATACCCTGGAGCGCCTGTCCCGATCCGCCACCGCCCACGCCGAACACTTCGCTGCGGCATCGTTCGGCCGGGCCGTCAACGACGTCTACCAGGCCGCCCGCCGCAACCACGCACACCACCGCAGGTCGGCCTGAGATGACCACCGTGCTCCCCCCTGCCGAGTCACCGATGATCACCGACCAGGATGGCCAGGGCCCCCACCGCCCCCGCGATCCGCTGCGCCTGGCGTCGATGATCAGCCCGTTGGTCGGCTTCGCGGCCAGCCTCGCGATCGTGGTCGTCGGCCTGCGAACCGGGGTGCTGTCCTCCCTGGAGAACCTGCAGGCGTTCATGGACTCGATGGGGTTCTTCGGGCCGTTGATCTTCATGGTCGCCAGCTGCGCCTCGGTGGTGTTCCCGATCCTGCCCGGCGGGATCCTGGTGGTCGCCGGCCCGCTGCTGTTCGGCCCGGTCGAAGGCACGATCTACAACTACCTGTCGATCTGCGCCGGCTCGATGCTGAACTTCCTCATCGCCCGGCGGGTCGGACTGGGCCTGATCGAGCGGATGTTCGCCCCGCGGACGGTCGAGAAATACCTGGGCTGGACCCGCAGCCCCCACTTCACGCGCGCGTTCGCGATCGCCATCGCCCTGCCGGTCGCCCCGGACGACATGCTCTGCTACCTGGCCGGCACCACCCGGATGCGGTGGCGCTCCTTCGTGCTCATCATCCTGTTGTGCAAGCCCTGGGCCATCATGGCGTACGGGCTGGGCATCAGCGCTCTGCTGGTGAGGTTCCTGCCATGGTGAGTCGTCCGGAGACCGGGGCGGGCCGCCCCAGGACCGGGCTGCGGGTCCTGTTTCCCACCGGGCTCGCCGCCCTGGCCACCCAGTCCGGCATCGGCGAGGCGATCCGCCACCAGCAGCACGCCGTCCGCGCCCTGGGCCATCAGGTGGTGACGAACCCGTGGGCGGACTACGACGTGGTCCATCTCAACACACCCTTCCCCGACACACCACTGATGTCCGCGTGGGCGCGCCGGCGCGGGCGCCTGGTCCTGGTGTGGGCCCACTCCACCGAAGAGGACTTCCGGGACTCGTTCACCGGCGCCAACCGGGTCTCCGGGCTGTTCCGACGCTGGATCGCCTGGATCTACCGGCGCGGCGACGCCGTGGTCACCCCGACCCCGTACGCCCGGTCCCTGGTATCCGGGCCGGCGTACGGGATCCGGACCACCATCCACGTCCTGTCCAATGGTGTCGACACCACGTTCTTCCGGCCCGACCCCTCGGCCCGCCCGCGGCTGCGCCACACCCTCGGCCTGGCCCCGGACGCGCCGGTCGTGGTCAGCGTGGGGCTACAGATGGTGCGCAAGGGAATCCTCGATTGGGTCAGCGTCGCCCGGCGCCTGCCGCAGGTCCACTTCGTCTGGTACGGACGCACCGACGAGCGGCTGATCACCCGCGACGTGGCCGCAGCGGTGGCCTCGGCACCGGCGAACTGCCACTTCCCCGGCTACGTGGCCAAGGAGGTGCTGCGGGACGCCTACTGCGGGGCGGACGCGTTCTGCTTCCTCACCAAGGAGGAGACCGAGGGCATCGTGCTGCTCGAGGCACTGGCCTGCGGGACACCGGTGGTGGTGCGTGACATTCCGATCTACCGCGACTGGCTGCCCGACGGCCGGGTCACCCACATGGTCCGCGGCCGGGGGGAGACGTTCGGCGACGATGTCGAACGGCGCCTGCGCTCCCTGCTCGACGGCGACCTCCCGGACCTCACCGCGGCCGGGCGCCGGGCCGCCGAGGCGGTCGACGTGGCACGGATCGCCGAGGGGCTCGACCGGATCTATCGGGCCGAGGGCATCCTGGCGCCGCGGCGGATCGATCCGGTGGCGCGCTAGGCTCGGGAACCATGACTGCGCTTCCCTCCCGCCCCTCCGGTCACTCGATGCCCGCCCCGGCGGCACACGTACGGGGCTGAAGGTGGAGCAGTTCTCCGAGTCGCCGCAGCCCCGGATCCGGGCCGGTCACGCCGACCGCGACCGGGTCATCGACATCCTGACCGCAGCCACCGCCGAGGGCAGATTGACGCTGGAGGAACTGGAGATGCGGATGGAAGCCGCCAGTGCGGCCCGCTTCCAGTCCGAGCTCCAGGACCTGATCGTCGACCTGCCGGCCGGCCACGCCCCTGTCGCGCCGTTGCCCGCGATCGGTGAGGACCGTACGCCGGCGACGCGGGAGGCAGTCGTACTGCGGGCCGCCTACCGGGGCATCGTGCGGGCCGGACGCTGGACGGTGCCGGAGTGGATCATCGCCGAACCGACCTGGTCGGCCGTCGTGCTCAACATGCTGGAGGCCGTCCCGCCGCCGAACGGCCGGGTCACCATCGAGCTGCGCGGGGCCTGGGGGTCATTCGTGCTGATCGTCCCCGAGGGCTGGGGCGTCGAGCACGAGCAGATGCGCACGGGTCAGGGCTGGTCCTGGGTGACCTTCGATGCGCCGACCGTGGCCGCGGCCGGCAAGCCGCAGATCCGGCTGATCGGGGACTCGCGGGAGGGCCGGGTCGCCGTACGCGGTCCGCGCTGGTGGGACGAGTTCCTGCACCACACCTCCCGCGGGTGATCGGGTCCGGGGCGCCGTCCCCCGAAGTGTCCATCGGGACCCGATACTCGTTCCGGTGACCTGTGCCCCGAGCCGGTCGCGTCCACCACTGACGGCTCGGGCAGCTGTCACCCTGCCGTGGTCCGACCGCGGCCGGCAGGTGGGCCGCCGGTGAGCGCGATGGCGATGGCGGTGGGCTGGGTCAGGGAGCTCAGGTGCCCGCCCGGGGTCGGCTCGACCTCGAGGCCGAGCCGCTCGGCAACGACGCGTCGTTGGAAGTCCAGGGGGAACAGCCGGTCATCGCGGGCGGCCAGGAAGCGGGTCGGCACCTCGGGCCACGCCGGCAACGGCCACGGGTCCTCGAAGGGCCGGCCCGACTGCGGCGCCTCCGGGGCGGCCCTCACCTCGGCGAGGAGCCCGGCGTCGGCATCGTGGAAGTACAGCTCCCACACGTCGAGGGCCTCCGGGTCCAGGCCCTGCTGGGCCGCGTACTGCCGCATCGCGGCAGCCTGACCGGTGGTGGCCCACCACTGGCCACCGGTCTCTCCCGGCGTCGGGGTCATCGCATTGACCAGGACGATCTGCTCGACCTCGAGCCGGTCGCACACCAGAGGTGCGGTCAGGCCACCCATGGACTGGGCGACGATCGTTACCGGTCCGGCGACGTCGACAGCCCGCACCACGGTGTCGGCGTACGTGGCCAGACCTGCACTCTCGTCGCCCGCCGGTAGGCCCACGGCAATGGCCCGGTGACCGCGGTCGTGCAGTTCTGGGACCAGTCGGCGCCAGAAGGAGACCTGCCCACCGGCTCCGGGAATCAGGACGTACGTTGTCATGGGACCCTCCCGGGATCGGATGCCTCTGACTGCACCCCTAGTTTTCCGTTGCGGAAAGAGAAAGAAACTTTCACCTTTCCATGTCAGAAAGATAAGCTGGTGCTGCCATGACCACCAGTGCTGTCGACAACCGGTTCGCGGCGGTGCACCGCAAGGGGTACCACCGCGGTCCTGCGCGCCCGAGGGGGACCCGATGAGCACCCCGGAGCAGGGATTCAACGACATCGTGCACGCCCCTCAGCGGCTGAAGTCCTTGGCCCTGCTGGCGGGGGTGGATTCCCTGGAGTTCGGGATGGTCCGTGACTACCTGGGGGTGACGGACTCGGTCGCTTCCAAGCACCTGAAGGTCCTGGCGGATGCCGGATACGTGCGCATGGAGCGACCGGCGGGCCAGAAGGGGCGGGCCCGCACCTGGGTGCGGATCCTGCCGGCCGGTCGACGGGCGTTGGCTGGTCACCTCGCCGCCCTGCAGGCGATGGCGGCGGTCGCCCTGCACGGGATGGTCACCGCCGCCCGGACCGTGGGCGAGTGAGACCGGGCGGTCAGGAGATCGCGCGCCGGTAGCTGAGCATGCTCACCGCGTATGCGACCGCGAGCAGCCCGCACACCAGGCGAGCGCGGCCCAGATGCTGCTGCCGACCGGCTGCCCGGCGAGCAGGGCCCGGATCGTGTCGACGATGGAGGTGACCGGCTGGTTCTGGCGAGGGCACGGACCGGGGCGGGCAGGGTGGCGGTCGGGACGAACGCCGAACTGATGAACGGCAGGAAGATGATCGGGTAGGAGAAGGCTCCGGCGCCGTCCACGGACTTCGCCGACAGGCCGGCGATCACCGCCACCCAGGTCAGTGCCAGGGTGGACAGCGCCATGATCGCGCCGCCGAGGACGTACGTGAACAGCGCCGGGAGCGCGATCGGGGTGATCGTTGACCGTGCTGGTGTCCGGGCTGCGCGTGACGTGCCGCAGCGAGCGTCCCAGCAGGATGGCTGTGTCGGTGGCGAAGTGGGTGGTCATGGTGGTTCCTTATGCTGCTGGCGCGTCGTTGCCGACGATGGCGGGGTGCCGGCCCCTGTCGGGGCGGCCGTTGTCGTTGTCGGGGTCGGTCACGTGGTCGATGGCGGCGGTCAGTCGTTGCCGCTCGGTGTTGATCCATTGCCCTTCGAGGAGTTCTGCAGGAAGGTCTCGGCGAACTCGCCGGGGTCCTCCCCCACGATCTGGCGGACCGTGGTGCCGTCGGCCGCGCCCTGCTCGAACAGGTCGGCCAGGTCGGCCAGCATCGCCACCAGGGTGTCACCCCGCACGATGGCCCCGTGGCAAGTCGGGTACCGTTCCGGTGCCTCGACCGCGGCGCGGTGGTCGGGCGGCAGGTGTGCTGCCCTGGCGCGGTACCGGCGGTACTGCTTCTTCTGCTCCAGTGACCCGGTGACCTTCTGGATCCATGTGTCGGTCATGGCTGGCCCTCTTCCGTGCGGAGCTTGTCCAGTCGTTCTGCGAGGAAGCTCCATGTCCTCCAGAACGCGTCCAGGGATTCTCGCCCTTGGGCATTGGGTGTGGAGACCTTGCGTGGCGGCCCCTTCTGGGAGGGCCGCTTCTCGACGTCGACCAGGCCCCGCTTCTCGATCCGGGTGAGCAGGGCGTAGACCGTGCCCTCGGCGATGTCGGTGAGTCCGTTCTCCCGCAGCCGGGCGGTGATCTGGTAGCCGTACGCGGGTCGTACGGCCAGGATCGCCAGGACGATGCTCTCCAGCGTGCCCCTGAGCAGCTCGGTCAGCTGTGGCGGTGACTGCGTGGTGATGCCACCGGGGGGCGTTGTGGTGGGCCCGGACCTGGCAGTGTTCCCGCCGGGCGGGGCATGTCGGGGTGGGATTGGACGGCGAGGATCGTGGTGCCGGGCTGGACCACGGCCGCCATGGTCCGGGCGGGGGTCGGCAGGGCCGTGCCAGGGGCCGGGAGCGGCCGGCCGCCCCGGGGTGGTCCGGTGGGAGAGGCTGGCGGAGGGCCGGTGCGTGCTGACGCTGCAGATGGGTGCCTACGGCGAGGGGGCCGCGGTGTTCGCCGACCTGCACGAGCTGTCCCTTCCCGGTGCGGGGCTGTGGATGAGGGGCAAGTACCTAGGACGATCCGCTCGAGCGAGCGGCGGTGCGCTGGCAGGCCCATAGCAGGACCAGGGCCAGCACCTGGCTGGCCCCGACCACCACGACCAGGGCGGGCAGGGAGCGGTCGACCAGGTAGCCGGCGGTCCAGCCGCCGAGGATCGCGAAGGCGCCCTGGATGGCGGCGAAGATGCCGTACGCGCTGGCCAGGCGGTGGCCGGGGACCAGGTCGGCGACCAGGGCCTTGATGGTGGAGTCCTGGATGCCGTACGCCACCGCCCAGACCGCGACGCCGGCCAGGGCGGGGGCCAGGGTCGGGGCGAAGGCGAGGGCCGGGACCAGGGCGACCAGGACCGGTACGGCGAACAGCACCTGGGGGCCGGTCCGGTCGTAGGCCCAGCCGGTGACCAGGGCGGCGAGGGCCTCCAGGAGCATGGCGCCGGCGTAGAGCGCCGGGACGGCTGCGGTGGCCAGGCCGAGGCCGCGGGTCAGGTGGACCGAGATCACCGCGAAGGTGACCAGGCCGCCGGTGGTCAGGGCCGCGGCGAGCGCGTATCGGAAGAATGCCCCGGGCAGGTGGGCCCCGGCGGCGGCGCGCCACCAGGAGGTCGGGGTCGAGGGGTGCTGCTGGGGTGGGTGCTCGGGTGCGTAGACGGTCGGGTCGGGGACGGCACGGCGGATGGCCAGCAGGATCACCATGGCCACCGCGCCGGGCAGGACCAGCCAGCCGAGTCCGGGCCAGAGCGATCCGGTGGCGGCGATCACGGCGGCGACCAGCAGGGGGCCGGCGAAGGCGCCGAGCTGGTCCAGGGCCTTGTGGACCCCGAAGCCGCGGCCGCGCCCCACGGCGCCGGCGGCGTAGGCGAGCAGGGCGGACTTGGAGGGGGATCGGATCGCCTTGCCGGCGCGTTCGGCCAGGATCATGGCCGTACCGAACGGCAGGCCGGCGGCCCCGAACCGGGGGGCGAAGAACAGCAGGGGGACGCAGATCGTGGTCAGGGCGTAGCCGGCGAGGGTGAACGACCAGTGGGCGCCGCGGCGGTCGGCGACCGGTCCGGCGAACAGTCGCAGCACCAGCGCCATCGCCTCCCCCGCGCCGGTGACCAGGCCGACGATCGCGGTCGAGGCGCCCAGGGCGACCAGGGCCGGGCCGTAGAGGGAGCGGGCGCCCTCGTAGACCATGTCGGCGAACAGGCTCACCAGCCCGAACGCGAACACCACCGCCCACGCCGACGGATGTCGTGGTGCGGTCCCCCGGTCCTGATCGGTGTGATTCTCGCCCTTCCCCACCTGGCCGATCCTATGCCGGTGCGATCGGGGCGTCGTGGCGGTGCCCGGCCCCGATCGCCTCCTGACCAACATCTGATAACAGGCCTAGGCGACCTCTCCCTTGTTGACCCCCCCGACCCCGGCTGTGCGGTACTCGGGTGGTGACGCGAGGGGCACCGAGGGGCGGGTCGCCCAGGCCTGTTATTATGGCGTCATGGTGATGGTTTCTCCCTCGGATCGTGTCCTTGCCGTGCTGCCCGACCTCATCGACGAGCTGTCGGGGCACGCCTCGGCCTCCACCACCCGCCAACGCGAATGGGCCATCACCGCGGCCCTGGACCACTACACCGCCGGCGCCGGGGTCAAGGCCATGGCCCGGGTCAGCATCGCCGAGCTCCTCGCCCCCCAGGCCGTCGAGGACTACCTGGCCGCGGCCACCGCCGGCCGCCTGCGCCAACGGGTCCGCGGACCCCACCGCCAGGCACCCGAATCACCCCGCACGGTCCGGGCCCGGGCCTCGGCCCTGCGCTGGCTGGCCGCCCGCACCCAACAGCCCGCTCCCCCGCCCGTCCACGACCCCACCCCCCTGGTCGAGCTCACCGCCCACCTGGCCGAGCACACCATCCTCACCGTCCGGGCCCTACGCCACCAGAACACCCCCCTGATGGGCCGGGCCGCCGCCGCCATCGCCCTGGTCGGCACCGCCGGACTCACCAGCGAACAGCTGGTGGACCTGCGCACCGACGACCTGCACACCACCGGCACCGGCACCTGGATCCGCACCCCGGCCCCCGACCACCTGCCCCTCGACTGGCAGCCCGACCCCGACACCGGCCAGGCCCTGGCCCCACTGCCCGGCTGGGCAACCGGCGCGGTCCACGTCTGGCTGGACCGGCGCGCCCACCTGGTCAACGCCCTGGAGGGCAGCGACCACCGGGCCCTGTTCGTCACCTGCGCACCCAACGGACGCCACGTGCCCCCCGGCATGCCCCTGCAGGCCCGCGGACTGGTCCGCGCCCACCAACGCGCCGTCGGCACCCTGGCCACCCTCGAACCGCAGATCGACGCCCCCCAGCGCCTGGCCACCGTACGGCGCCTGGCCTGGGCCTACTGGATCAGCCCAGCTCCCGCACCAGCACCTCGCTGAGCGCCCGCGAGCGCTGCAAGCTGGCCACCAGCTCCTCGCCCTGCGCCCGCACATCGTCGACCTCGGCGCGCAACCGCTCATTGTCCGCCCGCAGCCCCCCGACCTCGGCCACCAGGTCATCGACCTCGGCGCGCAACCGCTCGTTCTCGGCCCGCAACCGCTCGACCTCACCCCGCAGGCCCTCGTCCCCGCCCGGTCGCGGCGCCGCCCCCCGCGGAGCCCGGGCAGCGGTCTCGGGACGGCCCTGGCCCTGCTGCGGCACCCGCGCGACCCGCCGCCCGGTCCGACGCTCCTGGTACTCCCGTACATCCGAGGCCCGGAACAGCCAGCCGGCACCTCCCTCGGCACGGATCGCCGGAAGGACACTGTCACGGGCCAGCGTCCGTACGCGCTGGGGCGAAACATCCAGCAGGTTCGCGACATCGGCGGTGTTCAGCAACTCACTCACGAAGTCATGATGCCACCTGCCCGCCGATCTTTCGCCGATTGTTTCGGACGTGTTCCCGGCAGCGCCCTCGGCTGACGCCTCCCCTCGCCGATCGCCACCCAACCGCAAGCCACGGTTTCGCCGAAATAGCACCGAGTTTCGCTTCATTGGCGAATCCTTGGAAACAACCAGGCGAACATGAAGGAATGCTTACTGCGAAACATTCTCCGCTTGCCTTTCGCACCCATTCGTGCCGGGTGACCACTGCAGGCAATCGGGGACTACCCGCCCCGCATCAGGGTTCCCGCCACGAAACCCCCCGGGGTTCGCCCCGACCGGGACCGAACAGGCGGCCCGGAGGAATGCCCCACCATCCGCCGAGTGCGAAACACTTCCCTACCCTGTTTCGCGAATTCTCAGGTTTCGTTACATTGTTTCGCCGAGTGGGGGGCGCATAGTTTCGGACCATGTCCGAAGGTTGCGCACGACCGCCCGCTCCCCAGCGGCCGGTCGCTGCCACCCGGGCCAGATTGTTGCCCCCCGGTACGCTATGGGTAACCCCTGAGGGGAGGTTGACACCGATGCCCTGGTTCCTGTGGCTACTGCTGGCCGCCCTGCTCGGGGTGGCCGAGGCGTTCACCCTCACCCTGGCCCTCGGGCTGCTCGCCGCCGCGGCACTCGTCGCCGCCCTGGTGGCCGGGCTCGGCGGCGGACTACTGTTGCAGATCCTCGCGTTCACCGCGACCGGAGCCCTCGGCCTCCTGGTCGTCCGCCCTATCGCCCGACGCCAGCGCAACCGCCCCGCCCTCAGCCGAGAAGGCACCGACGCACTGATCGGGCGCACCGCCGTGGTCCTGAAAGAGGTCAGCGCCGGCCAAGGACTGGTGAAACTGGCCGGCGACGAATGGTCCGCCCGCTCCTACGACGAAACCCAGGTCATCCCCGAGGGCGCCACCGTCGAAGTCATGGAGATCGACGGCGCCCGGGCCGTCGTCTACCCCCACGACGAACTCCCCTGACCACCCCGCTACCGAACAGAGGCATGCAGCCATGAACCTGGCACTGGTCCCCATCATTGTCGCCGCGGTCCTGGTGGTGTTCATCATCATGAGCAGTGTGCGTGTCGTCCCCCAGGCCCGCCGCTACATCATCGAACGCTTCGGCCGCTACCGCGCCACCCTCCAGCCCGGCCTGAACTTCATCATCCCGCTCGCCGACCGGGTCAACAGCCGGCTCGACATCCGCGAGCAGGTGTTCACCTCCCAACCCCAACCGGTCATCACCGAGGACAACCTGGTCGTCAACATCGACACCGTGCTCTACTACCAGATCACCGATCCGCGCGCCGCGGTCTACGAAGTGGCGAACTACCTGCAGGCCATCGACCAGTTGACCGTGACGACCCTGCGCAACGTGATCGGCTCCATGGACCTGGAACGGACACTGACCTCCCGCGAGGAGATCAACGCCCGACTCCGAACAGTCCTCGACGACGCCACCGGCAAGTGGGGGATCCGGGTGAACCGGGTGGAGATCAAGGCGATTGATCCTCCCGGCAGCATCCAGGAGGCGATGGAGAAGCAGATGCGCGCCGAGCGGGACAAGCGCGCCGCGATCCTCCACGCCGAGGGCGAGCGACAGGCGAAGATCCTCACCGCCGACGGCACCCGGCAGCAGTCGATCCTCGAGGCCCAGGGCGACCAGGAGGCCGCCGTGCTCCGCGCCGACGGCGAGGCCAAGGCCATCGCCCTGGTGTTCCGGGCGGTCCACCAGAACGACGCCGACCCCAAGGTGCTGGCCTACAAGTACTTGGAGACACTGCCCGAGCTGTCCAAGGGCGACAACAACACGCTATGGGTCATCCCCGGTGAGCTCACCCGGGCCATCCAGACCGTCTCCGAGGCCTTCGGGAACCAGACCGGGAGCGGTTCACCCGCCCAGGACACCGACACGGAACCACCCGGTGACAACCAGGACCGGGACGAGACCGAGGAGTTGACCGAGGCAGAGGCCGGCACCCGCGCACTGACCTCCGGCGGCGTACCGGCCGATGACCTGGCCGCCACCGCGGGCCGGGTGGCCGAACGGGCCAAGGCCGCGGTCGACAACGCGAAGGCCGCGGCCGCAGCAGCCGAGCACGGACCAACACCACCGGCTGAACCAACCGACCTCTGAATCAGTCGAATCACCCCAGTCGTGGAGGTCACTGCCATGAGGTTCGAAGCGAGCACCCGGATCGGGGCGACCCCGCAGCGGGTCTGGCAGATCTACGCCGATGTGGAACGCTGGCCGGAATGGACCTGGTCGGTCACCTCCGTCGAACGGCTCGACACCGGCCCACTGGCCCTCGGATCCCGGGTCCGGATCCGCCAGCCCCGGCTGCCGACCACCGTGTGGACCGTCACCGAACTGGTCCCGGGCCACCACTTCCTCTGGCAGGCGACCGGGCTGGGGACGACCTCGATCGGCGGGCACTTCGTGGACGCCGATGGCGAGCAGGCGCGGGCGACCGCCCGGCTCGACCAGCACGGTCCCGGCGGAGCCCTGATCGGGTGGCTCAGCGCCGCACTGACCCGCCGCTACCTCGACCTGGAGCTCGCCGGACTGAAGAACCGCGCCGAAACAGCCACCTGATGACTCCCCCCTGCCACCATCGGGCGCCGCCTGCTCCGGGCTGCGGTGCAGCGCCCCGGTCCGCTTCGCCCCTGGACGGGTGCGTGGTTAGCATGTGCACCGTGCCCAGCCCGTTGATCACGTCCCTGCTCCACGCCGTATCGGCCAGCCCCGAGGACGTGCCCCTGCGCCTCCATCTGGCCGAGCTCCTGATCGAGGCGGGCCGTGGCCCGGAGGCCATCCAGCACTGCGCGACCGCGTTGCAGCACGATCCGACCAACGCCCATGCCCGCCAGGTGATGAACCGCGCCTTCGCGGCCGGCGAGCCGGTCACCGACCAGGCCGTCACCGAGGAGCCGACCACGGCCCCGATGCCGGCCCCGATGCCGACGCCGACGCCGACGCCGACCGAGCCTGCCCCGACCACAGGATCACCGACCACAGGATCACCGACCACCACCCCGGACGCCGACCCGGACCAGCCGGCCCGGCCGGACCCAGAACCCCGACCGGCCGAACCGGGCGGCCCGACCGCATTCGACTGGCCCGCGGCAGAAGGACAATTCGGCGACGGACCCCGGCCGATGTTCGTGACCGATGACTCCCCCACCGACGATGCCTCCACCGACGATGCCGAGCCGCTCGCCGACGGCCCCGCGCTCCTGCCCCCCGAAGACGTGTGGCAGGTCGAACGCGCCGAGGTGACCCTGCAGGACGTCGGCGGCATGCAGCACGTCAAGGAACGGCTCGAGATCTCGTTCCTGGCACCGATGCGCAACCCGCAGCTGCGCCAGCTGTACGGCAAGAGCCTGCGCGGCGGCCTGCTGCTCTACGGCCCGCCCGGCTGCGGCAAGACCTACATCGCCCGGGCGATCGCCGGCGAGATGGGGGCCGGGTTCATCAACGTGACCCTGTCCGACGTGCTGGACATGTACATCGGCCAGTCCGAGGGCAACCTGCACGACATCTTCCAGCTCGCCCGCCGCTCGACCCCCGCCGTGCTGTTCCTGGACGAGATCGATGCGATCGGCCACAAGCGGACCCAGACCAGCTTCACCACCCTGCGCAACGTGGTGAACCAGCTGCTCAGCGAACTCGACGGTGTGGGCGCCCAGAACGAGGGCGTGTTCGTGCTCGCGGCGACCAACACGCCCTGGGACGTCGACCCGGCCCTGCGCCGGCCGGGACGGTTGGATCGCAGCGTTCTGGTGCTGCCGCCCGACGAACCGGCCCGATCCGCGATCCTGCAGCACAACCTGGCCCGCCGCCCGGTCGAGGGCATCAACCTGGCCCGGATCGCCCGCGACACCCACGGGTTCACCGGCGCCGACCTGGCCCACCTGTGCGAGAGTGCCGCCGAACTGGCCATGATCGACTCGGTCCGCTCCGGCACGCCGCGGATGATCACCATGCGCGACCTCACCGGCGCCCTGAAGCAGATCCGCCCCTCGGCCCGGCCCTGGTTCGACATGGCCCGCAACGTGGTCACCTACGCCGACCCCACCGGGGAGTATGCCGAGCTCGCCACCTACATGAAGCAGAACCGACTCCTGTGAGCACCGTCCCCACCGCTCTGCGCCGGGCCGCCGAGCTGGTCGACCTGGGCCGCGCCCCCCAGGCGATCGACCTGCTGCTGCGGCTGCTGCGCGAACACCCCGAGCACGCCGGCGCCATCGAGCGGCAACTCGCCCACGCCCACCTGGCCGCAAACCGCCCCGGCCAGGCCCACCACCACGCCCGCCGGGCGGTCGCCGCCGAACCCCACGCCTCCGGGGGGCACCTGATCCTGGGCATGGCGCTGCATCGCCAGGGCCGGCCCCAGGACGCCCTCGACCCCCTGCACACCGCGGCCCGCCTCGAACCGGATGCCGCCGAGCCCTGGCAGGCCCTGGCCCAGTCCCTCAGTGACCTGGACCGGCACCAGGACGCGTACGCCGCCGCCAACGAGGCCCTGCGCCGGGCACCGGAGGCGGCCTCCTCGCACTTCGCGATGGGATACGCCCTGCACGACACCCACCCGGTCGAGGCGAGCCGTGCCTACCGCAAGGTGCTCGAGCTGAACCCCGGGCACGTGGTCGCCAAGCACAACCTGGCCGGGATCTCGGTGCTGGGCGGGGACTGGGAGCGCGGCAGCCAGGGGCTGGCCGACGTGCTGGCCGCCTCCCCCAGCGCCCGGTCCCCGCTGTTCGTGCTCGACCAGCGGCTGGTGATCGTGGTCCGTCGGCTGCACTGGCTGGTGTTCGCCGGGATCGTGCTGTACATGGCCGGCTCCCAGGCGCCCCGGGGGGTGGGCTTCGCCGTGGTGCTGGCACTGGTCGGAGCCGCCGCCCCGGTCGTGGCGAAGGGCACCGGGCCGATCCGCCGGGCGCTGCCCGGTGGCGGTGGCCACTACTTCCGTGGGTTCCCCGGGCGCGAACCGATCGCGGCCGCCTGGCTGGTGTGCGTGACGGCCTCCTGGCTCTGGCTGGTCGTGGTGACGGTGCTCAACCTGGGCGATCCGGCCAGGGTCGCCGGTGTCTTCGCGTTCCTGCCCCTGGTGATCGGTGTCGTGCTCAGCTGGGTCCGGGTCCCGCTCGCCCACCGGCGCGCCCGGCAGGTGCGCTACGAGCGGACCTAGCACCAGGCCCACACATCCGGCGAGACTCAGAGCCGCCCGGCCGCTGGCGTGGAGGACACCGGTGCCGCGGGCTGCTGCCACGGCCAGCGGCCCTCGATCTCCAGCACCAGCGACCAGCCGAGGAACGTACGGATCACCACCAGCAGGCCCAGGGCCAACACATTGTTCAGCGTGGGCTCCAGCGCCACCGTGTTCACCACGTCGGCCGCGACCAGGATCTCCAGCCCCAGCAGCAGGGTGCGGCCCATCCACGACTTGAACCGGTGGTAGGTCTCCGACCGGTGCGCGCGGCTCGCCGCGTC
This sequence comes from Propionibacteriaceae bacterium, assembly GCA_044508675.1. GTDB lineage: Bacteria > Actinomycetota > Actinomycetes > Propionibacteriales > Propionibacteriaceae > Raineyella. The sequence continues at coordinate 19,318 of JBIQHF010000003.1, read as the reverse complement.
CCGGCCGAACCGGACCAGTCCGATCACCAGGCCGACCACGATGACCAGCACCGCCATGGCCTCCATGGCCAGCACGGCGGCGTGGACCAGGTCCCGGATGCTCTCTTCCATGCCCCTATCCAAGCAGCCGCCGGTCCGCCGGCGGCTGTCCACCTACTCGCGCAACTTCAACACCTCGGTGACCGGGACCGAGCGGGTGTCATGGGAGGAGACGAGCCGCACCACCGCGTACGCAGCCAGCGCCAGCCCTGCCATCACCGCGACATCGCGGGCCGACAGCAGGAACGGGATGCCGATCGGCAGGTCGGCGGTCATCAGCCGCCACACCTGGCCCATGATGGCGACCGAGGTCGGGATGGCCGCGGCCACCGAGCCGACCACCAGCCACAGGTAGTTGTCCAGGTAGAGCCGCCCCACCTCGCGGTCGCTGTAGCCGAGCGCCTTGAGCAGTGAGATGGAGTACCGCTGCCGCGCCACGACCATGCGGATCAGCACGTACAGCACCACCACCATGATCAGCATCGACGACCAGGTCACCAGGGCCACGATCCGTGACAGCAGCGCATTGAACTTCTCCACCCCGGCGAGCATGTCCTCCCGGATGCTGTGCGCCACGACCCGGTCGGGGTCCAGGTCCAGCGGGGCGTCGGAGAACAGCGCGTTGTAGTACGGGACGGCCGCGGCCCCGTCGGTGGTGCTCATCCGCTCGCTGGCGAGCGGGATGGCGGGGTCCAGCAGCGCCCGGGCGTTCTCGGTGGTGGTGAAGCCGAAGGCGCCGGTGGTGTAGTCGGCGACCCCGACCACCCGGAACGACCAGTCGAGCGTGCCGTCGGTGAAGGCGATCGTCTCCCCCGCGCCGAGGCGGTACTTGTGCGCCGCGGCTCGCGACAGCACCATCTCGTAGGGGGCCAGGCCCTCCACCGGGACGTTGAAGTACGGGTTGTCCGGCGGGATGCCCAGTACGGTCATCGTCTGGCCCGGCGTACCGTCGCGGCCGAGCACCTGGGTCGGGACCGCGACCGCCTCGTGGGCGCCGGCCGGCACCGCCGACAGGTCGGGGAACCGCAGGGTGTAGTAGTCGTGGAAGCTGAGGTCGGTCTCGGCGCGGGCCAGGTAGGTGTCCATGGAGGTGCGCATCCCCAGGCCGAACACCATCAGCAGGATGCACAGGAACAGGCCGGCCACGATCAGCAGGTAGCTGCCGAGCGTGCGCATCGCCTGCCGCAGCCGGAACATCGTCACGAACGGCATCCGCGCCAGGGGCAGCGGCAGTGAGGGGCCGGCCGTGACCTGGGGCCGGAGCAGTTCCTGGGTGGGGCGGTCGAGGGCGGACCGGACGACGGCGGTGTTGACCAGGGCCACCACGGTCACCGGGACGCCGAGGCCGGTCGCCACGATCAGCGCGGACGGCTCGATCGGCACGGCCGGATAGGAGTAGTAGCCGGTGATGATGCCCAGGGACGGTGCCAGTAGCCGGCCCAGCAGCGTGCCGAGGAGCGAGCCGAGCGCGGTGACGGCCACCGGGAGCACCAGGTAGTAGCCCAGCAGCTCCGCTTCGGAGGTGCCGAGTGCCGACTGGGAGCCGATCACCTGTGAGTCGCGCAGGATCCGGTCCCGGGAGAATTCGGCCAGGACGTAGGCGACCAGCAGCATGACCAGCACGGTGGTGACCAGGGTGATGTTCATCGTGGTGCGGGCATCGGAGATCGCCCCGGTGATGCGCGGGTTGTCGTCGGCCGGCAGGAACAACGACACCGCTGGGTAGGTCAGCGGCAGGCCGGCCTCGGTGGCGGCGGCGACGGCCCGGGCGACGTACGGGTTGGTCGCGCGGGCGGGGTCGAGGCGGATGTCCTGCAGGGCGAGGCGGAGTCGTTCGTGGGTGGTGCCCTCCAGCAGGTAGCCGTACGCCGACACCACCTCGTTGGGGTGGTTCGCCGCCAGCTCCTGGAAGGTTGTCGGGGCCAGCACCATCAGGGCGAACCGTTCGGGGTCGCTGGTCTGGCCGAGTTGGGGGCTGGCCAGTGCGTAGTCGGGCAGGCTTCCGATGCCGCTGATCCGCAGCACCCGGCCGTCGACGCTCACTCGGTCCCCGACCTGTAGGTCGTGGGCGGCGGCGTGCAGCTTCTCGACCATCACCTGGTCGGGGCCGGCCGGCAGGGTGCCGGTGTCGACCGATGGTCGGCTGACCGCCTGGTCGGAGCGGAAGATACGCACCGTGGTGGCCTGGCCGGCCGAACGGCCGGGCACGTCCAGGTACGGGGTCGGCAGGATCGTGGCGCCCACCGCTTCGGCGTCGGTGAGCTGGGACGGGGTCAGTGGGACCTCGGTGATCACGGTCCCGTCGGCCAGTCGGCCGTCGCGGGAGCCCTGGGCGATGCCGTCCAGGGTGGAGGTGGCCGAGGTCAGCAGGCCGACCACGACCCCCAGCCCGACGGTGAGGAGGACCACGATTGCGGTCCAGCGCGCCCATGTGGCGCGGAAGCCGCGCCAGTTGCGTCGCAGGACCAGGATGGCACCGGTCATGGTCACCAGGTGAGGTCCTGGACGGGGCGCGGGTGGGGGTTGGTCCGGTCCCGGGCGATCCGTCCGTCGCGTAGTTCGATCACCTGGTCGGCCATGGGGGTGATCGCCTCGTTGTGGGTGACGATGACCAGTGTGGCCCGGTAGCGGCGGTGGACGTCGTCGAGGAGTTCGAGCATCTGTTGGGAGGTGTGGTGGTCCAGCGCGCCGGTCGGCTCGTCGCACAGCAGTAGGTCGGAGCCCTTGACCAGGGCACGGGCGATCGCGCAGCGCTGCTGCTGGCCGCCCGACAGCTGGGCCGGGAACTTGTGTTGGTGCTCGGCCATGCCCAGGTGCGCCAGCAGGTCGTCGATGTCCAGGGGCTGGCGGACCAGTTGGGCGGTGACCTGGATGTTCTCCCGCACGGTGAGGTCGGGCACCAGGTTGTAGAACTGGAAGACGAAGCCCACGTGGCGGCGCCGGTAGCGGGTCAGCCCCCGTGGTGACAGGGACGTGATGTCCAGGTCGCCGACGTGGATGGTGCCGGCATCGGGACGGTCCAGCCCGCCGATGGCGTTGAGCAGGGTCGACTTGCCCGAGCCCGAGGCCCCGACGATCACGCAGCACGCGCCGCGCGCGATCGAGAGGGACAGTTGGTGGAGCACCTCGACCCGGGACTCGCCGGTGCCGAAGGCCCGGGTCAGGCCCTCGACACTGACGTGGGCCGGTGCGGTCGTGTACTCAGTCATCCGGGCCAGTGTCCCACCCCGGCCCAGCCGGTCACAGCCTCGGCGTGCGTCCGCCCCGTCACTTGGCCGGCCGAGTGCCTGCCTCGGCGCCGAAATGCGCCCGGTCTGCCGCCTGTCGGCCGCGGGCCCAGCCGTCGGGGTCGCTGCCCGCCGACACCCGGGTCCGGACCATCTGCGGGAACAGCTCCTGCACGTAGCCGTCGACCTGTTCCTCGCGGGCGGTGAGGATCGGCACCAACGCGTGGGCGCCCCGGCCGGAGAACTCGGCGGCTGCGGCTTGGGTCTCGGCGCGGACCGCCTCGCATAGGCGTTCCCCGATCCGGGAGGCGTACGCGGCCAGGAAGGCCTGCCGGAACCCGCGGGTGCGGGAGCTGCCCCAGGCCGTGACCTTCTTGCCCTCGGCGTGCATGGCCCGGGTGGCCTGGACCAGCAGCGAGGTGTACAGGGTCTCGACGGCGTCCAGGTCGGGGTCGTGCCCCAGCAGGGTGACCATGTCCAGGTCCTTGGACCAGAGGGCGCGGGACCGGTTGGACTCGGCCACGACGTTCAGCAGGACCACCTTCTCCTTCACGTACGGTCGGGGGATCCAGAGGCGGCGGCCGGTGGGGCCCTCGCCGGCACCGACCGGGCCGCTCGCGGCGAGCATCGCCTGGTCGATGCTGTGGCGCGACATCAGCCGTTGGGCGGCAGCGGTGAAGCTGGCGGCCTCGGCCTCGAACGAGGTCGACTCGGCCTTGGCCAGCAGCTGGCGCACCCGGTGGAGCACCGAATCGTCGACCGTCGCCGCACGTGGAGTGGTCGGGAATGCCTGTCCGGGCAGGGGCAGGAACCTCTCCAGCGGACCGAGGCACCGCAGCCGGGCCAGCAGGCAGGTCGCCGCCTCGAGCACCAGCGGCCAGCCGCCCGGGGTCGAGGCGGCGCGCCCGCTCGCCCACGTACGGTCCGCCGGCCACCAGACCGAGGCGCCGATCCCGGACAGTTGGGCGAACCAGCGCGGGTCGACCAGCGGCCGGGCGTAGCCGGCAAGGTCGTCGGCCATCACGTCCCCGGCCAGGTCGAGGACCAGCCGGTCGGCGTCGCGACCCAATACCTCGTGCACGTCGCGGGGCTGCCAGCCGCGCTGCCAGATCGTCCTGGTCGCCGCACGCAACAGGTCGATGACCGCCCGCTGCACGATCCGGGTCTGGGCAGGTCCGGGCGCCAACGCGACGAGGTCGGCCAGGGCAGGCTGGGCCCGATCCCCGTCCCCGACCACGAACGCCTCGCTCGCCGAGCGGGCCAGGATCGTGGCCCGCGCGCCGAGCTGCGCGGCCTCCTCCGGCGTCAACCGGTGGGGGTGGCCTGCACTCGCCGGGTCGGTCGGGGTCGTCGGTCCCCCGGCCGGAGACGGGTGCCGCATCCAGGCCCGCGTGGCCTGCGGACCTCGCTTGTGCCTGGCCGGTTTCCGTCTGCGGTTGGTGCGTCCCATCGCTCTCCCCCCCTCCGTCGCTGTTCCTGCGCAGGACCTACGGTGCCACGGGGCACCGACAGGGCACGGGCTCAGGACTTGCGGTAGAGCTTCTTCTCCGCGTAGACGGCCTCGCTGGTCACCTGCACCCCGAGCTGACGGAAGATGTTCTCGTCGACCGGTCCGAGGATCGTGGTGGTGTGCACGTCGCAGCCGCGCAGGTTCTGCAGCTGGCCCAGGGCGGCGGCCGCATGGGGATCATCGACGGCGCTGACCGACAGTGCGATCAGCACCTCGTCGGTGTGCAGCCGGGGGTTGCGGCTGCCCAGGTGGGTGGTCTTGAGCTTCTGGATCGGCTCAATCGAGGCCGGGGCCAGCAGCCGCACCTTGTCGTCGACGCCTGCGAGCGCCTTCAGGGCATCCAACAGCATCGCCGAGCAGGCGCCCAACAGCGCCGAGGTCTTGCCGGTCACGATCCGCCCGTCGGGCAGCTCCATCGCGGCCGCCGGCTCCTTGGTGCGCCGAGCCACCGCCAGCGCGGGGCGGACGACCGGCCGGTCGTCGGTGGAGATACCGAGCTGGCCCATCAGCAGCGCGATCCGGTCGGAGACCACCGGGTCGGCCACCTCGCGCTTCTCGTGCACCAGGGCCTTGTAGTACCGCCGGATCACCTCCTGGCGGGAGGCCTCGCGGCAGACCTCGTCGTCGCAGATGCAGTTGCCGACCATGTTGACGCCCATGTCGGTCGGCGACTTGTACGGTGACTCGCCGAGGATGTTGGTGAACAGCAGGTTCAGCACCGGGAAGACCTCGACGTCCCGGTTGTAATTGACGCACTGTTCCCCGTACGCCGCCAGGTGGAAGGGGTCGATCACGTTGACGTCGCCCAGGTCGGCGGTCGCGGCCTCGTACGCCACGTTGACCGGGTGGTCCAACGGCAGGTTCCAGATCGGGAACGTCTCGTACTTCGCGTAGCCGGAGGGAATGCCCCTCTTGTGGTCGTGGTAGAGCTGCGACAGGCAGAGCGCCATCTTGCCCGACCCCGGGCCGGGGGCAGTGACCACGACGACGTCGCGGGTGGTCTCGATGTACTCGTTCTTGCCGTAGCCGGCATCGGAGAGGATCAGCTTCAGGTCGTTCGGGTAGCCCTTGATCGGGTAGTGCCGGTAGACCTTCAGCCCCAGCCGTTCCAGCTTGCGCTTGAACCGGCGGGCCATCTTGCTGTCCTCGGTCATGTGCGAGATGACGACCGACCCGACGTAGAGGCCGCGATCGCGCAGCTCGTCGATGAGCCGCAACACATCGGCGTCGTACGCGATCCCGAAGTCCGCGCGGACCTTGCGGCGCTCCAGGTCGTTGGCATTGACCACGATGACGATCTCGACGTCATCGGCCATCGTCTCCAGCATCGTGACCTTGTTGTCCGGGGTGAAGCCGGGCAGCACGCGGGAGGCGTGCATGTCGTCGAACAGCTTGCCGCCGAACTCGATGTACAGCTTGCCGCCGAACTGTTGGCGCCGGTCCTCGATGTGTCGGGACTGGAGGGTCAGGTACTTCTCCCGGTCGAAGCCGATGGCGCGCAATGTCACGGTCCTTTCTGAACCATCGCATCCTACGCCCCGGGATGCCTGGACCCTGTCCCCGGAGCGATCCGTGGAGACCGGCAGGTCAGCGGGACTGGGGCAATCGGACGGTCTTCCCGCTGCGCTTCGGGTTGGAGGGGGGCGGCACGACCGGTCCGATGTCACCGTCGGGCGCCCGGTCCAGGTCGACGATCACCGGGGCGTGGTCGCTGGGGGCCTTGCCCTTGCGGGCGGACCGGTCGACCCAGGTGGCGGCGACGCGCTGCGCCACCGGGGCCGAGGCCAGCACCAGGTCGATCCGCATGCCCAGGTCCTGGTGGAACATCCCGGCCCGGTAATCCCAGTAGCTGTAGACTCGCTCCTGTGGCCAGTGCTGGCGCACCACGTCGACCAGCCCGAACGCCTCCAGACTGCGCCGCTCCGCCCCGGTCACGTGGGTGTGTCCCACGTACGCCTCGGGGTCGAAGACATCGGCATCGGTCGGGGCGATGTTCATGTCGCCGCACAGGGCCAGGTCGGCCGGGCCGGACGCCACGGCCGCTGCCAGCGCCTCCAGCCATGCCAGCTTGTAGCCGTAGTGCTCCGAGCCGACCTCCCGGCCGTTCGGCACGTACAGGCTGTGGACCCGCACTCCCCCACAGGTCGCGCTGATCGCCCGGGCCTCGCTGCGCCCCTCGAAGTCGGGTTGGCCGGTGAAGCCGGCCTCGACGTCCTCCAGCCCGACCCGGGACAGCAGCGCCACCCCGTTCCACTGGCCCTGCCCGTGGTGGGCGTACTCGTAGCCCAGCCCGGCCAGTGGCTCGGCCACCAGGTCGTCGAACGCCGGGTCGGCCATCTTGGTCTCCTGCAGGCAGAGCACGTCGGGTCGGCGCTGCTCCAGCCAGGGCAGCAGCCGGGGCATCCGGGGCCTGATCGAGTTCACGTTCCAGGTGGCGATCCTCACCTGCCCGACGCTACCCGGCCCGGCCGCCTGCGCCTACCGCCCGCCCGGCACAACCGAGCACGAACCTGGCCACCGGCTCGGTGACCTGCCGGGCACGCTCGCCCGGGTCATCGGCCTTCCGGGTCGGGCCGAGCGCAAGGACGGCGCGCCGGGGATCCCGACCACCTCGATGCCGGGCACCGTCTCCCGGACCTGGTCCGGCGTGCCGAACGGGTCACGCTCGCCCTGCACGACCAGTCGCGGGCCGTCGACCCCGGCCAGCTCGCCGGCGCGGGACCTCTCCGGTCTGCCGGGCGGGTGCAGGGGGAAGGCCAGGGCCACCGGGTCGAAGGCCTCGATCCCACCCCCGGCGCCGTGGCCGAGCAGCAGGATCGCTTGCGGGTCGGGCGGCTCGTCGACGGCCAGCCGGCCGGGACCGGCCGGGGTCGGCACAAGCGGTTCGTCGTGCTTGGGCAGGTCGTCGTGCTCGGGCAGGGCGGGGCCTCCTGGTCCGGTTGGTCGCTTGATCCTGGTCCCGGACGACGGACGATCAAGAGCTGGGAGCCCACGAGCCTACTGCCCTGGGGGCCGCAGGCGCACAGGCGGACGGGCCTGCGGACAACCTCGGGTGAAGGCTGCCCACAGGCCCGAATCCCCCCATCAACCAGGACGGTGAACCACCCTGGTCAGTCCTGTCCCGGGATCTCCAGGTCGAGGAATCCCCACTGGGCGCCCTCAGGCAGGACACCGGTCAGCATCCGGCCGCACTGCTGGGTGACCAGGTGGCCACTGCCCCGATGCTGGGTGCCGGCGTGGCTGTCGCGGAAGAACCGTTGCAGGGCGCCGTTGCGCATCACGTGCGCGCCGGCGAACCGGTGCACCAGCTGGCTGATCTCCAGCGACGTACGGGTGGCGAGGCTGCTGGCGAGGCGGGACATGGTCTGCTGCTCGTCGGAGAGCTCCCGTCCGGCCTCCAGGGTCGTCTCGTTGCCGTGCCAGGTCTCGCGCAACAGCGCCATGGTGCCGCGCACGTGCGAGAAGTGCCGGGCGAACTCGGCGAAGAACTCGTCACTGGCGACCGACGCGTCGTGGGTGGCGATCCGCAGCTGGGTGAGGACCCGCAGCTCGTCCAGCAGGCGACGGCCCACGCCCTGGGACCAGGCGGCCTGGTTGAGCCCGCCCAACAGGGCCGGGCTGAGCCGGTTGACCGTCCCGCCCCGGAGAGCGTGCTCCTCGCCGACCCGGAACGCGAAGCGGTCCGCCACGTACACATCCTCGGCCAGGTAATCCAGGCTCGCGGTGGCGCGCAGGCCGAGCATGTCCCAGTTGTCGCTGATCCGCAGCGCGTCGCGCGGGACCAGGCAGACCAGCTGCTCGCCGGTCCCCTCGACGGTGACGGCCAGGTCGACATGGGTGGCCATCGACAGGCCGGGCGCGAACTGCCAGACGCCCGAGACCCGGTAGCCGGCACCGTCGCGGACGGCCTGGCCGGTGAAGGCGACGGACTGGCCGGCGACCAGGGTGCAGCGGCCCTCCCCGAACAGCTCCGCCACCGCCTCGTCGGACAGGTAGGTGGCCGCGTGGGCGGTCTCTCCGGCCAGGGCCCGCACCAACCACCCGAGAGAGGCGTCGGCGTGGGAGATCTTCTCCACGATGTCGATGATCTGGTTGGGCGAGGCCTCGTAGCCGCCCAGCCCGGCCGGGATCATCATCGAGAAGATGCCGCTGTCCTTGAGGGCCTGCTGGACGATCGGGGTGGGGCGGCGCAGGCGTTCGCCGTCGTCGGCCTGGTCCTGCAGCAGCGGGTAGAGGGCGTCGAGCCGCTCGAGCAGCTCCGGCACGCCGGCGCTGACGTTCAATGTGGACTGCATGGTGTGCTTCCTCTCTGTGTCGAGCGCCGGCTCATCGGGCGCCGGCGGGCGCGGCGTCCTTGGCCATCGCGCCCCAGTTGCCGCGGTAGAACAGCAGGGGTTCGGTCTCGTCCTGCTGGCCGTAGCCCAGGACACGGCCGATCAGCAGGACGTGGTCGCCGCCGTCGTAGCCGGCCCACGGGGTGCACTGGAAGTACGCCAGGGACCCGTTGATCCGGGGTGCGCCGTCGTCGGTGACCCACTCGATCCGGTGGTCATCCTGCGGCTTGCCCGCGAACTGCAGGGCGGTGGCCAGCTGCGCGTCGCCCAGCACATTGACCGCGAACGGGCGCTCCAGCAGGTAGTTCAGGGCCCGTGACGTACGCATCAGGGAGACCAGCACCAGCGGCGGGTCCATGGAGACGGACGTGAAGGAGTTGACGGTAACGCCGCGGTAGGCATCGCCGGACTCGTAGGTGACCACCGTGACCCCGGTGGCGAAGTTGCCCAGCGTGTTGCGCAGCTGGCGGGGATCGAGCATGGCGTGCGGTGCCGGGGTGGCCGCAGCCGAGGCGAGCTTGGTCGCGTTCGCGGCGGATTCGTAGATCTCGGAGTTCCACATGAGTTCGGTCATGGTCTCCCACCTCCTGGTAGGTGTCGTGCCGTTGGGAGTCGTGCTGGTCGGAGTCGTGCCGTGGGTGCCGGTGTCAGACGGCCGCATCGAGGGCTTCGGCCCGGCTGACGAAGCTCGTCCCCGTCCCTTCGGGAAGGAGTCGGCGCAGCACCGGGTAGGCGATCACGGCCAGCCCGAAGGAGACCAGGAAGCCGAGCGGGAAGATGCCGGTGGCGATCAGGACCACACCGGTGGCCGAGGCACCGACCAAGGTGATGACGCCGGCCCAGTTCCAGTTCTCGACCCGGTGGCTGGAGGCGTCGTAGCGGCCGCGCCGGATGTCGTAGTAGTCGGCGATCATGATCCCGGCCATCGCCAGGGTCATGCAGCCCAGATAGGCGAGGTAGGTCGCGAAGGCGCCGAGGATCCCGGCACCGATCATCACCAGGGCGATGATGTTGCCCACCACCACCATCGCCGCACGGCCGGGCTTCTTGCCGGTGAGGGCGTCGACGAGGTTCACCAGCGACAGCGAGCCGGAGTAGGCGTTGATGGCCTGGGCCTTGGCCTGCGCGGCATAGATGGTGATGAAACCGAGCCAGCCGGCGAAGATGACGAAGAAGGCGCCGGTGTTGGTCATCACGAAGCCACCGGCGGCCATTGCCGCCTCCTCCGGGCCCAGACCGGTCTGGCGGGCCATCAGGTACTCGACCACCCGGGGCATGCCGCCGATGACGATGAGGGCGCCGAGGATGACCATGACGATGTTCTGCATCACCGGCCCGGCGATGGCCAGGATCGAGACGTCATGGTCGTTGCGGGCGTAGCGGGCGAAGTCGGCGGTGACCAGGGCGATGGTGCCGGCAGTGGCACCCATCACCGCGAAGGCAGCCTCGAACTTGGGCCAGAATCCGCCGGGGACGGTCCCGGTGTAACTGAACACGGCCATCGGGTCGGCGCCCTGGATGACGTAGATCTGGACGACCATGAACACCGCGACCACCAGGGTCAGGGCGGTGAGGATGCCGGTGGCGCGCAGTGCGACCTTGAGCCCGAAGATGGCCAGGGCGATCCACAGCAGCGTCAGCAGGCCGTAGAGGCCGATCCGGATCGGCCAGGTGTCGTCCAGGCCGAACATCAGCAGCGTGCCCTCATAGAGCAGTGCCGACTCCATGGCCAGGAAGCCGAGGATCATGAAGGTGAAGATCGCCGAGCCGATGGCCGAGCCCTTCAGCCCGAACCCGAAGAACCGGGACGTGATGGTGTTGGAGACGCCGGTGTCGAAGCACATCCGACCGAGCGTCTTGCCGAGGAACACGGCGAAGATGGCCACCGTGATGCCGGCGATGAGGCCGACCCGGAAGCCGGCCAGGACGACGGCGAAGCCGCCGATGGCGAAGATGACCAGGGCCGTGGCGACGCTGACCGGGCTGAGCGCGAGCTGCCAGCCGCTCTTGCGCTCGTCGGCCGGGACGCTGACCAGCGCGTGGTCCTCGGCGGCGGCCGCCAGCTTGTTGGTGGGGGGAACGGTGTTGACGACGTTGTCAGACATGGTTTTCCTCTGTGTCTTGGGTCGCCGGGGGACGGTCGGGCACAGGTGGACGCACCGCGCCCGACCGTCGTACCGGGGATTGGGGTCGGATCAGCTGGTGCTGCAGCCGACGATGGCGGTCGCCTCGATCTCCAGCAGGATCTCCGGCTTGGCCAGCGAGCTGACCTCGACCAGGGTGCAGGCCGGGAAGTCACCGGTGAAGAACTCCCGGCGGGCGCCCCAGATCTCGGTGTTGTGGCTGATCCGGGTGACGTAGATCGTCATCTTGACCACGTCGTCCATGACGGCGCCGGAGGCCTCGACCAGGTCCTTGATCTTCTGGAACACGACCATGGCCTGGTCGTGCTCGTTGTCGCCGAGGATGGTCTGTCCGTCCGCGGCCCGGGCGGTCATTCCGGAGACGTACACGGTGTCCCCGACCCGCAGGCAGTTGGACCACAGGCCGTCGGCCGGCTCGCGCACGGCCTCGGAAAGGATGCGCTGCTTGGTCGGCCGGGCGGTGTTCAACTGGGCAGCCTGCAACTGGGCAGTGTTCGACATGTCAGTCTCTCCTCAGAGGGTGATGCGGTTGTCCCAGGCGGTCGTGCCGCCCCAGTTCACGTTGACGCTCTGGCGGCGCATGAAGCCCTGCCAGGCGTCCGAGCCGGCCGTACGACCCCCGCCGGTCTCCTTCTCCCCACCGAACGCGGCACCCACGTCGGCGCCGGTGGTGCCCATGTTGATCCGGACGATGCCGCAGTCGCTGCCGCGGGCGGACAGGAAGGTCTCGATGTTGGTCAGATTGGTCGAGTGCATCCCGGAGGCCAGGCCCTGGGGGACGTCGTTGTGGATCCGGATCGCCTCGTCGAGGGTCCGGTAGGTGATCACCGACACCACCGGGGCGAAGGTCTCGGTCTGGGCGACCTCGAAGTGCTCCCGCACGCCGGTGAGGATGGTCGGCTCGACGTACAGGCCGGGGCGGTCGATGACGTTGCCGCCGTACGCAACCTGGGCGCCCTCGGCGACGGCGGAGGCGATGATGGCGCGGTAGGAGTCGACGGCGGGCCGGTCGATCAGCGGGCCGACGACGGTGTCCGGGTCGCGGGGGTCACCGATGGTGATCTGGGCGAAGGCGTTCTTCATCAGCTCCACCAGTTCATCGGCGATGGACTCGTGGGCGATGACGCGCCGGGTGCTGGTGCAGCGCTGCCCGGTGGTGCCGACCACGCCGAAGGTGATCGCCTTGGCGGCCTGCGCCAGGTCGGCGGTCTCGTCGATGATGGCGGCGTTGTTGCCCGAGCACTCGAGCTGGTAGCGACGGCCCAGGGTGGAGCCGACGATCTCGGCGACCAGCTTGCCGACCCGGGTGGAGCCGGTGAACGAGACCAGCGCGACCCGGGTGTCCTCGATCAGCAGCTGGCCGACCGCGTTCTCGGCGGGGGTGAACAGGGCGAACACGCCCGGGTGGCCCAGTTCGGCCATCGCCCGGTTGGCCAGCTGCTGCAGCGCGATCGCGGTCAGCGGCACCTTGGGGCTGGGCTTCCAGATCACCGTGTTGCCGCCGATCGCGGCCAGGAAGCCGTTCTGGGCCCACACGGCTGCCGGGAAGTTGTAGGCGGTGATGACGCCGACCACGCCCAGCGGCAGCCACTGGTCGTACATCCGGTGCTCGGCGCGCTGGGACTGCTGGGTGTGGCCGTAGAGCATCCGGGACTGGCCGGTGGCGAGCCGGGCCATGTCGATGACCTCCTTCAGCTCGCCCTTGGCCTCCATCACCGACTTGCCGGTGTCCAGGCAGACCAGTCCGGCGAGGGCATCGACGTGCTCCTCCACCAGGTCTCCGATCCGGTGGACCAGCTCGCCGCGCTTGGGCGGGGGCACCATCGCCCAGGCCTTCTGCGTCTCCACCGATGCCTCGACGATCGCCCGGTAGTCCTCGGCGGACGAGGCGGCGACACGGCCGACGACCTCGCCGTCGGCGGGGCACTCGGCCTCGATCACCGTACGACCGTCGGTGGGCCCCCACCCGAAGGCATCGGAGTAGGTGCCCGAGTGCAGTTGGTCCAGCCCGAAGGCGGCCAGGACCTGCCCGGTGTCGAAGGTGGACTTCTGCTCGGTCAGCAGCTGGGTCATATCAGTTCTCCGTCTTCTCGGTAGCGGTCTCGGTGCGGTCGGTGAGGAAGTCACCGATCGTCTCGTCGGTGTGGTAGTCGGGCTTCTCGTAGTAGTGCGGGCCGTCGTAGATCTCGATCAGCCGGCTGCGCTCGTGGGCCAGGGTCGGGCCGTGCGGGTGGTCCTTCGGGTTCATGTAGAAGGAGCCGGGGCGCAGTCGCATACCCGTGTCCGTGTACTCGTAGTCGCCCTCCAGGCAGTACATGAACTGGTTGGACGCATGGGTGTGCTTGGTCGGGATGCACCCACCCTTCTCGTACTCCAGCAGCGCGATCGTCGCGCCGGTCTCGGGGTGCTTCCAGAGGAAATACTGGCGGAAGCCGTAGTCGGGGTAGTCGATCCACTGGTCGGGGTCGAGTCCGTCCTCGTGGATGAGCTTCTCCAGGGACGCGATCGTGTCGGTGGTGATGTTCATCTGTCCTACTTCCTCACTTCATCGGCGGACGCCCGGCGGCGACCCAGGTGTCGTATTCGGCCCGGCTGGCCTCGGTGGCCGGGAACAGCCCGAAGATGGAGCGGCCGCGGGCGATGTGTCCGGCGGCGAACTCCTCGTACTCCACGGCGTCGAGCGCTTCGTCGGCGACCTCCTCGACCAGGTGGGCCGGGATCACGGCCACTCCCTCGCCGTCCCCGACCAGCACGTCGCCGGGGTAGATCGCCACCCCGGCACAGCCGATCGGCTCGTCCAGGGCGATCGGGTGCAGCTTGATCGGCGTCGCCGGCGGGGCTGCGGCCCGCTGGAAGGAGGGCAGGCCGACCTCGGCGATCGCCGGGCAGTCCCGGAAGCCTCCATCGGTGACCACGCCGGCGACCCCGCGGTACTTCAGTCGGGCGGCCATCATGTCGCCCATCGAGGAGGCCTCCAGCGAGCCGTGCGCATCGATCACCAGCACCGAGCCGGCCGGTGCTTCCTCGATCGCGCGCCGGTGCAGGTTGTCCTGGCGCCCGTACGTGGCCATCGAGTCGATGTCCTCGCGAGCGGGGATGAATCGGAGGGTGTAGGCCGGGCCGACCAACTGGGGCTGGTCCGGGCGCAGTGGCGCCAGGCCCAGCAGCATCACGTTGCGGTACCCACGCTTGAGCAGCACGTTGGCCACGTTGGCCGAGCCGACCTTCATCAGCTTGGCCCGGGTGGCCTCGTCGAGGGCCGGCCGATCGACGCCCGCGGTGGTGGTGGCCCCGGTGGCCGTCTCGGAGATCGTCATGTCCGATCCGCCTCTCACTGGAAGAAGTCCAGCGGTGGGCGCATGCCCCACTGGGTGGTGTCGCTGGCGGACCCGTTGAACTTGGACGGGCGGAAGGTGGCATCGACGGTGTCCCCGTCGGTGTAGTGCTCGATGCGGAACCCGTACGGGTCCTTCCAGTAGTCGAAGATCTGGCTGCCGAGCATGTGGCGCCCGACCCCGACGTCGAGCTGGTGGCCCTGGTTCTCCAGGTAGTCGTGGGCCGACATCACCGCGTCCAGGTCGACCACCTCGAAGGCGCAATGGTGGATGCCGGCCCGATCCGACTGCAGCACGAGCATGAAGTGGTGGTCGACCGGTTCCTCGCCCAGGTCGAGGCGGACGAAGGTCCCCACGATCGGGCCCTCCTGCCCCACCGGCACGAAGTAGTCCGAGGGCAGGAAGTTGAACCGCTCGTTCAGCCAGTCCATGGAGGCGTCGTGGTCGCGGACGTGCAGGGTGAAGTGGCCGAGCCGGACCACGTCGCAGGGCGCGACGCCCTGGCGCACCGACGCGTTGACCCGGGGCTTGTCCTGGATCGTGTTCAGCGCGAACGGGGACCGGGCCGGCAGCGGCTTCGCCTCGCGGCGGCCCCAGATCGCCCGGATCTCGAAGCCGTCCGGCATGCACATCAGGACCTCGAGCCCGCCGCCGGGCTCGGTCGCCTCCAGCACCGGCGAGGAGCCGGGCAGGCCCGCCAGCTCGTCGAGGTCCTGGCGGGAGGCGACCTGGACCGAGACGCCGACGAAGCGCGGCTCGTCGGCCTTGCGGGTCACGTGGATGTGGTGCTGCTCCCCCGTGCCGCGCATGTACAGGGTGTCCTGGTCGCTTCCGTCGACCTTGTGGAGCCCGAAGTCGGTCAGGAACCGCTCCATGATGTCCAGGTCGGGTGCTTCGTACGTCACCTGGGCTACCGCGAGGGCCTTGGCCATGTCTTGTTCCTCTCTGTTCTGCGCCGCCACGCGTGGCGATGGTCTGGGACCTGGTGCTGCCGCGTACCGCCCCTGCCCGCCAGGGCACGGTCTGCCGCCGGTGGGCAGGGACGGTACGCAAGGGGGTCACCGCTTGGGCAGGATGCTGACGTCCTCGGGGCCGACCAGGTCGGAGACGGTCCAGCCGTCCAGGTCGTACTCGTCCATCGCGGACTGGGCGAAGTCCTTGCAGGCCTGGAGCAGGCCGGTGCCCATCGCGCTGAACAGGTTGGTCTGGCGGGTGACGTCGTTGGAGCCGATGTAGTTGATCTCGTACAGCTCGTGACGGGCACCGAACTCGGTGCCGATCGCGTCCCACAGCATCTTCATCACCTTGACGCGCTCGACCGCGTCGATGCCATTGCTGCCGCGCACGTACTGGTCGAGGTACGGGCGGATCTCAGGGGTGTTGAAGTCATCGGCGTGCGAGTTGAGGTAGATCAGCCCGCTGGCCACGACCTGCTCGATGATGTTCTTGATCTTCGGCATCGCCAGCTGGTTCATCACCCGGTAGGCGCCGGCGAACTCCGGCTCGGGCTGGATCATCCCGTTCTTCCACGGGCGTTCGCTCTTGGCCATCGCGTCGGACAGCGCCCAGAACGTATTGCGCCAGGCAATCACCTCGCCGAGCTGGGACTTGACCCCGTGGAAGGTGTCGGCGCCGGTGACCTCGAGGGCCCGGGCGAGCAGCCCGACGAGGAAGTCCATCTTGACCGCGAAGCGGGTGCAGCCGTGCATGGAGGCGCGCTCCAGGTAGCCGGACTCGATGTTGTAGCGGTTGGCCTGCTCCAGGTCGTTGTGGATGAAGACGTTCTCCCACGGCACGAAGACGTCGTCCAGCACCAGGATGGCGTCGTTCTCGTCCAGACGGCTGGACAGCGGGTAGTCGAAGGGGCTGCCCAGGACGGCTGCGCGGTACTCGTTGGACATGCGGCAGAGCAGCTTCACGCCCGGGGAATTGGTCGGCATGATGAAGACCGGGGAGTAGGCCGGGTCCTGGACGGCGACCTGGCCGACGTGGCCGATGAAGGTGTAGTGGGTCAGTGCCGAGCCGGTCGCGACGACCTTGGCTCCGGAGACGTAGATGCCCTCAGCGGTCTCGCGGGTGACGTGGACGAAGACGTCCTTGCCGGCGTCCGGCCCGGCCCCACGGTCGACCGGGGGGTTCATGATCGCGTGGTTCACGTACCACGTCTTCTCCTGGGCCTTGCGGTACCAGTTGCGGGCGTTCTCCTCGTAGCCGCGGTAGAACTCGGCGTTGGCGCCCAGGGTGCCCAGGAAGCAGCCCTTGTAGTCGGGGGAACGGCCCATCCAGCCCCAGGTGAGGCGCTGCCACTCGGCGATGGCGTCGCGGGCGGCGACCTGCTCCTGGACGTTCTGCGGGGCGCGGAAGAAGCGGTGGGTGTAGCCGCCCCACTCGGTAGGCATGGTCAGGACGTCCTTGGTCGCCGGGTCGTGCAACGCGTCGTACATCCGGGCGATCATCCGGGCGGAGTTGCGGAAGGCAGGGTGCTCGGCGACATTGTCGACCCGCTCGCCGTAGATCCAGACCTCGCGGCCGTCGTTGATGCTCTCGAGGTACTCCTGGCCGGTGAACGGGATGTGGTCAGGATTGACGGAATCCGTCGCTGCATTGTCCGGGCGGATTTCGGTCTGGATGGCACTCATGTCGTTTGAGCCTTTCCTTCGTCGTTGAATGAAGGGGTGAGAAACAACTTTTTCAAGTCTTGAATCGCCTGGTCCGATTCATTTCTCGGTTCCGCTCCCGGGCCACGGAATGTGGTGTTCCCGGTGAGCGGTGGCACAACAGTTCAGCCACCATGGGAAGGGTGTCAACGGCCTTCGTCGGTCCGGGCGAGCCCCGACCCGGCCGCCCAGGGCCGTCCGCACGACCCCCCGAAGGATCAGAAACATGACTCTGACAAGGGAGTTTGCCAGATCAACCCGCAAGTGTGAGCTGCACCACGCACGGATGCCCGTGGGTCACAAAGTCGTTGAAAAGTGGTTCACATGGTGAGATTCCACTTGACTCTGCGGGCAGTTGCCCATACAGGACGGAAGAGAGACTCATATGCGCCGCATATGGCTAGGGCGGTGTCATAGCGTCGTAGCAACACTGCCGGTGAGTGAGGGGTTGGTCGATGGGGCGCAGGATGTTGACGGTCGCGGATCGGGTGGAGATCTCCACGGGGCTGAAGGCGGGCTGGTCGATCCGCCGGATCGCGGCCCACATCGATCGGGCGCCCTCGGTCGTGTCCCGCGAGATCGCCCGCAACACGACCAGGACCCGCGGCTACCGCCTCGTGACCGCCGATGTGAGGGCCGCCAAGCGCCGGGCACGGCCCCAGGCGTTCAAGATCGAGGCCGACCCGGTCCTGCAGGCCCGGGTGCTGGCGGACCTGAAGCGCTCGCGGACGCCGCGCCAGATCGCTGGGCGCTTGCGCATAGAGGCCACCGATACCAGCGTGGGTCCGGTGAAGGGATCACCATCGGCCCAGGGCCACACCGTCAGTCACGAGGCGATCTACCGCTACATCTACGCCCTGCCCAAGGGCGAACTCGCCAGGCACGGGGTGCTGCTGCGCTCCAAGCGGACCCGCCGTCGCCCGCAGTCGGCAGGCAAACGCGGTGGTGCCCCGATCGTCGGAATGGTCAGCATCGATGCCCGTGACCCCGAGGCCGATGGCCGCAGGGTGCCGGGGCATTGGGAGGGCGACCTCATCATCGGTAAGGCCGGCGCATCGGCCGCCGCGACGCTGGTGGAGCGCACGACCAGGTTCGTGACGATCCTGGGACTGCCGGCCGGCAAGAACAGCGAAGCGCTGGCCGATGCGTTGATCGAGAACGCCGACGCGCTGCCGGCGATGATGCGCCGCTCGCTGACCTGGGACCAGGGATCGGAGATGGCCCGCCACGCGGCCTTCACGCTGGCCACGAGCCTGCCGGTCTACTTCGCCGACCCCCACTCACCGTGGCAGCGCGGCTCGAATGAGAACACCAATGGGCTGATCCGTGAGTACCTGCCCAAGGGCACCGAGATCACCAGTCACCAGCCCTACCTCGACGCGATCGCCGAGGAACTCAACGAACGCCCCCGCGCCGTCCTGGGCTACCTCACCCCGCGCGAAGCGTTCGAGCGACTACTTATCGAGGAGGCTGTTGCTTCCACGCCTTGACACTGCCATGACCCGAGAGGAAGTTCCGCGCATGTCCACACCACTGCACGCTCCGCAAGCACCCCGACGGCCCTCACTGGCGTCCTTGCCCGGATGGCTCGCGAGCACGCCCTGCTCGACGTCAAGGACGCGGCGGCGATCGGCATGACGCCCTGGTGGGTCCGGCAGCTGATCGCCCGCGGCGAGCTGCGCGCCATCTACGTCGGCGTCCCCGAGAAGTCCGCTCGCTGGCGCGTCGATCCCGAGGACCTCAACGCCTGGCTCGTCAACCGGGAGAACCGGCCCCGCGACCTGATGGCCGGCTGACCGGACCACCACGGCCGTATGTCAGGGGTGGCCGAATCGGAGACGGCCGCAAGCCCGAGAGCAGCGACGATGGATGGGTGTGTGCGGTCGGCGAACGCGGGACAGCCGAGGCAGACGATCGGTAGGCGTTCCATCACCTATGAGGAAAGGCCTCTGTGGATCCAAGAATGGGCGGGGGATTGCTGCCCATAGAATCACACGTCATCTTTCGCCTCCTTGAGGGCGGTGTCAAGGCGTGGAAGCAACAGCAGAGTCAACGAGTAGGCGCTCGAACGC
>JBIQHF010000036.1:0-9477 GCA_044508675.1 Propionibacteriaceae bacterium | reverse complement strand
AGCGGACGGATCGGGTGGAGCAGCTGCAGAAGGCCGTCGCAGGGGAGTGAGGCCCCCCTTGAGCCGGGTCCACAGCGTGCCGGGCAGGCCGAGCCGTGCCAGCAGCGCCAGCGCCACGTGGCCTCGGTACCGCGTCTGGCTGCTGTAGGGGATGAGCAGTGGCGCAGCCTCGCCGGCGGTCAGCCGCCCGGCCAGGTACAGCTCACGGCCGTACGTGAACAGGGGCTTGGTGAGGGCCCGGTCGCTGTCCGGTGCCTGGCCGGCGTGCTTGCGCAGCAGGGCGAGCGAGTCGGCGGCGAAACGCAGCCGACGTTCTCGTGTCCGGTCGACGTCCCCGAGCGATCCTTCAACGATTCGGTAGCGCACCAGTGGGCGCGGCGAATACACGAAGGAGTGGTCCTTCAGCATCCGCAGCCACATGTCCCAGTCCTCGAACTGCAGACTCTCGTCGTAGCCGCCCAGTCGACGCAGGACCTCGGTGCGCTGGACCACGGTCGGTGCGCTGATGTAGTCGCCCTGCAGCAGTTCCAGGTACGCCGTCCGACCGCTGGCACGGACCTCACCCACCACGTCGGACTGGAGCCTCCCGGAGAGGGATCCTTCCTCGCTCATCAGGGCCATGTCCGAACAGGCGAACGCGCAGTCGGGGCCGGCCGCTTCGAGCGCCGCGACCTGGGTCGCCAGGTGATCGGGCTCGGTGATGTCGTCGGCGGAGACGAACGCGATATAAGGGGTGTCGGCCAGGGCGAGGGCTTCGTTGAAGGTGGCGCAGATCCCGCGGTTCTCGCGGTGGAGGATCGTCTGCGCCTCCCAGCCTCGCTCCTGCAGCAGCCGAGTGATCAGCGCCTGGGAGCCGTCGCGGGAGGCATCATCGGTGATGATCACCCGCAGGTGCGGATACGTCTGGGCGTACGCGGCCTCCAGCGCGTCCTCGATGAACCGCTCGTGGTTGTAGGCCGCCACCACCAGGGTGACCTCGGGCCCGCTCACCCCTGCACCTGGCTCTCCCGGGCCGTGGCGGCATCCGCCCGATCGACCAGGGCCAGGAAGTCCTCGTAGTCGCGGATGTAGTCGGCGTTGTCGTACGGCAGGGAGGCGAAGACCCCCAGGACGGCGTCGGCGGAGTAGCGGTACTGGGTGCCCCACGTCATCGCTGGCATGTGGAGCCCGTGGCTGGAGTCGCTCAGCACGTAGGTGGCCCGGGTCCGGCCGTCGTCGACCAGGCAGGTGACGGTTCCTGCCAGACAGACCAGGAACTGTTCGCAGGCATGGTGGGCGTGCTGGCCCCGCACGTCCCCGCTCGGGACGTCGTGCACGGTGAAGAACCGTTGCGGCACGAACGGGAGCGCAGTGAACTCGAGGGCCGTCAGGGACCCCCGCATGTCGGTGGCGGTGGTCAGCCGGACCAGGCGTCCGGGACCCCGCTGATCGCCGACAGGGCTTGCCGGTGCCGCAGCAGGCGGATCGACCGCGAGCTGCTCGTCCCCCGTGTACCCCACGATCCGGGCCGGGTTGCCCACGACGATGGCGTGTGCCGGGACGTCGGCGGTCACCACGGCACCTGCACCGACCATCGCTCGGCGACCGATCGTGACGCCGGGCAGGATCACGGCGCCGCCACCGATCGAGGCCCCGGCCTGGACCGTGGTGGTGGGGAAGGAGTCCGGGTACTGCTTGCTCCGGGGGAACCGGTCGTTGGTGAAGGTGGCGTTCGGCCCGACGAACACGTCGTCGGCGAGGCGGATCCCGTCCCAGAGCTGGACGCCGCATTTCACCGTGACCCGGTCGCCCACGATGACGTCGTTCTCGATGAACACACCGTCGTTGATGTTGACACCGGAGCCGATGACCGCGCCCGGCAGGACATGGGCGAAGGCCCAGATCGTCGTGTCCTCACCGACCTGTTCGGTCTCGCAGATCCCCTGCGGGTGCACGAAGAACCCCATGTCAGTCCACCTCCGTGTAGCTGGCGAGCGCGTCGGCTACCCGGGCCACCTCGTCGTCGGTCAGTTCCGGGAAGCATGGTACGGACAGGATGTGGTCGACGACCGACTCGGTCACCGGGAGCACCGTCGCGTCCTGGCGCCAGGCGTCCTGGCGATGGTCAGGAATCGGGTAGTGGATGTCGGTGGCGATGCCGCGATCGGTCAGGTGCTGTCGCAGCCGGGCCCGGTCCCGGGTGACGACCACGCTCAGGTGGCCGGTGTGTGCGGGGCGCTCGGCGGGCAGGACCCGTACGGCCGGGCTACTTGCGGTGGCATACGTCGCGATGATCTCCCGACGTCGGGCGTTGGCGCCGTCGAGCTTCGGCAAGCGGTAGGACAGGAAGGCGGCCTGCAGCTCGTCCAGTCGCGAATTGCGACCACCGGGCGTCTCGGCGGTGTACTTGGAGGCCCACCCGTACTGCGCCAGACGGCGGGCCCGCGCCGCCAGATCGTCGTCCGACGTCGCGATGGCGCCGCCGTCACCGATGGCCCCGAGGTTCTTGGTCGGATAGAAGCTGAAGGTCGCCAGGTCGCCGAAGGATCCGGCCAGGCGTCCCGCGACGTCCCGGGCCCCGTGGGCCTGGGCGCAGTCCTCGATCACAGCGATGCCGAGCGGACGGCACACGGCAAGCGCGGCTGTGACATCGGCGAGGCGCCCGTACAGGTGGGTGACGACGACGGCTGCCACTGTGTCGTCGACCACCTCGGCGAGGTGCTGCGGCGACATCGTGTGGGTCTGCTCATCGATGTCGACGTAGCGGACCTCCAGGCCGGCGGCGAGCGCGGCACACGTGGTGTAACCGCCGGCATTCGCCACCGTGACCACGGTGTTGCGGCCCTCGCGGCGGACAGCACGCAGCGCGATTTCCAGGGCATCGGTGCCGCTGCCGACCCCGATGACGTGACCGGTGCCCAGGTAGGCGGCGAACTGCTCCTCGAACGCCCGGTGGTGCTTCCCGTGGACGAACCAGCCGGAGTCGACGACCTCGGCGGCGATCCTGACCAGGTCGTCGGATTGGGCTCGTGCAGCACGGGCCAGGTCATTGAAGGGGGTCTTGCGCTGCACGTTGCTCCTCGTCCTCTGCCGGTAGCCCTGCCGCTGGCAGGTCCGAATGCATCTTCGCACAGGGAAGCAGGGGCCCGATTCCAGGAGGGCTGGCACATGTCGTGCTGAGGCGTGGACCGGGAAGGTAGCATCGTCCGAGGTTCGCGGGGTAGCGGGCCGAAGCAGCCTCAAGTCTCCACAGGGGAAAGCGTCGTCCATGCGTGAAGTCCTGATGTCACTGTTCGACCGCAGGGGCCGAGCCAAGCTGGTCGCGATGACACTCGGCATGGTCGTGGTGAGCGGAGCCGACATGGTGGCAGTCATCATGGTCGCGCCGCTGATGACAGTCCTCATGGGTGGGGATATGAACTCCGGCCTACTGAAGGTCGTGGGCGGCAGTCTCGGCGAGGTCAGCCCGGACCGGCTCGCCGTCACCCTGCTGGTGGCGATCCTCGGCGCCTTCATCGTCAAGGACGTCTTCACCGTCTATTTCAACTGGTGGCAGTCCGGTTTCGTCAATCGAGAAATGGCCCGGACCCAGACCCGTCTGGTGGACTTCTACGTCCATATGCCGTGGGTGCAGTACACCCGTAGGAATGATGCCGACTTCCTGAACCGCCTCCAGAACGTGGAGCGGGTCTATGGAGGGGTGACTGCGGTGATGACGCTGGTGAGCCAAGGAATCACGGTGGCCGCGATCCTGATCGCCCTGCTCGTGGTGAGCCCCGTGGTCACCCTGGTCATCATCGCCTACTCCGTTATCGTCGGGCTGCTGTTCCTGCGGATCTCCAAGCCCATCATGCGCAAGACCGGGAAGGAGCGCATCGACGCCAATCTCCAGCAGTATGCGATCTCGCTCAGGGTCTTCGGGGGCGCGAAAGAAGTCCGCGTACGCAACAGCCAGGAGTACTTCGTCAACACGTACGGGCGGGCCACCGTCACGATGGCGTTGGCCAATCGGCTGGGGGCCTTCGTACTCGGGCTTCCGAAGTACGTCCTCGAGATCGTCTTCATGGGCGGCCTGGGCCTGATCCTGATCGTCGCGGGTCTGCTCGGCGCGACCAGTGCCCTGCTCGGGACGCTTGCTGTCGTGGTGGTGGCGGCCTTCCGGATGCTCCCGTCCCTGGCCGGAGTCATGGGGGCCGTGAACGGTGTCCGGGCCGCCCTGCCCAGCGTGGAGGTCGTGATGGAGGACTTCCGCGCGATGGAGGCGTCCGAAGATGGTGCGCGGCCATCGCTCACGGGTATCGAGAAACTGCCCTTCCGGAAGGTCCTGGCCGTCAGCAACGTCTCCTTCCAGTACGAGCCCGATCTGCCGTACGTCCTTGACCATGTGTCGTTCGATGTGCCCCACGGGACCTCGGTCGGCATCGTCGGTAGTTCCGGTGCCGGGAAATCGACTCTGGTAGACATGCTCCTCGGCTTGCTCACGCCCTCCAGTGGGGCGGTGACCTGCGACGGGGTCGATATCTCCGGCTGTCTTCCGGGTTGGCAGAAGAATGTCGCGATGGTTCCGCAGTCCGTGTACCTGATGGACGCGACGGTGCGGGAGAACATTGCCTTCGACCAGGCCGACGAGGACATCGATGACGAGCTGATTGCGGAAGTCCTGGCCCAGTCCCAACTGACCGAGACCGTCGAGGGCCTCGAGCAGGGATGGGACACCCGGATCGGTGAGCACGGGGTCCGGCTCTCCGGTGGGCAGCGACAGCGGATCGGTATTGCCCGCGCCCTCTACCGCCGGCCCGAGGTGCTGGTCCTCGACGAGGCCACCTCAGCGCTCGACAACGAGACGGAGCGACGGATCACCGAGACGATCGAGGGGCTCCACGGCAGCGTCACGATGATCATCGTCGCCCACCGGCTGTCCACCGTGAAGAACGCCGACAAGATCGTCTTCCTGTCGCGCGGCCGCGTGGCGTCGGAGGGTTCGTTCGACGAAGTCACCGCAGCCAACCCCGAGTTCGCCCGTTTGGTGGAGCTCGGCAGCCTCGAGTCGGCTCAGGCCTGAGCCGCCCCGTCCGGTGCGCCGGCCGGTGTGCCGGCCGCGCGGACCTCGGCGGACCGGCTGATGATCGTACCCAACTGGTCGACGATGGCCGGGCCGGAGTAGCGCTGGGACATGGCGAGCGCCTGGGCACCCCGCGCCGCCCTGCCGGCAGGGTCCTGCATCGCTCCTCGGAGAACACCGACGAAAGCCGCCTCGTCCTGGGCCGGGACCAGGTAGCCACCACCAGGGACCGCCAGGAGCCGGACGCCGGGTGAGCAGTCGAAGACCACCGTGGGCACTGCAGCTGCCGCCGCCTCCAGGATCGTCATGGGGAATCCCTCGTACAGGGACGTGAGCAGGTTGAGCGAGGCATGGCGCAACACACCGGCCACATCATTCGTCCGCCCCATGAGTCGCACGCGCTCCCCGGCGTCCAGCGCGTCGATGCACCCCTGGAGCTCGTCCCGCAGGTCCCCGTCCCCGTAGATGTGGAGTCGCCAATGGTCGAGCGCGGGGGTCGAGGTCGCCTGGGCGAAGGCGCGGATCATGACGTCGAGCTGCTTCTCCGCCGAGAAGCGGGCGAAGGCCACCGCGACCGGCGGCCGGTCGTCGCCGGGCTGGATGCCGGCGGGCAGCGGGTTCCCGATCCCGAAGCACGGTACGGCGAGCAGCCGTTGGAAGTCCTCGGCGTCCCGGTCGGTCAGGGCGGTGAACACATCGAGGTCGTCGTACTCGGCCGGGATGGCCTCCCGGAGCCAGGTCTCGTGGTCCAGGCTGGCGAACGTGGAGTGGTGCTGGCCGATCAGCACCGGCCCACCGGGCCGACGTCGATAGCCCGATTCGCGCAGGACCGCCTTGGTCTTCACGTGCGTGAAGATGACGACGCTGTCGCTGCCCAGCGACTCGATGGCTCGCCGGTACCTCCGCAGGCTCCTCCTCCGGTCGATCCTCTTGAACACGACCAGGGGCACGGCCCACAGGCGTCGCAGCGGGCTCCCGCCACCGCGCAGGACCGGTCCCGCGTGGAGGCGTTCGCGCCGGTACACCACCGTGGTCGGGAACCGCTCCGGCCGGGTCCCGGGCAGCAGGGACACATGTCGTACGTCCACGCCCTCGGCGGCCAGTGCCTCCGACATCGTCTCCACGTACGTCGATCCACCGCTCATCTCGGGGACCCGGACCGCGGCGAACACGACCCGCTTGATCTCCTGTGGCCACATGTCCTCATCGACCTCCTCGACCTGCCGGCCGCGCGGACGAGAGCACCCAGTAGCGCTCGGCGGGGGGAAGTGTCTCCGGAGCGGACAACCGTCCGTGCTCGGCGTCCATGACGTCGAGCTGGGACGCGTAGTGCTTGATGTGGTCGTACTTCCACCGACGATCGACGTCGAACGCGCCGGGAACCGCCGAGAGGCGCCAGCGGGTGGACACGGCCTCGACGGCGTCGTCCGCAGGATGCCACCACAGGTAGGGGAGGTCCTCGACCAGCATCAGTGTGGCGCGATCATCGCCGGCCAGAGTCTCGATCACCGCGTCGCGGACCGCGAGGTGATCCGGGTTGGTGACCAGGCCATTCTGCGCAGCCCGCCGACGTCGTCGCAGGTAGAGGCGATGCTTGAGCCCCCTGAGCGGCTGGAGCAGCGGTGCGAGGGCCCGGCGACTCCCGGCCGGGGACCGTCCCGCCTTCCCCGTCCCCTGCGGCCCGCCGGCCGGTACCGGAACGCCGGCACCGGCCGGGACCGCCACGATCGGTCGTTCCCAGGCCCGGGTGTCGATCCAACGACGCACTTCGCGCCGCAGCAGGTCCAGGTCCTGGGCCCTGCGGTCCGGGGTCGTGTAGGCGCCATCCAGGCAGGGCAGGTGGCGTACGATCGCGCCGGTCCCGGCCAGGGCAGCCGTGTCCTCCGTCCGGCGCGCTGCCAGGTGGGCGTGCGAGTCCTCGAACCCCACGGCCTGGTCCCAGGACGTACGGACCGGTTCGTCCGGGTCCCCGGCGAAGACCGTCCAGACCTCGGTGTTGCCGCGACGAATGATCTCCGCGGCGCTGAACAGGGCGTCGTCCAGGTGGGGGGAGAGCAACAGGACGGGGCGCCCGGCCAGCACCTCGGCACCGATCCCTTCCCCATCGACGTCCTGTGCAGGGCCCGCAACGATCTCGGCCAAGCGGGCTCGGAAGTGCTCGGTGTCGAAGTGGCGGGCCCGTTCCTGACACCGCCGCGAGAGCTCGGCACGCTCGGCCTCGCCCAGGGCGGCCAGTCGTCGGGTTTCGGCCAGCAGCTCGGGGATGGTGGACCAGCGGTGGATCCCATCCACTTCCTCGACCACCTCCCGGGGGCCCGCGGTGTCGATGACGACCGGGATCGCTCCCGCGGACATGGCCTCGACCGTGGTGATCCCGAAATGCTCCTGGGTCTCGGGCCGGATCGACGCATCCTCACCGAAGCCCTGCGCGTGCCAGTACAGCGTCGAGGTCGCGTACAACTCCTGGAGTTCCTCGTGGGTGGCGTTCGGGTGGAACTTCACCGGTGAGCCCGACGCCATGGCCTCCAGCTCCGCCACGTACGGTCGGGACCGCTCCGGACAGGCGCCGACGACGTGGAGGACCCACCCCTGTTCCTGCAGGTCGGTCAGTTGCACGAATGCCGAGACCAGGACGTCGAGGCGCTTGTTGGGAATCCCCGGCACCGGGGCCTCCATCCGCCCCACGACGATGATCTGCCGCTGGCGCTGCTGCCCGGCCGTGGCCATCGTCTCGCAGGGCGGGTACAGCACCCGTGGTTCCACGTGCCACCGCTCGCGGCAGTGCTCCTTGCTGAAGCGGGAGTTGACGCAGACGAGGTCGTAGGTGTCGCGGAAGTCCGTTCCGTCACCGACCAGCTGTCGCTGGAGCCACCTCATCGCTGCCATGTACGGCCGGCGCAGACCGGCGTACGTCTCGTCCAGGCGGTGCGGGAAATGACAGATGTAGATGTTCCGGCTGCCCACTCCGACCAGTTCACTGCGATACAGACAGTTGAAGAAGATGTCCGGCCCCAGATCCCGCACCGCCCGGGCCCAGCCTGCCTGTTCCACCAGTTGGAAGATGGCCCGTGGCAGACGGCGCGCCCACTGGGGTGGCCCGGAGATGTCGACCACCGCCACGCTCCCCAGATCCAGCCCGAAGTAGTCCCCCACCTGCTTCGCGTCGGTCCTTCCGGTCGTTGCCAGCACCGCTTCGTACCCCAGGCCAGCCAAGGCCGCCGCAGTGCCGACCGCGTAGCGCTCGGCGCCGCCGCCGCTCATGATGCCGGGCATGAACACCACGGCACGACCCCGCGTACGGCCTGCTCCATCGAGCAGCCCGACTCCCACCGCCGGAACCGGAAGAAACCGGCGACGGCGGAAACGCCACCAACCTCGCCACATCCCGACCCCCAGTCCCAGCCGGGAGGCCAGCCCCCGCCAGTCCCGGCTACGTGGTCTGAACACCATCTTCAGCCCGCTGGCCGTGCCGCGGGCCAGTTCGAGTGGCCACCGTCCGCTGATCAGGTGGGGCGATCGGTCCCAGAGGTCGTAGCGACGCACCAGCGCCATGTGCCATTCGCCGGAGACGAGGGAGGCGCGAAACACCGATCCCAGACCCGAGCGTTCCCGGTACAGGATCCGGACCCCGGGGGCGAAGGAGATAGCGATGCCGCGTTGCTGCAGGCGGCAGGCCAGGTCGTTGTCCTCGACGCCCCGTGCGAGAGCCGCGTCGTAGCCACCGACGGCCAGGGCGGTCTCCCGCCGGAGCCCGGAGTTGCCACCCAGGACGATCGGCCAGTCGACGAGGACGCCTTCCTGCACGGGCCGGCCCGGCGGGAGATGCTCGTCCAGGCGGCCCCAGGCCCTCGTCAGGTCCTGGGCCAGGTCCCCGTCCGCGACCTTCAGGCCCGGGCCGCTGAACACCGGCACCTGGTCCAGGGCGGCGCTGCCCTGACCCACCCAATCGCGAGCCACGACGTCGTCGGAGTCGCAGAACAACCACTTGTCCGCCGATGCGGCCGCCATGCCGACATTGCGGGCGTACGCCGCCCCGCTGAGCCGTCCGGCCTCCACGGAGCGGAGGGGGAGTCGGTCGCGCCAGAGCTCGAGGAACCCTTCGAGATCGTCGGTCGAGCCGTTGTCCGCGATGATCACCTCGAACGGTGGGGCCTGGACCTGTCGTGCCAGGGCCTGCAGCTGCAGGCCCAGGGTGCGCGTGCTGTTGTGACACGGGATGATGACCGAGACCTCGAAGCCATCGGTTGTCCCGTCGTGGCCAGCGGGAGAGGGCCCCGATGCCCGATCGCCGGTGCTCACCGCCGTCTCACCGAGGCACGTGGCTTCGTCGCGATCCGAGGCGGCAGGTCCCGGTAGACACCAGTGATCTGCTCGGCCATCGCGGCCACCGTGGGGACCGAGTCGGGCAGGGCGGGGCGAGCCGCCGGGTCGAGGCC
>JBIQHF010000035.1:0-9981 GCA_044508675.1 Propionibacteriaceae bacterium | reverse complement strand
GAGTCCCACTCCGAGAAACATGCTTCCCGAGGCGACTGCCGGCGGAATGATCCAAGCGGCCACCTTCGCGACCCAATATGGATAGATCACTGGGGGATGCTGTGTACCCGAGGCCACGAAAAATAGCCATGTCAACACTTGGCTGAGGAGCAGTAGTCCGCCACCCAATGCAAGGAAACCCCGCCAACCCATCCTGGTTTCCACGTGATGTCCTCACTAATGAATCGGCACTCAATGAATTGGGATGCCTGAGACTGCACGAAAGAGTAGCGCCAAGTGTCTCAGGAAAAATCAATTCGAGCTCCCGAAGATTGACCTTGCTGGTAATGTCCGTGGCAAGCACTTCGAGCTGCGTCGGGTCGGCGAGCAGGTCGAGCTTGTCGTCGTCGATAGTGCTATTGGAACGCGGCCTGCAACTGATGGAGGAACGAAGTCTGGTGATGCGATGGCTGGTGAAGCTCACCTGGCCCGAGACGTTCCCGAGACGTCTTGCGTTCGCGTTGTCAATCTATTTGCCGGTTCTCTTCATCGTGTCCCTGCTCATTGGGGTGGTCAAGAAGCTGTCCCTGGTTACGACGATGCTTGAGGTGTGGATCTGGGCACTCGTGATTGGCCTCGTCGTCTCGATCGCGCAGGCTGCACTCGCACACCCGAAATCGTCTTTCTGGAAACCATTCTGGGCACAGGACCCACCCAGGTCAGAACTTTGAGCTGAGAGAGTTGCATCTACGAGATGCCCTTCTTGACTGGCTGATACGGACGTAGACAAGTCGTATCTTCCCAGATCAGGAGGGCATCTCTACTCCACCACGCCTCCCACACCACCCAGGACATCGGTGGAACGAGGCTAAGCTGTGACGAATGAGGACGCCCTATGTTCTGCTCATCGACTTGATCTGTGTCATCGGTTTCGCCTTCGCGGGCCGCGGCGCGCACTCCGAGGCCCTTGGCCTGGGATCGGTCGCCGCGACCGCCTGGCCGTTCCTGATCGGCGCGGTGGTCGGGTGGGGCGTGTTCCGGGCCTGGCGCAAGCCGCTGGACCTGCGGACCGGTGCTCTGGTGATGGGTGCCACCGTGGTCGTCGGACACCTGGTCCGGGTGCTGGCCGGTGGGTCGACGCACTGGTCGTTCATCCTGGTCAGCCTGATCGCCCTCACCGTGCTGCTGGTCGGCTGGCGCCTGGTCGCCTGGACGATCCTGCACCGGCGCGGGGTCCGGGTGTGACGGGGCCGGTGGCGGCTGGCCCGCGGGTGCACGGCCTGGAGACCGAGTACGGGATCAGCCTGCTCGGCGTGCCGGCCGACCAGGCGCCGCATCCGATGTACCTGGCCAATCACGTGGTGCGTACGTATCTGGAGTCGATCGGCTTTGGGCTGGGTCGCTGGGACTACACCGCCGAGTCGCCGCTGATCGACGCGCGCGGCTTCACCATGCCGCGGGAGCGCGCCAGCCTGGACCAGCTGACCGACATCGACCAGGGCCTGGGCAACGCGATGCTCGACAACGGCGCCCGCCTCTACGTCGACCACGCCCACCCGGAGTACTCCGGCCCCGAGGTCCGTACGGCCCGCGACGCGCTGGTCTGGGACCGGGCCGGGGACGCGATCATGCTGGACGCGGCCCGGGCCGCCTCGGAGGCGATCGGCCACGAGATCCGGCTCTACCGCAACAACACCGACTCCAAGGGCGCCTCGTACGGCACCCACGAGAACTACCTGGTCGACCGGGCGGTGCCGTTCGATCGGATCGTCCGGGACCTGACCGGCTTCCTGGTCTCCCGCACCGTCGTGATCGGGGCCGGCCGGGTCGGGCTGGGGCAGGAGAGCCAGTCGGCCGGGTTCCAGCTCGGCCAGCGGCCCGACTTCTTCGAGACCGAGGTCGCGCTGGAGACCACCATTCGCCGCCCGATCATCAACACCCGCGACGAACCGCACGCGCTGCGCCGCCGCTGGCGCCGGCTGCACGTCATCACCGGCGACGCGAACCAGGCCCAGGTCGCCGGCTGGCTCAAGGTCGGCACCGCGGCCCTGGCCATCCGGCTGGTCGAGGCCGACGCCGCCCCCGACCTGCGCCCGGTCCGGCCGGTCGAGGCGTTCCGGGCGATCTCCCACGACCCGGACCTGGCCCGCACCGTGCCGCTGCACGACGGCCGCCAGGTGAGCGGGGTCGACCTGCAGGAGGCCTGGCTGGAGGCCGCCCGTACGCTGCCGGACCTGTCGGCCGAGGACCACGACCTGCTCCAGGCCTGGCAGCAGGTGCTGGACGATCTGCGCGCCGACTGGCGCCGGACCGCCGACCGGCTCGACTGGGCCGCCAAGCGGATGGTCCTGGAATCCTACCGGGCCCGTGACGGACTGGACTGGGACTCCCCGAAGCTCGCCCTGGTCGACCTGCAGTACGCCGACATCGACCCGGCCCGCAGCCTGGCGCTCAGGCTCGAGCAGGCCGGGCGGCTGCGCACCCTCATCACCGCCGACGAGGTCCGGGCCGCGCGGCGTACGCCCCCGACCGACACCCGGGCCTGGGCCCGCGGCCGGATCGTCGCCCGCTTCGTCGACGAGCTCCTCGGCGCCGGCTGGGACGGCCTGACCTTCGCCGGCGAGGGCGGCAGCGGAATCGTACGACTCGAGATGGCCGACCCGCTCGGCGGCACCCGGGAGCAGGTCGGTGCCGCGGTGGAGGCGGCGCAACGCCCCGCCGATCTGGTTGCCGTGCTGCCGGGGCGCTTCGGCGGGTAGGCTCGTCATGCCCCGGTAACTGGAAGGAGTGACGATGTCCGAGCAGCAGCATTCACGCAGGCAGCACGAGGAGGCCACCGAGGAGGTGGAGTTCGCGCCCGCGAAGCAGGAGCAGGACCAGGGTTTCGACGCCCTGCTCGACGAGATCGACTCGGTCCTGGAGACCAACGCCGAGGAGTTCGTCCGCGGTTTCGTCCAGAAGGGCGGCCAGTGACCGACGACCTGACCAGCTCGTTCTCCGGCCTGCTGTCCCGGCGGGCCCCCGAGCTGTTACCGGCCCACACCCTGCCCACCGGCCGTGCCGACGAGCTGGCCCCGCACGGCACCACGATCGTGGCCGCGACCTTCCCCGAGGGCGTGGTGATGGCCGGCGACCGGCGCGCGACGATGGGCAACTACATCGCCCAGCGCGACATCCAGAAGGTGTACGCCTCCGACGAGTTCTCCCTGGTCGGCATCGCCGGTGCCGCCGGGCTGGCCGTCGAGATGGTCCGGCTGTTCCGGGTCGAGCTGGAACACTACGAGAAGATCGAGGGGGCCCCGTTGTCCCTGGACGGCAAGGCGAACCGCCTGTCGGCCCTGATCCGCGGCAACCTCGGCATGGCCCTGCAGGGCCTGGCCGTGCTGCCGCTGTTCGCCGGCTGGGACCTCGCCGCCGGGCAGGGCCGGATCTTCTCGTACGACGCGACCGGCGGCCGCTACGAGGAGACCGCCTTCCATTCGGTCGGCTCCGGCTCGATCTTCGCCCGCGGCTCGCTGAAGAAGGTCTACAGCCCCGACCTGGACATGAGGGGCTGCGCCACCGCCGTGGTCCAGGCGCTGGTCGATGCCGCCGACGACGACTCGGCCACCGGCGGGCCCGACCTGATGCGCAAGATCTACCCGGTCATCATGGTCGCCGGCCCCGACGGGGTGCACCAGCTGTCGGACGAGCTGATGACCGAGATCACCGACGAGGTCATCGCCAGCCGCCGCGAACGGCCCGACGGCCCCGCGGCCCCGCTGGTCTGAACCCGCACCCCACCGGAGGAAGGACCACCATGAGCATGCCGTTCTACGTCGCGCCCGAGCAGCAGATGAAGGACCGCTCCGACTATGCCCGCAAGGGCATCTCCCGGGGCCGGGCCGTCGTCGTGCTGCGCTACCGCGACGGGATCTGCTTCGTCGCTGAGAACCGTTCCTCGTCGCTGCACAAGATCTCCGAGATCTACGATCGGATCGCCTTCGCCGCGGTCGGCCGCTACAACGAGTTCGAGCAACTGCGGATCGCCGGCATCCAGCAGGCGGACATGCGCGGCTACGCGTACGACCGGTCGGACGTGACCGGCCGGATGCTGGCCAACGCGTACGCCCAGCTGCTCGGCGAGACGTTCGCCTCCAGTGTCGCGAAGCCGTTCGAGGTCGAGCTCGTGGTCGCCGAACTGGGCGACGCCCCCGGCGGGGACCAGATCTACCGGCTGCTCTACGACGGGTCGGTCGCCGACGAGGAGAACTTCACCGCGATGGGCGGCGCGACCGAGCTGATCGCCGACGTCCTGCGCAACGAGGTCGACCCGCAGGCCGAGCTGCCCGACGCGATCCGCCTCGCCGTACGCGCCCTGGGTGCCGACACGTCCACGTCCACCCAGTCGACTCCCCGGGAGCTCGGTCCCGAGGCGCTGGAGGTCGGAGTGCTGGATCGGACCTGGCGGCGGCCGCGGAAGTTCCGCCGGCTTTCGCAGCACGAGCTGGCAGAGGTCCTGGCATGAACGACCGGGAGGCCGCAGCACGCCTGGTCAACCCGAGCGTGGTGATCGGTACCGGCCTGCTCGGCGCCTCGATCGGTGCCGCGCTGACCCGAGCAGGGGTGGAGGTGCACCTGTCCGATGCGATCGTCTCGAACGCCCGGGTCGCCGCCTCCCTGGGGGCCGGGACGGTGGCCAAGGCCGATCCGGACGCCGTACGCCTCGTGGTCGTCGCCACCCCGCCCCGCTCGCTGTCCGCCGTGATCGGCGAGGCCCTGGACCTCTACCCGAACGCCGCCGTCACCGACGTCGGCTCGGTGAAGGGCAAGGTGCTGCACCAGCTCCAGGCCACCGGACGGGACCTGTCGCGCTACCTCGGCTCGCACCCGATGGCCGGCAGCCAGCACTCGGGGCCGACCTCCGCCCGCCCCGACCTGTTCCAGGACCGGATCTGGGCGGTCACCCCGCACCCGGAGGTCTCGGAGGCCACCGCCGATCGGGTCCGGGCACTGATCGAGCTGTGCGGGGCCCGCTACACCTGGTTCACGCCGGAGGACCACGACCGGGCCGTCGCCCAGGTCTCGCACCTGCCGCAGCTGGTCTCGGTGCTGATGGCCGAGCACCTGCTCGGCATCCCGACCGGCCACCTGCAACTGGCCGGCCAGGGGCTGCGGGACGTCACCCGGATCGCCGGCTCCGATCCCGACCTGTGGGAGCAGATCATCGCGGGCAACGTCGACGCGCTGCGCCCCGAACTGGAGGACGTCCGCAACCGGCTCGACGAGCTGATCGATGCCCTGGACGACCCCGCCCACAAGGTCCGCGCGTTCCTGCAGCGCGGGGTGAACGGCACCCGCCAGATCCCCGGCAAGCACGGCGCGCCGCAGATGGAGTACGCCAAGATCGTGATCGAGCTGCCCGACGCCCACGGTGCACTGGCCCAGCTGTTCCGTGATTTCGCCGACGCCGGCGGGAACGTCGAGGACATCCAGATCCAGCACGACCTGGTCCGCAAGGTCGGCTACCTGGCCGTCTCCATCGAGCCGGGGATGGCCCGCCAGGTGTCCGAGGCCATGCAGGCCGCCGGGTGGAATCTGGCCTGACGCCGAGGCGTTGCCTGCTGTCCACCCGGAGGACATGCAGGCGTCGGGCGTTGTCGACCAAGGAAGTTAAGGTGACGAACATGGTAGTGGTGGCCATCGACGGGCCGAGCGGTGCGGGGAAGTCCTCGACCTCTCGGGCCGTTGCCGAGCATTTCGGCTGGTCCTATCTCGACACCGGCGCGATGTATCGCGCCGCGGCCTGGGCCTGGCTGGAGTCCGCCCTGCCGATCGAGGACGTCGACGCGGTCACGGCGCTGGTCGCCCGGACCGAGCTGCGGGTCGGCACCGACCCGGGCGCCCCGACGATCCACGTCGACGGCACCGACGTCACCGAGGCGATCCGCGAGCCACGGATCTCCGCGCAGGTGTCGAAGGTCTCCTCCCTCCTGCCGGTCCGGGACGACCTGATCGCCCGCCAGCGGGCGCTGATCGCCGCTGCTCCGGCAGGGATCGTGGTCGAGGGCCGGGACATCACCACGGTGGTCGCCCCCGATGCCGACCTGCGGATCCTGCTGGTCGCCGACCCGCAGGCGCGGGTCGCCCGCCGGGCCGCTGAACTGGGGGAGAAGGCCAACGGCGTCGAGGTGACCGACCAGGTGATCCGCCGTGACCGCGACGACTCCCAGGTGACGGCCTTCACCACGGCGGCCGACGGCGTCACCGTCATCGATACCACCGTCGACGACCTGCCGACGGTCGTGGACCGGGTCGTCGGCCTCGTCGAGCAGCTTCTCGCCGAGCACCCCTGACCGAGAGGAACAGCCCATGACCGTGGACACCCGGACCGCAGCACAGACCGGTCCCGAACATCTCGGTCATCCGTTCCTCGACGACACCGGCCTCGACGACGCCGGGTCCACCGACCTGCGGCGTGCCGCGTCCGGGCTGCCTCGCACCGACCACCTGGCCCTGCCGTCGCGCCGGCTGCTGCGGGCCCTGGTCCGTCCGACCAGGGCCGTGCTGCGGACGCTCTGGACCATCGACGTGCATGGCAGCGAGCATGTCCCGGCCGAGGGTCCGGTGATCCTGGCCTGCAACCACATCGCCACCATGGATGGGCCGCTGGCGGTGGTCATGTCGCCGCGTTTCCCGACGTACGCGCTGGCCAAGAGCGAACTGTTCGTCGGGCCGGTCGGCGAGGTTCTGCAGGGCTCGGGCCAGATCCCGATCGACCGGGACGTGGTCGTCGACCGGGCTGCGATCGACCGCTGCATCCGGGTACTGCGCGTCGGGCAGGCACTGGCGATCTTCCCGGAGGGGATGCGGGACACCGGCGAGTTCCGCTGGATCCGCCCCGGCGCGGCCTATCTGGCCATGGTCACCGGCGCACCGATCGTCCCGACGGCCCTGCTGGGCACCCGGCGGGCCGGTGACAGCCCGCGCAGCACGCCCCGGCCCGGCTCCCGGATGCACGTGGTCTTCGGTGCTCCGCTGCACCTGCCGTGGGTCGACTGGCCCCGCCGCCGGGTCGACGTCGCCCAGGCCTCCGAGAGGCTGCGGATCCAGCTGGCGGCCCATGTCCGGCACGCCGAGTCGCTCACCGGGACCCGGCTGCCGGGGGTGCCGAAGGACCGTATCGCCGTATTCTGACGCCGGCCCGACCGTCGGCCGGGACGGCCCGGTCGGCCTGTTGGTCTACTCTTGTGCGGTGAACCAGAACCAGACCAAGCCTGTCGTCGCCATCGTCGGACGCCCCAATGTCGGCAAGTCGACACTGGTCAACCGCATCATCGGGCGACGCGAGGCGGTGGTCCAGGACGTTCCCGGGGTGACCCGCGACCGGATCTCGTACGACGCCGACTGGAACGGCCGCGAATTCGTCGTGGTCGACACCGGCGGCTGGGCCTCGGATGCCAAGGGCATGGCCGCGCGGATCGCCGAGCAGGCGGAGCTGGCCATCAATGCCGCCGACGTCGTGGTGCTGGTGGTCGACGCCACCGTCGGGACCCTCGACGAGGACGAGGCAGTGGTCGAGGTGCTGCGCCGTTCCGGCAAGCCGGTCGTGCTCGCCGCCAACAAGGTCGACGACCAGCGGACCGAGATCGAGGCCACCGCGATGTGGAACCTCGGGCTGGGCCAGCCGTGGCCGGTCTCGGCGATCCACGGTCGCGGCTCGGGCGACCTGCTCGACGCGGTCGTCGCCGTTCTCCCCGAGGGCACGGGTGTCGCCGAGGAGGAGCAGGGCGGGCCCCGCCGGGTTGCGATCGTCGGCAAGCCGAACGTCGGCAAGTCCTCGCTGCTGAACCGGTTGGTCGGCGCCCAGCGCTCGGTCGTCTCCGACGTCTCCGGCACCACGGTCGACCCGGTCGATGAGTTGGTCGAGGTCGGGGGAGAGGTCTTCCGCTTCATCGACACCGCCGGCCTGCGCCGCCGGGTCAAGGAGGCCTCCGGGCACGAGTACTACGCGTCGTTGCGGACCGCCAGCGCGATCGAGCGCGCCGAGGTGTGCGTCGCCGTGATCGACGCCTCGGAGGAGCTGACCGAGCAGGACCTGCGGATCCTGTCGATGGTGGAGGATGCCGGCCGCGCACTGGTCGTCGCGTTCAACAAGTGGGATCTCACCGACGAGGAGCGGCGCCGCTACCTGGATCGGGAGATCGAACGGGACATGGTCCAGTTCCAGTGGGCCGACCACATCAACATCTCCGCCTTGACCGGACGCAACGTCGTCAAGCTGCGTACGGCCATCAACGAGGCGATCGCCGGCTGGCAGACACGGATCTCGACCGGCAAGCTCAACGCGTTCCTGGGCCGGCTCGTCGCCGCGCACCCGCATCCGCTGCGGGGCGGCAAGCAGTCCCGGATCCTGTTCGGGACCCAGGCCCAGGCCGGTCCGCCGACCTTCATCCTGTTCACCACCGGCGACCTGGACGCCGGGTACGTACGCTTCGTCGAGCGCCGGCTGCGCGAGGAATTCGGGTTCCAGGGCACGCCGATCCACATCGAGGTGCGGCCGCGGGCCAAGCGCTCCTGAGCGATCCCGGGGCTGGGGGTGAGGTCCCTAGGGCCTGTCCTGTAAGTTCAGCGGAGCCAGAGGATGATGGCGGCGATGGTGACTTCGGCGACCCGGGTGTGGCGCGTTTGTGGTAGCGGGTGGAGGCAGTGTCAAGGCGTGCAAGCAGCGGCTTCGTTGAGGAGTAGGCGTTCGAAGGCTTCTCTGGGGGTGAGGTAGCCCAGGACGGCGCGGGGTCGGTCGTTGAGTTCTTCGGCGATCGCTGTCAGGTAGGGCTGGTGGGTCGTGATGACGGTGCCCTTGGGCAGGTACTCGCGGATCAGCCCGTTGGTGTTTTCATTGCTGCCGCGCTGCCATGGTGAGTGGGGGTCGGCGAAGTAGACCGGCATGTTCGTGGCGAGGGTGAACGCGGCATGGCGGGCCATCTCGGAGCCCTGGTCCCAGGTCAGCGAGCGGCGCATCATCGCCGGGAGCGCGTCGGCGTTCTCGATCAACGAGTCCGCCAGCGCCTCGCTGGTCTTGCCCTGGGGCAGTGCCAGGATCGTCACGAACCGGGTCGTGCGTTCGACCAGTGTCGCGGCAGCGCTGCGTCCCCCACCAACACCCCGCTCGCCGCTTGACAAAGCCATTGAGATTCCCATTGCCCCGGCACGCGCCGCTCGTCCGCCTCGGGGTCACGGTCCTCGATGCTGACCATCCCCACGATCGGGACGCCGCGTTGCCCGGCCGGTTT
Organism: Propionibacteriaceae bacterium; assembly: GCA_044508675.1. Taxonomy (GTDB): domain Bacteria; phylum Actinomycetota; class Actinomycetes; order Propionibacteriales; family Propionibacteriaceae; genus Raineyella. The sequence continues at coordinate 730 of JBIQHF010000035.1, read as the reverse complement.
CGGGGTCCGTCGCCGGGTCCGTTTGGTGCGCAGCATGATGCCGTGGCGGGCGAGTTCGCCCTTGGGTAGGGCGTAGATGTAGCGGTAGATGCCCTCGTGGCTGACGCTGTGGCCCTGGGCCGATGGTGATCCCTTCACCGGGCCCACGCTCGCGTCTTGGGCCTCGAGGGTCAACCGGCCAGTGATCTGGCGTGGGGTGCGGGAGCGCTTCAGGTCGGCCAGGGCCCGAGCCCGCAGCAACGGATCCGCTGCGACCTTGTGCTCCTGGGGCCGTGCCCGGCGCTCCTTGGCCTTCTCATCGGCGCTCACCAGTCGGTAGCCGCGCGTCTTGGTCGTGTTGCGGGCGATCTCCCGGCAGACCACCGAAGGGGCCCGGTCGATATGAGCAGCGATTCGCCGGATCGACCAGCCCGCCTTCAGCCCTGTCGAGATCTCCACCCGGTCCGCGACCGTCAACATCCTCCGCCCCATCCAGCAACCCCTCCCTCACCAGCAGTGTTGCTTCGACGGTATGACACCGCCGGACAGGTCGCCGAACTGTTTGAGGTGGGCGAAGGGGACTGCTGGACGAGACTGCCAGCACCCATGCTGCCGAGACATAAACAAAGGTTTACATTTTTGGTTTCTCTGTGACCCTCTTGAGTTGAACGTGCTTCACTCGGGATGTCTCATCCTGACTTAAGTGAGACGCGCATCACTAGACCCGTCAAGGAGGATCGGAATGAAAAGC
>JBIQHF010000034.1:0-10667 GCA_044508675.1 Propionibacteriaceae bacterium | reverse complement strand
ATGATCTATTACCCGTTGTCCACGCTGATCTTTGCCGGGATCCGCGACATCCTGGTGATCACGACCCCGCACGACATGTCGTCGTTCCAGCGGCTGCTGGGGGATGGGTCGCAGTTCGGGGTGGCGTTGTCCTATGCGGTCCAGCCCGAGCCGAAGGGTCTGGCCCAGGCGTTCACCATCGGTGCCGATTTCGTCGGGAACGATCGGGTGGCGCTGGTGCTGGGTGACAATATCTTTTACGGTCCGGGGCTGGGTACCCGGTTGCGCCGGTTCGAGGACATCGACGGGGCGGCGGTCTTCGCCTACTGGGTGGCGGATCCGACCGCGTACGGCGTGGTGGAGTTCGATGCGGACGGCAGGGCGCTGTCACTGGAGGAGAAGCCGAAGGCGCCGAAGTCGAACTATGCGGTTCCGGGCCTGTACTTCTTCGACAACGACGTGATCGAGATCGCCCGGGGCCTGAGGCCGTCGGCGCGAGGTGAGTACGAGATCACTGATGTGAACCGTGACTACCTGGAGCGGGGCAAGCTGCAGGTCGAGGTGTTGCCGCGGGGGACCGCGTGGCTGGACACCGGGACGTTCGACTCGTTGTTGGATGCGGGGAACTATGTGCACACCTTGCAGGCCCGGCAGGGGTTGCAGGTCGGTTGCCCCGAGGAGGCGGCCTGGCGGATGGGGTTCCTCAGCGACGACGAGTTGCACGCGTGCGCCGAGCCGCTGGTGAAGTCGGGCTACGGCACGTACCTACTGGAACAACTGGAGCGAGGCCGCGGCTACTGAGGGCCACCAGTCCACCCACCCGGGTCCGCCGCCTCGACTAGCATGGCCCGATCGCCGATCGATCGGGAGGCAAGGCATGACGCGCGTCGATTCCTGGCTGTGGGCCGTCCGCATCTACAAGACCCGCACCCTCGCGACGGACGCCTGCAAGGGCGGCCACGTACGGGTCAACGACAAGCCGGCCAAGCCTGCCCAGGTGGTACGGCCGGGGGACCGGGTCGTCGTCCGCACCCCCGGCTGGGACCGGGTCTTCGAGGTGGTCGATCCGATCACCAAGCGCGTCGGTGCCCCGGTGGCGGCGAAGGCGTACGTCGACCACTCCCCTGAGCGCCCCGCCTACCTGTCCGCGCCGATGGCCCGCCGGGACCGGGGTACGGGCCGGCCGACCAAGAAGGACCGGCGCCAGATCGACCAGCTGCGCGGACGCTCCTGAACACCGCCTCCGCGGGACGGGCGACGCTGTCACGGGACGGGCTGAGGGCCCCGCTCGATGAGCGGGGCCCTCAGCGTGGCGGACATCAGGTGTGTGGTGGACCGAGCGCGCTCGCGCGATCGGCCCTACTCGGTCTCGGTCGCCGTGGACTCCACGTCCTGGGAGCCGGGCAGGCTGGTGGGGGTGGAGTGGGCGACGGTGATCTTGCGGGGCTTGGCGGTCTCGGCGACCGGGATGGTCAGGACCAGGACGCCGTCGGTGTACTCGGCGTTGATGTTCTCGGCGGCGACGCCCTTGCCGAGCGTGAGCTGGCGGGCGAAGGTGCCGACGGGGCGCTCACGGGTGAGCCACTGACGCCCCTCGCCGCCCTGGGCCTTGCGCTCGCCGCGAACGGTCAGGGTGGACTCGTCAAGGTCGACGTCGATGGAGGCCGGGTCGACGCCCGGGAGGTCGATCTTCACGTAGTAATTGTCACCCTCGCGGTAGAGGTCCATCGGCATGGCGGTGGAGGTGGGGGTGCGTAGCGCCTGTGAGAAGAACTGGTCGACGTCGCGGAACGGATCGAAGTTGCGGGCCATGGTGTTGTCATCCTCCTGTGGCAGATCAGGGAACTGGGACGGACACCGCCTGCCTGCGCGGTGCCCCTCACTGGGTACAACGCCTTGGAGCGTTGGACTATTCCGTTCTTGAGTCTACAACACTCAACTCGCTTCTTGAGTCTGGAACACTCAACTTCGGGTCGACTGGTGGGGAGCCCCTGTCTGGCAAACTAAGGGCAAGCTGAGGACGACGTGGGTTAAGGTGATCCGATGCCAAGAATGAGGACGGCGCGCCAGCGCCAGACGTGGATGGACTTCCTGCGGGGAGCCGCAGTGATCATGGTCGTCCTCCTGCACGCCTCCTTGGCCACCGATGGCGAGAACGGCTGGGTGATCCACACCCTGCTCCGCCCGTTTCGGATGCCGACCCTGATGGTCCTGTCCGGGCTGTTGCTGCACCGGTCCCTGCGCAAGGGCCTCGGTCCGTACGTGTCCGGCAAGGTCCGCGGGATCGTGTGGCCGTGGCTGGTGTGGATCGCGATCCTGGGACTGCTGCTGACCGACAAGGCGCGGGCCGATCCGGTGGACTTCCTCACCGTCGGGACCAACCTGTGGTTCCTGGGTGCCCTGGCGTTGTCGTACGCCCTGGCCCTGGCGGTACGGCGCGTGCCGGCGGTCGCCACGGCCGCGGCCCTGTTCCTCCTGGCAGACCTGGCGCAGGAGCCTTTCGGGGCCTTGGCCACCTACCTGTGGTATTCCGGGTTCTTCTTCGCCGGCGCTGCCCTGCGACCGGTGGTGGAGCGTTGGCTGACGGCCCGCCCGGTCTGGCCGCTGCTGATGACGGCGGTGGCGGTGGTCGGCGCCCTCGGCCAGATCCCGCGCGGCATGCACGTGCCGTACGGGCCCGACCAGGTGCTGTTGTCCATGGCCGGGATCCTGGCCGCCATCTGGCTCGCCTCGAGGCTGCCGCGGATCGCCCCGATCCGGGCGGTGGAGTGGATCGGACGCAATTCGATCGTCACCTACCTGGCCCACACGGCCCTGCTGGTGCCGGTCGGGCTGGCGGTCAGCCGTCTCGGCCTCGGGCCGGCCCCGTCCACCGTGGTGACATTCGTGGTCGTCTTCGCCGGCTGCGTGGCCCTGACGTACGTACGCCCCTGGACCGACTGGCTCTACCGCCTGCCCGTTGCCATCGCCGAGGCGAAGCCGAGCGGGCGGGACGCGACGCCGGTCGACCGCGGTGATCGCGCCGACCGGGCCGCGGACGTACCGGTGGCCGGCGCAGTGATCCGCCGCTGACACCACCCTTCTGCGTCGCGGGCCGCTCGGCTGGGCCCGAACAGTGCTGGTGGGGTGGGTTAAGGTGTGCCACGTCGCTGAACGCGGTCCGGCCGCTGGGCCTGGTGGGCCATGATTGGCGCACATGCCCAGCGACAACGCTTGACAGAGAGAGGGAAGCCGTGGCTACGCAGGACGTGGGACACAGCCTGGTGATCGTCGAGTCACCGACCAAGGCCACCAAGATCCAGGACTACTTGGGGCCGGGCTATGTCGTCGAGTCCAGTCGCGGCCACATCCGGGACCTGCCGACCGGCGCAGCCGAGGTGCCTGCCAAGTACAAGGGCGAGAAGTGGGCCCGCACCGGCGTCGACGTCGAGCACGACTTCGCGCCACTCTATGTCGTCGCCGCCGACAAGAAGGCGACGCTTCGCAACCTCAGGGAGGCACTCAAGGGCGCCCGGGACGTCTACCTCGCCACCGATGGTGACCGCGAGGGCGAGGCGATCGCGTGGCACCTGCAGCAGGAGTTGAAGCCCCGGGTCCCGGTCCGGCGGATGGTCTTCCACGAGATCACCGAGAGCGCCATCAAGGACGCCGTCACCCACCCGCGAGAGATCGACACCGACCTGGTCGACGCCCAGGAGACCCGCCGCATCCTCGACCGCCTCTACGGCTACGAGGTCTCCCCGGTGCTGTGGAAGAAGGTGATGCCGCGACTGTCGGCCGGCCGCGTGCAGTCCGTCGCCACCCGACTGGTCGTCGACCGGGAGCGGGAGCGGATCGCCTTCACCTCCGCCGGCTACTGGGACCTCGAGGCGACCCTGGACGCCGGTGCCGACGCCCAGCCCCGCGAGTTCCCCGCCAAGTTGACCGCCGTTGACGGACAGCGGGTCGCGCAGGGCGCGAACTTCGATAGCGACGGCCGACTCAAGCCCGCCAAGGAGCCGCTGGTCCACCTCGACGAGGCCCGGGCCCGCGCCCTGGCCTCCGGGCTGGAGTCCGCGGCGATGCGCGTCCGCCAGGTCGAGGCCAAGTCGTACACCCGTCGCCCGTATGCCCCGTTCCGGACCACCACGCTGCAGCAAGAGGCCGGTCGCAAGCTCGGCTTCACGTCGCAGCGGGCCATGTCCGTGGCCCAGGAGCTGTACGAGCGCGGCTTCATCACCTACATGCGTACGGACTCGGTCGAGTTGTCCAGCGAGGCGATCACCGCCGCCCGGACCCAGGCGACCAACCTGTACGGCCCCGAGTACGTGCCGCCGAAGCCGAACGTGTACCGCTCGAAGGTCAAGAACGCCCAGGAGGCGCACGAGGCGATCCGGCCCTCCGGGTCGACCTTCCGGATCCCGCGGGAGACCGGCCTGACCGGCGACCAATTCCGCCTCTACGAGCTGATCTGGATGCGTACCGTCGCCTCGCAGATGACCGACGCCCGCGGTGAATCGGTCACGATCACCCTCGGGACCACGGCCTCGTCCGGCGAGAACTGCACCTTCACCGCCCGCGGCCGCACCATCACCTTTGCCGGCTTCCTCAAGGCGTACGTCGAGTCGGTCGACGACGGCGTGGCCGACGACTCCCAGCGCCGGCTCCCGCAGCTCGCCCAGGGCCAGGTGGTGGACGTGCTCGGCATCGAGGCGCTCGGCCACGAGACCAAGCCACCGGCCCGCTACACCGAACCCTCGCTGGTCGCCAAGCTCGAGGAGCTGGAGATCGGGCGCCCGTCGACGTACGCCTCGATCATCCGCACCATCACCAGCCGGGACTACGTGTTCAAGAAGGGCCAGGCGCTGGTGCCGACCTGGCTGGCGTTCGCCGTGACCCGGCTGCTCGAGGAGCACTTCGCCAAGCTCGTCGACTACGACTTCACCGCAGAGATGGAGCAGGACCTCGACAAGATCGCCAATGGCGAGGCCCAGCGGCTCCAGGTCCTCAACGACTTCTACTACGGCGATTCCGGCGAGGACACCCTCGACCACGCCGGCCTGCACAAGCTGGTCAACCAGCTCGGCGACATCGATGCCCGGGCCCTGTCGACCTTCCCGGTCGGCGACATGGACTCCGGCATCGTGGTCCGCGTCGGCCGCTACGGGACGTACCTCGAGGAGGTCGCCACCGAGAAGCGCGCGACCGTCGCCGATGACCTGCCCCCGGACGAACTCACCGTCGAAGTGGCCCGCGAGCTGCTCGCCCGCCCGATGGGGGAGGAGCGGGCCTTGGGACTGGACCCCGGGTCCGGCCATCCGATTCTGGCCAAGTCGGGTCGTTACGGCCCGTACGTGACCGAGGAGCTGCCCGAGGACGCGCCGAAGGGCGCCAAGCCGCGAACCGCGTCCCTGTTCGCGTCGATGGACCTGCAGACCGTCACGCTGGAGGAGGCGCTGAAGCTGCTCAGTCTTCCCCGCGTCGTCGGGATCGATGCCGAGGGGGTGGAGATCACCGCCCAGAACGGCCGCTACGGTCCCTACCTGAAGAAGGGGACCGACTCACGGTCGCTGGCCACCGAGGACCAGATCTTCTCGATCACCCTGGAGGAGGCCGAGGCGATCTACGCCCAGCCGAAACAGCGTGGCCGGGCCGCCGCGAAGCCGCCGCTGAAGGAGCTGGGCCCCGACCCTGCGTCCGGCAAGCCGATGGTGGTGAAGGACGGCCGCTTCGGACCGTACGTCACCGACGGTCAGACCAACGCCACCTTGCGCAAGGGTGACGATATCGCCGAGCTGACCGCCGAGCGCGCTGCCGAATTGCTCGCCGAGAAGCGTGCGAAGGGCCCCTCGACGCGCAAGACTGCTGCCAAGAAGACAGCCGCCAAGAAGACCACTGCGAAGAAGACCACTGCGAAGAAGACCCCGGCAAAGAAGGCTCCGGTGAAGAAGGCGACGGGGACGGCCGCAGAGCCCGACACGCAGAGCTGAACGCCGGACCGGTCCAAGGCGAATCGGCGGCGGGTGCGACAATGGACGATCCTGTTCGAAGCGTTCCTGATTCGAACCGTGCCTGAAGGGACAAACGTGCGCCGCTACGAGATGCGCGACTTGGCTGCCGCGCCCCGCTTCGCCAACCCCGACCTCGACCTCGGCAACCCTGCCATGGTCAGCACCAGGCCAGCGCTGTGCGACCTCACCGTCCTGGACACCGCCGACCGTCGCCTGCTGCGGGCCGGCATCGTGCTGGCCCATCGCACGATGGACGGCGAGGGTGCCTGGAGCCTGACAGCACCGGGCTGGGCGCCCCAGCTGCCGGCCGAGCACGTCGAAGCGATGACGTCCGGGGAGGTGCCCGAGGGGATCCGCACCCTGCTGACACCGCTGCTGCGCCACGCACCACTGGCGCCGGTCGGTACCCAGCACCGGGCCCGGGTCACGTACGTGATCCGGACGACCGATCGCCAGGCGCTGGGCTCGGTGGTCGACGACCGCTGCACGGTCCGTCGCGAGGGCCAGGTCCTCACCCAGTACCGCGAGGTCAGCGTCGACACCGGCAGCATGTCCGGGGCCCAGGTGGACTGGCTCGACCAGGTGCTCCGCGGGGCCGAGGGTCTGCGCGTCGACCACCACCTGCCATTGCCGGCGCGTCTCAGCATCCTCGCCAAGGTCAGTGACGGGGATGCCCCGGTCGGGTTCGACCTGACGAGCGCCGCCGATGCCGTGGACACCGACGCGTCGATGGCGGAGATCGTCAGCCACTTTGCCCACCAGGGCGCTCGCGATGTGCTGCTCGCCGACCTCGACGTACGATCCGGCCGTACGCGCAAGGTGCAGCCGCTGGTGCGGGCCCTGCGGCGGTTCGCCGACGAGGTGCCAGTGGTCGCGCCGGTGCTACCGGACGGACAGGTCGAGGAGCTCGTCAACGAGCTGCGCTGGGCGGCCGATGAGCTCGACGGGACCTTCGGCGCCGACCAGCAGGCCGTCCTGGAGGGGGACCGCTACCTGGGCGTCTACGAGCGGATCGCCCAGTTGCGTACGCCCACTCTGGCCGACGGGGTCGGTCTCCGGCCGGCGCGCGAGGAGATCGGTGCCATGGTCGCCGACGCCGCCGACGCGATGCTGGAGGCCGGCCGGAATGCCCCGCACACCCTCGATGACTCCGGTTGGAAGGTCGCCGCGGGGGCTGCCGAGCGTCTTGTCGTGACCGCCGAGCTGGCGGCCCTGCTGGCACCGAAGCAGGCCAAGAAGCTGCGCCGGCGCGCCAGCGACCTGTACGACGGGCTGGTCGGGTGCGACAACGAGGAATTGGAGGCGCTGCGCGCTTCCCTGGCCGACTCGAGCCCGGAGGAGGCCTTCGGGATCGGTCGGCGCTACGCCGGGCTGTCCGATACCCAGGTGGAGGCGCGCTCGGAGTTCACCGAGCACTGGCCCAAGGACAGCCGCAAGCTGCACCGCGCGGTGCTCGACCTGCTCGACCGGCTCGGTGTGCCGCCGGCCGAGGTCGGGTCCCCGACCGGTGGGCAGGCGGGGCCGACAGGCGGGGATTCCGGAGCCGATGAGTGAGTACGGGCTGTTCATCGTCTTCGAGGGCGGCGACGGGGTCGGCAAGACCACTCAGCAGGCGCTGCTCGCCGAGAAGCTGCGGGCCGGTGGCCATGAGGTGGTCCTGACCCGCGAACCGGGCGACAGCCGGGCCGGTGCGGTGATCCGCCAACTGCTGCTGGACCCGGCGACCGGCGACCTGGACCCGCGCGCCGAGGCGCTGCTGTACGCCGCGGACAAGGCTCAGCACCTGGCCGAGGTGGTCCGCCCGGCGTTGGAACGGGGGGCGATGGTGGTCTGCGATCGCTACATCGACTCGATGCTGGCCTACCAGGGGGCCGGGCGGGTGCTCGACCCGGACGAGGTCGCAGCGTTGGCCGCGTGGGCGACCCGCGGTCTGCGCCCCGACCTGACCGTGCTGCTGGACCTGGACCCGGCCCTGGCTGTGGGGCAGATGGTGGAGAAGGACCGGCTCGAGGGTGCGGGGGAGGACTTCCACCGCCGGGTGCGCCGGGGCTTCCTCGAGCTGGCCGAGGCCGACCCGGAGCGCTACCTGGTGTTGCGGGCCCGTGACGAGATGGAGACGAATTCCGCCAGGGTGTTCGCCGAGGTGAGCGCCCGAATCACGGCAGGAGCGTCTGGGGCCTCGGGCAGACTGGCACCGTGACGTCGATCCCTCCCTCCCCCACGATGACCCCGGCTGCGGACAGCGGGGTGTGGGCCGAGCTCGTCGGACAGGGCGTGGCGGTCGAGGTGCTGCGCCGTGCGATCGTCGGTGACGCCCACGCCATGGCCCACGCCTGGCTGATCACCGGTCCGCCGGGATCGGGCCGGTCGAACGCTGCCCGTGCCTTCGCCGCGGCGCTGCAGTGCGCCGAGGGTGGGTGCGGGCGCTGCCGTGCGTGTGGTACGGCGCTGGCCGGCTCCCACCCGGACGTGACCCTGATCAACACCGAGCAGCTCAGTATCGGTGTCCAGCAGGTCCGCGACTACGCCCGGCGCTCCTATATGTCGCCCACCGTGGGGCGGTGGCAGGTGATGGTGGTGGAGGACGCCGACCGGATCACCGAGCGGGGCGCCAATGCCCTGTTGAAGAGCATCGAGGAGCCCGCCCCTGCCACCGTCTGGCTGCTGTGCGCACCGACCCCCGATGACGTGCTCCCGACCATCCGGTCCCGCTCCCGAGGCCTGACGCTGACCACGCCGCCGGTGGCGGACGTGGCGGCACTCCTGGTCCGCCGCGACGGTATCCCTGCCGAAGCGGCCGAGGCCGCGGCCCGGGCCGCCCAGGGCCACATCGGCCGGGCCCGCCACCTGGCCCGCGACGAGGCGGCGCGCCGCCGCCGGGCGGCCGTGCTCCAGGTCCCCGGGCACCTCACCGATGTGGCGGCCTGCCTGCGGGCAGCAGCGATGCTGGTCGACGCCGCTGCGGAGGAGGCGACCGCCCAGACCACCGAGGTCGAGGCCCGGGAGCGAGCCGAACTCAACCAGGCCCTCGGCATGGGAACCAAGGGGACCCGGCCGCGCAACACCGCGGCCGCGACGAAGGAGCTCGAGGAGGAGCAGAAGCTGCGCTTCAAGCGCCTGCAGCGAGACGCGATCGACCGGGCCCTCACCGAGCTGACCACCTGGTACCGCGATGTCCTGAGCGTCCAGTTGCAGACCGGCGCCGACCTGGTCAACATCGAGCTGGCCGGCCAGGTCGAGGAGCAGGCGGCCCGTGCCACCCCGGATCGTACGATCGCCCGGATCGATGCGATTCTCACCTGTCGGGAGGCGTTGGCGGGAAACGTCGCCCCGCTGCTGGCCGTCGAGGCGATGATGGTGAGCCTCGGAGCCGACGAGCCGCTGGACTGAGGCGATCCGGAGGGCGGCCAGCGCCGACACCCGCGCGCCGTTACCGGGACGGTGGCCCGGGACCGGCAACAATGGGCGGGTAGTTCCCCGCCGTTCTGGTACCCGACCCTAAGGACATGAACCGTGAGTCCCCGTGACACCGACGACGCCCCCAGCGACGCACAGGACGTCGACCGTCCCGAGGGCCCCGGTGCCGGCGGTGACGCGACCGAGCCCACGGTGCGCAGGCCGTCTCGGGCCGACCTGCGCCGGTACCAGGAGTCCATGGCCGAGGACACCGAGGGATGGCACGAGGTGCCGGTCGAGGACCCTGCCGGATCCGACCCCCGCTCCGAGGTGACGCCCACGCGACCGGTCGAGAACCCTGCGCCTCCTTTCAGGGGGGGTACCAAGGCCGCGGGTGTGCCTGAGCCCGAGCCTGAGGCCACGACCGAGGCTGAGGCCAAGGCTCACCCTGAGCCCACGACCGAGGCCAAGACCAAGGCTCAGCCCGAGCCCGAGCCTCCGGTGGTCGAGCCGCCGACCAGGGTCCTGACCCGTCCCCCGTCCCGACAGGACTCGCAACCGACGATGGTGGTGTCCCCGCCCACCCCGGTCCTGGCCGAGCGCCCCGCAGCACCGGTTCCCGAAGAGGTTCCGGAGCTCGACCCCGAGGCGGAGCGGCGTGCCGAACGCGAGGCACGTGACCGCGCCCTCGGCAAGCGCCGGCCGCAACCGACCGCGACGGTCGTTCCCGACCCGCCGTCGACCAAGCTGTCTCGTACGACCGACCGGTTCCCGGCGGCCCTGGGACTGTTCCTGCTGCGCCTGGTGGTCGCAGCGGTGGTCGGGGTCCACGGGGCCCAGCAGCTGCTGGACATGCCCGCCACCATCGCCGCGTTCGGCCAGACCGCGCTGCCCTATCCGGAGATCCTGGCGTGGGCCACGGCGTCCGGCTCGGTACTCATCGCGGTGGGATTGGTCTTCGGGTTCGGCGTACGGATCGCCGGGGTGGGCACCACGCTGATCGGTGTGGGGGCCCTGGTGTTCGTGTACTGGTGGCGGCCGCTGTTCGAGGCCGGTCGGGTGGGGTTCCTCGGTGAGACCGAGTTGCTCCTCGCCGTGATCGGGGTGTTCTTCCTGCTCGTGGGCGGTGGCAGCTGGGGGGTCGACGCGGCGATTCGCAAGGGCCGGTTGGTGCGCACAGCGCAGAGGTACGAGAACGACGTGATCTGAGCCCCGCGTCCTCAATCCTCCAGGAGACTCGCCGGGAGACGGTCCAGGCCCCGGACTCCGGTCAGGATGCGCCGATCGACCTTCGTTCCGGCT
>JBIQHF010000017.1:52946-70133 GCA_044508675.1 Propionibacteriaceae bacterium | reverse complement strand
ACATCAACGAACTCGCGGCATAAATCCGATATCCACTTTAACGGGAACACTCCACAGCGTTGTGAGGGTCGTCACAGGCTTGTGTTCCGGTGAAACGAACATGGTGACCTCGACCTAGGTGCCTGCCTAGGTGGTCGTCAGGCAAATGCCGGAGATGGCGGGCATGCGACACTGGACCGGTGCGAGACGTGATCATTCTGGGCAGTACCGGCTCCATCGGAACCCAGGCGCTGGAGGTCATCTCCGGGCGCCGGGACCAGTTCCGGGTGGTCGGACTGGCGGCCGGCGGGGCGAGTGTGGACCTGCTGGCCGGCCAAGTGCTGGAGTACGCGCCGCGGACCGTGGCGCTGGCCCGCCCGACCGCAGTCCAGGACCTCCAGCTCGCCCTGTACGCCGCGGCGCAGCGGCGCGGCTGGAGCCGCGGGGAGTTCGAGCTGCCACGGATCATCGCCGGCCCCGAGGCGGCCACCGAGCTGGCGGGCGAGCCGGCGGACGTCGTGCTGAACGGCATCACCGGCTCGGTCGGACTGCTACCGACCCTGGCGGCGCTCCGGGCGGGCACCACCCTCGCCCTCGCCAACAAGGAGTCCCTGGTCATCGGCGGCCGCCTGGTCACCGAGGCGGCCGCCCCCGGCCAGATCGTCGCCGTCGACTCCGAGCACTCCGCCTTCGCCCAGTGCCTGCGTGCCGGTCGACGCGACGAGGTCAGTCGACTGGTCCTGACCGCCTCGGGCGGGCCGTTCCGGGGTCGTACGCGCGACCGGCTCGGCGACGTGACCCCCGCGCAGGCGATGGCCCACCCGACCTGGCAGATGGGACGCGTGATCACCATCAACTCGGCCACGCTGGTCAACAAGGGCCTGGAGCTGATCGAGGCCGGGCTGCTCTATGACATCCCCCTGGACCGCATCCAGGTGGTGGTCCACCCCCAGTCGGTGGTGCACTCGGCCGTCGAGTACGTCGACGGGGCGCTGATCGCCCAGTGCTCGCCGCCCGACATGAAGCTGCCGATCGCCCTCGGCCTGACCTGGCCCGACCGGGTCCCCGGCGCCGCAGCCCCGGTCGACTGGTCGCAGGCCTCGGAATGGACGTTCGAGCCGCTCGACTCCGAGGCGTTCCCCGCGGTTGAATTGGCGCGACGCGCAGGCACACTGGGGGGCACGGCGCCGGCGGTGCTCAACGCGGCGAACGAGGTCTGCGTCGACGCGTTCTGCGAGGGACGCCTGGGGTTCCTCGGTATCGTCGACACGATCGCCGCCGTCCTGGACGAGCACTGCGACCCCGGGGCCACCGGGGCACTTGACGGATCGACCTTCGTCGGGGACGACGCGATCACCGTGGAGATCGTGATGGCCGCCGACGCCTGGGCCAGGGCGGCCGCCGGTCGCCACACCGGCCGCTGAAGTCCGGGTCGTACGACCAGTGCCCCGCCAGTGACGGGCGAGCAGTGACGAGAGGATTCTGATGGACACCGTGTGGTACCTACTGGGCGCGATCGTCTTCTTCGCCCTGATCATGGTGTCGATCGCGCTGCACGAGGTCGGACACCTCATCCCCGCCAAGCTCTTCGACGTCAAGGTCACCGAGTACTTCATCGGCTTCGGCAAGACCCTGTGGAAGCGCCGGATCGGCTCGACCGACTACGGACTCAAGGCCATCCCGCTCGGCGGCTACGTACGACTGGTCGGGATGTACCCCCCGGCCGCGGGGGACACCAAGGTCCGGGCCAGCGGCAGCAATGCGCTGCAGCAGATCGCCGAGGACGCCCGCGCCTACGAGTGGGAGGAGATCACCCCCGAGGACGACGGGAGGCTGCTCTTCCAGAAGCCGGTGTGGCAGCGGCTGATCATCATGTCCGGCGGCGTGCTGATGAACCTGCTACTGGCCTTCCTGCTGTTCCTGGGCGTGACCGGGATCGCCGGGGTCTCCCGGCCGACACTGGCCGTCGCCAACGTCTCCGAATGCGTCATCCCGGTCGACCGGGCCGAGCAGACCTGCACCCCGCAGGACCCGAAGACGCCCGCGTACCGGATGGGCGTGCAGCCCGGGGATGAGGTGGTGTCGTTCAACGGGCAGCCGATGGCGGACTGGGACCAACTGTCGGCCGCGATCCGCGACAACCTGTCCCAGCCGGCCACGCTGGTCGTCCGCCGCGACGGCCAGCAGGTCACCCTGCCGACGGTGCCCACCGTGACCACCGGCGTGCCGAGTCGGATCGACCCGGGACGCAATGTGGAGGCCGGTTTCCTGGGCGTCTCGCCCGAGTCCGAGGTGCAGCGAGGCGGCCCGGTCGTCGTCGCCCAGGACATGTGGACGATGACCGAGCAGTCGGCGTACGCGTTGGCCCGCTTCCCGGTCAAGGTGTGGCGGGTCGCGAGCGACCTGGTCACCGGACAGCCGCGCGACGTCTACGGGCCGGTCAGCGTCGTGGGGGCCTCCCGGGTCGCCGGCGAGGTCGTCACCACGGACCTGCTGACCTCCGGGAACAAGGTGGCCGTGGTCGCCCAGTTGCTCGGCTCGGTCAACCTGTTCGTCGCGTTGTTCAACGTCATCCCGCTGCCGCCACTGGACGGCGGCCACATCGCCGGGGCGGCCTGGGACGGCATCCGCCGGCTGGTGGCCCGGCTACGGCACCGCGCCCCGCCGGCCCCGTTCGACACGGCCAAGCTGCTACCGATCTCGTGGGCGGTGACCATGCTGGTCGTCGTGGCCGGCGGGGTGCTGATCATCGCCGACCTGATCGACCCGATCCGGCTGTTCTGAGGATCGGGTGCGGCAGGCCCGCCCGACCCGATGGGTGACGCCCACGGGGACGGCGAGCAACGGCCGGCCGAATCCTTCGTGAAATCTCCTGCCGAGGCCATCCGGGGACCCGGTCCGGGCGCGGTCCGTCGCTAGCGTGACCGCCGTCCGGTTCGCCCTCCCAAGGAGATCCATGTCCACTCGTCCTGCGACTCGCACTGCGACGCGGGTCGCGACAGTGCTCGGCAGCGCATTGCTGATCGCGCCGCTGGTCACGTCCCCCGCCTCCGCTGCCACTCCCGACCACCTGGTCATCTCCGAGGTCTACGGCGGTGGTGGCAACTCCACTGCCACGTACACCCATGACTTCGTCGAGCTCTACAACCCCACCGAGCGGCCGGTGCCGTTGGCGGGGTACACGGTGCAGTACTACTCGAGCGCCGGCAACACCGGCCCGGCCTCCAACACGTGCACCCTTCCGAACGTCACCCTCGAGTCCGGGAAGCACTTCCTGATCCAGCAGGCCAAGGGCTCCAACGGCATGACCGGCCTGCCCGGTGTCGACCTCGAGTGTGCCGCCGCCATGTCGGCCAGCGCCGGCAGCATCGAGCTGTCCGACAGCGACGGCATCGTCGACCTTGTCGGATACGGCAGCACGGCCAAGTACGAGACCTCACCGGCCCCGCGCCTGGACAACACCTCCTCCGCCCAGCGCAAGAAGGACACGACCGGCCACGTCGACACCGATGACAACTCGGCCGACTTCCTCAAGGGCTCGCCGGATCCCCAGGGCAGCGGCTCCACCGGCGACGACACGCAGCCGGCTCCTGGCCCCGGGACCACGTCGATCGCCACCATCCAGGGCACCGGCGCGGCCTCGTCGATCACCGGACAGACGGTGACCACCACCGGTGTGGTCACCGCCGCCTACCCGACCGGCGGCTTCCGGGGTGTCTACCTGCAGACCCCGGGGACCGGCGGTACGACGAAGTCCGCGGGCGACGCCTCCGACGGCATCTTCCTGTTCTCGGACTGGGCGAGCCAGAACCTCGCGGTCGGCGACTGCGTGGTCGTGAAGGACTCCGAGGTCAAGGAGTTCAGCGGTCTGACCGAGCTCGTCGGCGGCTTCGTGACGCAGGTCGAGGGCTGTGATCCGGTGACCGCCACGCCGCTGGCGTCGCTGCCCGCCACTGATGCCGACAAGGAACCGTACGAGGGCATGCTGGTGCAGCCCCAGGACACCTACACCATCACCAACAACTACCAGCTCAACCAGTACGGGCAGCTGGGACTCACCCCCGGCGAGGAGCCGCTGTACACCGCCACCGAGGTTGTCACCCCGGACCGGGCCGCAGCGTACGAGGCCGAGAACGCCACGCGCTCCATCACCCTCGATGACGGATCCAGCTGGGACTACCTGAAGAACGGCCAGGCGAAGGGCTCGGCGCTGCCATACCTGGCGCAGGACGAGCCGATGCGCACCGGGTCCCAGGTGACGTTCGCCCGCCCGGTCATCCTCGACCACCGGTTCCAGTGGAACTTCCAGCCCACCGGACAGGTGGTCGGATCGACCGACCCCGACGATCCGCTGGCGACCGAGAACGACCGTGAGGCCACCCCGCCCGCCGTGGGCGGCGACGTGAGGGTCGCGACCTTCAACGTGCTCAACTACTTCACCGATCTTGGCAGGGACGAGGAGAACTGCCGCTACTACGCCGATCGCGAGGGCAACCCGGTGGCGACGAACTCCTGCGCCGTGCGTGGCGCCTGGTCGGACCAGGCCTTCCGGGACCAGCAGGAGAAGATCGTCACGGCGATCAACGGACTCGGTGCCGATATTGTCTCGCTGGAGGAGATCGAGACCTCCTCGGCGCTCTCCCACCTGCCCGGCCAGGATCGTGACCGGGCGCTGTCCGCGCTCGTCGACGCGCTGAACGCCGCCGGGGGCACCTGGGCCTACGCCCCGTCCCCGCGGGTGGTGGCACCCAACGAGGACGTCATCCGTACGGCGTTCATCTACAACCCCGACCGGGTGCAGCTGCTGGGGCCCTCCGAGACCCTGATCGACCCGGCGTTCGCGAACGCCCGCCAGCCGCTGGCCCAGAAGTTCAAGCTGCGCACGGCCGGCTCCCCCTTCGTCGTGGTGGCGAACCACTTCAAGTCGAAGGGCTCCGGAGCGGACGACGGCACCGGCCAGGGCCTCTCCAACCCCTCGCGCGAGGCCCAGGCCCGGGCGCTGACCGACTGGGTCGACGACGCCTTCGGGGGCAAGGCCGTGCTGCTGGTGGGTGACTTCAACGCCTACTCGAAGGAGACCCCGGTCCAGATCATCGAGGCCGCCGGCTACACCAACCTCGCCAAGGCGTACGAGCCGGGCTCGGCGACCTACCAGTTCGGCGGCAGGCTCGGCTCCCTCGACCATGTCTTCGCCAACGAGAAGGCCGAGCAGATGGTCAGTGGTGCCGGCGTCTGGGACATCAACGGCGACGAGTCGATAGCGATGCAGTACTCGCGCCGCAACTACAACGTGACCGACTTCCACACCGCGGAGGCGTACGCCTCGTCCGACCATGACCCGATCGTGGTGGGTCTGGAGGTCAAGGGCGGCAAGAACACGACCGGCGGGCGCCCGAAGGCCTGACCACCGATCGATCCCCCGGAACGGGGCCGGAGAGGACCAGGTTCCCGTCCGGCCCCGTCCCGTCCGGCCGCGTCCTCGCCTTGGGCCATGTCCTCGTGTCCGACGTCCTTGTGCTTGTCCTACTCTGTATGCATGGCAACAAGTCTCGGCATGCCCGCCCCCGCTCCGGTCCAGCTCGCACCGCGCCACGTCACGCGCAAGCTGCGAGTCGGCACGGTGGAGGTCGGCGGTGACGCACCGGTCTCCGTGCAGTCCATGACGACCACGAAGACCACCGACATCAACGGCACCCTGCAGCAGATCGCCGAGCTCACCGCCGCCGGCTGTGACATCGTGCGCGTCGCCGTCCCCAGCCAGGACGATGCGGACGCGCTGCACATCATCGCCAAGAAGTCGAAGATCCCGGTGGTCGCCGACATCCACTTCCAGCCGCGCTACGTGTTCCAGGCCATCGAGGCCGGCTGTGCCGCGGTCCGGGTCAACCCGGGCAACATCAAGCAGTTCGACGACAAGATCGCCGAGATCGCCAAGGCCGCCTCCGATGCCGCGGTGCCGCTGCGGATCGGGATCAACGCCGGCTCACTGGACAAGCGCATCATGCAGAAGTACGGCGCCGCCACCCCGGAGGCGCTGGTCGCCTCGGCGATGCAGGAGGCCCGGCTGTTCGAGGACGTCGGATTCCATGACTTCGCCATCTCGGTCAAGCACCATGACCCGGTCGTGATGATCCGTGCCTACCAGCTCCTCGCCGAGGCCTGTGACTACCCGCTGCACCTGGGGGTCACCGAGGCGGGCCCGGCCTTCCAGGGCACGATCAAGTCCGCCGTGGCGTTCGGGGCACTGCTGTCCCAGGGCATCGGCGACACCATCCGGGTGTCGCTGTCCGCCCCGCCGGTCGAGGAGGTCAAGGTCGGCATCAAGATCCTCGAGTCGCTGAACCTGCGGCCGCGCCACCTCGAGATCGTCTCCTGCCCGTCCTGTGGTCGTGCCCAGGTGGACGTCTACAAGCTCGCCGACGAGGTCACCAAGGGCCTGGAGGGCATGACCGTCCCGTTGCGCGTTGCCGTGATGGGCTGCGTGGTCAACGGGCCGGGGGAGGCCCGTGAGGCCGACCTCGGCGTCGCCTCCGGCAACGGCAAGGGCCAGATCTTCGTGCACGGCAAGGTGATCAAGACCGTCCGCGAGGACCAGATCGTCGAGACCCTGATCGAGGAGGCCAACCGCCTCGCCGAGTCCACCGGCGACGCCGATCCGGCGACGTCCGGCGCCCCTGTCGTCAGCGTCGGCTGACAGGAAGCGATCCACCATGTCGGCCCCCCCGCGATCCTCGACCGGCTTCGGCGTCCGTACGCTGGGTGCCGAGGACCTGCCACGTGCCCTGGAACTGCTGGCGCGGGCCCCGGTCGACAACCTGTACGTCAGTTCACGGATCCGCACCGGCGGTCTGGACCGGGTCACCCTCGGCTGCCCGGTCTGGGGCTATGAGGAGAACGGCCGGCTGCTGGCGATGCTGCACGCCGGCTCCAACATGGTGCCGATCAACGCCGATGGGCGCGCCTGCTCCGCCTTCGCTGCCTTCGCGGGGTACCAGCGGTTCGCCTCCTCGATCATCGGGCCGGCCGAGGCAGCGCTGGGCCTCTACTCCGAGCTGGTCCGCCGCTGGGGAGGCCCGTGGGCCGACTCGCGGGAGGTCCGGGCCCGCCAGCCGGTGATGCTGATCGACGACGATCCGCCCGTTCCCGCCGACCCGCGCGTCCAGCGGGTCACGCTGCGTCAGTGGGACGCGTACGCCGACGCGGCGGTGGCGATGTACACCGAGGAGGTCGGCCAGTCCCCGGCCATCCATGGCTCGGACGCGTCCTACCGGGTCTACATCCGCTCGCTGATCCAGCAGGGGCGCTCCTACGCGATCTTCGACAAGGGCACGGTGCTGTTCAAGGCCGACATCGGGTCGGCGACGGCCCAGATGTGCCAGATCCAGGGGGTGTGGGTCGACCCGGCCCACCGGGGCCGGGGGATCGCCGTTCCCGCGATGGCCGAGGTGATCCGCCAGGCCCGCCAGCGCTGGCCGATCGTCACCCTCTACGTCAACGACTTCAACGCCCCGGCGCTGGCCACGTACCACCGGGTCGGGATGCGCCACGTGGGTGATTTCGCCACCATCCTGTACTAGCCTCCCAGCGTGGGGTCCGCCGGGCTCCGGGGGAGGACAGTCGTGAATCCGAGGAATCGCCTGGCGGCGGCGATCGTGGGCGCAGTGCTGGCAGTAGGTCTGACCGCGGGCTGTGCCCCGGGGCAGGGTGCGCCGACATCGACCCCCACCCCCTCACCGGAGACCACTGCGCCGCCGCGGACGCTGAGCGTGGTGATGGGCGGCGACCTGCTGTGGCACAACACCACCTGGATGTCGGCCCAGGCCGACGCCCGCCAGGCGGGGATGACCGGCGCCGACGACTACGACTTCGGGCCGATGTTCGGATCCATGGCCGAGGTGATCGGCGGGGCCGACCTGGCGATCTGCAACGAGGAGGTCCCGCTCGCCCGGGCAGGTGGCCCCTACCACAACTACCCGTCCTTCGCGGCTCCGCCGCAGGTCGCCGCCGGTGCTGCCGCGGCCGGCTACGACGTCTGCACCATCGCGAGCAACCACAGCCTCGATCAGGGCACCGCCGGCATTGCCGCGACGGTCGACGCCTTCAGCGAGGCGGGGATCCTGACCACCGGCGCGTACGTCACCGAGGAGGCCGCCAGGACCCCGGCGATCCACACCACCGAGGACGGGGTCCGGGTGGCGGTGATCGCCGCGGCGTACGGTCTCAACGGCTACCAGTTGCCTGCCGACCAGCCGTGGGCGGTCGACCAGATCGACACCGACGCGATGATCGCCAAGGCCAAGCAGGCCCGGGCGGCCGGTGCCGAGGTCATCCTCGCTGCGCTGCACGACGGCGCCGAATACACCACCCCACCGACCGAGGCCCAGGTGGCGAACGCCACCGTCCTGGCCGAGTCCGGCGAGATCGACCTGGTCTACGGGCACCACGCGCACACCGTGCAACCCTGGACCCGGATCGGCGACACGTGGGTGGTGTACGGCCTGGGAAACCAGATCGCCCAGCAGATGCCCAGCCAGCCCGAGACGTTCGAGGGCATCACCTCTCGCTTCACCTTCGAGGAGGTCGAGCCCGGCCGGTTCGAGGTGACCGAGGCGGAGGCGATCCCCACCCTGGTGACCCGCTGGGCCCCCGGGTCGCCGGTCCGGCTGGTGCACGTCACCGCGGCACTCGACGGGTCGGCCGAGATGCCGTCCGGGGTGGACCGCGGCCGGCTGGAGACGGCCCGCGACCGGACCATGGCGGCCGTCGGCTCCCTGGGCGTCGGCGGGGTCACTGTCGGCTGACCCGGCCCGGTGGGACGGTTCGGGCCGCCGGCGCCGGAGCGTCGCGCCGTTGGGATCTCCCGCCAGCGGGTCCGGGGTGCTGCCGGCGCGGTCAGGGCACGGGCCGCTGTCTGGCAGGATGTAGAGTCACCCTCGCCACGACCTCTGGGAGCGCCTTGTGATCACGAAGATGTCGGAGTTGTTCGTTCGGACCCTGCGCGAGGACCCGGCTGACGCCGAGGTCCCCAGCCACCGCTGGCTGGTCCGCGCGGGCTACATCCGTCGAGCGGCACCAGGGATCTACACGTGGCTGCCGCTGGGCCTGCGGGTGCTGCACAAGGTCGAGGACATCGTTCGCGAGGAGATGGCTGCGATCGGCGGCCAGGAGGTCCACTTCCCGGCGCTGCTGCCGCGCGAGCCCTACGAGGCGACGAACCGCTGGGTCGAGTACGGCCCCAACCTGTTCCGGCTCCAGGACCGCAAGGGCAACGACATGCTCCTGGGCCCGACCCACGAGGAGATGTTCACCCTGCTGGTGAAGGACCTGTACTCCTCGTACAAGGACCTGCCCCTGGTGCTGTTCCAGATCCAGACCAAGTACCGCGACGAGGCCCGCCCGCGCGCCGGACTGCTGCGCGGCCGCGAGTTCGTGATGAAGGACTCCTACTCCTTCGACATCGACGACGCCGGCCTCCAGGCCGCGTACGACAGGCACCGCGAGGCGTACATCCGGATCTTCGACCGGCTCGGGCTGGACTACGTGATCGTGCGGGCGATGTCCGGCGCGATGGGCGGCTCGGCCTCCGAGGAGTTCCTGGCCGTCGCCGAGAACGGCGAGGACACCTTCGTGCGGTCCCCGGGCGGCTACGCCGCGAACGTCGAAGCGGTGCGGATCGGGGCACCCGAGCCGCTGGCGTACGACGACGCGCCCGCCGCGCACGTGGAGGACACCCCGGACTCGAGCACGATCGAGGCACTGCTGCAGGTCGCCAACGACCGACACCCCCGCGCCGACCGGTCCTGGGACGGCTCCGACACGCTGAAGAACGTCGTGTTCATGGTCGAGCAGCCCGACGGGACGCGGGAGCCGCTGGCGATCGGCCTGCCCGGCGACCGCGAGGTGGACGAGAAGCGCCTGGAGGCGCTGCTCGAGCCGGCCATCGCGGTGCCCTTCGCCGACGAGGACTTCGCGAAGTACCCCAGCCTGGTCAAGGGCTACATCGGTCCGGGCGTGCTGGGGGAGAAGAACACCTCGGGCATCAGGTACCTCGTCGACCCCCGCGTGGTCGAGGGCACCCGCTGGATCACCGGCGCCGACACCGACCAGCAGCACGTGTTCGACCTGGTCTGTGGTCGCGACTTCACCCCCGATGGTGTCGTTGACGTCGCCGAGATCCGGGTGGGTGATCCCTCGCCGGATGGCAGTGGGCCGCTGGAGCTGGCCCGGGGCATCGAGATGGGGCACATCTTCCAGTTGGGCCGCAAGTACGCCGAGGCGCTCGGCCTGAAGGTGCTCGACCAGAACGGCAAGCAGGTCACCGTCACGATGGGCTCCTACGGGATCGGTGTGTCGCGGGCGGTCGCCGCGGTGGCCGAGACCACCTGCGACGACAAGGGCCTGCGCTGGCCGCGGGCCCTGGCCCCGTTCGACGTGCAGGTGGTCGCGACCGGCAAGGGTGCCGAGGTCGGGGAGTACGCGGCCCGGCTGGCCGCCGAGCTGGACCGGGCCGGCGTCGCGGTGCTGTACGACGACCGGAAGGCCTCGCCGGGGGTGAAGTTCGCCGACGCCGAGCTGCTCGGGATGCCGACCACCGTCGTGGTCGGACGCGGTCTGGCCGACGGCGTGGTCGAGGTGCGTGACCGGGCGCTGGGCACCTCCGAGCAGGTGCCGGTCGCGGAGGCACTCGACCGGATCCTCGCGGAAGTCCGCGGCTGAGGGCTCGCGGCGGTGCACAATCGGCGGTGTGACGGATGTGCTGGGTGACCTGTCGATCTGGGTGGTGGTCGGGCTCGTCGCCGTCGCCTTCGTCGCGGGCTGGGTCGATGCCGTTGTCGGTGGGGGAGGCCTGATCCAGCTGCCGGCCCTGTTGCTGGCACTGCCGGCCGACACCCCGGTCGCGACCATTTCGGGCACGAACAAGATCTCCTCGTTCGCCGGCACCACCAGTGCCACCGTCACCTACCTGCGCCGGATCAGGATCACCTGGCGCGATGCGCTGCCCCTGATGGCAGGGGCGGCGATCGGCTCGGCCCTCGGCGCCCGGATGGTCACCTTCCTCCCCAAGGAGTGGTTCACCCCCGTCGTGCTGGTCGCTCTGGTGGTGGTCGGGGGCTTCCTGTGGCGACGGCCCAAATTCGGCCTCGAGACCCACGTCCGTGCCCAAGGCGGGGGGCTCGCCGTACGCTCCGGCGCGATCGGGCTCGGTGTCGGGGTGTACGACGGGTTCCTCGGCCCGGGCACCGGCACGTTCTTCGTCATCCTGATCGTCGGGGTGCTGGGCTACGGGTTCCTGGAGGCCTCCGCACGCGCCAAGCTGGCGAACATGACGACCAATGTCGCCGCGATCCTCACCCTGGCCGGGCACATCAACTGGCCGCTGGGCCTGATGATGGCGGCGGCGAACATCACCGGCGGGCTGATCGGTGCCCGGGCCGCGCTCAGGCACGGCAATGCCTTCGTCCGCAAGGTGCTGTTGCTGGTGGTCGCCGGGTTGATTATCCGGCTGTCGTACGACATGGTGCGCCAACTGCTGGGTTGACGACCTGCCGAGCCGGGGAGCCGGTCAGCTCCAGCCGGGCCAGGCCGCGAGGGCGCCACCGGCGCGGGCGACGGCGATCGTCGCGTCGTGCAGCACCGAGCCGCCCAGTCGACGCAGCGCCGGCTCCTCGGCTGCGCGAACCAGCAGGCAGGCCTGCGGCAGGACCGCCTGCTCGACACTCGCGACCAGAGCGAGGGCTTCGCTCGCCTCGGTGGGCCGGCCGACGTCGTACGCCACCTCGGGAGGCGGAACGGTCAGCGATCGGCCCGCCAGCTCCGACTCCAGCGCGGTGCGGGCCGCGACCTGGCCCTCCAGGGTCGTACGCGCCCAGGCCTCGTCCTCCCCCGACAGCAGCGGCAGCGCGGTCTCGAGGGTGAACACCGCCACGTGCAGCTGGAGCAGCAGCCCGGTCATCGCCACCGCATCCCCGGTCACCGGCAGCTCGTCCGCCGAGGGGGCCTCGGTGGGCAGGTGGGGTGTGGCCGCCCCGGCCAGGGAGCCGACCGCGGCGGCGTACGCCCCGGCCGAGGCCAGTCGGGCAGCGGTGGTCCCGGTAGCCTCCGCGTCGAGGTGGTCTGCGGCGGCTGCCCGGCAGGCGGCGGAGAAGTCCCCGGCGGCGGCCGGTGCGCTCACCCCGGCCGCGAACAGTTCGGCCTGGGCGGCGAGGTCGCGTGCGGCCCGTTGCCGGAATGCCCCCAGCCGCTCGGTGTCCGAGCGGCCGGCCTGCGCCGCAGCGGCCAGTGCTGCCTGCAGGGCCGCGTGGTGGGCCAGGTCGAGGGGAGCGGGGGTGGTGTCCGGCGTCAAGGGAACCGCCGACGGCCGCGGGGCGACCGTGGGGTCGCGGCGCACGCAGCCGGAGGTGGTAAGGGCGCCGAGGACGGCGGCGGTCAGGAGTCCTCGACGAGTCAGCACGGGGGAAACGCTATCGCACCGGTATGCTGGCCTGCACGGGTCAGGCGGCCGGTGGCGAGCCAGCATGTCCTGCCTGCCGGAAGGCCGGCGCCCGAACACCTGCCCCCGGCCCGGTGCCCCACCACGGCGCCACACCCCGGCGTCCCACCACAGCGGGTACGTCGTCAGGTGACGGCATTGCGGACCACCGGAACCACAACGACATCACACAACTGGAAACACACAATCGGATCGAGGAGTCCCCATGAACGAACAGCGACTGGTCGAGATCATCGCTCCCGTCCTCGCGGGCCATGAGCTGGAGCTCGACGTGCTGGAGATCATCCCCGGCGGCAATCGTACGATCCTGCGGGTCACCGTGGACGGGGACGGCCCCGAGGGACGCGGCCCGCTCATCGACGACATCGCTGTGGCTTCCCGTGAGCTGTCGGAGGCCCTGGACGCCTCCGACGCCACCGGTGCCACCGCCTACACGCTCGAGGTGTCCTCGCGCGGCGTCAACCGCCCCCTCACCGCGCCGCGCCATTGGAGGCGCAACCAGGGCCGGCTGGTGAAGGTCACCACCAGCGGTGGTGAGACCTTCCTCGCCCGGATCGTCGGCAGCGACGAGGACGGGGTGGACCTGGTCATCGAGCCGGAGGATCCGCGCCCCGGCAAGGGCAAGGCCGTCGAGCGGCGCTGCGAGTACCCCGACATCACCAAGGCACGCATCCAAGTCGAGATGAAGCGCCAGGACGAGGAAGAGAGCTGATCATGGACGTCGACATGGCCGCACTGCGAGCGATCGAGCGGGACAAGGAGATCTCGCTGGAGGTGCTCGTCGCCGCCCTCGAGGAGGCGCTGCTCACGGCCTACCACAAGACCGAAGACCCGGTCCCGGGTGCCCGGGTCAAGCTCGACCGCAAGTCGGGCAAGGTTGCGGTGCTCGCCCCGGAGAAGGACGAGGCCGGCACCGTCATCGGCGAGTACGACGACACCCCGGACGGCTTCGGCCGGATCGCCGCGGCAACGGCACGCCAGGTGATCTTCCAGCGGATCCGCGACGCCGAGGACGAGAAGAAGTACGGCACCTTCTCCGCGATCGAGGGGGACGTGGTGATGGGTACGGTCCAGCAGGACCGCGACAACCGTGTGGTCCGGGTCGACCTGGGCGACATCGAGGCGATCATGCCGCCGGCCGAGCAGGTCCCGGGCGAGGAGTACACGCACGGCACCCGCCTGCGGGTCTACGTGGTGGCGGTACGCAAGGAGCTGCACGGTCCGCAGGTGGTGGTGTCCCGTACGCACCCGCAGCTGGTGCAGAAGCTGTTCGAGCGGGAGGTTCCGGAGATCGAGCAGGGGGTGGTGGAGATCAAGGCCCTCGCCCGCGAGGCCGGCCACCGTACCAAGATCGCGGTCATCTCGAAGCGTCCCGACGTCTCGGCCAAGGGCGCCTGCATCGGCCCGATGGGCCAGCGCGTCCGCGCGGTGATGCACGAGCTGAACGAGGAGAAGATCGACATCATCGACTGGTCGGAGGACCCGGCCGAGTTCGTCGGGAATGCCCTCTCCCCGGCGAAGGTCACCTCGGTGCGCGTGGTCGATCCCTCCGCCCGGGCCGCTCGGGTCGTCGTCCCCGACTACCAGCTGTCGCTGGCCATCGGCCGTGAGGGGCAGAACGCCCGCCTCGCTGCCCGCCTCACCGGCTGGCGGATCGATATCCATTCCGACACCGAGGCCCCGCGGGGCTGACTCGGACGCCCAGGCCGTCGGGGCCGAGCCCCACGGGTGGTCCGAGAGCGGGGGAGCCCGCGGCGCGCGAGCCCGGTAGCCGGATCCGGCTACCGGGCTCGTCGGTGTCTGGGCAGGTGGACCGGTGGCCGTACGCGGACACCGGCGTCTGGCCGGTGGTCAGCCCCGCAGGACCTGGTCCTCGGCGATGGGGTCGCCACCGGGCTCCTGGTCCGCCCGGCCCTTCTTGTAGGCCTCCTCGATCGCGGCGCCGACCTCGGCGTCGATGTTGCGCCAGTACTCGAAGACCCGGGACAGGACCGGCTCGTTCACCGAGACGAGCGTCCCGGCAACGGTCTCCACCAGACGGGCGCGCTGGGCATCGTCGTAGACGTCACGGACCAGGGTGTGGGCCTGGCCGAAGTCGTCGTCCTCGGCGTGCAGGGTGGCGGCCGCGCGCACCAGCGTGCCATCGCTCTCCCAGCCGTTGTCGACCTGGGTCTCGACATCGGCATACAGGCGGCCCTTGGAGTTCGGGGCGTAGACCGGGGCGTCACCGTAGTGCGCGTACTGCATGCTGCCCTGGTCGAACCACATGTTGCCCAACCCGTTGATCGGCTGGTTGACCGGCAGCTGGTGGAAGTTCGTGCCGATCCGGGCCCGGTGCGCGTCGGCGTACGCGAACACGCGCGCCATCAGCATCTTGTCCGGCGAGATGCCGGTGCCGGGGACGATGTTCGAGGGGGCGAACGCCGCCTGCTCGATCTGGGCGAAGAAGTTGGACGGGTTCTCGTTCAGGGTCATCGTGCCGACCTTGATCAGCGGGTAGTCCTTGTGGGACCACGTCTTGGTCAGGTCGAACGGGTTGAACCGGTAGTCCTTCGCCTCGGCGTACGGCATCACCTGGACCGACAGGGTCCAGCTCGGGAACTCGCCCCGCTCGATGGCGTCGTGCAGGTCGCGGCGGTGGTAGTCGGCGTCCGTGCCGGCCAGTTCGGCGGCCTGCTCGTTGGTCAGGTTCTGGACGCCCTGGTCGGTGTGGAAGTGGTACTTGACCCAGAACTTCTCGCCGGCGGCATTGACCCACATGTAGGTGTGGGAGGAATAGCCGTTCATGTGCCGCCACGAGCGCGGCAGGCCCCGGTCACCCATCAGGTAGGCGACCTGGTGCGCGGACTCGGGGGACAGGGTCCAGAAGTCCCACTGCATCTCGTTGGAGCGCAGGCCACTGCTGGGCAAACGCTTCTGGGAGCGGATGAATTGGGGGAACTTCAGGGCATCACGGACGAAGAACACGGGCGTGTTGTTGCCGACCATGTCGAAGTTGCCCTCGGTGGTGTAGAAGCGCATCGAGAAGCCACGTACGTCACGCCAGGTGTCCGGGCTGCCCTGTTCGCCGGCGACGGTGGAGAAGCGAACCAGCATACGGGTCCGCACCCCCGGCTGGAACAGGGCCGCCTTGGTGTACCCGGACACGTCCTCGGTGGTGACGAACTCGCCGAAGGCGCCAGATCCCTTGGCGTGCGGGGAGCGCTCCGGCACACGCTCCCGGTTGAAGTGGGCCAAGGACTCGACCAGATGGACGTCGTGCAGGACGATCGGGCCGTCCGGACCGACGGTCAGCGAGTGGACGTCACTGACGGTGGGGGCTCCGCTGGTCTCGGTGGAGGGGCCGGTGGGGGTCAGGTGTGAATCGGACATCATGCTCCTGTTGGATCATCGATGAGGTGGGATTTCCGTGGTCCTTGGCACTGCGGGCACAGGCCGAGGAACTGGATCTGGGTTTCCTCGACCAGGAATCCATGGCTGTCTACCGGGACCGCACAGGCGAGCTGGTCGGTGGTGCAGCGGGCGTCGACGATGGCGCCACATCCCCGGCAGACCAAATGGTGGTGACTGTCGCGGAAGGCAAGTTCGAACCGGGCACGCGTTCCGATCACATGCAATCGCTGGACCAGGCGGTGGTCCACCAGGGTGTGCAGCACGTCGTAGATCGTCTGGGTCGCCACGCTGCCCAGCCGGTCCTCGACACCGCGGCGCACGCTCTCCAGATCGGCGTGCGGGTTGTCGGCGAGGTCCATGAGCACGGCCACCCTGGGCGCCGTGACGCGGAGTCCGGACTGCTTGAGCAGGGCAGTTGCCTCGGCTCGTTGCATAGTCCTACGATAGGCCATTTTCTGTAAAGCATCCAGAATTGGCGCGCGTGCTTTCGGCCGGCCAGGCCACCGCGGAGGGCCTTCGCCGAGCTTTTCTGGGGTGCGATTCGTTCCCGCGGCCACGGTCGGCTAAACTTTGCGGGTGGCCCGTCCTCTGTCCCTGCACGTACCGGAACGTACGTGCATCGGATGCCGGGGGCGGTCCGCCAAGTCCGGACTGGTGCGCCTTGTCTGGGATCGTACGGGGCAGTGTGTCGCCGTTGACCCCAGCGGGACAGCCCAGGGGAGGGGTGCCTGGGTGCATCCTGACCCCCACTGTTGTGACCTGGTGATGCGGCGCCGCGCCGTGGGACGAGCTCTGCGAGTCCCCGATGTCGACGGTGAGCAGTTGGCCTCCGTGTTGGCCACTCTCGCATCCGAAGGAAAGCACGTCCGTTCGGACGATCGTGAGTTACGACTTCCCGGCCGACCGGCCGGGTGGAACCAGAAAGTGGGCAAGCGCTCATGACCACTCGATGAGTACTCATCAATGAGCAAGCACAGCAACTAGCTGGTCCGGCTCAACTGACCGGACCGCAGAGGAGAGTAGTGGCAAAGGTCCGTGTCTACGAGTTGGCCAAGCAGCTCGGAGTTGAGAGCAAGGAAGTACTGAAGACCCTGAACGACATGGGTGAGTTCGTTCGGTCGGCATCGTCGACCATCGAGGCCCCGGTCGTGCGACGTCTGAAGGAGAAGATGGGCGGTTCGTCGGGGGCTCGCAGCCCCAAGCCGGCTCCGCGCCCTGCGGCACCCCGTCCGGCGGCTCCTGCCGCGACGTCGGAGAGCCCTGCGGCGACACCCCAGGCCGCGAAGCCCGGTGCGGCGGCCCCGAAGCCCGGTGCCGTGGCTCCC
>JBIQHF010000017.1:0-52846 GCA_044508675.1 Propionibacteriaceae bacterium | reverse complement strand
AAGCCCGGTGCGGTGGCTCCCAAGCCCGGTGCGGCGGCTCCCAAGCCCGGTGCGGTGGCTCCCAAGCCCGGTGCGGCGGCTCCCAAGCCCGGTGCGGCGGCTCCCAAGCCCGATGCCGTGGCCCCCAAGCCCGGTGCCGTGGCCCCCAAGCCCGATGCCGTGGCCCCCAAGCCCGGTGCCGTGGCCCCCAAGCCCGATGCCGTGGCCCCCAAGCCCGGTGCCGTGGCCCCCAAGCCCGGTGCGGCGGCCTCCCAGGGGGGTGCCCGCCCCGGCCCGCGTCCCCAGGCCGCAGACCAGGGCTCCGCACGTCCTGCTGGCGGTGGCCAGGCGCCCGCGCCGGGACCCCGTCCCGGCGCCCCACGACCTGGTGGCACGTCGCGTCCGGGCTCCCCGCGGCCCGGTGGCACCGGTGGTGCGCCGCGTCCCGGCGCTCCCCGTCCGGCTGCTCCCGGGGCACGCCCCGGCCCGCGTCCGGGTGCTCCGAAGCCCGGTCCCGGTGGATCCGCTCCGACCCCCGGCCCGCGCCGTAGTGGCCCGCGTCCGGGCAACAATCCGTTCGCATCCGCCCAGGGGATGGGTACGCAACAGCGTCGTCCGCGCCCCGATGGCGGTCGTCCCGAGTCCGGCGGTCGACCGGGCCAGGGCCAACATCCGGGTGGACCGCGTCCGGCCAGTGCCCGTCCAGGTGGGCCGTCACCGGCAGGAATGCCCCGCCCCAACCCGGCGATGATGCCGAAGCACCACTCCTCCCAGCTGGCTCCGGCCGGCCAGGGCGGCCGTCGTGGCGGCGCTGGTGGAGGCCGTGGACGGGCCGGTGGCCCGGGCCGTAGCGGCGGCTTGGGTGGTCCCGCCGGTCCGAGCACGGGAGGCCCGCACGGCCGTGGCGGTGGCCGCGGGCGTGGTGGCACCCAGGGTGCGTTCGGTCGTCCGGGTGGTCCGTCGCGTCGTGGACGGAAGTCCAAGAAGCAGCGTCGTCAAGAGTTCGACCAGATGGAAGCACCGTCGATCGGCGGCGTGCGCATCCGCAAGGGTGATGGCGCGAGCGTCCGACTGCGTCGTGGCGCTTCGCTGTCCGACCTCGCCGACAAGATCGGTGTCGATCCGGCCGCGCTGGTCCAGGTCCTGTTCTCGCTCGGCGAGATGGTGACCGCGACCCAGTCGGTCTCCGATGACACCCTGCAGCTGCTGGGTGCCGAGCTGGACTACAACATCCAGGTCGTCTCGCCCGAGGACGAGGACCGCGAGCTGCTGGAGTCCTTCGACATCGACTTCGGCGAGGACGAGGGCGACGAGGAGGACCTGGCGGCACGTCCTCCGGTCGTGACCGTCATGGGCCACGTCGACCACGGCAAGACGAAGCTGCTGGATGCCTTCCGCCACTCGAACGTGGCGGCCAAGGAGGCCGGCGGCATCACGCAGAGCATCGGTGCCTACCAGGTGTCGACCGAGGTCGATGACCGCGAGCGGAAGATCACCTTCATCGACACTCCCGGTCACGAGGCGTTCACCGCCATGCGTGCCCGTGGCGCCAAGTCGACCGACATCGCGGTGCTCGTGGTGGCGGCTGACGACGGTGTGATGCCGCAGACCATCGAGGCGCTGAACCACGCCACAGCGGCCGACGTGCCGATCGTGGTCGCGGTCAACAAGATCGACAAGCCGGCGGCAGACCCGAGCAAGGTCCGCGGTCAGCTCACCGAGTACGGCCTGGTCCCCGAGGAGTACGGCGGCGACACCATGTTCGTCGACGTCTCCGCAGTGACCGGCCAGGGCCTGGACGACCTGCTCGAGGCCATCGTGCTGACGGCCGACGCGTCCCTGGATCTGCGCGCCAACCCGGACATGCCCGCCCAGGGTGTCTCCATCGAGGCGCACCTCGACAAGGGCCGTGGCCCGGTCATCTCCGTGCTGATCCAGCGTGGCACCCTGCACGTGGGTGACTCCGTCGTGTGTGGTGCCGCCCACGGTCGCGTACGAGCGATGATCGCCAGCAACGGCGATTCGGTCGACGAAGCTCCGCCGTCCATGCCGGTGCAGGTTCTCGGCCTGACCACGGTGCCCGGTGCGGGCGACACCTTCCTGGCCGTCGAGGATGACCGGATGGCTCGCCAGATCGCCGAGCAGCGCGAGGCACGTCGACGGGCTGCGCAGCAGGCCATGGGCGCACGTCGCAAGACGCTCGACCAGATCTTCGAGCAGATGGAGAAGGGCGAGGTCCAGGAGCTGTCGCTGATCCTCAAGGGCGACTCGGCCGGTTCGGTCGAGGCGCTGGAGGACGCGCTGCTCAAGATCGATGTCGGCGAGGACATCTCGGTGCGCATCATCGACCGCGGTGTCGGTGCGATCACCGAGACCAACGTCACCCTGGCGTCGGCCTCCGGTGCCGTCATCATCGGCTACAACGTGCGTGCCCAGGGGAAGGCGACCCAGCTCGCCGACCAGGAGAACGTCGACATCCGCTACTACTCGATCATCTACCAGGCGATCGACGAGGTGGAGGCCGCGCTCAAGGGCATGCTCAAGCCGATCTACGAGGAGGTCGTGCTCGGCCAGGCGGAGATCCGTCAGATCTTCCGTTCCTCGAAGGCAGGCACCATCGCCGGCTGTATGGTCCAGAGCGGCATCATGCGGCGCCACGCCAAGGCACGTATCCTGCGTGACGGCATCGTGGTGGCCGACACCGAGATCAACACCCTGCGTCGGGAGAAGGATGACGTCACCGAGGTCCGCGAGGGCTTTGAGTGCGGTATCACTCTCACCCACTTCTCGGACATTCGGGAGGACGACATCATCGAGACCTACGAGATGCGGGAGAAGCCGCGCGACTGATCCCGTCCGCACGGACGTGGACCGGTGACCTGCCGGGTCACCGGCCGGGTCGCAGAACACGCAGGTGAGGGGCGGGGCCCCACGGGCCATGGCCCGACGGTCGCCCCGCCCCTCACTCGTCCCCGTGAGTTGAAAGGAAGTGGCATGCCCAACCCGCGCGTGCTCAAGCTGGCCGACCAGATCAAGTCGATCGTCGCCCAGATGCTGGAGAAGCGGATCAAGGATCCGCGGCTCGGTTTCGTCACGATCACCGACGTACGCCTCACCGGTGACACCCGGGAGGCGACCGTCTTCTACACCGTCTATGGCGATGACGGCGCCCGCGCCGGCACCGCCGCGGCCCTGGCCTCGGCCACCGGGCTGATCCGCTCGACCGTCGGCAAGCAGCTGGGGCTGCGCCATGCGCCGTCGATCGCCTTCGTGCTCGACGCCCTGCCCGAATCGGCCGCCGGGATCGAGGACCTGCTGGCCCGGGCCCAGGCCGAGGATGCCGCGTTGGCCGAGCAGCGCTCCGGCGCCTCGTACGCCGGGGAGGTCGATCCCTACCGCCGCAAGGACGAGGATGAGGAGCAGGACGAGGAGGACCCCGCCCACATGGACGACCAGGCCGACCCGTCCGATCCTGCCGACCCCTCCGACCTGGTCGAGCGCGACTGACCGTGGCTGCCTCACGCGGCACCGGCCCCTCGGGGCTGGTGGTGGTCGACAAGC
The DNA here is from genome assembly GCA_044508675.1 of Propionibacteriaceae bacterium. Lineage (GTDB taxonomy): Bacteria > Actinomycetota > Actinomycetes > Propionibacteriales > Propionibacteriaceae > Raineyella. The sequence continues at coordinate 49,306 of JBIQHF010000017.1, read as the reverse complement.
CCGCCGGCATGACCTCCCATGACGTGGTCTCCCGGGTCAGGCGCCTGGTCGGCACCCGGAAGGTCGGGCACGCCGGCACCCTGGACCCGATGGCGACCGGCGTCCTGGTCCTCGGGATCAACCGGGCGACCCGACTGCTCGGCCACCTGGCCCTGCACGACAAGTCGTACGACGCCACGATCCGGCTCGGACAGGCCACGGTGACCGATGACGCCGAGGGGGACGTCATCGCCGCCGCCGGGGCGACCGGTCTGGACGATGCCGCGATCGAGCGGGCCGTCGCCGACCTGACCGGCGCCATCGAGCAACGCCCCTCGGCGGTCTCGGCGATCAAGGTGGACGGCCAACGGTCGTACGCCCGGGTTCGGGCCGGGGAGGACGTCGAACTGCCCTCCCGGCCGGTCACGGTCAGTCGGTTCTCAGTGCTTCGGCGCCACAACGTCCACCTCCGGGGTGGCCCCGGCGACACCGGCGAGGAGACCGGGGGCCTCGAGGTCGTCGACCTGGACGTCGTGGTCGACTGCTCCACCGGGACCTACGTCCGTGCCCTCGCCCGTGACCTCGGCGCAGCCCTGGGCACCGGGGGCCACCTGACCGCCCTGCGACGGACGCGCGTCGGCGGCTTCGACCAGTCGGTCGCCCAGGCGCTGCCCGGCTGGGACGTCGAGGACGCCTCCGTCGACGTGATCGACATCGACACCGCGGCCCGGGCCTGCTTCCCGTGGCTGGCCGTGGACGAGGCCCGTGCGCGTGAAGTGGGCTTCGGCCGCACCCTGCCGGGCCTCAGCCTGCCCGGTGATCTCGCGGCCGTGTACGGCCCGGACGGCACCTTCCTCGCCCTGTACCGCCAGGTCGGACCGGACGCGCGTCCGGAGGCGGTGTTCAGCCCGCAATGACCCGACCGTGTCCGCGGTCCGGCGAAGCCGGTCACCGAATGGGTGCCGTTCGTGTCAGTCGGCCGGGACCGACTACCATCAACGAGGATCATTCGGCCGATCGACGAGGAGAAGTGTGAGCGAGACCGTAGTCGTCATCGGCAATTTCGATGGTGTGCACCTGGGGCACCGGGCAGTGCTCGACCACGCCCGAGAGCTCGAGCCAGGCCTCCCCGTGATTGCGCTGACCTTCTGGCCGCACCCGCTCAGCGTGGTGCGCCCCGGACATGAACCCAAGCTGCTCTGTGACCTCGACGAGCGGGTGGAGTTGCTGCACCAGGCCGGGGCCGACCGGGTCGAGGTGGTCCGGTTCACCGAGGAGTTCTCCCAACGTACGCCGGCGGAGTTCGTCTCCTCGGTGCTGCTGCCGCTGTCCCCGCGGCGCGTCGTGGTCGGCGAGAACTTCCACTTCGGCCATCGTGCCGCCGGCACGGTCGAGACGATGCGGGAGCTGGCCAGCGGCCGTTTCGAGGTCACCTCCATCGACCTGGTCCGCAGTCCCCTGGGTGGCGATGGGGAGGCAGCCCGTACGTCGTCCACCCGTATCCGGGCAGCAATCGCCGCGGGCGACATGGCCGCGGCCGCCCGGATGCTCGGCCGCCCCTTCGCGTTCACCGGCGAGGTGGTGCACGGGGACCAGCGGGGGCGCGAGCTCGGGTTCCCGACCGCGAACGTGCTGGTCTCCGACAAGCGGGCCGTGCCTGCTGACGGCGTCTATGCCGGCTGGCTGGAGCTGACCGAGCGCCCGGACCTCGCCCCGATGCCCGCCGCTGTCTCGGTCGGCCGCAACCCGACCTTCGACGGCACCGACCTGCGGGTCGAGTCGAATGTCCTGGACCGCACCGACCTGGAGCTCTACGGCGTGCGGGTTCGGGTGAAGTTCATCCGCCGGATCCGTGGGCAGATCAAGTTCGACGGGATCGATGCCCTGGTCGCCCAGATGCATGCCGATGTCGACGAGATCCGGGCGCTGCTGACCGACGCTGACTGACCGGCGCCGGCCGACCGCTTCGGACCGGGGTCGGGACGTCGACCGTGCTTGACGCGCAGCAACGAGCGGCGTGACCATGATCACATGGTCCGTGCGATCTCGGCCGATTACCTGGTGGTCGGCGCGGGCGCCAGCGGGATGGCGTTCGTCGATTCGCTGGTCGACCACGCCGCTGCGAACGTGGTGATGGTCGATCGTCGCCATGGTGTCGGCGGTCATTGGCTGGAGGCCTACCCCTTCGTCCGGCTGCACCAGGCCTCGGCGTTCTACGGGGTGGCGTCCACCCAGCTGGGCACCGGGAGGATCCAGTCCACGGGCCCGGAGAAGGGGCTGTACGAACGGGCCTCCGCCCCCGAGATCTGCGCGTACTACCAGCGCGTCCTCGAGCGGTTGCAGGGGACCGGAAGGGTCTCCTTCCACCCGAACTGCGAGTACCTCGGGGACAACCGGTTCAGCTCCCGGGTGTCGGGGAAGCACTACGAGGTCGCGCCCGGCTGCCGGATCGTCGACGCGACCTACCTGTCGCCCGACATCCCGGTCCGTACGCCGCCGCCCTTCGGGATCGGCGAGGGCATCCCCGTCATCCCGGTCAACGACCTGGTGAAGGTCAGTGAGGCCCCCGACCAGTACGTCATCGTCGGCTCGGGCAAGACCGCCACCGATGCCTGCGTCTGGCTGCTGGGCAACGGCGTCGACCCGGAGGCGATCTGCTGGATCCGCCCCCGCGATCCCTGGATGATCAATCGCGCGGTGCTGCAACCCGACCCGGTGGTCGCCCTGGGGTCAGCGTCGGACATCATGACCGCCGCGGCCGCGGCGTCCTCACCCGACGACATGTTCGTGCGGCTCGAGGCCGCCGGGGTGATGCTGCGCATCGACCGGAACGTGACGCCGACGATGGCCAAGACCCCGACCATCGCCCAGTGGGAGATCGATGCCCTTCGTACGATCGAGAACGTGGTCCGGCTCGGCCACGTCCGCCGGGTGGAGCCGGGACGGGTCTCGCTGGCCGAGGGGGACGTCCGGATCGCCAGGAATGCGGTCGTCGTGCACTGCGCGGCCTCGGGCCTGAAGTACCCGGAGCTGGTGCCGGTGTGGAGGCCGGAGGCGATCACCCTGCAGTGCGTCCGGTCAGGCTTCCCGTGCTTCGGCGCCGCTGTGATCGGGTACGTCGAGGCGACGCGCCACGATGACGCCGAGAAGAACCGGGTCTGTCCCTCCTCGCCGCTGCCGGACACCCCCAGCAGTTGGGCACGCATGCAGGTCCTGGGCAACCGGGCCGCCCGCGCGTTCACGTCCGAGCCGGACATCAGGGAGTGGGCCGCCGGGACGACCCTGAACCCGACGAGGATCCCGCCGGAGCGGCAGGACGACCCGCAGGTCCTGGCGGTGGGGGAGCGGTACCGGGCGGTCGTGGGTGCCGGCATCGCCCGGCTCACCGAGTTCGCCGGGCTGACCTGAGGTGGCGGCAGCGCTCAGACCTCGATGACCACCGGGACGATCATCGGACGGCGACGGTAGGCCTTGTTGACCCAGCGGCCGACGACCCGGCGAATGGTCTGCTGCAGCCGGTGGACATCGTCCACGTCCTGGTCCAGCGCCTGCCGCAGGGCATTGGCGACCTCTTCTCGGATGCCGTCGAAGACCGAGTCGTCGCCGGCGAATCCGCGGGCGTGGATGTCCGGGCCGGAGACGAGCGTGTTCGCCCGGGTGTTGACGACGGCGACGACCGAGATGAAGCCCTCGTCCCCGAGGATCTTGCGGTCGGTGAGCTGGCTCTCTGAGATGTCACCGACGGTGGTGCCGTCGACAAAGATGTACGGGGCATCCAGCTGGCCGACGATGGTGGCACGGTGGTCCCGCAGGTCGACGACCGAGCCGTCCTGGCAGATCAGGGCCCGCTCCCGGTCCAGCCCGGTCGCGACGGCCAGGTCGGCGTTGGCGATCAGGTGGCGCGGCTCGCCGTGGATGGGCATGGCGTTGGCGGGACGGACCACGTTGTAGCAGTAGAGCAGCTCGCCCGCCGAGGCATGGCCGGAGACATGCACCATGGCGTTGCCCTTGTGCACGACGTTCGCGCCCAGCTTGGCGAGGCCGTTGATCACCCGGAAGACGGCGTTCTCGTTGCCGGGGATGAGCGAGGAGGCCAGCAGTACGGTGTCCCCGCGCTGCAAGTGGATGACCTGGTGCTCGTTGTTGGCGATGCGGGCCAGGGCCGACAGCGGCTCGCCCTGGGAGCCGGTGGAGACGATGATCAGATCCTCGCGCGGGACCGAGTCGATGTCCTTCAGATCGACCAGGGTGTCCCGGGGAACGGTCAGGTACCCCAGCTCAGCGGCCACCGTCATGTTGCGGACCATCGAGCGGCCGACGAAGACGACCTTGCGCTCGTACAGGTGGGCTACGTCGAGGACCTGCTGGACCCGGTGGACGTGGGAGGCGAAGCAGGTGACGATCACCAGCTGCTCCGAGGTGGCGATCACTCGCTCCAGCGCCGGGGCGATGTCCTTCTCCAGCGGCGTGAACCCGGGGGTCTCGGCGTTGGTGGAGTCGACCATGAACAGGTCGACGCCCTCCTCGCCGACCCTGGCGAACCGGCGCAGGTCGGTGATCCGCCCGTCGAGGGGCAGCTGGTCCATCTTGAAGTCGCCGGTGTGCAGCACGGTGCCGGCAGCCGTACGGATCGCCACGGCCAGTCCGTCGGGGATGGAGTGGTTGACGGCCATGAACTCCAGGTCGAAGTTGCCGACAGTGAGCCTGGTATCGTCACCGACGACCTTGAGAACGGCCTCTCGGGCCAGGCGGTGCTCCTTGAGCTTGGCCTCGAGCAGGGCGAGCGTGAGCTTGCTGCCGTACAGGGGGATGTCGGGACGCTGCCGCAACAGGTAGGGGACCGCGCCGATGTGGTCCTCGTGGCCGTGGGTCAGGACCAGTCCGATGATGTCGTCGATGCGGTCCTGGATGATCTCGAACGCGGGGAGCAGCAGGTCGACACCCGGGTGGTCATCCTCGGGGAACAGGACGCCGCAGTCCACGAGCAGCAGTTGTCCGTCGATCTCGAAGCTCGTCATGTTGCGGCCGATATCGCCGAGGCCTCCCAACGGAATGACACGCAGGGTGCCTGCATCGAGGGTGGGCGGGGTCTTCAAGCCAGAAGGGGACACCGGTCAAGCTTAGCCCACCGGATAGCCTGAACGCGTGACCTCCGATTCCACGCAGCTCCAGTCCGTCCGCACCGCCTGGCCCGCCGAGGCGGCCGTCATCGCCCCCATCCAGCGTCGGGTCTGGACCGAGGAGTGGAGTGCGGCAGAGACCGCCGCACTGTTGGCCGGCACCGACCTGCAGGTGATGGCCGAGGTCTGGAACGAAGCCATCGCGCGCCCCCCGGAGGCCACCTGCCGGGTGCTGGTGGCCCTGGAGGGGCAGCGCGTGGTGGGGTTCGCCGCGACCGGGCCCAGCGACGACGAGGACGCCCAGCCCCGGGACGGGATGGTCACAGAGTTCGCCATCGACCCGATCGAGCGGGGCAAGGGGCACGGCTCCCGACTGATGAACGCGGCCATCGACACCCTGCGCGGAGACGGGTTCACCACGGCCACTTGGTGGGTCCGTACGACCAACGACCCGTTGCGGGCGTTCCTGCAGTCCGCCGGCTGGCAGCCGGACGGGGCGACCCAGGAATTCACCGCCGACGACGGCAGCTTCACCGTCAAGCAGGTCCGGCTCCGGGTCCGGATCGCGGACTGACCCGGAGCCGGGCGCGGCGTCGTTCACGGCTGTATCTGGGTGCGGATATCCTCCAGCATCGGCCAGAGGTTGCGGCGGGTGACGGGGTCGGCGATCATCGCGGTGTAGAGCACCACGGCCCACCCGTTGGCCCGGGTCCGGATCGCATCGTCGTACGATCCCTCCGACCTCACGATCGACCAGAAGCGCTCGCGCTGCCCCGGGTCGAACGCCAGCCACGCCACGGCGAAGTCGACCGCCGGGTCGCCGGCCCCGACGTCCCCGAAGTCGATCATCCCGACCAGCCGGCCGTCCACCTGCAGCAGGTTGCGGGGGTGCACGTCCCCATGCACCCAGTGCGCGGGGCCCGGCCAGGGCGCCGCGGCCAGCGCGCGTTCCCACCCGCTGCGCAGGTACTCGGTCTCGGCGGCCGTCAGCCAGTGGGAGACCGCCGGCCAACGATCGTTGACGGCCCTCGCCCGCTCCGCCAGCGGCACCCCTCGGTACGGGTTGCGAGGAGCCTCCCGCGGTGCAGGGCGGTGCAGCGCCACCAGGGCCCGGGCGAGCGGGGCGATCAGGCCATCACGCCGCGCGAGGGGGAGTCGGCTCACGTCCTCGCCGGGGATCCACGGCACGATCGACCACGGCCAGGGGAACAGCGGACCCGGACTACCAGCGAAGACCGGGATCGGCGCCGTCAGGCCCAGCGCCCGGATCGGCTCGGAGGCCACTTCCACCCAGGCGATCTCGTGCGCCGCCATGTCGGCGGCGATCCGCCGCTGTGGCAGCCGGACCAGATGGGTCTCGCCAAGGCGGCAGATCACGTTGTCCCAGCCCTCGCCGACCAGGTGCAGCGGGGCCTCCAGCAGGTACCCCAGCTCGGGTGGGAGCTGGGAACGCAACAGCTGGCGGATGAGCCGGGGTTGGATGGAGATCTCGGAGGCAGGCATGGTACTCAGATGCCCAGCAGGTCCTCGATGCCCTCCGTCAGGCCGGGGCGGGAGCCGACGGCTCGGACCGCGGCGAGAACACCGGTCATGTACGAGGTGCGGGACATCGAGTCCTCACGGATGGTGAGCGTCTCGCCGGGATTGCCGAGCAGGACCTCCTGGTGCGCGAACAGTCCGCGCTGGCGCACGCTGTGCACGTGCACTCCGTCGACCACCGCTCCCCGGGCGCCGTCCAGCTGGGTGGTCGTGGCGTCGGGGGAGGGGCCGACCCCGGCGGCGGCGCGGGCGGCGGCGATCCGCCTCGCGGTCGTCACCGCGGTGCCCGACGGGGCATCGACCTTGTCGGGGTGGTGCAGCTCGACGATCTCGACGCTCTCGTAGAAACGGGACGCCTCGGCCGCGAACTTCATCATCAGCAGCGCACCGACCGAGAAGTTCGACGCGATGATCGCATTGGTGCCCGGTGCGGCCGCCAGCCAGCCGCGGACCGTCTCGAGGCGTTCCGCGGTGAACCCGGTGGTGCCGACCACGCAATGCACCCCGTGGCCGATCGCCCATTCCAGGTTGTCCATCACCTGGTCCGGAACGGTGAAGTCGACCATGACGTCGGCGCCGGCAGCCGGTCCGCGCTCGTCGCCGGTGTCGATCATCGCGCCGAGGTCCAAGTCAGGAGCCGCCTGGACCGCTGCCACGACCTCGCGCCCCATGCGCCCACCGGCCCCGAAGACCGCCACCGTTGTCATATCCGCTCCTCACGTCCGATTCGGGCCCATTCTTCCACGCCCGGTCGTGCTCGGCTCAGCCCAGGGAGATCGGAGTGTCCTCGTCCCACGGGCCGACCACGGCCAGTGTCGGCGGCCGGGTGAACAACTCGACGGCCAGCCTGTGCACGTCCGCGAGTTGGACCGCCGCGACCTCGTCCAGGATCTGGCCGACCGTACGCGGGTCGTCCTGGAGCCAGGACCGACCGTTGCGGGACATGTGGGCCGCCGGTGACTCCAGCCCGATCAGGGTCTGGCCCCGGATCTGGCTCTTGGCCTGCGCCAGTTCCTGCTCGGTGATCCCATGAGCGACCACGTCATCGAGGATGCCCCGGACGACATCGATGATCGGCTGGAGGCATTCGGGCGCACAGGCCCAGTCGATGCTCACCTGGCCGGCATCGGTGTACGCCAATTCGCTGGCATCGATGCTGTAGGCCAGACCGCGCCGTTCCCGCACCTCGACGAACAGGCGCGCCGACATCCCTCCCCCCAGCACGGTGACGAGGATGTCGAGGGCGGCCCGCCGCGGATCCATCATCGCCAGGCCGGGCCAGGACATCACCACCTCGAGCTGTTCGAAGTCCCGGGTCCGGACCACCGCGCCGGCTTCGGCCACCGGGGGCACGTCGTCGGTCGCCGGATCGCCGGAGGCCCGCCGGGAGGCCAGGGCGGCATCGAGGGGAGCGAGCCACTCCAGGAGCAGGTCGTGGTCCAGGGCCCCGGAGGCGCTCGCGACGATGTCGTCGGCACGGTACTGCGAGAGCCAGTAGTCCGCCACCATGTCGCGATCCATCGCCCGAATACTGTCGGCCGAGCCGATCACCGGCTTGGCCAGGCCATTGGTGCCGTAGAGGCGGCAGGCCGTGAGGTCATGGGCGACGTCGCCGGGATCGTCGTTGCCCATCGCGATCTCCTCCAGCACGACCGTCCGCTCGGAGCTGAAGTGCTCCGGCTCGATCAAGGAGTGCGCGAGCATGTCCGACATCACCTCGACCGCCCGTTCCGATTCCTCGGCGAGCAGGCGGGCGTAGAAACAGGTGTGCTCCTTGGCGGTGTACGCGTTGAGATCGCCGCCGACGCCTTCGATGGATGCCGAGATCTGCTCGGCGCTCAGGCGCGGTGTTCCCTTGAACAGCACATGCTCGAGCATGTGCGAGGCCCCGTGCAGGGCCTGGGTCTCGCGTCGCGAACCGACGCCGACGAAGAATCCTAGGTTGAACGCGGCAGTGTTGGTCAGGTGCTCGCTCACCACCCGCAACCCTCCGGGGAGGGTCGTACGACGCAGGTCACCGACCAGCGCATCGGCGGACAACAGGGGACGACGGTTGATGGTGAAGACCTCCGAGTAGGGGATGACGCCGCCCCTCACGTACGGGACGGAGGGGCGACGTCAGTGTACTGCGACGGTCCAGCGATCACTCCTCGGTCGAGGAGCCCTCACCGGAGTCGTTCTTGGCGCCGGCCTCGTCGGACGACCGGTGGGTGCGGCGACGGCGGCGCGGGGCGCGCTCGGTCCGCTCCTCGGTCGAGGGACCGTTCGACTCGGCCTGGTCCTGCGTGGACCCCTCGGCCCCGGCCTCGGCCGTCTCGTTCTCCTTGCCCTCGACCACGGGGGCGAGGGAGAGCTTGCCCCGGTCGTCGACCTCGGTCACCTCGACCTGGATCTTCTGGCCGACCTTGACCACGTCCTCGACGTTCTCGACACGCTTGCCGCCGTTGAGGTCACGCAGCTTGGTGACGTGCAGCAGGCCATCCTTGCCCGGGAGCAGGGAGACGAAGGCACCGAAGTTCACCACCTTCACGACCGTGCCGAGGTAGCGCTCGCCGATCTCGGGCATGGTCGGGTTGGCGATGGCATTGATCATCGCGCGGGCGGCCTCGGCGGCCTCACCGGTGGTCGCCCCGATGTAGATGGTGCCGTCGTCCTCGATCGAGATGTTGGCGCCGGAGTCCTCCTGCATCTGGTTGATCACCTTGCCCTTGGGGCCGATGACCTCGCCGATCTTGTCGACCGGCACGTGCACCGTGATGATGCGCGGCGCGTACTGGCTCATCTCGTCGGGCTCGGAGATCGCCTCGCCCATCACGTCCAGCAGCGTCATCCGGGCATCGCGGGCCTGCAGCAGGGCCTTGGCCAACTCCTCGGACGGGATGCCGTTGAGCTTGGTGTCCAGCTGCAGGGCAGTGACGAAGTCACGGGTGCCGGCGACCTTGAAGTCCATGTCGCCGAGGGCGTCCTCGGCGCCGAGGATATCGGTCAGGGCGACGTACTTGGTCTCCCCGTCCAGCTCCTCGCTCATCAGGCCCATCGCGATGCCGGCGACGGAGGCACGCAGCGGCACGCCGGCGTTCAGCAGCGCCAGCGTCGAGGCACACACCGACCCCATCGAGGTCGAGCCGTTGGAGCCGAGCGCCTCGGACACCTGGCGGATGGCGTACGGGAACTCCTCCTTGGTCGGCAGGACCGGGACCAGGGCCCGCTCGGCGAGCGCACCGTGGCCGATCTCGCGACGCTTGGGCGAGCCGACCCGGCCGGTCTCACCAGTGGAGTAGGGCGGGAAGTTGTAGTGGTGCATGTAGCGCTTGGTGGACTCCGGCGCCAGCGTGTCGATCTTCTGCTCCATCTCGAGCATGTTCAGCGTGGTGACGCCCAGGATCTGGGTCTCGCCGCGCTGGAACAGGGCCGAGCCGTGCACCCGGGGGATGATCTCCACGTCGGCGGACAGGGCGCGGATGTCGCGGACGCCGCGGCCGTCGATCCGGACACCCTCGGTGAGCGTGCGGTGCCGGACGACCCTCTTCTGGACCGACTTGAACGCGGCCTTCAGCTCGGCCTCATCGGGGAACTCGGCCTGCAGTTCGGCGATGACCCGGGCCTTCAGCTCGTCCTCGCGGGCCTGGCGATCCAGCTTGGCCGGGATCGCCATCACCTCGCCCATCTCATCGAGGACGAGCTTCTCGACCGCCGCGTACGCCTCGTCGCTGTAGTCGGTGAAGAGCTGGAACTCGCGCGGCTCCTTGGGCAGCTCGGCGGCCAGACGGGCCTGGGCGTCGCAGAGCACCTTGATGAACGGCTTGGCCGCCTCGAGGCCCTCGGCGACCACCTCTTCGGTCGGGGCCTTCTTGCCGGCCTTGATCAGGTCGACCATGTTGTCGCCGCCACCGGCCTCGACCATCATCACGGCCACGTCGCCGTCGGGCAGCACCCGGCCGGCGACGACCATCTCGAAGGTCGACTCGGCATCCTGCTCGACGGTGGGGAAAGCGACCCACTGGTCGTCGATCAGGGAGACGCGTACGCCGCCGATCGGGCCGGAGAACGGCAGGCCGGAGATCTGGGTGGACATCGAGGCGGCGTTGATCGCGACCACGTCGTAGCGGACGTTCGGGTTCAGCGCCAGCACCGTGATGACGACCTGGACCTCGTTGCGCAGGCCCTTGACGAAGGAGGGGCGCAGCGGACGGTCGATCAGGCGGGCGGTCAGGACCGCAGAGGTGCCGGGGCGACCCTCGCGACGGAAGAAGGAGCCGGGGATCTTGCCCGCGGCGTACATCCGCTCCTCGACATCGATGGTCAGCGGGAAGAAGTCGAAGCCCTCGCGCGGGTGCTTGCCGGCGCTGGTCGCCGACAGCAGCATGGTATCGCCATCGAGGTAGACCGCGGCGGAGCCGTCGGCCTGCTGGGCCAGCGCACCGGCCTCGAAGCGGACGACGTGCTTGCCGAAGCTGCCGTTGTCGATGATGGCTTCGGAGAAATGAACGTTGGGTCCCTCCATGGGGACTCCTTTCGTGTGTGCCGCAGGCGCACACGGCCGGTCCGTGGTGGAGACCGGTCTTCGATCGAGGCCCGCGGGTGGCGCCGCGCCCAAGGGCGGAGGCTTCCCGAGAACCACTACCGAGGACCGAGGACTCCCGAAACGACCGGGCCCTGCGATCTGGCTATGGCTGTATTGAGTTGTTGTTACGGCATTGAGTTGTCGTCAGTACGGCGCCGAGTCTACCCGACGTGGTCTCGGGTGGACTCGGCGGGCACGCAGACCAGGGGTGACCCCTTGCGGGACCACCCCTGCCTGTCTGTGCGTGCCGCCAAGCGGGAGCGCTGCGTCAGCGACGCAGGCCCAGACGTGCGATCAGGGCACGATAGTGCTCGATGTCGTTCTTGGCGATGTAGTTCAGCAGTCGGCGGCGCTGGCCGACCATCAGCATCAGGCCGCGGCGGGAGTGGTGGTCTCCCTTGTGCTGCTTGAGGTGCTCGGTCAGGTGCGCGATCCGCTTGGTGAGAAGGGCCACCTGGACGTCCGGAGAGCCGGTGTCGCCAGGGTGGGTCGCGTAGTCCTCGATGATCTTCTGCTTCTCGGCAGCATCCATGGCTGCTCTCCTTTCGTCGGTCCCGTTGCGCGGCGCTGGTTGAAACAGCTCTTGGGGATCCGCGGCCGATCAGACGGCAACATGACAACCTGCCAGCCGGAGCCGGAGGCGTCAATCGGGGGTGGGTGATTTACCTGGACCAGGTCAACGAAGGGGATCCACAGAGCGTTGGTCCCCTCCGTCTGGGGCGGTCAGCTCAGCGAGAGACCTTGTCGGCCTTGAGGCACGAGGTGCACACGTTCATGCGCTTGGTCGTCCCGTTCATCGTCACGCGGATGCGCTGGATGTTCGGGTTCCAACGACGATTCGTCTTCTTCTTCGACCAGGGCACGTTGTGTCCAAAGCCCGGGCCCTTGGCGCAGATGTCACATACGGCAGCCACTGGTGGATTCTCCTTCTGGGAACGTGTCAGATGCTCCATGCCCGAGAACTGCGGCATGAAGGCAACCGGGAAAGCATAGCCGATGGCCGGACCCGATGGGAAATCCCGTCAGGCCGAGCTGTCCAGGTGGGAGAGCATAGCCGCCAGGAAGTCCTGGCAGGCCTCCAACTGGGCGATCTCGACGTACTCGTCGGTCCCGTGGGCCTGGGCGATGTCACCGGGACCGCAGATGACCGTCTCGATGCCCGCGGCACAGAAGGGGCCGCCGTCGGTGCCGTACGTCACGTGCTCGTCGCTGGGCAGTCCACCGAACGCCAGGGCCGCGCGGACCGTGGGGGAATCCGGCGCGGTCGACAGCGCCGGGACATGGTCACGGACCGAGACCTCGATGCCGGTCCCCGGCTGTTCGGCCCGCATCCGGGCGGTCAGCTCCGCCGCCCGGGCGCGCAGCGTCGCCACCACCTCGTCGGGGTCCACCGCTGGGATCGTACGGAACTCCAGCAGTACCCGGCATTCGCCCGGCACCACGTTCTGCGCGGTGCCGCCCTCGATCGTCATCACTCCGCCGGTGGAGTACGGCACGACGTACGACTCGTCGTACGGGCCTGATGCGCGCCAGTCGTCGGTGATCTCGCGGAAAGCGGTGCACAGTCGGGCCGCGTACTCGATCGCATTGCAGCCCTCGGCAGGCAAGGAGGAGTGCGCGGCGAGCCCCCGGACCTCGACGCTGACGATGGTCACCGACTTGTGCCCGGTGACCACGGCCATCGAGGTGGGTTCACCGACGATGCAGGAACGGGGCTGGAGACCGAGGTCGGCCAGGTCCTTGACGATCTGGTTCCCGCCGCGGGCAGCCAGCTCCTCGTCGAAGGTGAACGCCAGGTGGACCGGTTCGGACAATCGGGCCGCGGCGAAGCGGGGGAGGGCGGCGACGACCAGCGCCAGGAAGCCCTTCATGTCCGCCGATCCCCGGCCGTAGAGGCGTCCGTCCCGGACCTGGGGGTGATAGGGGTCGCTGGTCCAGTCCTGGCCGTCGACCGGGACGGTGTCCATGTGCCCGCTCAGCGCCACCCCGCCCTGCACCGTGCCGTCGGCGGCCGGGATGGTGGCGACCAGGTTGGCCTTCTGGCCGGTGGCATCGGGTCGCAGGTGCACCTGGATGCCCAGGCGTCGGCACTCCTGGGCGATCGCCTCGGCCACCGGCAGGTTGGACAGCCGGCTGGTGGAATCGATCGTCAGCAGTCGCTGGATCCAGTCGACGGCCCGCTCGTCCAGCCGTCCCCACGTGGTGTCGGTCATGCGGGCCTCCCGGCGGCCCGTGCCCGCAGCGCGTCGACGACGAAGGTCGGGACGAAGTGGGACACGTCGCCGTGCATCATGGCGATCTCGCGGACCAGCGTGGACGAGACGAACGACCACTGGGCCGCGGTCGGCAGCAGGACAGTCTCGATGCCGGTCAGTTCCTTGTTCATCTGGGCCATCTGCAGCTCGTAGTCGAAGTCGGAGGCGAAGCGCAGGCCCTTCACGATGGCGCCGATGTGGTGCTGGCGGCAGTACTCGGCCAAAAGCCCGTCGAACGCCTCCACCCGTACGTTCGGCAGGTGGGCAGTGGCCTGGGTGAGCATGGACAGCCGTTCCTCCAGGCTGAACAGTCCGTTCTTGGAGGTGTTCCGTCCGACACCGACCACCACCTCCTCGAAGAACCGAGCCGTCCGCTCGATGATGTCGAGGTGGCCGTGGGTGACAGGGTCGAACGACCCGGGGCAGATCGCCCTCATCGGTCCTCCTGGGCATAGTGGATCGTCGTCTCACCATAGCGGCGGGACCAGCCGTCCACGCCGTCCGGCCACTGCGGGGCGGGGGCGCGCGAGTCCCGCTCGAGCACCAGCAGGCCGTTCGGGGCGAGCCACCCGGATCGCCACAGGCCGCCGAGCAGGTGCTCCAGGTGGTCGGTGGCCACCGGGTAGGGCGGATCGGCCCAGATGATGTCGTACGCGCGCGGTGGGGTGGTCGCCAGGACGGCTTCGACCGAGGCCGTACGCACCTCGACCGGCAGACCGAGCGTGCGGGCATTGGTGCGGACGACCTCGGCGGTCCGGGAGTCCGACTCCACCGCCACCACCGGCGAAGCCCCGCGACTCGCGGCCTCCAGGGCCATCGCCCCGGAGCCGGCGTACAGGTCCAGGAAGGCCAGGGAACCCAGCCCCTCGCCGGACCATGACTCGAGCGTGGAGAAGACCGCTTCCCGGACCCGGTCGGTGGTGGGACGGGTACGGTCACCGGTCGGCGTCGCCAACCGTCGTCCGCCATGGGTGCCGGCAATGATGCGTGTCACGCCTACAGGCTAGCCACCCGCCGACCCGGCCGGGCGGGGCACGGATAGAGTGGAGCCACCGGATAGAGCCAATGGAGGCGAGCAGCGATGGCGTACGCGGAGAACGAAGCGGTCACGGAACTCTCGGAGCAGGAGTCCTGGGAACTGGTGGGCAGCGTGCCGATCGGTCGACTAGCGACAACCATCGGTGATGACATCGAGATGTTCCCCCTGAACCACGTCGTCGACGGCGAGACGATCGTCTTCCGCACTGCCCAGGGCAGCAAGCTCTTCGAGCTGACGATCAATGACCGGGTGGCGTACGAGGTCGACGACTACGACGGCAACGGCGGTTGGAGCGTCGTCGTGCACGGCGAGGCCGAGGTGCTGTCCGACACCGACGAGATCTACCGGGCCCAGCAGCTGCCGCTGAAGCCGTGGATCCCCACGATCAAGACCAACTTCGTCCGGATCGTTCCCCGCTACGTTTCGGGTCGCCGGTTCCGCTTCGGTGCGGAGCCCGAGGGCTGGCACCTCTGATCGGTGTCGGCCTGATCGGTGCCGACCCTGAGGGGCGCCCTGCCCGGCGGGAGCGACTCACTCCTCGAGGCTGACCAGCTCCATCCGCCGGATCGCGTCGTGGAAGCCCGGTGTCTCGGCGTCCGGGTCGCGCTGCACGGCTTGTTCGGCGATCTCGCGGGCCACTCCGATCAGGTCGGCGTCCCGGGTGACGTTGAGCAGGCGCATCCCGGTGTGCGAGCCCGCCTGGCTGGTCCCGAGGACGTGGCCCTCACGTCGTTGGGCCAGGTCCAGGTCGGCCAGGGCGAAGCCGTCCCGGGTGGCTGCCAGGCCGTGCAGCCGCTCCATCGTGCGCTCTGCCGCGCCCTCCTCCTGTCCGGCTGCCGCGAGCAGGAGGCACAGGCCGGGGAATTGGCCGCGGCCGATCCGGCCGCGCAACTGGTGAAGTTGGGAGATCCCGAACCGTCCGGCATCGCAGATCACCATCATCGACGCGTTCGGCACGTCGACGCCGACCTCGATCACCGTGGTGGCGACCAGGACGTCGATGTCGCCGGCAGCGAACTCCGACATCACCCGGTCCTTGTCCTCGGTGGCCATCTGTCCGTGCAGGGCGGCGACCCGCACCCCACTCAGCGGGGTGCGTCCGAGGCGCTCGACCACCTCCTCCAGGGACCAGCCGTTGGCCGGATCGTGGTCACCGTCCGGTGAGATCCGCGGGCAGACGACGAACACCTGCCGGCCCTGTTCTACCTCCTCGCGGGCCCGTTCCCAGGCCCGGTCGACCCAGTGCGGGTGCGTCTGCACGTCGACGACGTTGGTTGTGACGTCCGACCGGCCGACAGGGATCTCGCGCAGCGTGGAGACGTCCAGGTCGCCGTAGATCGTCAGGGCCACCGAGCGGGGGATCGGCGTGGCGGTCATGACCAGCACGTGCGGGTGCAGGTCGGCCTTGGCGTTGAGCGCGTTGCGCTGTTCGACGCCGAACCGGTGCTGCTCGTCGATGACGACCAGACCCAGGTCTGCGAACTGCACGGCATCGGACAGCAGCGCGTGGGTACCGATCACGATACCGGCCTCCCCGGAGGCGATCGCCAGCATCGCCTGCTTCTTCTGCCCCGCCGTCATCGAGCCGGTCAGCAGCTCGATCCGGGTGCCGCCCAGCACACCGCCGCCGGCCAGGTCGCCGAGCATCGTGCCGATCGATCGGAAGTGCTGGACGGCCAGCACCTCGGTGGGGGCGAGCAGTGCCGCCTGGCCGCCGGTGTCGACCGTCGACAGCATCGCCCGCAGAGCCACCACGGTCTTGCCGGAGCCGACCTCGCCCTGCAGCAGCCGTTGCATCGCCCGGGTCCCGGCCATGTCCGCGGCGATCTCTGCACCCACCTGCCGCTGGCCGCCGGTCAGCTCGAACGGCAGTCGCCGGTCGAAGGCGGCCAGCAGCCCGTCGGGTGTCGGTGTCCGTGGTGTGGCGGCCAGCCGACTGTTGTCAGCCCGCCGGTAGGCCATGGTCAGCTGGACCTCCAACGCCTCGTCGAAGGCCAGCCTGGCCAAGCCTGCCTCGACCGCGGCGAGCTCGGTGGGCTGGTGGACCGCCCGCAGCCCCTCGGCCAGCGGCAGCACATCCCCGGCCCGACGGACCCACTCCGGCCACGGGTCGGGCAGGTCGCCGAGGGCGTGCAGGGTGAGGCCGGCCGCTTCGGCGATGTCCCAGGTGGGGAGCTTCGCGGTGGCCGGGTAGATGCCGATCGGGCCGCCGCGGAAGACGCTGGCCATGGACCGGTTGCGGTCGGACCCGGCGACGAAGAAGCCCTGCTCGTCGACGATCACGTAGTCGGGGTGCCCGAGCTGGGGCTGGCCGCGGAACTCCCCGACCTTGGCCGAGAAGATGCCGCGGGCGCCCGGTCGTAGGGACCGCTGCCACCACTCGAGGAGGTGATTGGCGCCGAAGAAGGTGGCCGGCAGCCTGGTCCTCCCGTCGGTGAGCTGGACCTCGAGGCGGCCCCGCCCCTTGCGGCCCGGCGGGCCCGGGTGGGGACGCACGTCGGCGACCCGGGCCATCAGGGCGACGTGGGTGCCGACCTCGACCTGGGACAGGTCGCTGAGCTCGGTGCCGACCACGTACCGGCGGGGGACGTGGTGCATCAGGTCCCCGACCGTACGGATCCCCATCGCCGCGAACGCCTTCTCCTGGGCGCCGACGACCAATCCGATCCGCTGGTCCATCGCGGCGTACGCCTCGGACCTCCAGCCGCCGGCAGCCATCCGTGTCTCCTTCCCTGGGGCCCTCGGGTCATCTTCGGGGCAAGCCTAGGAGGGCGGTCTGACATTCGTCGCTGCAACGAACCGACTGGAAACGCCCGGGCGGATGGAACGCCCGGCGAGGAATCACACGAATGGGTCACTGCCATATTGCGTTTCGGTATCAATGCTCGGGTGTGACCGTCCGGTATGCCAATCTTTGGGCGACACATCCCGTCTGAGCCACCACTGAGGAGTCGATATGTCCGAGAGCCAGCAGCCCCAGGACCCCAACGCCTACGCCCAGCAGCCCCAGGATCCCAACGCCTACGCCCAGCAGCCGTACGCCCAGCAGCCCGGTTACGTCCAGCAGCCGTACGGCCAGCAGCCCGGTTACGGCCAGCAGCCCTACGCGGTGCAGGAGCACCCCCAGTCCCAGACCGTCTTCATCCTCGGCATCGTTGGCATCTTCGTCAGCATCTGCGCCTGGATCGGCTGGTACCTGGGCGGGAAGGCCAAGAAGGAGATCGCCGCCGGTGCTCCGTACGTCTGGGGAGGCAACCTCAAGACCGGCTACCTGCTGAGCAAGATCTTCGGCATCCTGGCGATCGTCGGTATCGCCATCTACATCGTCGTGATGATCTTCGTGGCCGTCGTGGCCGGCGTCAGCAGCTACTGATCCCGGACTGATCGGCCTGTTGTTCGGGTCCGGGCGGTTTCCGCCCGGACCCGTATTTGGTTCCCGGACCTGTGGTCGAGGAGCGCAGTTCCCTTCCCCTGCGGCGCGCCGGTGGTGTCGAGGCCCGGTGTGTCGGGAATCCCACCCGACGGCGTTCAGGGGTGCGGCGACATAGACTTCCCGCCATGACCACGCACGGCCACCTCGACGCACGTTCCCCGCTCGTCCTCGACGCCCACGACCTCGGCCGCAGGGCCGGCGCGATGCGGGAGCTCAGGGTGTCCGTCCCTGCCCCCGAAGGCATCGGGACCCCGGTGATCGGGATCCCGGAGGGCAGCCCGATCGAGTTGGACCTGCGCCTGGAATCGGTCAGCGAGGGCGTGCTGGTGACCGGAATGGCCCGCGCCCGGCTGGAGGGGGAGTGCTCGCGCTGCCTCACCCCGATCCATGACGAGGTCGAGGTCGATGTCCAGGAGCTGTTCCTGTACGAGGACCAGCACATGGAGGGTGAGGACGAGCAGGACATCTCCCGGATGCAGGGTGAGTTGTTCGACCTGGAGCCGACCCTGCGTGACGCGGTCGTGCTCGACCTGCCGTTCACGCCGCTGTGCCGTGAGGACTGCGCCGGCCTGTGCCCCGTGTGCGGTGTCAATCTGAACGACGAGCCGGACCACGACCACGGCCCGGCTGTCGACTCCCGCTGGGGCGCCCTGGCCGGTTGGGCGCCGGACGAGGCAGGGACCGGCGACGCATCCGATGACGCGGCCCCGGGGGACACCCGAAAGCAGCCCTGACCCGCCCGTGTTGCCTCGGGCGGGCCTCACCCCCTATAGTCGTCTCTTGCGCCTACACGCAACCCCAGACAGAAGGAGAGACCCGTGGCAGTTCCCAAGCGGAAGATGTCCCGCTCCAACACGCGGAATCGTCGTTCCCAGTGGAAGGCCGCCGTGCCGACCCTGGTCACCTGCGCCAACCCGGCCTGCCGTGCGAAGCACCTGCCTCACACCGCTTGCCCCGAGTGCGGCCAGTACGGTCCCCGTGGTGAGCGCCGTCAGGTTCTGGAAGCCTGACCGTGACCGGTGGCGTGGTCCACGCCTCCACAGCAGAACAGGTTCTCAACGAGCTGGGGGTCGCACCTGACCCCCAGCTCTTCGAGCTTGCCATGACGCACCGCTCGTACGCGTACGAGCACGGGCGTATCCCCACCAACGAGCGGCTCGAGTTCCTCGGTGACGCCGTGCTGGGGGTCGTGGTGACGGAGCACATCTACTCGACCTATCCCGAGCTTGCCGAGGGGCGGTTGGCGCAGCTGCGTGCCGCCGTCGTCTCCACCCAGGCGCTCGCCCGGGTGGCCCGGACCCTCGGGCTCGGAGCCATGCTTCGGCTGGGCCGTGGCGAGCTCACGACCGGCGGACGGGACAAGGACTCGCTGCTCGCCGATGCGATGGAAGCCCTCATCGGAGCCATCCACGTCCAGCACGGCATCGATGCCGCCCGCAGATTCGTCCACCACCTCCTCGACGACAGGATCGCCGACGCGGCCACCCTGGGTGCGGGCCTGGACTGGAAGACCTCCCTGCAGGAGATCGCCTCCTCCCTGGGACATGGTTCCCCGGTGTACGACGACACCTCGGCCGGCCCTGACCACGACAAGCGCTTCACGGCGCACGTGACGGTCGGCGACCGCACGTTCGGCCCCGGGGCGGGACGCTCGAAGAAGGTGGCCGAGCAGGACGCCGCCGAGATGGCCTATCGCACGCTCCGTGCCGAGCAGGACGCCCAGCAGGAGAGGCAGTCCTCGACCGGTGCCTGAGCTGCCCGAGGTCGAGGTCGTACGCCGCGGCCTGGCCCCGCACGTGACGGGCCGGACGATCAGCGAGGTGGAGGTGCTCCATCCGCGTCCGGTGCGCCGGCACCTGGCGGGTCCGACGGATTTCGTCGACCGCTTGGTGGGTCGTACGTTGCTGGAGCCGGCCCGGCGTGGCAAGTACCTGTGGCTGCCGCTCGAGGACGGCGAGGCGATCCTCGCCCACCTGGGGATGAGCGGCCAGTTGCGCGTCGATGAGCCGGGGACGACTGACCAGGCCCACGTTCGGGTCCGGATCTCCTTCACCGACGGCGGCCCCGAGGTCCGCTTCTGCGACCAGCGGATGTTCGGTGGGATGCAGGTCAGCCAGGCCGGCGGGGGCGTCCCGCCGGAGATCGCCCACATCGCCCCCGACCCGTTCGAGGACGCGTACGACCCTGAACAGGTGGTGGCGAGGATCCGACGGCGCCGCACCGGCGTCAAGCGCGCGCTGCTGGACCAGACCGTGGTGTCCGGGGTCGGGAACATCTACGCCGATGAGGCACTGTGGCTTGCCAAGGTCCACTACGCGCGAGCGACCGACTCCATGGCGCCCCACAAGATCCGTGAGCTGCTGGGGGCGGTGCGTACGATCATGGAACGGGCGCTGGAGCAGGGAGGCACGTCGTTCGACGCCCTCTACGTGAACGTCAACGGCGAGAGCGGCTACTTCGACCGGTCACTGAACGCCTACGGTCAGGAGGACCTGCCCTGTCCCCGGTGCGGTACTCCGATCCGACGGGAGTCGTTCATGAACCGTTCCTCGTACCGCTGTCCCCGCTGCCAGCGACTGCCCCGACACCGTCGCTGATCCTTACTCCCGCGCCCTCCACACGTCGACCTCGTTAGGCTTGCATCACTGTGACGACCACCCCGAGCGCCCCCCCTGGCCCGTCCCGACTGTCCCGGCTCGTGGCCACGTACGGGCACAGCCTGCGCCAGTTCCTCAAGTTCGGAATCGTGGGCGGCTCCGGTGTCCTGGTCAACCTGCTGGTGGTGATCATCTGCAAGAAGGTCTACCCGCACTACGAGACGCCGCTGTTGTCCCTGGCCGGCACGCCCTGGAACATCCGCGTCTACCACCTGTACGCGACCTTCGCGTTCGTGGTCGCCAACGTCTGGAACTACCAGCTGAACCGGATGTGGACCTTCCGGTCGGCGCACCATCGCGGTTGGCTGCGCGGCTTCTTCCCCTTCCTCGCCGCCGGACTGGCCGCGTTCGTGGTGAACCTGGTCGTCCAGACGCTGCTGATCAACCCGACCTCACCGGTGGCGCTGTCGCGTGAGTTCTTCGACGACTCGACCGGATTGCGGACCCGCTTGTACTGGGCCTCACTGATCGGCACCGTGGTCGCGACGCCGATGAACTTCCTGCTCAACAAGCTGTGGGTCTTCGCCGGCATCCGCGCCAAGAACGTCCGGGGCAAGGAATCCGCGGCCCAGCAGGCGGCGACCGGGGAGCGCACGCCGACCCGGGCCGCCGCCGATCCTGACAATTGACTCGGGAGCTGATGACTCGGGAGCCGGCCTGGAGCCGGTCCCGGTCCGCCCGTCGCCTGCAGCGCACGGGTGTCTTCGTGATTCTGGGAATGGTCCGGTGACGGCTCGGTCGGTATCGTGAGATTGCTGGCACCGAAGGGGGTGACCCGTCGGGGTCGTGACAGGTGGCAGGGAGGGGAGAATCGTGGGGGTCGTCGTCGTTTCCGTGCTGGCACTGGTCGTGGCCGTCGTGGTGGCCGGAATCGTCGTCGTCGGCATGCGTGGGGAGCTTCCCGAGGTCTCGGAGAAGTCACCGGGTCTGGCCGGCCGGTTCGAGTGGGCGGCGAAGCAACTCAGCGGTGAAGGGCCCCCGCCGGAGAAGCTGGCCAAGCTGGAGAAGTCCGTCGACGGTCGGCTGCGCCGCGCCAAGAAGCCGGCGGCGGAGTCGACTGCAGAGGAATCAGGGGCCGGGACGCCCGGGGTCGGCACCCCTCTCGCCGACCGGACGCGGCCTGCTGCACCCGAGTCGTCTGCGAGCCGGCTTCCGGACGCAGACTTCGGAAGCCTCTGACCACGGTGGGAGGCCGATGTCCCGGTGTGGAGCCGGGGCGTGACAAGATGGGCACGTGTTGCAGACTCCGATAATCGTCAGCATCGTCGTGGCCCTCGTGCTCATCGTGGGCGTCATCGTGATCGCGGCCTCCCAGAAGAAGCTGCCGCCGGGTGCTCCTCGGCGCGAGATCCCCACCCCTCCTGAGTCCACCAGTGCGCCCGGCACGCCCTCGGAGGCCGAGGGTGAACCGTCGGAGCCGGCCTCCGCAGCGGTCGCGGTCGAGGAACGCCCGGCCGAGGAGGCCGCGGACACCGCCGTCGTCCCCGAGGCGGTCGTCGAGGGGCCGGTCGAGACGCCCGAGGTGGTGGTTCCCCTCGAGGTCCCCGAGTCCCCACGCACCCGGATGGCCCGACTGCGGGCCCGGCTGGCCTCCTCCGACAACGCGCTGGCGCGCGGCCTGCTGATGCTGTTGTCCAGCGACAAGCTGGACGAGGAGACCTGGGAGGACTTCGAGGACACCCTGCTGACCTCCGACCTGGGGGTCGGGCCCACCACCGAACTGGTGGAGAACCTGCGCACCCGGCTGCGGGTGGAGGGTATCTCCGAGCCGGCCCAAGCCACTGCGGTGCTGCGCGAGGAGCTCATCAACCTTGTCGACCCGACCATGGACCGCAGTCTGAACGTCACCCGCCATGACAGCCGGCCTGCGATCGTCATGGTCGTCGGCGTCAACGGCACCGGCAAGACCACGACCTGCGGCAAGCTCGCGCGGGTCCTGGTTGCCGAGGACAAGGACGTCCTGCTCGGGGCGGCGGACACCTTCCGCGCGGCCGCCGTCGAGCAGTTGTCCACCTGGGGCGAGCGCGTCGGGGTGCCGACGGTCCGCGGAGCCGAGGGTGCCGACCCCGCCTCGGTCGCCTTCGATGCCGTCAACGCCGGGATCGAGCAGGAGGTCGACGTCGTCCTGATCGACACCGCCGGTCGCCTGCACACCAAGACCGGCCTGATGGACGAGCTGGGCAAGATCAAGCGGGTCGTGGAGAAGAAGGCTCCCGTCGGTGAGGTCCTGCTCGTGCTGGATGCCACCACCGGCCAGAACGGGCTGACCCAGGCCCGTGTGTTCGCCCAGGAGATCGGCATCACCGGCATCGTGCTGACCAAGTTGGACGGGTCCGCCAAGGGCGGCATCGTGGTCCAGGTCCAGCGGGAGCTGGGCGTTCCGGTCAAGCTGATCGGCCTCGGCGAGGGCGCCGACGACCTCGCACCGTTCGAGGCGGAGGCCTTCGTGGAGGCACTGCTGGAGCCGACGAAGCACTGACCCACACCCACCGGTGGCGACGGAACCGCGGGATGGTCGGCCGCTCGGCCGCGGGTGGGTATCCTTGGGCGACAGGTGCCACCCGACCACGTGGTGCCCCTGATCCGACCTGACCACCGCGTCGAGTACCCCGAGGACCATCTTGTTCGACACCCTGCAGGACCGACTGGCCGCGACTTTCAAGAACCTGCGTGGCAAAGGCCGTCTGACCGACGCCGACATCGACGCCACCGCGCGCGAGATCCGCATCGCCCTGCTGGAGGCCGATGTCAACCTCGCCGTGGTCAAGGAGTTCGTCAACGCCATCAAGGTGCGGGCCCGCAACGCCGAGGTCTCCCAGGCCCTGAATCCCTCCCAGCAGATCATCAAGATCGTCAACGAGGAGCTCGTCGAGATCCTGGGCGGGCAGACCCGTACGGTCCGCTTCGCCAAGCAGCCTCCGACGGTGATCATGCTCGCCGGCCTGCAGGGTGCGGGCAAGACGACCCTGGCCGGCAAGCTCGGCGTCTGGCTGAAGCGCGAGGGCCATAGCCCGCTGCTCGTCGCCGCCGACCTGCAGCGCCCGAACGCGGTCCAGCAGCTCCGGGTGGTCGGTGAGCGGGCCGGCGTCCACGTGTACGCTCCCCAGCCGGGCAACGGCATCGGTGATCCGGTGCAGGTCGCCCGCGACTCGATCGCGGAGGCCAAGCGCAAGCTCTACGACGTCGTGGTCGTCGACACCGCCGGCCGTCTCGGCGTCGACGCCGAGATGATGCAGCAGGCCAGCGATATCCGTGCGGCCGTGCAGCCGGACGAGGTGCTGTTCGTCGTCGACGCGATGATCGGCCAGGACGCGGTGAATACCGCCAACGCCTTCCAGGAGGGCGTCGGTTTCGACGGCGTGGTGCTGACCAAGCTCGACGGCGACGCCCGCGGTGGTGCCGCCCTGTCGATCCGCAAGGTCACCGGCAAGCCCATCATGTTCGCCTCCAGCGGTGAGAAGCTGGAGGACTTCGATGTCTTCCACCCCGAGCGGATGGCCTCGCGCATCCTCGGCATGGGCGACATCCTGACGCTGATCGAGCAGGCCGAGCGTACGTTCGACGCCGAGGAGTCCGCCAAGGCCGCAGCCAAGCTCACCACCTCCAAGGGCGGCAAGGAGTTCGGCCTCCAGGACTTCCTCGACCAGATGAAGGCCGTCCGCAAGATGGGGCCGCTGTCGAAGGTCTTCGGCATGCTTCCGGGCATGGGCCAGTTGAAGGACCAGCTCGAGAACATCGACGAGAAGGAGATCGACCGGATCGAGGCGATCATCCTGTCGATGACGCCGGCCGAGCGCAACGATGTCGGCATCCTCAACGGTTCGCGTCGGGCCCGGATCGCCAAGGGGTCGGGGGTCACCGTCACCGAGGTCAACAACCTGGTCAACCGTTTCGTGGACGCCCGCAAGATGATGGCCTCCATGGCTTCCGGCGGGATGCCGGGGATGCCTGGGATGCAGGGGCTTCCGAAGGCGGCCAGGCAGCAGCCGAAGAAGGCCAAGAAGAAGGGCAAGAAGGTGTCCGGGAATCCGGCCCGACGCGAGCTCGGGCAGAACGCCGAGCAGCAGGCGGAGTCCCCGGACGCGGCGTCGGCGTTCGGGGCCCTGCCCGACGGGGCCGACCTCGGCAAGGCGATGCAGGACTTCGAGCTGTCCCCCGAGCTGCAGCGGATGTTCAATCAGCAGCGGAAGGGCTGACAGGGACCGTCCGCTCCAGCAGACTGGGCACCGTTCAGGAGGTGCCCATGCCCGACCATGCACACGCCCACCCGCAGCACCCTGGTGCGTACGTCCACTCTCACGACGGTGGGATCCCGCACCTGCACAGTCACGCCCATGCCGTACTGCCCGCAGCGGACCTGAAGGATCCCGCACCGGACCTGCACGTGGCCGGCATCCTGCTGCCCGCTGCCGAGTCCGTCGACCTGTGGATCAGCGGGGGCCGGTTCGTCGAGGGCCCGCTGCCGGAGGCCCAGACCATCGCCAGGGACGTGTGGATCCTGCCCGGACTGGTCGACGCCCACTGCCATATCGGGCTCGACCACCACGGCGCGGTGGACGACGAGCGGGCCGAGGAGCAGGCGGTGACCGAGCGTACGGCCGGCACCCTGCTGATCCGCGATGCCGGCTCGCCGTCGGACACGCACTGGATGGACGAGCGCGGGGACCTGCCGCGGGTGATCCGCGCCGGGCGCCACATCGCCCGTCCGAAGCGCTACATCCGCAACTTCGCCGAGGAGGTCGAGCCGGAGGACCTCGTGGCGGCGGTGGCCGAACAGGTCGGCCGCGGTGACGGCTGGGTGAAGCTGGTGGGGGACTGGATCGACCGGGAGAAGGGCGATCTGGCGCCGTTGTGGTCCCCGACGGTCGCCGCCGAGGCGATCGCCCGGGCCCACCAGTTGGGTGCCCGGGTGACGGCCCACTGCTTCGACGAGGAGTCGACCTCGGACCTGGTGGAGGCCGGCATCGACGGGATCGAGCACGGGCCGGGCATGACCGATGAGGTGATCGAGTTGATGGCGGAGAACCAGGTGGCGTTGGTGCCGACCATGGTGAACCTGGAGACCTTCCCGCAGATCGCGTCGGCCGGCGAGGCCAAGTTCCCCGCGTACGCGGCCCACATGCGGGACCTGCATGCGCGACGGTTCGACACGATCGGGAAGGCCAGGGAGGCCGGGGTCCCCATCTATGCCGGGACCGACGCCGGGGGAGCGTTGCCTCACGGGTTGATCGGCACCGAGATCGAACTGCTGGCGAAGGTGGGCGGGGCCGAGTTCGCCCTCGGCGCCGCGTCGTGGCGGGCCCGGGAGTGGCTGGAGGTGCCGGGCATCGAGGTCGGCGCCTCGGCGGACCTGGTGCTCTACGACGTCGACCCGCGGGAGGATCCGGGCTGCATCAAGCACCCGCGCGCCGTCATCCTGCGGGGCCGGGCGCACTGACCGACGATTTCCACTGCGCGCGGAAAACGTGGCACAATGGCCGTTGCATCTGTGCTCTTGGTTCCCTCTCACGCCGGGCGGCACGGATTCCTCCGGGTCGAGGTGCCGGTGTCCCCACGCCGAACCGCGACCCATCCGACCTCCCCGGGCAGGCCCGGGACATTTGTACAGGAGTATCCACACACGTGGCTGTCAAGATTCGACTGAAGCGGCTCGGCAAGATCCGCACCCCGCACTACCGTGTCGTCGTCATGGACTCGCGCACCAAGCGCAATGGTCGCGCCATCGAGGAGATCGGCCAGTACCACCCCAAGAACGACCCCTCGATCATCGAGATCGACTCCGAGCGGGCCCAGTACTGGCTCGGCGTGGGCGCCCAGCCGACCGAGGCCGTCGCCGCGCTGCTGAAGCGTACCGGTGACTGGCAGAAGCACACCGGCGACGACTCGATCCCCTCCGGTGTCGACCCGCAGCCGGAGCGCGCCGACAAGACGGCGATCTTCAACGCCCAGCTGGCTGATTCCAAGGGCCTGGCCGTCGTCGAGGCGTTCAGCGCCAAGAAGCCCGAGGCCAAGAAGGACGAGACCTCTGCTGACGAGGCCCCCGAGCAGCCGGCCGAGGACTGATCGTGCTCGCCGACGCTCTCGAGCACCTGGTCCGCGGCATCGTGCCCCATCCCGATGACGTTCGGGTGAAGGACAAGAACCTGCGCCGTGGCCGCATGCTCGAGGTGCACGTGCACCCCGATGACATCGGCAAGGTGATCGGCCGTCGCGGTCGTACGGCCACGGCGCTGCGCACCGTGATCGGTGCCCTGGCCGGCCGTGAGTCCGTTCGTGTCGACTTCGCTGACGTCGACCGGCCGGCGCGCCGCCACTGAGGTCGATAGCAACAGTTACATCCACGTGCCCCGCAGTCACCGGCTGCGGGGCACGTCACTTCCCCGCGGGAGGAACCCATGAGCAAGACCACCAGCGTCGTGATCGGTCGGATCGGCAAGCCGCACGGTATCCGTGGTGGGGTGTCGGTGGAGCTGCGCACCGACGAACCGGAGCGCCGCTTCGCGCCGGGCCAACGACTGGTGGTCGAGGGAACGGGGCGCGCCCTGGTGGTGGCCACCCATCGCTGGCACCAGGGTCGTCTGCTCGTGCGGTTCGAGGGGATGGACGACCGGAACGCCGCCGAGGCGGCCCGGGGCGCAGTGCTGACCGCCGAAGTGGACCCGGACCAGCGGCCCGAGGAGGAGGACGCGTACTACGACCGGCAACTGGTGGGGCTGCGGGTCCTGACGGCCGACGGCGCCGAGGCCGGCGAGGTGACCTTCGTGGCCCACCTGCCGGCCCAGGACCTGCTGGAGATCCGTACGCCCCAAGGGGTCCGGCTGGTCCCGTTCGTGGCAGCGCTGGTGGCGGCTGTCGACCTTGCCGCCGGCACGCTGACGCTGGCCGACGTCGAGGGCCTGCTCGACGACCTGGACGCACCGGCCCGGGACGCGGACCGGCAGGGGAACGCCGATGCATGAGCCGCCGGTCCAGGACGAGCCGACCCAGCAGATCGACATCGTCTCCATCTTCCCGGACTACTTCGCGCCGCTACAGCTGTCCCTGGTCGGCAAGGCGATCGGTTCCGGGCTGCTGTCCGTGTCCGTCCACGACCTGCGGGACTGGACCCACGACCGGCATCGCACCGTCGACGACACCCCGTACGGCGGGGGCGCGGGGATGGTGATGAAGCCCGAGCCGTGGGGTGAGGCGCTGGATGCGCTCGTCGACCCGCAGGCGCCGCCGGTGCTGGTCGTGCCGACGCCCTCGGGGGTGCCGTTCACCCAGGCGCTGGCCCACGAATGGTCCAGGGAGCGCCACCTGCTGTTCGCCTGCGGCCGCTACGAGGGCATTGATGCCCGGGTGGTCGACTACGCCCGGACGATCATGCCGGTGCGTGAGGTGAGCGTGGGCGACTACGTGCTCAACGGTGGCGAGGTGGCGGTCCTCGCCATGATCGAGGCGGTCGTCCGGCTCATCCCCGGCGTGATCGGTAACCCGGAGTCGCTGGTCGAGGAGTCCTACTCCGAGGGTCAGGAGGGACTGCTGGAGTACCCGGTGTACACCAAGCCCGCCGCCTGGCGTGGGCTCGAGGTGCCGCCGGTCCTACTGTCCGGGGACCACGGCAAGGTCGACCGGTGGCGGCGCCAGAAGTCCCGAGAACGCACCCGCGAGCGACGCCCCGACCTGGTCGGCGAGGACCCGGGAACACCCCGACCCGTGTGAGGGTGGTCACACCCTGCTGGCGCTCCCTCGCCGCTGCATGGGAACTTGTGATCACGGTGACATCACGGGCGTCACAGTTTGGGAGATCGGCGGCCCCCACGACTGGCCCGTGCTCTATGGTGTAGGCCGTGGCGACAGCAACTCTCACAACCAAGCAGCGAGCATCACGCTCCACAGTGGTCTGGAAGGCCGTTATGGCCATCACGGGCTTCATCATGGTGACGTACTTGCTCTTTCACATGTATGGCAACCTGAAGCTCTTCGCGGGCATGGAAGCCTATGACACCTACGCGCACCACCTGCGCATCATGCTCGAACCGATCCTGCCCGAACGCGGCTTCCTGTGGATCGTCCGCGTCGTGATGCTGGCGGCGGTGGTCCTGCACATCGTGGCCGCGATCGTGGTCAGCCGTTCCGCGTGGGCGGCCGCCGGCGTCGGACGGCGCTACCGTTCGGGCAAGAACCGCAGTGGCATGCAGCGCACGTACGCATCGCGCACCATGCGCTGGGGCGGCCTGATCATCTTCGTGTTCGTCGTGGCGCACCTCCTGCACTTCACCGCCGTCTCCCTGCGGACCGATCCGCTCCTGCAGACCTCGGCGTACGCCCGTGTGGTCACCGGGTTCGAGGTGTGGTGGGTCTGGCTGGCGTACGTGATCGCCCTGACCGCGGTGCTGCTGCACCTGCGCCATGGCATCTGGAGCGCCATCACGACCATCGGTCTGCATACCGGCCCGTCGGCCCGTCGCAACCTGAACATCCTCGCCTGGATCGTCGCGCTGGTCCTGTGGGTGGGCTTCCTGGCCCCCGTCACCTGGATCCTGATCACCCAGCCGGGCATCTGAGGAGGACCTGAAACATGACTACCACCACTCCTGAGTCCCTCTGGCTCGAGGGCAACGACATCCACGACACGAAGGCTCCGCTGGATGCCCCCATCGAGAAGATGTGGCAGACCCGGCAGTTCCAGTCGAAGCTCGTGAACCCGGCCAACCGCCGCAAGCTGACGGTCATCATGGTCGGCACCGGTCTGGCCGGTGGCGCGGGCGCCGCCTCGCTGGGCGAGATGGGCTACAACGTCCTGAACTTCTGCTACCAGGACAGCCCGCGTCGTGCGCACTCCATCGCTGCCCAGGGCGGCATCAACGCGGCGAAGAACTACCGCAACGACGGCGACTCCGTCTACCGACTCTTCT
This sequence comes from Propionibacteriaceae bacterium, assembly GCA_044508675.1. Lineage (GTDB taxonomy): Bacteria > Actinomycetota > Actinomycetes > Propionibacteriales > Propionibacteriaceae > Raineyella. The sequence goes on along the minus strand of JBIQHF010000017.1, from coordinate 19,820 downwards.
ACGACACGGTCAAGGGCGGCGACTACCGCGCCCGCGAGACCAACAGCTACCGGCTCGCCCAGGTGTCGGCCAACATCATCGACCAGTGCGTGGCGCAGGGCGTGCCCTTCGCCCGTGAGTACGGTGGCCTGCTCGACAACCGTTCCTTCGGTGGCGTGCAGGTGTCCCGTACGTTCTACGCGCGGGGCCAGACGGGCCAGCAGCTGCTGATCGGTGCCTACCAGGCGCTGGAGCGCCAGGTCGCGGCAGGGACGGTCAAGATGTTCCCGCGCAACGAGATGCAGGACGTGATCGTCGCCGACGGCCGCGCCCGCGGCATCGTGACGCGCAACATGCTCACCGGCGAGATCGAGACCTACTACGCCGACGTGGTCATCCTGGCCACCGGTGGCTACGGCAACGTCTTCTACCTGTCGACCAATGCCATGGGCTCCAACGTGACCGCCGCTTGGCGTGCCCACAAGCGCGGCGCCTACTTCGGCAACCCGTGCTACACGCAGATCCACCCGACCTGCATCCCGCAGGCCGGTGACTACCAGTCGAAGCTGACCCTGATGTCGGAGTCGCTGCGTAACGACGGTCGGATCTGGGTGCCCAAGCGCGCCGAGGACTGTGACAAGGATCCGCGCCAGATCCCCGAGGAGGACCGCGACTACTACCTGGAGCGGATCTACCCGGCCTTCGGCAACCTGGTGCCGCGTGACATCGCCTCCCGCCAGGCCAAGTACATGTGCGACGAGGGTCGCGGTGTCGGCCCGGCCATCGAAGAGGTCGACCACGTCACGGGCGAGAAGGTCATCCGTCGTCGCGGTGTCTACCTCGACTTCGCCGAACCCATGCAGCGACTCGGCCGCAAGGCCGTCGAGGCGAAGTACGGCAACCTGTTCGACATGTACGCGCAGATCACCGGCGAGAATCCGTACGAGACCCCGATGCGCATTTACCCGGCCGTGCACTACGTCATGGGCGGCCTGTGGGTGGACTACGACCTCGAGACCTCGATCCCGGGCCTGTTCTGCGCAGGTGAGGCGAACTTCTCCGACCAGGGTGCCAACCGTCTGGGCGCCTCGGCGCTGATGCAGGGTCTGGGCGACGGCTACTTCGTGATGCCGACGACCATCCCGAACTACCTGGCTTCCGGGCCGTTCGAGAAGGTCGACGACTCGCACCCGGCCGCACAGGAGGCGATCGCCGCGGTCAAGGAGCGGACCAACCGCCTGCTGGCGATCCAGGGCTCCCGCTCCGTCGACAGCTTCCACAAGGAGCTGGGGCGGATCATGTGGGAGTACTGTGGCATGGAGCGCACCGAGCAGGGCCTGATCAAGGCCATCGGTCTGATCCGCGACCTGCGCAACGACTTCTGGCAGAACGTCAAGGTCACCGGCGAGGGTGCGGGCCTGAACCAGACCCTGGAGCGTGCCCTGCGCGTGGCCGACTTCATGGAGCTGGGTGAGCTGATGTGCATCGATGCGCTGCAGCGACGCGAGTCGTGTGGCGGTCACTTCCGAGCGGAGTCGCGTACGGAGGACGGCGAGGCGCTGCGCCACGACGACCAGTTCCTCTACGTCTCGGCGTGGGAGTCCGCGGGCCAGGACGGCAAGCCGATCCTGCACCGTGAGCCGCTGGAGTACAAGAACATCGAGCTGAAGGCACGGAGCTACAAGTGAACGTCACATTGCGCGTATGGCGCCAGAAGGATGCCCAGTCCCAGGGCAAGATGGTCGACTACAAGCTGCAGGACATCGACGACCACATGTCGTTCCTCGAGATGCTTGACGTCCTCAACGAGCAGCTCACCGCCAGCGGTGAGGAGCCGGTGGCCTTCGACTCCGACTGCCGTGAGGGTATCTGCGGCATGTGCGGCGTCGTGATCAACGGCATCCCGCACGGGCGCGGCCAGACCACGTACCAGACGACGACCTGCCAGCTCCACATGCGGGAGTTCAAGGACGGCGACGTGATCGATGTCGAGCCCTGGCGGGCCACCTCGTTCCCGGTCCTCAAGGACCTGGTCGTGGACCGCACCGCCTTCGACCGCATCATCCAGGCCGGTGGCTATATCTCTGCCCCGACCGGAACCGCCCCCGAGGCGCACTCCACCCCGGTGGCGAAGGCCGACGCGGACCGCGCGTTCGACGCGGCCACCTGCATCGGCTGTGGCGCCTGTGTGGCGGCCTGCCCGAACGGGTCGGCGATGCTGTTCACCGCGGCGAAGATCACCCACCTGGGGTCGCTGCCGCAGGGCCAGCCGGAGCGCCGGTCGCGCGCCCTGAGCATGGTCGCCCAGCAGGACGCCGAGGGCTTCGGCAACTGCAGCAACATCGGTGAGTGCAGCGCGGTGTGCCCGAAGGGCATCCCGCTGCAGTTCATCTCTCGCCTCAACCGCGACCTGTGGGGCGCGCTGAGCACGGTGGAAGGCAAGCACCTGGGCTGACCCCAGCCCTGCTGCCCACCGGCCCCCATCCCCGCTTGCCCGGGGATGGGGGCTTCGTGCCTGCCGGGCCCCTGCCCGCCTTCCGGGGCCGGTGCCTCCCGTCCTCGTGCAGTGGTGGCTGTTCGCCTACGGTGGACGCATGCGCATCGCCCTCGCCCAGCTCACTGCGGGACCTGATCCGTCCGAGAACCTGGCCCAGGTCGCGAACCGGGTCGCTGCGGCCGCCGAATCGGGGGCCGACCTGGTCGTCTTCCCGGAAGCGACCATGAAGGCCTTCGGCGACTCACTCCGCGGGATCACCGAGCCACTGGACGGTCCCTGGGCCCAGCAGGTCGCGGCCCTGGCCGTCGAACACGACCTGGTCGTGATGGCCGGCATGTTCACCCCCGGGGGGCCGTCAGGGGCCGGCCGGCCACGGATCCGCAATACGCTGCTGGTCACCGGCCGCGGAATCCACGATGGCTACGACAAGGTCCACCTGTTCGATGCCTACGGCTTCCAGGAGTCCCGTACGGTCGAGCCCGGGGAGACCCCGTGCGTCGTCAGCGTGCCGGCGCGCACCGGCGGCACGATGGTCGGCCTGTCGATCTGCTACGACGTACGCTTCCCTGCGCTGTACACGGCGCTGGCCGTGGCGGGGGCGACCACCCACGTCGTGATCGCCTCCTGGCAGGACGGGCCCGGCAAACTCGACCAGTGGCGCCTCGCCTGCCGGGCGCGCGCCATGGACACCACCAGCTGGGTGCTGGCCTGCGGCCAGGCCGCACCGGCCGGCACGACTCCCGGCGAGCCCACGAAGGCCCCGATGGGTGTGGGACACTCGCTGGTCATCGACCCCGCCGGGACGATCGTCGCCGAACTGGGGGACGCACCCGGCCTGTTGCTGCACGACATCGACCCGGGCCTGGCCGTGGCGGCCCGGCGTGACCTGCCGGTCCTCGACAACCGCGTGGTCGATCTGCCCGGGGTCCGACGGCTCGCCTGACGACCGCCGGGGTCCTGCCTGCAGGATCCGCTGCCATGGTGTGTGGAGCGACCCGTTGATTTGGGCCGCGCTGCCCGGTTGTGGCAGGATGGTCTGCTGTGCCCGTACGGTCTGCGGCTCCCGCCACAGGGGGGTCGCCCGCAACGTGGGGGCTGATATCGGATCCGACTGCAAGGTGGCCTGTGGCACCGGCGAGGAACAATGATGAGCAAGCTGATTGATGCGGTTGACGCCGCCTCCCTGCGCGACGACGTCCCGGACTTCCGTGCGGGCGATTCGGTGAAGGTCCACGTGAAGGTCGTCGAGGGCACCCGCTCCCGGATCCAGGTCTTCGCGGGCGTCGTGATCGCTCGCGCCGGCGACGGCCTGCGCGAGACCTTCGTCGTGCGCAAGGTGAGCTTCGGTGTGGGCGTGGAGCGTACCTTCCCGGTGCACAGCCCCATCATCGACAAGATCGAGGTCGACCGCCGCGGTGACGTGCGTCGCGCGAAGCTGTACTACCTGCGTGACCGTCGTGGCAAGGCTGCCAAGATCAAGGAGAAGCGCTCGAACTGACGCGCTTCAGCGGAATATCCGACCCCGGGCGTACTATCGGCGTCGATCGTCCATTGCGCCCGGGAGAGGAATCCCATCACCGTGGAGAAGAAGAATAGCGAGTTCCCGCCCACCCGGGCGGAACGCATCTGGCGGGGTGTCAGGGAAGCCATCATCGTGCTTTTCGGCGCTCTCGTCGTCTCCGCGGTTCTCCAGCATTTCGTCGGACAGATGTTCATCATTCCGTCCGGCTCGATGGAGCACACCCTGAACGTCGGTGACCGCGTCATCGCGGAGAAGATCACCGAGGCGGACCGCGGCGACATCGTGGTGTTCCGTGATTCGGGTGGGTGGCTCGGCCCGCATCCCATGGTCGAGCGAACGGGCATCGGACAGGCCCTGGAATTCGTCGGGCTGCTGCCCGACACCTCCGAGAACTATTTGATCAAGCGCATCATCGGGATGCCCGGCGACACCGTGGTGTGTTGCGACAGCGAGGGCCGCCTCACCGTCAACGGCTTCGCGCTCGACGAGAAGGCCTACCTCTACCGCTCCGAGGAGGGCGAGCAGGTCGCCCCCTCCGACACCCAGTTCCGCGTCGTGGTTCCCGAGGGACGCCTGTTCGTCATGGGCGACCATCGCAACGCCAGTGCCGACTCCCGCTGCCACCTCTCAGACACCGTGCCCGGCCGGCCGGTCGGCGAGGATGCCTTCGTCCCGATCCAGGACGTGGCCGGTGTCGGCTGGGCGATCTTCGCTCCCTTCGACCGTACCGGGCTGCTACCGGCGCAGTCCGCGTTCGCGGGCGTGCCCGACCCGACCGGGCCGGCTCCGGCCCAGCCGGTGATCGAGCCAGCCGGCGTCTCCTGCTGATGGCTGCCACCGCCCCCGTCCTCCCCGACCTCTACGCCTACGAACGGGCGCTGGTGGCCGGAGGGTTCGGTCCGGTCGCCGGTGCCGACGAGGCCGGCCGCGGTGCCTGTGCCGGGCCCTTGGTCGCGGCAGCGGTCATCCTCGACGACAGTGCCGGCGCCGAACTGCCCGGTCTGCGCGACTCCAAGCTCATGACCCCCCGCCAGCGCGACATGATGTACGACCTGATCCGCGAGCGGGCCGTGGCCTGGGCGGCGGTCTGCCTCCCACCGGCCGAATGCGACCAGCGGGGCCTGCAGCGGGCCAACATCGAGGCCCTGCGTCGAGCGCTGCTGCGGCTCGACGTGCCGGCCCGGTACTGCCTGACCGACGGGTTCGCGGTCGATGGGCTCGGCGTCCCCGGGCTCGCCCTCTGGAAGGGCGACCGGGTTGCCGCCTGCGTCGCGGCGGCCTCGGTGGTGGCCAAGGTGACCAGGGACCGGATCATGGTCGACATGGATGCCGTCCATCCGGGCTACGGCTTCGCCCAGCACAAGGGATACACCACCCGAGTCCACCAGGAGGCCCTGGACCGGCTCGGCCCCTGCCCGGAGCATCGCCTGAGCTATGACAACGTCAGACGCGCGGCTAGGCTGGCTCCACGATGAGCGCTGAGGACCTGGAACAGTACGAGAGCGACCTCGAGCTGCAGCTGTACAAGGAGTACAAGGCTGTGGTCGAGATCTTCACCTATGCCGTGGAGACGGAGCGACGCTTCTACTTGTGCAACGCCGTCGACCTGAAGGTCCGCACCGAGGGCGGCGACGTCTACTACGAGGTCTCGATGGCCGATGCGTGGGTGTGGGACATGTATCGCCCGGCCCGCTTCGTGAAGAGCGCCAAGGTGCTCACCTTCCGGGACGTGTCGATCGAGGAGATCGACCACTCCGACCTCAACGTGCCCCGTCCCTGACCACTGCCGTCCACAGGCCGGCCCCGGTCCGGGAGGGCCGTCCACAGCCGGTGCGGGCGAAGCCGATCCCGTACGGTGACGTACCACCCTCCTGTCGGAGGTGTGGAGCATGGATGTGCAACAGCAGCAGGACCGGCAGGCCCTCGCCCACTGGGGTGAGGACCTGGCCGTGGAAGTGCTCGAGCTGGCCGGAATGGTCGTGCTCGAGCGGAACTGGCGATGCCGCGCCGGTGAGGTCGACATCATCGCCCTCGAGGAGGACCCTGACGACGGGACCGTCCTGGTGGTCTGCGAGGTCAAGACCCGGGTCGGCCGCGACTTCGGCGACCCGCTGGAGGCCATCACACCGGCGAAGGTCGCCCGGATCCGCGCAGTCACCACGGCCTATCTGGCCCAGCGGCGGGTCGGCGCCGAGCTGATCCGGTTCGATGCCATCGGCATCGTGGTCACCGGTGACCGCGAGCCGCAATTGACCCACCTGCGAGGGATAGCATGACCACCCGGCCGGACGTCTCGCTGCCGGCCCACCACGCCCCGCCCCGACCCCGAACGGCTGTCGCGCACTCGATCGCCCTGATCGGGATGGACGGCCAGGAGGTGGAGGTCGAGGCGATGATCTCGTCGGGCCTGCCCAGGACGATCATGGTGGGTCTGCCCGACACGGCGGTCTACGAGGCCAGGGACCGCTGCAAGGCCGCGGTGGCGGCCACCGGGCTGTCCTGGCCCGCCACGTCCCTCACCATCAACCTGACTCCGGCCAGCCTGCCCAAGGCCGGGTCCCATCACGACCTGGCGATCGCCGCGGCGGTTCTCGCCGCGGCCGGGACCGTACCGGAGCCCGCCACACGCCGGATGGTCCTGTTGGGTGAGCTGGGCCTCGACGGCCGGGTGCGGCGGGTCCGGGGACTGCTGCCTGCGGTCCTGGCGGCCAGGGCCCTGGGACACCGGAAAGTCGTGGTGCCCCGGGGGCAGGCGGCCGAGGCCTCCCTCGTCGAGGGCATCGAGGTCCGCACCGTGGGCACCTTGGCCGACCTGGTGGCACTCCTGCAGGGACGGCCCGTGCTGGTGGGGCTCGAGGGCGAGCCCGCGCCTGCCGCCGTCGCCTCCACCGCTGGGCCGGACTTCGCCGACGTGGTCGGGCAGCGGGAGGCCAGGTGGGCCGCCGAGATCGCTGCGGCCGGGGGCCACCACCTGATGCTCAGCGGACCACCGGGGATCGGGAAGACGCTCATCGCCTCCCGCATGCCGGGGCTGCTGCCCGAGCTCGAGGTGCCCGAGGCGCTCCAGGTCGCAGCGGTGGCCTCACTGCTCGGCGAACCGGTGCACAGCCTGGACCGGCGACCCCCGTTCGCCGCGCCACACCACTCCTGCTCGGTCGCGGCCATGGTCGGTGGGGGAGCCCGGATCGCCCGCCCCGGGGCGGTCTCCCGGGCACACGGGGGCATCCTGTTCCTCGACGAGGCCGCAGAGTTCTCCCCGATCGTCCTCGACGCCCTGCGGACGCCACTGGAGGCCGGGGAGGTGCTGCTGGCCCGCTCCCATGGCGAAGCCCGCTACCCGTCCCGCTTCCAGCTCGTCCTCGCCACCAATCCGTGCCCGTGCGGGAACTCTGGGGTGCCGGGGCGCGAATGCCGGTGCTCCCCGACCGTGGTGCGACGGTATCGGGGACGGATCTCGGGACCGCTGCGGGACCGGATCGACATCACCGTGCGGATGACACCGCCACCGTCGGCCTACCTGGCGCTCGGCGCCCAGCTTCCTCCACCGGAGGCGACGGAGGTGATCGCGGCCCGGGTCGTCGCGGCACGGGACCGGCAACGCCGACGTTTGCGCGGGACCCACTGGAGCACCAACAGCGAGGTGCCCGGCACGTATCTACGGACCCGACTCCCGCTGCCCGAGTCGACCGACCTGCTGGACCAGGCGATGATGCGCGGGCTCCTCTCCAACCGTGGGGTGGAGCGCACGTTGCGAATCGCCTGGACACTGGCTGACCTGGCGGGGCACGACGTGCCCGACCAGGAGGACCTGAAGATGGCCCTGGCGTTCCGCCGGGGCGACACCCACGCGTTGCCGGGGAGCGCGTGATGGAGTGGCCCGACGACCCGCATTGGGACGGGGAGCGCAGCACCCGCCTGGCGCTGGCGCACGTGATCGAGCCGGGGGACCCCGAGCTGGGGCGGATGGTGGCAACCTTCGGGGTCGAGGAGGTCTGGCGCCGCCTCACCGACCCAAGGTCACGGAGCCGCTGGGCGCCGCGGGCCCGGGCGTTCGACCTGGGGGCGGCCATCGAGCGTACGCGCGACAGCGGCGCCCGGTTCCTGGTCCCGGGTGACCAGGAGTGGCCGACGCAGCTGGATGTCCTCGCCGGCTGCGAGCCGGTCCAGGGTCGCACCGGGGCACCCCTGGGCCTGTGGGTGCGGGGAGCCGTCGGTGTCCACGAGGTGGCTGGCCGAGGCGTGGCGATGGTCGGCTCCCGGGCCTCGACTGCGTACGGGGAACACGTGGCCCTGGAGCTCGGCCACGACCTGGTCGACAGCGGTATCCCCGTGGTGTCCGGGGCGGCGTACGGGATCGACGCGGCCTCGCACCGCGGCGCACTCAGCACTCGACGCACCGACCCGGTGACCGTCGCGGTGCTGGCCTGTGGTGTCGACCGGGTGTACCCGGCTGCGCACAGCGGGCTGCTGGACTCGGTGCTTCGGCGAGGGATGATCGTCTCCGAGTTGGCGCCGGGCGAGCACCCGACCCGGCTGCGTTTCCTGGCCCGGAACCGCCTCATCGCCGCACTGTCGCGGGCCACCCTGATCGTGGAGGCGGCGTATCGGTCGGGGGCCCGCAATACGGTGACCTGGGCGGCGAATTGCGGCCGACCGATCATGGCTGTGCCGGGGCCGGTGACCTCGGCCCTGTCCGTCACACCGAACCGGCTGATTCGGGACCACGAGGCGGAGCTGGTCTCCTCGCTGGACGACATCCGGGCACTGCTGTCGCCGGTCGGTGAGGACACCCTGTTCGGTCACCAGGAGCCGCCGGCACCGATCGACCTGTTGTCGGAAAGCGAGCGGACGGTGCTGGAGGCGTTCCCCGCGCGCGGTGCCATCGGTCTGGAGGAGCTGTCATTGCGTGCCGCACTGCCCCTGTCGCGCTGTGCGGCAGACCTGGAGTCGCTGGACGTGAAGGGTCTGGTGGCCGAGAACCAGGTGGGGCAGTGGCAGTTGACCCACCGCCACCTGATCCGCCCGGCCTGAGCGGGTCCGCCCGGTTTGGTAGGGGCCAGGCCGGGCGGGGTCGGTCAGAGGACGTCGCTGTACTCGGGGTGCTGGTCCACGAAGCGCTTGGCGAACGAGCACTTCGGGTCCACCACCAGGCCGCGCATCCGGGCGTCGTCGAAGGCAAACCTGGTGAGTCGCCGGGCGATGCCCCGTCCGCGCAGGTCCATGGTGGTCTCGGTGTGCTCGATGATCATCTTCTTGCCGGTCAGCGAGTACCGCAAGACCCCGACGACCGTGCCATCGAGGATGGCCTCGTAGCGGGCGGCATCTGTTTGGTGCACGATTTTCGGCATGGCTGGTCCCGTCGCTCGAAGAGTCTGGAAACAGGGAGACAGCGCTGGCGCCGGTTTCCACCCGCAGGTTAACCACTCGGGAGGGCCTTTCCAAGGGATCCGGTGGCCCAGTACGGCGCGATTGTTCGGGCGGGCGTCCAGATCGGCGGACGGGGCGGGCCTGCTGGGTACGGTTGGGCCCATGGAAATCGGCTTCAGCACCAGGGCAATCCGCGCAGGTCAGGATCCCGACCCCACCACCGGTGCGGTCGTGCCCCCTCTGCACCTGACCTCCACGTTCGTCCAGGACGGGGTGAACGTGCTGCGCGGCGGGTACGAGTACTCGCGTGCGGGCAACCCGACCCGTGATGCTGCTGCGACCCAGCTCGCTGCGCTGGAGGACGGCAAGCGGGCGTTCATCACCGGCTCGGGAATGTCCGCGACCGATCTGGTGCTCCGTACGGTCCTGCGTCCGGGGGGGCGTGTCGTCATCGGTGCCGACGCCTACGGTGGCACGACCCGACTGCTCACCCAGGTGCTCGCCGACTGGGGGATCGAGACGGTGGTGGCCGACCCGTGCGACCCCGGTGCGCTGGACCGTTCGCTCTCCGGGACCGGACCGGGGGGCGGGGTCGTCTGGGTGGAATCCCCGTCGAACCCGACCCTCACCGTGTGCGACCTGGCTCAGGTCTGCGAGGAAGCACACGGCCTCGGCGCACGGGTCGTGGTCGACAACACCTTCGCCTCACCGTACCTGCAGAACCCGCTTGCCCTGGGGGCCGATGTCGTGGTGCACTCGACGACCAAGTACCTGGGCGGACACTCCGACCTGATCGGCGGCGCCATCGTGGTCAACGACGAGGGGCTGGCCGAGTCGATAGGTTTCCTGCAGAACGCCGCCGGCTACGTCTCCTCCCCCTTCGATGCCTGGCTGCTGATGCGGGGCATGAAGACGCTGGCGGTCCGGATGGACCGGCACTGCGCGAACGCCATGAAGGTGGCCACCTTCCTGGCCGACCATCCGCGGGTCTCCCGGGTCCACTACCCAGGTCTGGCCCAGGACCCGGGTCACGAGACGGCTGCCCGGCAGATGCGCGATTTCGGCGGGATGGTCGCGTTCCACTTGGTCGGAGGGCGCGAGGAGGCGCTGCGGGTCGCCACCTCGACCGAGGTGTTCCTGCTCGCCGAGTCGCTCGGCGGTGTCGAATCCCTGGTCGAGCACCCGGCAGCGATGACCCACGCCTCGGTCGAGGGCACCGCCGCGGCGGTCGATGACGACCTGCTGCGGCTGTCGGTCGGGATCGAGGATGCCGACGACCTGATCGCCGACCTGGACAGGGCCCTCGGCTGATCCCGGACCCGGCCTGACGGCGGCCGACCGCAGAGGGACAATGGGGGCACCGGCTGTGGCCGCGGTGCACCTGGCACCCGGAGGCACCGGCCGGGCGAGGAAGGACCATGGACGACAGCGTGCTGGTGATGATCGATCGGCCCGATCTGGCACGGCCGGATCCCGCCGAAGCCCTGCGGGCCGTGGACGCCGGGAACGGCCAGGTCCGGGTGAACGACCTGGGGATCACTCGAGGCGACGGCATCTTCGAGGTCGCCGGGGCTCTGGACCGGCGGGTGCATGCGCTGCAGGCGCACCTGGACCGGTTCACCCGCTCCGCCCGGCTGATGGACCTGCCGGCCCCGGACCATGACGTGTACCGGCTGGCGGTGCGGACCGCGGTGCAGCAACTCGACGACCGCCACCCCGGCCGGGAGTCGTCCTGCAAGTTCATCCTCACCCGGGGGCTGGAGTACCCGCCGGGCGAGCACGAGCCGACCGGCTGGGCGGTCGCCATGCTCGCCCCGGACCACGCGCCCGAGCGGACGACCGGCATCCGGGTCGTCACCCTCGACCGTGGGCTGCCCCGGGACGTGATGTCGTCCTCGCCGTGGCTGCTGGCCGGGGCCAAGTCGCTGTCGTACGCCATCAATCGTTCGGTGATCCGCGAGGCCAAGCGGCGCGGTGCGGACGACACGCTGCTGCTGTCCTCGGACGGCTACGTGCTGGAGGGCCCCACATCCTCGTTCCTGGTCGTCCTGGACGGCACCGTGGTCACCGCGCCCGCCGAGGACGGCGTACTGCCCGGCACCACGCAGGCCGACGCCTTCCGCTGGTTCGAGCAGCAGGGCATCCCGGTCCGCACCCGGTCGATCCGTAGCGAGGAGCTCGCCGGCGCCGAGGCGGCCTGGTTCACTTCCAGCACCCGGCTGGCGGCACCGGTGCGCGAGCTGGACGGTCGCCCGCTCCCGGTCGATGCCGGGCTGACCCGCGGGCTCAACGAGTATCTCCTGCAGCGCGACGGCTGATCCGCCGATCTCGGACGTATCATTTCGGAGGACGCGTCGGGGAAGGTAGGCTGCAGGACATGGGCGAAGTCCGCTGGTTGCACCCGGGCGACAGGTTGCTCTCCACCGATCCGATGTCGTGGAGTTTCCGCGACCTGTGCCAAGCGGCTGCCATGCTTGACACCGACGACCGGATGGTCGACCACCTGGCTGATGCTGTGTGGCGTCCCGAGGTCCGTCGACGTCTGGTGGTCCTGCTGCGACTGATCGACGACGAGGGCGATGATGCGCCGTTCAGCCAGGCGACCCGCCAACACCTGAGCCGGCTGACCAAGGAGTGACCTCCTCGTGGGCTTCTTCCGTCGCCGGAACCTGCGCCCACAGCAGTACCTCGACCCGGTCCAGGAGCACGAGGTTGACGAGATGTTCGCCCGCGTCGACGCCGAGTTCTCCCCGGAGATCCGGTTGGACCGGCTTGCCGACCTGCTCGATGAGCTGATCGCCCGCCGAACGCCGCTGCGGGGTGTCCGAACCGCGGCACGTTCCGGACTGGTCCGGCTGGTCTTCGCGGACTCGACGACGATCGTCGTCGGCCAGGTTCCCCCGGCCGAGCTCGCCGGCCTGCTGATGGTCTCGCCCGCACAACATGCCGTACCGATATCGTACGTGGCGGGGCCCGACGGGCTGCGCCTGTTTTTGCGCGGGGACACCATGAAGGCGACCGTCCTGGTGGTGGCAGCGGACCAGGCCGACTGATCCGGATGTCGTTGCCCGGTCCCGGCCCGCGGACAGTGACCGGTCATCACGTCGGGCGGAGGTGTTCACCTATGCCCCTCGCGTATGCCCCTCGCGGACGGCAGGATAGACAGCGTATCTGTCCGGAGCGAAGAGGAGCGGGATGAAGAACGACATCGAGTTCGTCAAGGGCGTGAACAAGCTGCACGCGTTCTACACCGAGCAGGTGCGGATGCTCGCCCACGCGTACGACCTGACCGACAAGCAGGCGGCGACGCTGCTCGACGACTACGGCTACCACAACGTCGCCCGCTCGATCCTCTATCCGCCGCGGGTCGACACCATCCCGGACGTGATGGACACGGAACTACCCGAGTGACGCCGGAGGGCGTCCCCCCGGTCGGGAGGACGCCCTCGGCGGTCCGTTGTCGGAAGGACGACCGGATCAGAGGCCGGCCGGCTTGGCCGGCGGGTTGATCTCCAGCACCTCGGCGGTGTGCTGCATCACCTTGTAGGCCTTCGCCGGATTGTCGGAGAGCTTCTCCCCGTAGGTCGGGATGACCTCCTTGATGCGCGGGGCCCAGTCCTCCATGTGCTCGGGGAAGCAGCGCTCCAGCAGTTCCAGCATGATCGGCACGGCGGTCGACGCGCCCGGGGAAGCGCCCAGCACCGCCGCCAGCGTCCCGTCCTGGGACGTGATCACCTCGGTGCCGAACTCCAGCTTGCCGCCCTTGCCGTCCGAGTTGGTCTTGATGATCTGGGCACGCTGACCGGCCTTGATCATCCGCCAGTCGGTGATGTGCGCGGCGGGAGCGAACTCGCGCAGTTCGGCCAGCTTCTTGCCCGGCGTCATGAAGATCATCCCGGCCAGCATCTTGATCAGGGGGATGTTGTCCTTGCCCACGTTCAGCACGGCCATGATGTTGTGGGTCCGGATCATCTTCGGCAGGTCGAGCAGTGAGCCGAACTTCAGGAACCGCGGATCGATACCGGCGTAGGGGCCGAAGAGCACGGAGCGGTTGGAGTTGATCACCCGGGCGTCCATGTGCGGGTTGGACATCGGCGGGGCACCGACCTTGGCCTTTCCGTAGACCTTGACCTTGTGGTCCTCGACGATCTTCGGGTCGGTCGTCGACAGGAAGGCACCGGAGACCGGGAACAGGGCGTAGCCGTCGACCTCGGCGAGGCCGGCCTGCTGCATCATCTTCAGCGCCCAGCCACCGGCGCCGTTGAAGACGAACTTCGCGCGGACGAACTTGTCCGGGCCACGGCCCTCGTCGCGACGACGGCGATCGGCCACCCGCAGCGTCCAGGAGTTGTCGGAGTTCTGCTTGAGGTCGGTGACCTCCTTCGAGGTCTCCACGAACACGCCGTGGTACTCGAGGTAGTTGAACAACTGGCGGGTGAGCGAACCGAAGTTCACGTCCGTGCCGGTCTGGTCGTACGTGGCGGCGATGTGCTGCTTCGGGTTGCGCCCCTCGATGAGCATCGGCGCCCACTCGCGGATCTTCTCCTGGTCATCGGAGAACTCCATGGCGGCGAACAGCGGGTTCTCCTGCAGGGTCTCCCAGCGTCGGCGCAGGAAATCAATGTCCTTGTCTCCCATGACCAGCGACATGTGCGGGCAGGCGGTGATGAAGGTGTCCGGGTTGCCGAGGATGCCCCGCTCGACGAAGTGGGCCCACATCTGGCGTGACACCTGGAACTGCTCGTTGATGTCGATCGGCTTGGAGTTGTCCATCGTGCCGTCGGACTTTTCCTTGGTGTAGTTCAGCTCGCACAGGCCGGCGTGACCGGTACCGGCGTTGTTCCACGGGTTCGACGACTCCTTGGCAACCTTCGGCAGCCGCTCGAAGCCCATGATCGTCCAGTCGGGCTGCAACAGGTGCAGCATCATGCCGAAGTGCGCGCTGAGCACGCCACCGCCGATAAGCGCGACGTCAACCTCCTGAGCCTCCACAGGCCACTTTCCTGGTTTGCGCTTGTCGAACGCCACGACTGCTCCTCACGATATTCAGCGACCAAGATGGTGTCCGAGATCGCCTCCGCCGACGCGGCCGAGGGTGCAGTCAACTGCACGACACCGTGCGTCCCGCCGACGGCCACGGGCCGACAGGCAGGAATATGCAAGAACCACGCTACGACGTCCAGCCGGACTTGGCCCAATCGAGTGCTCCGCGAGACGGGCCAATGTGACCATCTTCATACCAGCTCGCCTACGCTGGTAGGGACCTGGACGCCTGACAGCCCGTCCTCCGAGGAGACCAGTGTGTTGGACATCTCACCCGAGACCTTCGAAACGTACGTGGACGCCGCGATCGAGACCGTCCCCGACCGACTCCTCGACCTGGTCGACAACTGCATCCTGGTGATCGAGGACGAGGCCCCGGCCGACGCCCCGTATTTGCTCGGCCTCTACGAGGGCATCGCCCTCGATCGTCGTGGCAACGACTACTCCGGGGTGCTCCCGGACCGCATCACCATCTTCCGCGGCCCGCTACTGCGCTACTGCCGTACGACCGAGGAGCTGCAGGAGCAGGTGCGGATCACCGTGGTGCACGAGATCGCGCACTTCTTCGGCATCGACGACCACCGATTGGACGAACTCGGCTACGGCTGACCCTGCCCTGAAGTCCCGGCCCCGGTAGGGCCCGAAGCCCCGTCCCAGTAGGTAGCAGGAAACCGACACAACTCGACCAGGTTCCTACTACCCAACGATGGAGGGTGCCGCGGGCCGGGGCATCGCTCAGCTCCCGGCGGCACCGAGTTCCCGGCGGACCACGGGCAGCACCTCGGTGGCCAGCAACTCCACCGCTTCGGCCGTCGTGTCGTACGGCAGGCCGCCCAGCCCGATCTGTGCCAGGAAGCGCCGGTGGCCGAGCAGTTCTGCCTCCCACAGGATCTTCTCCACGACTTCCTGCGGGCTGCCGGCGAACAGTGCGCCGCGCGGCCCGGCCCAGGCGTCGAAGGCGTCGCGGGGCAGCGGGACACCGCGCGCACTGGGCATGTTGTCGCCGATGTAGCGGCTGTAGTACGGGTAGAAGTCCTCCCGGGCCTGCTGCGAGGTCCGGGCCACGTGCACGTGGCTGGTCACGCCGAGGGTCAGCGACGCCGGGTCGTGGCCGTGCTCGGCGGCCGTGTGCCGATAGAGCTCGGCCAGCGGCACGAACCGCGCCGGTTGGCCAAGGATCGCCAAGTACATGGGCAGGCCGAGGCTGCCGGCGCGGACGACACTGGCCGGGGTCCCGCCGACGGCGATCCAGACCGGCAGCTGCTCCTGGACCGGCCGCGGGTAGACACCGGCGTGGTCCAGCGGCGGGCGGAACCGGCCCTGCCAGGTCACCTCGGTCGAGGAGTTGACGTCGAGCAGCAGTGCGAGCTTCTCGTCGAAGAGGGCGTCGTAGTCGTCCAACTGGTAGCCGAAGAGCGGGAAGGACTCGACGTACGCGCCGCGCCCGGCGGTGATCTCCGCGCGGCCCCCGGACAGCAGGTCGACGGTGGCGAAGTCCTCGAAGACCTTCACCGGATCGGCGGTGGACAGCACGGTCACGGTGCTGGTCAGGCGGATCCGCTCGGTCGCCTGGGCGATGGCGGCCAGGACGACCGGGGGAGAGGCGATGGCGAAGTCGGGCCGGTGGTGCTCGCCGACGCCGAACACGTCCAGGCCTGCCTGGTCGGCGACCACCGCCAGGTCCACGAATTCGCGCAGTCGCTCGGCGGCGGGCAGCAGCCGGCCGGCAGGGTCGCGGGTGAGTTCGCCGAAGGTGAACAGGCCCAGCTCGAAGCTGGCGGGGGCATCGTTCATGCTCACATCCCAGCCCCATATGGTTGAAATGTCAAATACTTGGGTGGTGGTGGAGGTGGCTCAGGGTCCTGGTCATCCCTGCGCCAGATCCGATATCGCCGCGTAGTCGGGCTGTGACTCGCGGGCCCGCGCGTCCAGCTCCATCGCCTGCGCACGGACCTCCTCCATCTCGGCGGCGCCGATGGAGGTGAATTCGTGGAGATTCATCACCTCTTGCGACTCGCCGCCGTCGACCTGGACGTCGACGAGACCGACCGCCGGGGCGTAGACCTTGTACTGAAACCCGTCCGCCTCCGCATTCGGGGCCCATTCCTTGATCCTGACGGCGTTCTCGTAGCAGCCGGTCGGGACGCAGGTGCTCAGCCCGACTTCCTCCACCAGCCCGACATCATCGAAGCCGACCGCCGGGGCCTTGCCCTGCTCGAACTGCACCCCCGGCTCCGGGACCGCTGGGACAAGGATCCCGGCCGTCGCGCCGCTCTGCCCAGCGACCCACGTGTTGGGCGCCCCGATCAGGGTTCCCTCCTCGTATTCCTCCGGGTACTCGGCGTAGGTCCAGGTGTTTCCCGCGGCGTCCTGGTGGAAGAACGCGAGCTCGGACTCCGTGACCTCGCCCAGGGTCTCATCGACGTCCAGGACGATCCGTGTGGTGACCTGGTCGACCTGCGCCACCAGATCGGTGACCGTGAAGGTCACCGAGTGGTCGTGGGAGCCCTCGTCGTCCGTGACCGTGCCGACGTAGACGTACCGGCTGCCCGGAGTGAGCGGGAAGTAAGCGGCGGGCTCCGCCGTGGAGGCGTCAGGCGTCGGAGAGACCACCGTGCTCGCCGTGTCCGAGGGGGCGCTCGGTGACGCCACCGGGGTCGAGGACGGACCGGCGCAGGCAGAGAGCACGACGGCACCGACCAGACCGACGACCGCGACGACCATTGGTCTGCGGCGAGATGGGGGAGGGGGCACATCGTCGGATGGATCGCTTACCGGGTTCTGGGGCTCGTTTCCCATGACCGCGCGCCTTCCTCGGCGTGCCTTCGCAGTGTCGTACGTGGCACTGCAGCTGCCGAGCCGATGATTCCGCTTTTAACTAGGTTACGCACCGGTGTGGCCGGTGAGCAATGGCTGGCGGAGGCGGCTTGGAGGATCATGGGACCATGCTGCTCGCCCGACTGGTGCAGGCCTCTGCAGCCGTGTCCGCGACGCGGTCGCGGACCGAGAAGCGTCGGCTGCTGGCCGTCGCCCTCACCGACGCGGACGACGGTGCCGAGGCCGACCTCGTCGCCACCTTCCTGTCGGGCCGACTGCGCCAGCGTCGGACCGGAGTGGGCTGGCGCTCGCTCGTACGACTCTCCGATCCGGCCTCCGAGCCGACCCTGACCCCCGCCGACGTCGACACGGCCCTCGAGGCGATCTCGGCCCTGTCCGGCACCGGATCCCGACTGGCCCGCGACCGGGCTGTCGCCGACCTCTTCGGCCGGGCCACCGCCGCAGAACAGGAGTTCCTCCGCGTCCTGGTCACCGCTGAACTGCACCAGGGGGCCCTCGATGCGCTGATGCTGGAGGCGATCGCCGAGGCCGCCGAAGTGCCGGTCTCCGCCGTCCGCCGCGCCGCGATGTTCAGCGCCTTCTCCGGCCCGGTCGCCGCGGCCGCCCTCGGTGCCGGACCGCAGGCCCTGGCCGACTTCCGGCTCCAGGTGCTGCGACCGATCCGCCCGATGCTGGCCTCACCCGCGCCGGGCATCGACGCCGCACTGGCGGGTCTGCCCGCCGGCCCGGTGGTCGTCGACGCCAAGATCGACGGCGTCCGCATCCAGGCCCACCGCGAGGGCGACGACATCGCGATCCACACCCGTTCGCTGGACGACATCACCGCACGGGTGCCCGAGCTCGTGGAGCTGGTCGG
This sequence comes from Propionibacteriaceae bacterium, assembly GCA_044508675.1. Taxonomy (GTDB): domain Bacteria; phylum Actinomycetota; class Actinomycetes; order Propionibacteriales; family Propionibacteriaceae; genus Raineyella. The sequence goes on along the minus strand of JBIQHF010000017.1, from coordinate 1,718 downwards.
CAGCCTGGACCTGCGCACCGTGGTGCTCGACGGCGAGGCTCTGGTGCTCGGCCCGGACGGCCGCCCCCGGCCCTTCCAGGAGACCGGTGCCCGAGCCCTGACCCGCGAGGTGCCGGCCGGCCAGGAGCAGGCCCTCACCGGCTACTTCTTCGACCTGCTTCACCTGGACGGGCGTGACCTGGTCGACGTCCCGGCTGCCGAGCGGTTCGCCCTGATGGCGTCGGTGCTGCCGCCGGGGGCCGTCGTCCCGCGGCTGGTCACCGACGATCCCGCCCAGGTCCACCGCTTCCTCGCGGAGGTCCTCGCGCAGGGCCACGAGGGCGTGGTGGTCAAGGACCCGGCCGCCCCGTACGCCGCTGGAAAGCGGGGCGCCGCCTGGATCAAGGTGAAGCCGCGCCACGTCCTCGACCTGGTCGTGCTCGCTGTCGAGTGGGGCAGCGGGCGTCGTCAGGGCCTGCTGTCCAACATCCACCTCGGGGCCCGCGACGGTGACGGCTGGGTGATGCTCGGCAAGACCTTCAAGGGGATGACCGACCAGATGCTCGCCTGGCAGACCGAACGCTTCCTGGCCCTGGAGACCGGCCGACACGGGTACGTGGTGGAGGTTCGTCCCGAACAGGTCGTCGAGGTCGCCTTCGACGGGGTCCAGCGGTCCTCGCGCTACCCGGGAGGGATGGCCCTGCGGTTCGCCCGCGTGCTGCGCTACCGGGACGACAAGAGCGCCACTGAGGCCGACACGGTCGACACCGTGCGGGCCATCATGGGGTGACCAGAGGGCCGGTCAGAGCGGCACGGTGATCTCGACGTCGATGACGTCACCAACCTTCAGGGCGCCCATCATGATGGCGAACGGCTTGATGCCGTAGTCGGACTGGGTGACCTGGCCGCTCAGCCGGTAGCCGCCACCGGTGGTCTCGACGCGGAAGCTCTGCGGACGCGTCTGGCCGTGCAGCGTCAACTGGCCATCGACGACCACGGCGTTCCAATCGCCTCGGACCGCCGTCGAGGTGAAGCTGGCCTGGCCGTGCTTCTGGGTCTGGAGCGCCTTCTGTGCGTGGGAGAGGATCTCCCCCCGGTCCTTCTCGGGAACGGTCTTGCCGGGAACGCGGCTGCCCTGGACCGACAGCGAGGTCAGGTCGGCGGTGGCCTGCAGCGAGGTCGCCTCGGCGGAGTCGCCAATGGTGACCGTAGCGTTCCAATTGTCGACCCGGAGGGCGAGTTCGTGGCCCAGCCTGGCCATCGGACCCTCCACGGAGGTGAGGAGGAGCAGGTCGCCGTCGGCAGGGGTGAGGGTGCGGGATCCAGGAGTGAGGGACATGGCGTCATTCTTCACTTGGGTCTATCGCGCCGCAGGCCGGCCGGGGTTTCGTGCCACGGGGCGCACCGCCGGTTCCCGATCGCGAGCCCTGGGGCATTGCAAAATGGTTACGCTGCCGTACCGTTGAATGTGTCGGAAATCACCGACATGGCAGGTGTAGTCACATCCGCACAATGCTGAGAAGGACACACGTCATGGTCAGCGAGCCCCAGAGTCCGGTCAAGGACTCCCACTACGACCTGATCTCCATCCTGGAGGCCTCCCTCAAGATGGTGTACCAGGTCGACACCTACATCCGCGACGCGGAAGCCGCCGGCGACACCGAGCTGGCCGAGTGGTTCCGCAAGATCCAGCACAGCAACCAGAAGGCGGGTGAGCAGGGCAAGCAGATGCTGGCCCA
>JBIQHF010000048.1:0-1622 GCA_044508675.1 Propionibacteriaceae bacterium | reverse complement strand
GGCGGGCGCGGCATGCAGCGCTTCGCCCCGCTGAACAGCTGGCCCGACAACGTCAGCCTGGACAAGGCGCGCCGTCTGCTGTGGCCGCTCAAGAAGAAGTACGGCAAGAAGATCTCGTGGTCGGACCTCATCGTCTACGCGGGCAACCGGGCCATGGAGCACATGGGCTTCAAGACCGCGGGCTTCGCGTTCGGCCGCCCGGACTACTGGGAGCCCGAGGAGGACATCTACTGGGGCGCCGAGCACGAGTGGCTGGGCTCGCAGGAGCGCTACTCCGGCAGTGACCGCACCAAGCTGGAGAACCCGCTGGCCGCCAGCCACATGGGTCTGATCTACGTGAATCCCGAAGGCCCCGAAGGCAAGCCGGATCCGGTGGCCGCGGCCATCGACATCCGCGAGACCTTCGGCCGGATGGCGATGAACGACGTCGAGACCGCCGCGCTGATCGTCGGTGGCCACACCTTCGGCAAGACCCACGGCGCCACCGACATCGAGAACGGCGTCGAGCCCGAAGCCGCTCCGCTCGAGCAGATGGGGCTCGGCTGGGCCAACCCCGGCGTCGGCAACGACACCGTCAGCAGCGGCCTCGAGGTGACCTGGACGCACACCCCCACCAAGTGGGACAACAGCTTCCTGGAAATCCTCTACAGCAACGAGTGGGAGCTCACCAAGAGCCCCGCGGGCGCCTACCAGTGGAAGCCCAAGGACAACGGCTGGGCCAACTCTGTGCCGATGGCCCAGGGCACCGGCAAGACCCACCCGTCGATGCTGACCACCGACCTGTCGATGCGGATGGATCCGATCTACGGTGAGATCACCCGCCGCTGGCTGGATCACCCGGAGGAGCTGGCCGAGGAATACGCCAAGGCGTGGTTCAAGCTGCTGCACCGCGACATGGGACCGGTGGTGCGCTACCTCGGCCCGCTGGTGCCGAAGCAGACCTGGCTGTGGCAGGACATCGTGCCCGCAGGCAAGACGCTGTCCGACGCTGACGTCGCCACGCTCAAGACGGCCATCGCGGAGTCGGGCCTGAGCGTGCAGCAGCTGGTGAACACCGCGTGGAAGGCGGCGGCGTCGTACCGCTCCAGCGACATGCGGGGCGGGGCCAACGGCGGCCGGATCCGGCTGCAGCCCCAGCTCGGCTGGGAGGTCAACGAGCCCGACGAGCTGGCGCAGGTGATCCGGAAGCTCGAGGAGATCCAGCAGGCCTCGGACACTGGCGTGTCGTTCGCCGACCTGGTGGTCCTCGGCGGTGTCGTGGGCCTGGAGAAGGCGATCAAGGACGCCGGCTTCGACGTCGCGGTGCCGTTCACCTCGGGTCGCGGGGACGCCAGCCAGGACCAGACGGACGTCGAGTCGTTCGCCTACCTGGAGCCCAAGGGCGACGGTTTCCGCAACTTCGTCGGCAAGGGCGACACCCTGGCGCCCGAGTACCGGCTGATCGACCGGGCCAACCTGCTCGGCCTGACGGCTCCCGAGATGACCGTGCTGATCGGCGGCCTGCGGGTGCTGGGTGCCAACCACGGTGGCTCGGACCTCGGGGTTCTGACGGACAAGAAGGGTCAGTTGACCAACGACTACTTCGTCAACCTCACCGACATGGGCACCAAGTGGGCACCGGC
>JBIQHF010000016.1:0-72821 GCA_044508675.1 Propionibacteriaceae bacterium | reverse complement strand
CGCTGGAGTGGGCCACCTCGTGCCCGCCGCCGCAGTTCAACTTCACGTCGCTGCCGAAGATCCGTTCCGAGGCTCCGGCATTTGACCTGCACTACCCGGAGATCGCGCACGCTGCCCACGGCAGCATCAGCCCTGACACGGACGCGCAGACCAAGGAGGTCACGAAGTGAAAGCCGAACAGTGGGTCTTCTGGGGCCTGGCCATCTACCTGGCAATCATGTCGGCCGTCTACCCCTGGGCCACCTGGGCCACTGAGGGCGAGGTCGAGCCCATCGGCACCGTCGTCATCATCCTGACCTTCCTGTTCACCGTGATGATCGCCGGGTACTTGGCGCTCACCGGTCGTCGGATGGACAAGCGTCCGGAGGACCGCCAGGAGGCGACGATCGCCGACGGCGCCGGGTCGTACGGCTTCTTCGCCCCGAGCAGCATCTGGCCGTTCTGGTGCGCGGTGGTGGTGATGATGATCTTCCTCGGCTGGATCTTCGGCTACTGGCTCGCCATCATCGGTGCCGGCATCGGCATCTGGGCGGTGGCCGGTTGGTCACTGCAGTTCTACCGCGGCGACTACGCCCACTGAGTAGGACCCTCGTACGACGAAGGGGCCCGGACGGTTCCGACCGTCCGGGCCCCTTCGTCGTCCCCGGGGACGTTCCCGCGGGAACGTCCCCGGGAGGACAGACGCGTGACGGGTCAGCTGGGGGTCCAGCTGGCGTCGAGCGGCCGCCCCTCGTCGTAGCCGGAACTGGACTGCACGCCGACGACCGCCCGTTCGTGGAACTGGTCCAGGTCCCGTGCGCCGGCGTACGTGCAGCTGGAGCGCACCCCGGAGGAGATGAAGTCGATCAGGTCCTCCACACCGGGACGACGCTGGTCGAGATACATGCGGGAGGTCGAGATACCTTCCTCGAACAGGCCGGCACGGGCCCGCGCGAAGGCGTCGGAGTCCCGCGTGCGGTGGCGTACGGCCCGCGAGGAGGCCATCCCGAAGCTCTCCTTGTAGAGGCGGCCCTGCGAGTCGACCTGCATCTCCCCGGTCGATTCGTAGGTGCCGGCGAACCACGAGCCGATCATCACCGAACCGGCCCCGGCAGCCAGTGCGAGCGCCACGTCACGGGGGTGGCGTACGCCACCGTCCGCCCAGATCGAGCGACCCTCGGCGCGGGCCGCCTCCGCACACTCCAGGACCGCGCTGAATTGGGGACGCCCCACGCCGGTCTGCATCCGGGTGGTACACATCGCGCCCGGGCCGACACCGACCTTGACCACGTCCGCGCCGGCATCGATGAGATCAAGCACACCGGTACTGGTCACCACGTTCCCGGCAACGATCGGGGCCCGGGAACCGGTGCGCTCAGCCACCTCGTCCCGGATCCGCCGCGCGATCGCGACTGCGCCCAGCATCCGGTCCTGGTGGCCGTGGGCGGTGTCCAGTACCAGCACATCGGCTCCGGAGGCGAGGACGGCGCGCGTACGGGCCTCGACGTCCCCGCTGATCCCGATCGCGGCGCCGACCATCAGCCGGCCGGAGTGGTCGACGGCGGGCTGGTAGAGCGTGGCCCGTACGGCGCCCTTGCGGGTCATGATGCCGAGCAGCCGGTACCCGTCGACGATCACCGCCACGTCGAGGTGGTGGTCCTCCAGGGCCTCGAAGACCTCCCGCGGATCCGTGTCGGGGGGCAGGGTGAGATAGTCATCGCGCATCACCTCCCGGACCTGGGCGAAACGATCCACGTCCGCGGCGTTCTGCGGCTCCACCACGCCGATGGCACGGCCGCCCTCCACCACCACGGCAACACCGTGGGCGCGCTTGTGGATCAGGCCCATGGCCTGGCCCACGGTGGTGTCGGGGGTCACGTGGATCGGCGTGTCGAAGACTGTGTGGGCCGCCTTGACCTTGCGGATCGACTGCTCGATCTGGTCGATCGGGATGTCCTGGGGCAGCACCGCGATGCCGCCGCGCCGGGCGACGGTCTCGGCCATCCGGCGCCCGGAGATCGCGGTCATGTTGGCGACCACGAGGGGCAGCGGGGTGCCGATGCCATCGGTGCTGGTCAGGTCGACGTCGAACCGGGAGGTGACGTTCGACCGACTCGGCGCCATGAACACGTCACTGTAGGTCAGGTCGAAGCTCGGAGGACTGGTGAGAAATCGCACGAACCCCATTGTGGCTCATGCGACCAGCACGATTCGGGAGCGTCGGGCGGCCACCGCCTATTCTGGTGCCATGCATAAAGATGAACAGTCAACTAGTGGTGCGTACGTGACCTCCGGCCAGGAGTACCGGCGGGACATGAACTACGTCACTACCCGGATCACGGCCGACGGACGGGACGGGTCCCCCGTCGAACCGGGTCGCTACCGCCTCGTGGTCTCGCGTGCCTGTCCCTGGGCCAACCGCGCGATCATCGTCCGCCGCCTGCTCGGCTTGGAGGACGTGATCTCCATGGGGGTCGCCGGGCCGACCCACGACGCCCGGTCGTGGACGTTCGACCTCGACCCCGACGGCCGCGACCCGGTACTGGGCTACGAGCGGCTGCAGGAGGCCTTCTTCGCCCTCGACCCGGACTACTCGCGCGGCATCACCGTGCCAGCCATCGTCGATGAGCGTACGGGCAAGCTGGTCACCAATGACTTCGACCAGATGACCCGGGACCTCTCCGGGGAGTGGAAGGCCTACCAGCGGGCCGGAGCCCCTGACCTGTTCCCCGAAGACCTGCGCGAGGAACAGGAGCAGGTGATGCGCCGGGTCTTCACCGAGGTCAACAACGGGGTCTACCGGTGTGGTTTCGCCGGGTCCCAGGAGTCCTACGATGCGGCGTACGAGCGGCTGTGGGTGGCCATGGACTGGCTGGAGGAGCGGTTGGCGACCCGGCGGTACCTGATGGGGGAGCGGATCACCGAGGCCGATGTGCGTCTGTTCACCACCCTGGTGCGGTTCGACCCGGTCTACCACGGCCACTTCAAGTGCAACCGCGACAAGCTGACCGAGATGCCGCACCTGTGGGCGTACTCCAGGGACCTGTTCCAGACCCCCGGGTTCGGCGACACGGTGGATTTCGACCACATCAAGGCGCACTACTACGTGACCCACGCAGACATCAACCCGACCGGGATCATCCCGCAGGGGCCAAGCCTGGAGAACTGGCTCGAGCCGCACGGCCGCGAATCGCTGCCGACCAACACCTGGGGGGACCGGGGGACCGCCCCGGGGCCGGTGGCGCCGGGGGAGCGGGTGGATCCGGCGCACACCCCGCTGCACTGACGAGCCCGGCCTCGCGGTACGGGGACGAGGGCCGGCAGAGCGGACAGGCAGAAGGGCCCCCGCCGGCTGGCGGGGGCCCTTCGGTGGCTTCAACGACTCGGGACTACTGCTGTCCGGAGCTCTCCAGTTCGTGGCTGCCCTCGTGGTCCGAGTGGGCCTCCTCGATCTCCTCACGGGTAGGCGTGGGGATGTTGCCCTCGGCCCACCAGCGGGAGGCGCGGGCGCGACGCTTGGAGATGCGCTCGCCGTCAGCGATCGCGACACCGCGGTCATCAGTAGCCTGCCCGGCCTCCAGCGGCGCCGGATCCTCGGACGAGGTCATGGCGTAGCCCTCGCCCTGGCTGATCGGGGTGTGGTCCTCGATGTACTCGCCCTCGGGCGTCCGGTGGACCTCGCCGGTCGGCGATCCGTGCAGCAGGCGATCCTGGTCGCGCTTCAGCATGCTCAGGCAGATGCGCTTGGTCACCCAGAAGGCGATGACCGGGACGATGAACACCGCGAAGCGCAGGAACCAGGTGATCGCGTTCAGCGACAGGGCGAAGTTGGTCGCGATGAGGTCGTTCGCACCGCCGAACTGCAGCAGCACCATGAAGGTGATGATCGCGACGCCGAAGGCCGTACGGGTCGGGTTCTCGTACGGACGCTGGGCCAGGTTGTGCTCCCGCTTGTCACCGGTGAACCAGTTCTCGATCCAGGGCCACAGCGCCATCACCGTGAAGAACCCGCCGAGCAGGATGACACCGGGGATGAAGACGTTCCACGACCACGTGGTTGACCCCCAGTGGGACTCCCAGCCCGGCATGATGCGGACCGCACCCTCGACCCAGCCCATGTACCAGTCCGGCTGGGAGCCGGCGGTGACCTGGGCGGGGTTGTACGGGCCGTACGTCCACACCGGGTTGATGGTGACCAGGGCGCCGAACAGCGCGATCACACCGAACACGGTGAAGAAGTAGCCGGCCATCTTCGCGGCGTACACCGGGAAGGCGGGGTAGCCCACGACGTTGCGCTCGGTGCGGCCCGGCCCGGCGAACTGGGTGTGCTTGTGGTACACCATCAGCACCAGGTGGGCGCCGACCAGGGCCAGTAGCAGGGCCGGGATGAGCAGGATGTGCACCATGTAGAGCCGCGAGATGATCAGGTCGCCGGGGAACTCTCCGTTGAAGACGAAGAACTCGGCCCAGGTGCCGATCAGCGGGATGGAGCGCATCAGGCCGTCCGCGAACCGCAGGCCCGTACCGGACAGCAGGTCGTCAGGCAGCGAGTAACCGGAGAAGCCGGCCATCACGCCCAGGAACATCAGGCCGACACCGATCAGCCAGTTGATCTCGCGAGGCTTGCGGAAGGCGCCAGTGAAGAAGACGCGTGCCGCGTGGACGAAAATGGCCGCCACGAACAGCAGCGCGCCCCAGTGGTGCATCTGGCGCAGCAGCAGGCCACCACGGATGTCCATGGAGATGTCGATGGTGGAGGCGAAGGCCTCCGACATCAGCATCCCCTTCATGATCTGGTAGGAGCCGTCGTACTCGATCTCGGCCATCGAGGGCTTGAACCACAGGGTCAGGAAGACACCGGTGATCAGGACCACGATGAACGACCAGAGGGCGATCTCGCCGATCAGGAAGGACCAGTGGTCCGGGAAGACCTTCCGCAGCAGCGGCTTGGTCATCGTGGCGATGCCGGTGCGGTCATCGACCCAGCGGGCCAGCGGGGCCTGCTTGACCAGGGCCGGGGGCAAATCAATGTCCTGGGCCGAGACCACGCGCTTGGTGTTGGTGGCGTCGGAACCCGGATCGTGGGTATCAGCGACTGGAGCCGGCTTGGCCATCACGCGTCACCTTTCTTGAAATCGTTCCGGGAATCGCGCTCGAAGTAGCTCGGGCCGACCGGGACGGTGAAGTCCTGGGTCGCGACCAGGTAGCCCTCGTCGTCGAGGCTGATCTTGAGCTGCGGCAGCGCACGGGCTGCGGGACCGAACACCACCAGACCGGAGTTCCCCAGGTCGAAGGTCGACTGGTGGCAGGGGCAGAGCAGGTGGTGCGTCTGCTGCTCCCACAGGGTGATCGGGCAGCCCACGTGGGTGCAGATCTTCGAGTAGCAGAGGATCCCCGAGACCTGCCAGTCGCGGCGCGACTCGGGCACGGTGATCGAATCCGGGTCCATCCGGACCACGATGATCGACGACTTCGCCTTCTCCTGCTGGTACTCGACCCCGTGGAAGTCCTGGAGGTTCTCCGGCTGGGCGTTGACCAGTTGGCCGATCTCGAGGTCGGCCGCGCGGAGCGGCTTCCAGGTGACGTCGTTCACCAGGCGGATCGGCTGCTGCGGCGTTGCCTCGGCGAACAGCGTCCGTTCGAGGGTCTGCTCACGCACCCGCTTCGTGGGCCAGGGGCCCATGTCCGCAAGAGTGACGATCAGCGGCAGCGAGAACAGGCCGAGGGCTCCGCCGAGGCTGCCCAGGACGAACTTGCGGCGGGCGACGCCGGAGTCGCGCACGCCGTCGCTGAGCATCACCAGCGCCTCGGTGCGGTCCTCGTCGGACGACGCCTCCGGGTGCCGGATCTCGACCATTTCCACGTCGCTCATCAGGTTGCGCGCCCAGACCACGATGCCGATGCCGATGAGCAGGATGGCCAGGCCCATCGTGGTGCCGAACAGCACGTTGTGCAGGTTCGCCTGGAAGGTGCCCAGATCGATCCGGATCGTCATCGGGATGGCGAAGTACAGCACCAGGGAGGCGATCGCGGAGACCGCGGACAGGACGAAGCAGGCGATGACCCGACCCTCGGCGGCCTTGTCCAGCTTCGGGTCCGAAGCCACGTAGCTCTCGACGTGCGGCTCGACGCCGGGGTCGGCGACCGGGCCCTGGGTGAGTTCCTTACTCGCGTTCTCGTTCACTTCGAGCGAGCTCCCTTCGATGTGATCCAGACGGCGACGATGGCCAGGCCGCCAATGCCGACGACCCATGCCCACAGGCCCTCGGTCACCGGACCCATGCTGCCCAGCGAGAGGCCGCCGCCGACGTTGTCGTTCTCGACCGCCTGCAGGTACCCGATGATCTGGGTGGCGTCCTCATCGGTGATGACGTTCTTGGAGAAGACGGGCATCTGCTGCGGGCCGATACGCATGGCCTCGTAGACGTGGACCGGCTGGACGCCGGTCAGCGGGGGCGCGTACTTGCCGTTGGGCAGGGCGCCGCCCTGACCGGAGATGTTGTGGCAGGCCGAGCAGTTGGCGCGGAAGAGGTCGCCACCGCGGGCAATCTCCTCATCGGTGAGCTTCGTCGGGTCCACGACCGCGGCGGTCGGGATGTCCGGGCCGGGGCCCAGGGTCGCGACGTACGTCGAGATGGCCGTGATCTCGTCGGCCGAGAACTCCGAGGCCTTGCGCGGGGCCTGCTGGCCGGGACGGGCCATCGGCATCCGGCCGGTGCCCATCTGGAAGTCGACCGAGGCAGCGCCGACGCCGACCAGGGACGGACCCTGGCTGGTGCCTTCACCATTCAGGCCGTGGCAGGAGGAACAGGACACCTGGAACAGGGCCTTGCCCTCCGCCACCTGCTGAGTGGTGGCAGGGGCGGCGGAAACCTGGGAGCTCGGGATGACGAGCGCGTACACGGCTCCGACCAAGAACAGGGCGAGCACCAGGATGAGTGGCTTGGCAGCCGGGTGTCGCCTCCGTGTGGACAGATACTTCACAGCAGTGTGCCTCTCTGTGGGGTTGATCCGTGACGCTCGTCAGTGGAGGAAGTAGATCACCGAGAAAAGGATGATCCACACGACGTCGACGAAGTGCCAGTAGTAGGAGATGGCGATCGCGCTGACCGCCTGCTCATGGGTGAAGGTCCGCGCGAAGTACGTACGGGCCGTGATGAAGAGGAAGCCGATCAGGCCACCCAGGACGTGCAGGCCATGGAAGCCGGTACCGAAGTAGAAGACCGAGCCGTACGCGAACGACTGCGGGGTCAGGCCATGGGAGAACAGGGTGGCGTACTCCATGATCTGGCCCGAGATGAAGAAGGCGCCCATGATGAACGTCAGGAAGTACCACTCGCGCATGCCCCAACCGCCGACGTTGAGCAGCGAGCCGGTGCGCTTCACGCGGCCGTGCTCGGCAGCGTGCACGCCCAGCTGGCAGGTCACCGAGGACAGGACCAGGACGAGCGTGATGACGCTGGCCTTGGGGACGTCGAGCCACTCGGCCGGCGTCCAGCCGCCGGTGCCTGCGGCGGCGTGGATGTTACGCATGTTGAAGTACGCGGCGAAGATCGCAGCGAAGAACATCAGCTCGGATGCCAGCCAGATCCACGTACCTACGGCGAGCGGATCGGGGCGGCCCGGGATGCCGCGGAGTCGGGATGAGGGGATGGAATGGAGGGCTCCGGTGGGAATGGCCCGCCCGGCGCCCATCGAGTCAGATGTAGAAGCCACGTGTGCATTATGGCCGGAATCGGGTTCGATCGCCTAGCGTCCGGGGTTCGGCAGCACTTTGGTTGGGGGATCGTTACGTTCGGTGGATCACAGCCGAGGCACCCCTGCCGGGCTGCGAACCTCAGAGTGACTTAGGTCACATTAATACCCCGGGTGTGTATGCCAACAGGTGGCACGCCCGTCGTGCTGCCCTGACACTGTCGGGGCCCCGCGTCGTCCGACGGCTACGATGATGGTGTTCGTAGTAGATCCCAATCCCCAGGAGAGCAGATGAGCGCAGAGTCGCCGGCCGGTGAGAAGACGGCCACGGTCCTGCTGTACTCCGACGACCAGGCGGTCCGAGAGAACGTGAAGTTGGCCCTCGGCCGCCGGGTGGCCGCCGATCTGCCGCCGATCGAGATCGTCGAGACCGCCACCCATGCGGCCACCCAGTTCGCGATGGACCAGGGTGGCATCGACCTGGCGATCTTCGATGCCGAGGCTGCGCCCGCCGGCGGCATGGGGATGTCCAAGCAGTTCAAGGAGGAGATCGGCAACTGCCCTCCGATCCTGCTGCTGGTGATCCGCAAGGACGACGTGTGGCTCGCGACCTGGTCGCTGGCCGACCGTACCGAGCGATACCCGATCGACCAGGTCTCCTTCCCGGGGGCCGTCGCCGCCCTGCTGCGCAAGCGGCTGGCCGTCGCCGGGGTCTGAACCATCCGGCCCCGGCCGTCCTGACGGCGGTCCGCAGGCCGCCGAACCGATCGCCCTGGTCGGGCACACGCTCACTGGCCGTCCGAGATGACGGCCAGTTGGCCGTCCGGAACAATCTGAACTGGGCGTCGATCCGCCCGTGCCCCACGGTGGGGCGCAGGTTTCCCCTGAAGGAGGAGTGACATGACTGCGAGCAGCTATACCTGGCCGAACGTGCTGACCGGCCTGGTGAAGGGCCAGGACATGACACCGGAGGTCACCCGATGGGCGATGGGTGAGATCCTCGGCGGCAACGCTTCTCCGGTGCACATCGCTGGTTTCGCCGTGGCGCTGAGTGCCAAGGGCGAGACGGTCGACGAGGTCGCGGGTCTGGCTGACGTGATGCTGGAGTTCGCCAAGCCGGTGCACGTCACCACCCGTGCGGTCGACGTGGTGGGCTCGGGGGGCGATCGGGCCAACACGGTCAACATCTCCACCATGTCCGCGATCGTCGCGGCGGCCGCAGGCGCCCACGTGGTCAAGCACGGCAACCGTGCGGCCTCCTCGATGTGTGGGACGGCCGACTGCCTCGAGGCCCTCGGGCTGGTCCTTGACCTGGCCCCCGAGAAGCAGCAGCAGGTGATGGACGAGGAAGGGATCGTCTTCCTCTTCGCCCCGATGTACCACGGTTCGCTGAAGTACGCCGCTGGTCCGCGTCGTGAGCTCGGCATCGCCACGATCTTCAACTACCTGGGCCCGCTGTCCAACCCCGCTCGACCACAGGCGCAGGCCATCGGCATCGCCAACGAGCAGATGGCCGGCCTGATCGCCGGAGTCCTCGCCAAGCGCGGCAACCAGGGCATGGTCTTCCACGGTGGCGACGGCCTGGATGAGCTGACCACCACTACCTCCTCCAGGGTCTGGCTGATCCGGGACGGCCGGATCGTGGCGACCGAGCTGGACCCGCTGGATCTCGGTATCCCTCGGGCCCAGAAGTCCGACCTGGTCGGTGGGGAGCCGGACGTCAATGCGGCGATCGTCCGCGACACCTTCTCGGGCAAGACCGGTGCGGTGCGCGACATCGTGCTGCTGAACGCCGCCGCGACGCTGCTGGCCTACGACGGCCCGGACCTGGACGCGGACGTCACCGAGCAGTTCCGGGTCTACCTGGACAGAGTCAGCGAAACGATCGACTCCGGGAGGGCGCTGGCCCGCCTGGACAGCTGGACCGCGACCACCCGCCGGCTCGCCGCCAACTGATCTCGGCCGACACTCAGGGCACGACCACCCACGGCAGGATCGGCCCCGCTGCGTGCGCGACGAGCGCCACAGCGGGGCCGAGCCACATCCACGGCCCGTACGCGAAGGCGTCCCGTCGGCCGGTGGCGGCTCGGACCAGGCCCCAGACGGCACCGAGCAGCGGCCCCGCCACCAGGGCGATCCACCAACCACTCCAGGACAGCGTGGCCCCGAGCGCGCCGATCAGCGGGCTGATCCGTACGTCCCCGAAGCCGAGTCCGTGGCCGACCCGCCACAACAGCAGGTAGAACCCCCCTGAGGCAGCGGCCCCCAGGGCGACCCGGCCCAGGTCGGCCAGCGACACCGGACCTCCGGCCAGGGCGATCGCGGCGGCGATCGCCACCGCCACGGTTGCGGCCACCCAGGTCACCCTGGTCAACCGCAGCGGCAGCCAGGTCGTGGCCGCGTCCACCATCACCAGCACCGCGAAGGCGGTGGCCCAGACCGACCACAGGGGCAGCCAGGGGGAGGGTGCCAGGGCCGCGGCCAGGAAGGCCGCCACCAGCGACAGGGCCGCGCAGGCCAGGGCGAAGCGGTGCGTGGCCAGGGCGGCATAGTCCGGTGGCTGTTCCTCGTCCGGAGCCTCGTCCCGGCCCGCCGCGGCGGCCTCCGGATCGTACGGGACAGGGGCGTTGTCGAGGGTCATGGCCGGGACCGGGAGCCGTCGCAGCACCGGCTCGGTCGCGACACCGGTGGCGGCGGCCAGGAGCGCGGCGACAGCGAGCGCGAGGATCAGTGACACAATCCCGAATCTACGGCCCGCAGGGGACGTGGGAGGGCCGAATGGGTGGCGAACCCACGAGGGAGCACACGTGGACAGGAAGACGGGGGTGGGGAGGTCGCATCGACCTTCCCACCCCCGTCGGTCAGGCAGCTGTCAGCGGGTCGCCTTGGTGAAGCCAGCGGCCTGCGCGGCCTCCTCGGTGGCGAACCACACGTCGGTGATCGTGCGCTCGTACGAGTCGGAACCGGGCAGGTGGTACTTCATCGAGCGGGGGTTGCCCTTGATGGTGAACTCGGCGGGGGGATTGGTGCCGACGAAGGAGTCCGGCCCGTAGCTGGTGGCGGTATCGGTGGACACCGCGGCGTCGGCCTCGGTGACGTGGCCTCCCTCACCGATCATCTCGGCTTCGCTCTCGGCCGTCTCGTCGTCCATCTCCTCGTCCGGCGCCTCCGCAGTGGCGGCGGTCGGCGCGTCGGCGGGGGCGGCAGCCGGGGCGGGCGGGGTCGGCTGGTAGTTCTGCCAGGCATCCTCCTTGGGGGTGCCGAGCTTCTTGGCGACCAGGATGGCCACCCCGATGATGCCGGTGAGGACCAGCAGCACCTTCCAGACATTGCCGCTGCCGCTGCGCTCCGCGCGGGCCAGGGCCTTGGCGTTGGCCTTCGTGACCTTGGCGGCGGCCTTCTCCAGCTTCGCGGTCGTCTTGCGGGCCTTACGGCGCTGGCGGCGGCTCAGCGGCTCGACCTCAGCGGCCTGGTCGAGGAACTTCGCGGCCCGCGGCACGACCTCGTCGTGCAGGCGGGCGGCAGCCTCGTCGGCGATCGGGCCCACGGCGAGCAGGGCGCTCTCCAGCCGCGGTGCCAGGCTGTCGAGGGTGGTGCGGGCCCCGGCGGCCCCCCGGACCTTGGCCTCATGGGCGACCGGGCCGATCTTGGCCTGGGCGTCGGTGACGTACGGCGCCAGGAAGTCCTGGGCCTTGTCCCTGCGCTCCTTGGCCTGATCGGCGATGGGGGCGAGGCGCTCCCTGGCCTGTTCCGCCAGCGGTGCCAGCCGCGCCTGGGCGTCGGCGACCCGGTGGCTGCCGATCTCACGGGCCTGCTCGATGTAGGGCGTGGCCGCCTTGATCGCCGCGTCGACCGCGTCGACCCCTACCTCGGTCAGGCTCTTGGGGACCTCGGCCTCGATGACGACTTTTTCCGTTTTGCGCTTCACTTTGCCTCCGAGTAATCCGTCTCTGCGCGCCTGCGACGCCCGTATTCCGCTGTCGGGTGCCCGGGGCGACAGGCCCCGTCACCGTCAGTACCCAGCCTAGCGGCCCTGTTCGCGCAGCGAACAGAGCGGGCCGGGAGTCCGCCGGGGAGACCGTGACGGCATCCGTCCGGCACCGGCGGTGCCTTGTCCTGATGGTGGGGCGTGACAAGATGGCTGGAGACATGACCGTGTCGTGGGGGCAATGCCCCCGGCGACTCCGAGAAAGGCAGCTCGTGGGCAACTCCACCGCAATCCTGCACACCAACCACGGTGACATCAGCATCACTCTGTACGACGACATGGCCCCCAAGACCGTGGCCAACTTCGTCGGACTGGCCAACGGCACCAAGGAGTACGTCGACCCCCAGACGCGGGAGAAGACGACCGGCCGCTACTACGACGGGCTGATCTTCCACCGCATCATCCCGGGCTTCATGATCCAGGGTGGATGCCCGTTGGGTAACGGGACCGGCGACCCCGGCTACGAGTTCGGTGACGAGTTCCACCCCGACCTCGCCTTCAACAAGCCCTACCTGCTCGCGATGGCCAACCGCGGCCCGGGCACCAACGGCTCGCAGTTCTTCGTCACCGTGGGCGAGACGCCCTGGCTCAATCGCAAGCACACGATCTTCGGTGAGGTCTCCGACGAGGCCTCCCGCAAGGTCGTCGACGAGATCGCGGCGGTCAAGACCGACCGTGCCGACCGCCCCACCGAGCCGGTCGTGATGGAGTCCGTCGAGATCATCGCGGGCTGATCAGGTCGTGACTCAGCCCCAGAGAGGCCCGGGCCTCGACGGCCCGGGCTTCCGCCCCTGCTACCGACACCCCCAGCGGCAGACCGGGATCAGTTGCCAGCGCTGCGGGCGACCGATCTGCGGCGAATGCATGATCCAGGCGTCCGTCGGTTTCCAGTGCCCTGACTGCGTCGCCGCGGGGCGCGCCAGCCAGCGCGGTGGGCGCACATCCCGCGCCCCCGGTGGGCGGAATGTGCGGATCCGGTCGCTGGCCTCCTCCAGCGCCACGGTGCTGCTGATCGGGCTGATCGTGATCGTCCAGGCCCTCGACAGCATCTCGCTCGGCAGGGTGCAGGGCCTGCTGGCCTACTGGGGCCAGGCGGTGCTGTCGGGCCAGGTGTGGCGACTGGTCACCCACGTGATCATCTCCGGCAGCATCCTCTCGCTGGTGATCAACGGCTTCGTGCTGTGGCTGTTCGGCCGATCCATGGAGGCGATGTGGGGCAAGTGGCGGTTCCTGGCCACCTACTTCCTCTCCGGTCTGGGCGCGGGAGCCGTCGCCCTGCTCGCCGGACCGCCGAACCTGGTCATGGGCGGTGCCAGCGGCGCCATCATCGGGCTGCTCGCGGCCAATGCCGGCGGAAAGCTCCGCACCAAGGAGGACGCCCGCCCGGACTTCGTCCTGCTGGCGATCCTGGTCGGCTTCAGTGTGTTCACCAACCCGTGGCTGGTACTGGCCGACGTGGGGGCGATCCTCGCCGGCGGTGCCTGCGGTTGGCTGTGGTCCACGTCACCGCGTCCGGGCACCGGCCAGCGCCACGGCTCGATGAGCCGGACCGACCAGCTGCACCTGCGCGGTTCCCTGGCGATCCTCGGGGCCTGCGTCCTTGTCGCTGCCCTCGGCTTCATCCGGCCCCTGGTGCTCGGCTGACCCGCGGCTTCGACCGGCGTGGGCCGGTGGCACAACGCCACCGACCCACGTGCGGTCAGTTACCGAGGCTGAAGGCCGCCTCCAGGTCGTGCCTGGAGTAGGCACGGAACGCGATGTGGGTCTCGGTCTCGAGGATCCCCTCGACCTTGTTCAGCTTGTCGGACACCACGGCAGACAGGTCGTCCAACTCTCGTACGTGCACCATCACGACCAGGTCGATGTTGCCGGTGACCGAGTAGACCTCCGTCACGCCCTCCAGCGCAGCGATCTCCTGCGCGATCTCGGGGATTCGGTCGGTTTCGGCGTTCACGAAGACGATTGCAGTGACCATGGCGTCATCCTAGTGCTCCTCCCGCCCGCGTCGTCGGGCCAGGACCCCCGGGAGGTCCTCGGCGGCGATCGTGGTGTGCAGCGGCCAGGACCAGTCGCCCTCGATGTCGATCAGCCGGACCCCTGGTTGTTCCAGCCAGGTGGCCACCAGTTCGCTCTCCTCCGGGAACGCGGCGGCCCCCGACGACGGCGCAGGCACCGACTCGGCCAGCAGGACGGCATCCTCGGCGACTCGGACGGCGGACTCACCCGGCCGGGTCCGGGCAGCGCCGGCGAGCCGTCCGTACCGGATCACGTGGATCTCCCACCCGGGGCGGCCGGCGGCCCCGGCGGGCGCGAACGTGTCGGCGGTGCGCCGGGCGGCGACGATCTGGGCGCAGCCGGCCAGTGAGTCGATCCGGTGGTGCCGCCGACTGGTGTCGAGGTAGGCCTGCAACCGCCGCCGCACGTCATCGGCCTCCTCAAAACGCTGCTGGTCGGCCAGCGACCCCAGCCGTGCCGCATGCTTCGCGACCACCGGCCCGGTCTCCCCGGCCAGGGCCTGCGCCACCTCGTCGACCAGCGCGCCGTAGTCCTCCCGGGAGATCCGGTGGTCGCACGGAGCAGGGCAGCGCCCCAACTCCGCGAGGGCGCAGGCAGCGCTCGGGCGGCGTACGCTCAGCCGGCCGGTGCAGCGGCGGACCGGGAACGCGTCCTGCAAGGCCTCTACTACCAGCTGGGCCGCCTCGCGCCCCGGGAACGGGCCGAAGCGTACCTTCTCCTTCGGGTCCCGCACCACCGACAGCCGTGGGAACGGCTCGTCGGTCAGCGTGATCCACCACGGGTGGGCGGCCCGCTTCGACCGACGGTTGTAGCGCGGCTGGTGGGAGGTGATCAGGCGCAACTCGCGGACCCGGGCCTCCAGCGGCGTACGGCACTCGACGCAGTCCACTCCGTCGGCCTGGCGGATCATGTCCTCCATCCGGGCCCGCTTCTCCGAGGCCGTGAAATAGCTCTGCACCCGGCGCCGGATGTCGACACTGGTACCCACGTACAGCAGCTCCCGCGGTGCAGCGGTGCCCTCGGGGAGGGGATCGGCACCCTTCCCGTTGCGGGTGTCGTGGCGATAGAACCAGTAGACGCCGGCGGCACGGGGTAGGTCCTTGGCCCATGGGGCCCGCTCCCGGCGGGCCGCCGAGACCGGACGCATCATGGCGACCAGGTCCTCCAGGGTCGACACCCCCCGGTTGCCCACCCGGGCGATCAGGTAGTGCAGCAGGTCGACCGTGGCCCGTACGTCCTCCAGTGCGCGGTGGGTCGGGGTGGTGTCGGCCCGTATGTGGGCCGCCAGGGTGCCGAGCCGGTAGTTCGCGACCTCGCCGCGGGGGATGATCTGGCGGGCCAGGGCCAGGGTGTCGAGCACCTGGCGGGGCGCCCAGCGGTACCCCAGGGTGTCGCAGCCGCGGTGCAGGAAACCCATGTCGAAGCGCGCATTGTGCGCAACCATCACGCACCCCCGACTGAACTCCAGGAACGACGGCAGCGCGGCCCCCAGCGTCGGAGCACCCTGCAGCATCGAGGACGTGATGCCGGTCAGGGCGCTGATCTCGGCCGGGACCGGGCGCTCGGGGTCGACCAGGGTCTGGAACTCGCCGACCAGTTCGCCCCCGCAGACCCGGGCCGCGCCGATCTCGGTGATGGCCGCATCCTTGCCGGTGCCGGTCGTCTCCAGGTCGACGACGCAGAAGTCGATGCTCGCCAACGGCTCACCGAGGTCACCGAAGGACGGTTGCAGGTCGTCGCCGCAGCCACTGGGGAACCCGTCGAGGGGGAGTTGGCCGATCACGGCGCCAGACTAGGCAGCCACACTGACAAACTCCGACCGAACGCCGACGGCGCCCCGGCGGTCGAGCACTATCGTGGCTCCAGACACGCCGGAGCCACCGGGGTCGAACCGGTTGCGAGTGGGGAGGTGCAGGTGCCGTACGCACGGACTCCCACGAGGCGCCCCGCGCACAGGGCCGCGGTCGCCGCGACGATCCTGGTCACCGGGATCCTGCTGGCCACCACCGCACCGCCGACCCCGTCGGGACCAGCGGTGGCGCCGGTCGCGCTGCGGCTGGACACCGTCCACGACCTGCCGGACGGGACCCGGATCGCCTGCGCCGACCCCGACCAGTGCCGGTACTGGCAGGTCGCCTGGGAAGGTGCCACCGCTGCGCTCGACCCGATCCTGCCCCAGGTCCCGGACGCCTCGGCGGTGACCGTGGTCGCGCCTGTGCCGGCCGGCCAGGTGGCGGTGGTCGGGGCCCAGGACCCCTTGCCCGCCGCAACGACCCTGAGGGTTGACGACACGCTGGTTCGTCGCGGGGTGGCATCACCCGGACAGCTCGACCGGTTCTGGATCGTGGTGAACCCGGCGATCGCCGCCGAGCCGGAGGACGTCGCGACCGAGGTCCTCACCCACGAGCTGGTCCACGTCCGCACCCGCGCCGCCGACCTGGACGGCCCGCTGTGGGTGGAGGAGGGGTACGCCGTCGCCCTGGCACACCGCGCCCTGGGCCCCGCTGCCGGACCGGCCGCCACCACCGTCGGGCCCTGGCCGGACGATGACTGGGTGCCGCGCACCCTGGCCGAGTACGGTGCCGCCGGAGCGGTGGTGGAGGACCTCGCCACCCGGATCGGCTGGGACGGGGTGGACCGCTGGTACGCGGCGACCTCGGCGGGGGAGCCGTCACGGACGGCGGCCGCCGCACTCGCATCATCCCTGGGACCTGAGACGGGCCCCGACCCCCGGATGGGCCCAGCATCCGCGGACAGCGCGACAGGAGTCGGACGTGACCACTGATCCCAGGCCGGCCATCGGCATCGACATCGGCGGCTCGAAGGTCGCCGCCGGCCTCGTCACACCGGACGGCCGGCTGATCGCCCGCCGGACCCACCCGACACCGACCGACCGCGCCGCTGCCGTGGAGGAGGGGATCGTCCGCCTGGTGCACGACCTGTCCGCCGACCACGAGGTGGCAGCGGTCGGAATCGGTGCGGCCGGCTGGGTCGACGAGACCCGCCGGGTCGTCCGCTACTCCCCGCACCTGGCCTGGCGCAACGAGCCGATCGCCGACCGGCTCGCGGCCCGGCTCGAGGTGCCCGTCGTGATCGACAACGACGCGAACGCCGCGGCGTGGGGCGAGTACCGGTTCGGCGCGGGGCAGGGATGCCGTACGTTCGCCATGGTCACCCTCGGCACCGGGATCGGCGGAGGCCTGGTGATCGACGGGGAGCTGTACCGCGGTCGATGGGGCGTGGCCGGTGAGTGGGGCCACCTGTGCGTGGTGCCGCAAGGACAGATCTGCCCCTGCGGCAACCGCGGCTGCTGGGAGCAGTACTGCTCCGGTGAGGCGTTGCGCCGCGAGGCCCGGGCTCTGGCCGGCACGGGCTCGCCGATGGCCCTGCCGCTGTTGGCCAGGGTGGGCAATGACCCGGCGGCCATCCGCGGGCACCACGTCACCGCCGCGGCGCTGGCCGGGGACCCGGCCTGCCACGAGATCCTGGTCGGCGTGGCGGACTGGCTGGGCCGGGGGCTGGCCGGCCTGGCCGCCGTCCTGGACCCCGAGCGGTTCCTGGTCGGCGGCGGCGTCAGCGAGGCCGGCGAGATGCTGCTCGAACCGGCCCGACGGGCGTTCGCCCGCCACCTCGCCGGACGGGGGTTCCGACCCCTCGCGGAGGTCGTGCTCGCCGGCCTCGGCAACGACGCCGGCCTGGTCGGGGCCGCCGACCTGGCCCGGGCCGGCCTCGACGACTGACCGGGATGCTCAGGCCCCGGCGGACCGGAAGCGATCGAAGAAGTCGGCGCTCTCCGCGGCCAGGCGCTCGGCGTCGTTGTCCAGGCAGGCCACGTGGTAGCTGTCCTCCAGCATCCGTACCGTCACGTTGGGCAGCCGGCGCAGCAGGTCGACCGAGGCGTCGTCGACGACATGGTCGACGGTGGACCTGAACAGCAGCGTCGGTGCGGTGAACCGATCCATAGTGGCGGTGACGACCTGCCACATCCGGGTCATCGACCAGGCGGCGCGCAGCGGTGAGCAGTCGTACGCGTACTCCCGGATCCCGGGCTTGTTGATGTCCCCGGAGATGGCAGGGAACGACGGCTTTAGGTACTGCAGCCATGGCAGCAGCAGCCGGTACCGGCGGTCGTACGTGGCGATCGACGGGTTGACAAGCACGACGGCGGGGATCTCGGGGTGCTGCTGGGCGAGCCGGATGGCCAGGCAACCGCCCATGGACTGCCCGCCGACCATGACGACCTCGTGGTCGGCGGCGAGCCGTAGGTACTCCTGCTCCAGGCGGTAGTACCAGTCGGTCCAGGCGGTCATGTTCATCTCCCGCCAGGTGGTGCCGTGGCCCGGCAACCGGGGAGCCGATACGTCGTAGCCGCGACTGGCGAGGTACTCGGCCCACGGGAGCACCGAGGCCGGTGAACTGGAGTACCCGTGCGAGAGCAGGACCGCCGCGGTCGCCGGACCGGCGCCGGGGTGGGAGGTCGTGGCAGGGAGATGGTAGTCGAGGGCATCGGGTCGGACGTCGACCACCGACGTGACCTGGCGGTGCATCATGGAAGGACTCTAGCCCCGGTCCTCAATTGGCTAGGCTGGGTCGGCGGCATCTGCCTGCTGCCGACCCAGCCCGCCGGGCGGACCCGTGGCGGGTCGGCCCCCGCTCACCGGAGGTGCCCCGTGTCCGAGATGGCGTACTCATTGTTCAAGCGCCTGCTGTTCCGCCCTGTCATCGCAGGGCTGTGGCGGCCTTGGGTCGAGGGTGCGGAGAACGTCCCGGACACCGGTGCCGCACTGATGGCGAGCAACCACCTCTCCGCCGGTGACACCGTGGTGCTGCCGGCGATGATCCGGCGCCGGATGGTCTTCCCGGCCAAGGCCGAGGCCTTCCACGGCAAGGACCTGAAGTCCCGCGTGGTGGCGTGGTTCCTCAAGGCCGTCGGGATGCACCCGATGGACCGCTCCGGCGGCCGGGCCAGCGCCGAGAGCCTGCTGGACGTCTCGGAGGTGCTCGAGGGCGGTGACCTGCTCGGCATCTACCCCGAGGGCACCCGTTCCCCCGATGGCCGCCTGTACAAGGGCAAGACCGGCGTGGCGCGACTGGCGCTGAATGCCGGGGTGCCGGTGATCCCGGTGGCGATGGTGAACACCCAACTGCACAAGGGGCTGTTCGGGATCCCGATGATGCGCCGCCCCGGGATCCGGATCGGCCGGTCGCTGGACTTCAGCGAGTACGCCGGCCGGGACAACGATCGCCAGGTGTTGCGCTGGATCACCGACCAGGTGATGGCGGCGATCCACGAACTGTCCGGCCAAGAGTACGTCGACGCGTACGGTGCGAGCGTCAAGGCGGGGAACTTCACCCCCGAGCAGCTGGCTGGCAAGGTGCTGGAGCGGCCCGGCCTGGGGTCGGCCAAGCCGCCCGTGGAGCTGCCGCCGGCCGTGGCGGACAAGGGCTGATCCGGTTCGGGCGTTCCATCCCCGTGGGAGGTGGCCGGTGCAGTTGGAGCCACCGCCTAGAATCGGGCCCGTGCCCGACGCTTCACGTATCCCGTCCCTCGCCCAGCTGCATGCCATGAACCCGGTCCAGCAGCCGAGCTATGAGGACCAGACCGAGCTGGCCGACGTTGTCGCCCAGCTCCGTACCCGCCCCCCGCTGGTGTTTGCGGGGGAGTGTGACGACCTGAAGGGCCAGCTCGCCGCCGTTGCCCGGGGCGAGGCCTTCGTCCTGCAGGGCGGCGACTGCGCCGAGACGTTCTCCGGCGTCACTGCGGCCAACATCCAGAACAAACTGCGTACGCTGCTGTCGATGGCGGTCGTGATGACCTACGCCGCGCAGGTCCCGATCGTCAAGATCGGTCGGATCGCCGGCCAGTACGCCAAGCCGCGGTCGAGTGGCACCGAGACCCGCAACGGGGTGACGCTGCCGACCTACCGCGGTGACGCGGTCAACGGACTGGAGTTCACTGCGGAGTCCCGGCGCCACGACCCGAGGCGCCTGCTGGATACCTACAACGCGTCCTCCGCCACGATGAACCTGGCTCGCGCGCTGCTCAACGGTGGTTTCGCCGACCTGCGTACGGCCCATTCGTGGAACTCCGACTTCGTCCGCTCCGCCGCGGTGAATGAGCGCTACACCGAACTGGTGCGCGAGATCGAGCGGGCGCTGGCGTTCATGGTCTCCTGTGGCATGGACGACGAGGCCATGCATTCGGTCGACTTCTACTCCTCGCACGAGGCGCTGCTGCTGGACTACGAGCACGCGATGACCCGGATCGACTCGCGCACCCGCACGCCGTACGACGTGTCGGGGCACTTCATCTGGATCGGGGAGCGCACCCGGCAGATCGACGGCCCGCACGTCGAGTTCCTGCGCCACCTGCGCAACCCGATCGGGATCAAGCTCGGCCCGTCGACGACCGCGAAGGACGCCCTCGCGCTGGCCGACAAGATCGACCCGGATCGCGAGCCCGGCCGCCTGACCTTCATCACCCGGATGGGGGCCCGCAAGATCCGGACGGTCCTGCCGCCGGTGATCGAGGAGATCATGGCCTCGGGACGCCAGCCGGTCTGGATGTCCGACCCGATGCACGGCAACACGTTCACCACCGAGGACGGGGTCAAGACCCGCGCCTTCGCGGATGTGGCCGACGAGGTCCAGGGCTTCTTCGACGTGCACGACCAGTGCGGCACCTGGCCCGGTGGCATCCACGTCGAGCTCACCGGCGACGACGTCACCGAGTGCGTCGGCGGTGTCGGGGAGTTGGCCGAGGCCGACCTGGGGCTGCGCTACGAGACCGCCTGTGACCCGCGGCTCAATCGCAACCAGTCCCTCGAACTCGCCTTCACCGTGGCCGAGCGCCTCACCGATGGTCGGATCCGGCGCGCCAACCCGGTGCAGGCGTACACGCCGGTCACCTTCTGACCGGGCCGCCGGGCCGGCCCGAGTCGGCCGAGACCTGATCCGCCCCCCTGCTCCTCCGTCCGGCCACGGCCGAACAGCGGGACAGGGGGGCGGCTTCGTTCAGGTCAGGTGTTCTGGATCAGGGGGATCGGGTCAGATCGCCGTCGACGCCGGCTGGGCCGGCGTCTCCGCGCGGGTGCGCGACTCCTCGGCCACGGCGGAGGCAGCGGCGCGGATCGCGGACGGGTCATCGACGTAGCTGTAGGTGTGGATGTCGAAGCCGTTCAGCATCTGTCCGGGGCCGGAGCTGGCCACGCCGAAGTCGCAGACCGCGTCCCCGGAGTTGCAGACCGAGTGCCAGCGCTCGGAGTGCTCCCAGTGGGTCGACATGGTCGAGGTGGTCGGGCGGTAGCGGTTGCCGGCGATCCAGGGGGCGGCGTTGGAGATGCCGTAGTGGCTGCTGCCCTGGCCGCTGGTGCCGTACGCGCTGCCGTCCTCGGAGGGTACGCGGTCGGGGTCTGCGATCACGATGACCCCGTCGATCCGGTCCATCAGGTCGGCCCCGTACTGGTCGTCGTGCGCCGCAATGTCCACCGTGGCCCGGTGAACGACGATGGCGCCCTGGGACTTGCCGGAGAGCACGTAGCGCTCAGTGGGGCAGGCGACGGAGCGTTCGGCCAGCACGCCTTCCAGTTTCGTGACCCCGGTGTCGATGCTGCGGAAGAAGTCGCCTGCCGCATAGGGGGAGGCCAGCGTCGTCACCGGGGTGGACGGATAGTCGATCGACATCGCGGCGGCGGACTGGCCCGGGATCGCGTGGCGGTACTGCTGCCAGGCGAGGCTGGACTCGCCGCCCATGCCGTACTGTCCGTCGGCCGGGGTCTCACCGGAACCGCGGACGCCGATGAACATGACGTCCTGACAGGGGGTGATCGTCGTGAGGGCCGGGGTGGGCTGCGGCTTCACCGCGGCGTCGGCCGGGATGCCGGCCACCGCTCCGAAGAGCGCCAGTCCTGCACCGAGTCCTGCAGCGAGGCCACGGCGGCGGCGACGGAGGCGTCGGGCACGTGGGTCGGGGTTAGAGGATCCGGTGAGGTGGGGAAGGCGCACGCAGTGTCCCTTGGTGAAGCGAGTGGCCCCGGAGCCCGGGACCACGGTGGTCTGACATGAGGGTACGCGCCCATGGCGGCGATCCGGAATTCGTCGCCGCTCCGTGGCACGTTGTTCGGTCTCCCGCCGGCCTGCGACGATGGCCGGCCCGGGACCTCATCAGACCAGGAACAGGGTGATCGCCGAGCCCTTGGGTGCGGTGGCCCCGGGGTCGACCGAGCTGCGGGCCACGTACCCGAGGCCAAGGTAGTTCACCTCGACCGGTTCGGTGGTCGTCGTGAACCCTGCCCCGGTCATCTCGGCCTCGGCCTCCGCGACGGGCTTGCCCGTCACGTCCGGCACCGCGACCTGCTCGGGGCCCTGCGAGATCGACAGCATCACGGTGTCGCCTCGGTAGAGCGTGCCCGAGCTGGGGGTCTGGCCCACCACCTTGCCGGCGGCGACGTCGTCCGAGTGACGGTCGGTGGTGACGACCTTGAGCCCCTGGTCGGCCAGGGACGCGATCGCGTCCTTGCCGTCGCGGTTGTACCAGTTGGTGACGGTGATCGGCTCGCGACCCTTGGAGACGACCAGGTCGATCGGGGTCTCCGGTTTGACCTTGGTCCCCTCCTGCGTGGCGGTCGACATGACGTCGCCGGCAGGCACCGACTCGCTCCACTCCTCGGTGGTCGTCCCCGGTGCCAGGTGGCTGGCCACCAGTTCGGCCCTGGCGGTCTCGAGGTCCTTGCCGACCACGGCCGGTACCGCGTATCGTTCCTGCCCCTTCGACAGGACGGCGGTGAGGGTGGCGCCGCGGGCGATGTCCTCGCCGGGGCCCGGAACGGTCGCGATCACCTCGCCGGCCGGCACCGTCTCGGAGTACTCCTCGGTCGTGGCGAACTCGAGCCCGGCCGCCTTGACGACGGCAGCGGCCTCCGGCTGAGTCAGGCTGGTGACCGTCGGTGCGGCCACGTAGCGACCGTCGGCCGCCCACCAGGCGCCGGTGCCGGCCAGCACGACCAGCAGGACCAGGAGGACGGATACCAGTGCGCGGCGGGTCCGGCGTTGCCGACCGGCCCGGGCGATCTCGTACGCCCCGGAGTCGGCCCACTCCCGGTCGTGCTCCTCGGCGTGACGGTCCGGTTCCCCGTCAGCCGGGGGGCGGCCGCCGCGTGCTCCGGCATCCCGGGACACGGCCAGTACCCGCTCCTCCTCGGCGCCGGGGCCATCGGTCGGTCGGCGCTCCTCGGTCAGCACCGCGGCTGCGGCGACGCCGTCGGCCGGGTCCGCCCCGGACGGGGTGGGGTCTGCGGCCGCCTCGGATCGCAGCCTCGAGCTGGCCAGGGCGGCCATCGCCCGCCGAGTGGGGGTGTACTCGATGTCCACCGGCTCGGTGTCGTCCGCGGCGTTCGGGTCGGCCAGCAGCATCGTCAGGTGGGGGTCGTGCATGATGCCGCTGGACAGCGCCTTGCGCGCCCGGCGGACGCAGTCCAGGAAGGCCCGGGCATCCCGCGGCCGCTTGTCGGGGTCCCGTGACGTGGCCGCCCCGACCAGGGCATCGAGGTAGGGCGGGATCCCGTCGAGGGAGCTGCGCCAGTCCGCCTCGATCCAGCTGGACGGCTTCGGCACGTCCTTGTGGACATGGGCGTACGCGACCTGGATCGGGGAGTCGCCGGTGTGTGGCTTGCGGCCGGTCAGCATCTCGAACAGCATGATGCCTGCCGAGTACACGTCGGAGCGGGTGTCGGCGTGCCCGTGCTCGACCAATTCGGGCGGCAGGTACGACACGGTGCCGATGAGCAGGCTCTGGGTCGCTGCGGCGGACTGCGAGGTGACGGCACGGGCGAGACCGAAGTCGGCCACCTTGAGCTGTCCCCGCCGGGAGATGAGGACGTTCTCCGGTTTCACGTCGCGATGGATCAGGCCCGACTCGTGCGCAGCGGCCAGTGCAGCCAGGACCGGGTCGATGAGGTCGAGCGCCCGCAAGGGGATCAGCGGGGCCTCCCGGCTGATGAGCCGACGCAGCGTCGACCCCTCCACCAACTCCATCACGATGAAAGGCCGGCCGAAATCGTTGCCCTGATCGAAAACAGAGACTATATTCGGATGTGCGAGGTGGGCGGCAGCCCTGGCCTCACGGTCGAAGTTGGTCGCGAAGTCCTGGTCGTCGCCGAGGCCCTCGTGCATGACCTTCACCGCGACCGTACGGTCGAGTCGTCGATCCACCGCGCGATAGACCGTGGCCATACCGCCGCGGGCGAGACGCGAGGTGATCTCGTAGCGGCCCTCGAGGGCATGGCCGACCAATGGGTCGGCGATGCTGGAATTAGTCACATCTGCTCCTAACACGGTCTGAAGGGGAAGGGGCCGTGTCAGCCTGGTGTGAGTCTAGACGGGTGGTTGAGTGTTTCCGCGGGACCGACACGGTTCCGGCGGGTGGAGACCGAGCGGTGGCTGGGGCTCAGACCGTCCGGCGGACCGCGGCGTGTGCCAGGGCCATCAGCCCCTCGCGTCCGGGGTCGCTGAGCGGTGCCCCGTCGAGCGCGGCCAGGGCCTGCTCCAGGTTGGTCTCGATGTCGGCCTCGACCCGGGCCCGGGCGCCGCTGGCCTCGATCAGGTCACGCGCCTCCTGGATCCCTCCCTCGTTGAGGTCGGGAGCCCCGACCAGGCTGAGCAGCCGGTTGCGCCCGGCGTCGTTGGAGCCTGCCAGCGCGTACGCCAGCAGCAGGGTGTGCTTGCCCTCGCGCAGGTCGCCGCCGGCGGGTTTGCCGATCACCTGCTCGTCGCCGAAGACCCCGAGCAGGTCGTCGCGGTACTGGAAGGCGCGACCGAGCGGGGAGCCGTACGCGGCGAGGGCGTCCTGGAGGTCCTGGCCGGCTCCGCCGAGGGCGGCGCCGAATTGGACCGGGCGCCGGACCGAGTAGCGGGCGGACTTGAACTCCACCACGCGGCGCACCTGGTCGATGTTGTCCTGGAGGAGCTCGGGGCGCAGCGGCTGGGCCTGGGCGACCACGTCGAGGTACTGACCGCACGTGACCTCGGTACGCATGGCGGAGAGGTGGGGCAGGGCGCCGCGGAGCACCGCGGGCGGGAGCCCGGCGGAGTGCACCATCTCGTCGGACCACATCAGCAGCAGGTCGCCGAGCAGGATCGCGCCGGCCCGGCCGAACTGCTCACCGGACCCGACCCAGTCGTGGCGGTCATGCAGGCCGGCGAACTGGAGGTGGGCGGCGGGCACGCCGCGCCTGGTGTCGGAGTTGTCCATCACGTCGTCGTGTATCAGGGCCGAGACGTGCAGCAGCTCCAGACTGGCTGCAGCGCGGACGAGGGCCTCGTAGATGTCCGGGTCCGGGATGCCGGCGGCTGCCACCCGTCCCCATAGCGC
The DNA here is from genome assembly GCA_044508675.1 of Propionibacteriaceae bacterium. Taxonomy (GTDB): domain Bacteria; phylum Actinomycetota; class Actinomycetes; order Propionibacteriales; family Propionibacteriaceae; genus Raineyella. The sequence goes on along the minus strand of JBIQHF010000016.1, from coordinate 47,775 downwards.
GAAGGCGGGCCGGAGCCGTTTGCCCCCACCGGTGAAGAGTTCCGCGAGCTCGGCCATCGCATCCAGCTCGCCCCCGATCTCGGCGAGGACCTCCCGCTGGCCGGTCAGGAATCCGGTGAGGGCGTCCTGGACGTCCTGGCGGAAGTCGGCGGCGAGCGGCTGGGCTGGATTGAGAGCGGTGACCACGGACTGAGCCTAGGGGGTCGGCCCGGAAACGGCCAGAATATGGTAATCGCCATGACGCCCCGTACGATCGACGAGATGCTGCGCGCCGGCGACCGGCCGCTGCACTCCTTCGAGTTCTTCCCCCCGAAGACGCTCGAGGGCGACGCCATGCTCTGGAAGGCGCTGCTGGAGCTCGATGAGCTCGAGCCGGACTTCGTCTCCGTGACGTATGGGGCCAGTGGCTCGCGACGGGACATGACCGTGACGATCACCGCGCGGCTGGCGCAGCTGATGACCGAGCGGCAGGCCCGGGACCCCGAGGCACACGTCATGCAGGTGATGGGGCACCTCACCGCGGTCAGCCAGCCGATCGACCAGTTGGCCGAGGTGGTCGACGAGTACGCCGCTGCCGGGATCAACCACATCCTGGCGGTTCGCGGCGACATGCCCGGAGGGCCGTCGGTCCCCTGGGTGCGCCACCCGCAGGGCCTGGAGAACGCCACCGAACTGGTCCGGTTGGTCCGGCGGCGCAACCCGTCCGCCGTGATCGGGGTAGCCGCTTTCCCGGACCTGCACCCCGACAAGAACGATGCCGAGCTCGACGCGCGGATCCTGGTCGAGAAGCAGGAGGCCGGGGCCTCGTTCGCGATCACCCAGTTGTTCTTCGAGCCCGAGCGCTACTTCGAGCTGGTCGAGCGGGTCCGGGCGCTCGGATCGGACCTGCCGATCATTCCCGGTATCCAGCCGGTGACCAACGTGGGGCAGATCAAGCGCTTCGCGGAGCTGTCCGGGGCGCCGCTGCCGGACAGCGTGGTGTCGCGGCTGTCCGCGGTCTCCGACGACCCCGAGGCGGTCCGGCGGGTCGGCGTCGACATCGGCGTCGAGCTGTGCGAGCGGCTGTTGGCCGGGGGGGCGCCGGGCCTGCACTACTTCACCCTCAACCGTTCCCGGGCCACCCGCGAGATCTACTCGCGACTGAAGTCGGGGGCCCTGCGGGACTGATCCGGGCGGCCGGGTCGGTTCCGCTGTGGTGTGGCGGATGTCACAGTAGTGGTATGCGCTACGTCTTCTACACCGCCACGACGCTGAACGGGTACCTGGCCGACGAGGACAATTCCCTGGCCTGGCTGTTCGCCGTCGACAGCGTCGAACCGGACGTCTCCGACGTGCTCGACCCGGTGTCCTTGCTGGTCATGGGATCCACGACCTACCAGTGGGTGCTCGACCACGAGGACCTGCTCGCCCACCCGGAGAAGTGGTCGACGGCCTTTTTCGGCACCTCGCGCGTCGTGGTGTTCTCCTCGCGGGACCAGCCGATTCCTGCCGGTGCCGATGTGACGGTGCTGTCCGGGTCGGTGCCGGAGCACCGGGCCGAGCTCGAGGCGATGGCCGGTGGTGGTGACATCTGGGTGGTCGGCGGTGGCGACCTGGCCGGCCAGTTCCTTGATGCGGGCATGCTCGACCTGCTGGTCATCGCGGTGGCACCGGCGGCGGTGACCGGCGGGGCGCCCCTGCTGCCGCGCACCATCTGGCCGGACCGGCTGGAGCTGCTCTCCGCCGAGCGGGTCGGGCAGTTCGCGATGCTCAGGTACCGGGTGCTCCGGGATCAGGCGTCAGCCTCCGGTCAGGACGCCTGAGCCTCCGGGGCCTCCAGATCGGTCCGCCAGGTGCCCGGGCTGAGCGGTGCACCGTTCGGCACGATGTCGATCGTGACCAGCCGCTGCGTCGGGCGGGTGAGCGCGACGTACAGGATGCGGGTCCCACCGACGTGCTCGGCGACGATCTCGTCCGGAGCGACCACCACCACCGCGTCGTACTCCAGGCCCTTCGCCTGCAGGGTGGTGACACAGGACAACCGGTCACGGGTGGCCGCGGCGAGCTCCAGCCCATCGATCATTGCCTGCAGGTCGAACTGCCGCGACGGGGGCGTGATCACCCCGATCGTGCCATCGACCTGCTCGGCCAGCGTCTCGACCAGCGACTGGAGCGTGTCGGCCAGCTCACCGCGATGGACCGTACGCAGGTCGGGGTCGATCCCGGTGGAACGCACCGCCGTCGGTAGGTCCGCGTCGGGGAAGTCCTTGGCCACGACCTGGGCGGCCAGGTCGAAGACCTCGGCCGGTGACCGGTAGTTGGTGCTCATCCGGAAGGTCCGCCGCTGGCCGAGGCCGACCAGCGCCTCGATCTCGCTCTCCAGTTCGTACCGCTCGGGCCAGGAGCTCTGCGCGGGGTCGCCGACGATGGTCCAGGAGGCCTGTGACCCGCGCCGGCGCAGCATCCGCCACTGCATCGGGGTGATGTCCTGGGCCTCGTCGACCAGCACGTGGGCGTACGTGGTGAAGCGGTCCGCGTACGGGTCCTCGGTGGTCTGGCGGGCGAGGCGGTCGGAGACGGTGACGATCTCGTCGACGGAGGCTTCGGCGGTCAGGAACAGCTGCTCCTCGCTCCCGTCGTCCAGTGGGGTGCCCAGCATTGCGGCGAGCTCGTCCAACAGAGCGGCATCGGCGATGGACCAGTCCTCCTCGCCGTCGGGGCCGAGTTCGGCGAACGAGTCCAGCAGGGTGTGCTGGTCCTGGGGACTGAGGATGCCGTCGGCGACGCGGGCCAGCACCTCGGGGTAGGAGAGGCGGCGCAGCTCCACCGTGGCGTGCTGGGTGGGCCACCAGGTGGCCATGGTTTCCTGGAATGCCGGGTGGTCGGTGACCAGGTCGGTGAACACGTCCTTCTCCAGTTCGTGTTCCTCGGGCATCAGGTCCCACAGCGCGTTGACCAGTGCGTCGCGGCCGGCCTGGCGCGAGTGGTTGGCCTTGGTGCTGCGCAGGCTCTGTCGCCGCAGGCCCAGCAGGGCCTTGCCGGTCAGTCGCAGGGCGTGGCCCTTGACGGTGAGCAGCAGGCCCTTGTCCAGCTTGGGCTGGTGGCCGCTGCGGCCGACCACCGGGACCGTGGCCGGCACCTGGACCAGCCGTTGGAGGATGTCGACCATCCGCACCGAGCCCTTGATCACCGCAGCCGCGGACTGGTCCGTACGGTGCGCGTCGACCGGGAGCACGTCGGAGGTGATCGAGCCGACCGAACGGAGCGTCACCGAGTCCTCGCCCAGCGACGGCAGGACCCGTTCGATGTAGTTCATGAAGACGTCGGACGGGCCGACCACCAGCACGCCGCCCTGCTCGAAGCGGCGACGGTGGGTGTAGAGCAGGTAGGCCGCGCGGTGCAGGGCGACGACCGTCTTGCCGGTGCCGGGGCCGCCGGAGATGATCGTGACGCCCTGGTAGGGGGCGCGGATCGCCTCGTCCTGCTCGCTCTGGATGGTCGCGACGATGTCACGCATCTGGTGGCCACGGGCCCGGCCGAGTGCCGCCAGCAGGGCCCCCTCGCCGATCACGGGCAGGTCGGAGGGGGCGGCGTTGCCGTCCAGCAGATCGTCCTCGATGCCGATCACCCGGTCGTCGCGGCACCGCAGCACCCGCCGACGGATCACGTCCATCGGCTCGGCGGCGGTGGCCCGGTAGAAGGGCTCGGCGGCAGGGGCGCGCCAGTCGATCACCAGCGGCTCGTAGTTGTCGTCGTGGACCCCGATCCGGCCGATGTAGTCGGTGTCGCCGTTGGTCAGGTCGAGGCGACCGAAGACCAGGCCCTCGTGCTCGGCCTCCAGGATCGCGAGCCGCTTGGCCGCCTGGTAGGCGAAGACGTCCCGCTCGTACACGCTGGTCATGTCCTCCTCGCGGAGGTAGTCGCCCCGATCGCTGGTGTAGTGCGATGCGCCTGCCTGGGCGGCCCGCTGGGCATCCTTCGTGGCGACGGCCAGTCGTTCGTAGACCTTGTCGACGTGGGCCTGCTCGATGGCGAGCTCCTGGGCCAGGTCCGACGAGGTGTCATGAGTAGTCAAGAGCGTTTCGTCCTTACCGGGGAATGACTCTCTACCTTAAGCCCATCGCGGGGCCAGATGCGCTCCTGCCCCTGTGGAGTGGGCCCCAGAACGGCACGGGCGGCCCGCTCGGACGTGACCGGGGCGATATCTGCCATGGTCACTGGTCCTTGTTCGACGGCCGGGTGTCCAGACCGGTGAGGTCGAAGTGTGCATCGTAGGTGGCCAGGGCGGCCGACATCAGCACCGCGGGCAGGTCGTTCCCGCCCCGCCCCCAGGGGCCGGCGGAGTAGAGCCGTTCACCGAGGCGCACCGGCAGCATCCGCAGCCAGGTGCCCGGACCGTCCCAGGCCGGTCCGTGCTCGGGGGCCGCGGTGGTGGTGCCCCAGTCGTGCACGGCGGTCCGGTCGGTCGTGGTCCAGCTGACCCGGCGAGTGGCGTGGTCGACGGTCTCCGCCACGCCCTCGACCGGCCGGCCAGGCGCCAGGCTGCGCCTGGGGGCGGCCACTGGTGCCAGTGCGGCGGCGCGTCGGGCGGCCCGGGTCCGCAGGCCGTACGTGGTGACCGGGTCCTGCAGGCCGGTGGCGAGGACCAGGGCGTCGCGGGGGCGGTCCCCGCCGGCGGCCGCGCGGCCGTCGGGTCGGCGTGGTGGTCCCCCGAGCCGGATCGGGTCCTGTCGGCGGACGACCTCGACCCGCCGCGTGCGCAACCGCTCCTCGAGCAGGTCCAGCAGCCGGTCGCTGCCGGCCGGCCGGCCCTCGACGTCCACCACCATCCAGCGTCCGAACGTCCGCTCCACGCACAGTCGGCACGCGACGAAGGCGGGGGTGCGGGCCGGGTCGTGCCCGCGCCGCCAGGCGCTCGCCTCGACCAGGGCCCCCAGGTGGGGGTGCGGCTGGGCGGCGGCCAGGTCCGCGACGGTGCGGCCCCACATCAGGGCCCGGCGGTGCGGGCGGAGCTGGGCGGGGGAGACCAGCGAGGTCTCCAGGCCGAGGTTGCGGACCAGTTGCCAGACCGGGTCGAGGGAATCGACCAGGGTGCGCCACGCCTCGGCGGTCGATTGGCCGTACGCCGCCGTCATCTGGCGGAACTGCTGGCCCCGGTCCCCGCCGAGGACGAGCTCCTCCCCGGCGGCGAAGACATGCCGTACGGGTGGGGCGGCCACCAGGTCCAGACCGGCACGGGCCAGCTCGGCCGGCAGGATCCGGCCGGACTTCTTGAACAGGTCCCGCCACGGGGCCGGGAACACCAGCACGCCCGGCAGTGGGCCCGGGTCGTCGGGTCCGGTGGGTCGCCACTCCGGTGCCAGCGCCCCGTTGTGCAGCAGGGTCACCCGGTGGCCACGCTTGGCCAGTCGGGCGGCGGCGGCCATCCCGGCCAGGGTCCCCCCGACGACCGTGATGTCGGCGGTGGGGGTGCCCCCACGGGAGCCACGGGGGGCGGGAGCCCTGCCGCGATCACCGGAAACCATGACGGTGATCGTACCCAGCGGGGCCATCGTCGGTGCGCGAGGTGGGTCCGGGTGAGAAACGTCAGGAGCATCCTCTACGGTGTTCTTTGTCGAACATTTGTTCGATAGAATCGTAGGGCTGAGGAGGTGCTGGCGATGAGGAAGTACGACGAACCCATTGAGGCATGTTTCGGGGCGGGCAGCTACTCGACCCTGGAGGACGAGTTGCCCGGCCTGCCGGCTGAGTTCCGGTGGCGGCGCCACTCCTGGCGGATCTGTGAGGTCGAGGGGCACTGGGTGCTGTCGGACCCGTGGTGGGAGGGCGACCGGGTGGACGTCATGGTCGAGCAGCGGGAGATCTGGCAGGTCCGGGCCCGGGACCCCTGGCGGGGCCGGGAGGGCGTCTTCCAGATCTATCGGCACCAGGGCAGTGGCACGTGGTCGCTACTCGCAGTGCTGGACTGAGGGGCCCGGCATGGAGATCTTCGGTGGCGACGACCCCTTCATCCACCTGCGGGTGGCCTCGGGCTACTCGTTGCGCTTCGGGGCCTCCCATCCCGAGCAGCTGGTCCGCACAGCGGCCGGACACGGGATGGACACCCTGGCCCTGACCGACCGGGACGGGCTCTACGGGGCGGTGCGCTTCGCGAAGGCCTGCCTGCGGGAGGGGGTCGCCCCCGTGCTCGGTGTCGACCTCGGTCTGGACCCCCGCGAGCTCGGGGACGGGCCGGCGGTGGGATCCTTCGCCCGGTCCGTGCTCGACCCGACGCGCCGGCCGCCGGTGCGCGCCGGCGGCCCGACCGTCCGCAAGGGGCCGGCGCTGGGCGGTGCGACCCGGGAGGTCGACGTTCCTCGTGTGGTCGTCCTGGCCACCTCGGCGGCCGGCTGGGCGACACTGTGTCGGCTCACCTCGGCGGTGCACCGGGCGGCCGAGGAGCGTTCCCCGGACAGTGGCCTGCCCGAGGGACAGGTGCTGCTGGATGCCGGAACGGCCCGGGAGCACCTGCCCGGTGCTGACGTGGTGGTGCTGGTCGGGGCCGATTCCGACGTCGGGCTGGCCCTGGCCGCCGGGGACGCGTACGGGGCGGGGCAGGCCCTGGAGGCCTGGGCCCAGCTGCTGGGCGAGCACCGACTGGCCGTCGCCGCCACCGACCTGCTGCTCCCCGGGCTGGGGGTCGGCTCGGGGGAGCAGGCGGCCCGGTTGGTCGCCCTGGCCCACCAGCGGCGGCTGGACGCCGTGGTCACCAACATGGTGCGGATGACCGACTCCTCCCTGGGTCCCACCGCCGACGTGCTCGATGCAGCCCGCCGCGGGGTCCCGCTGAACCGGGGCGCCGTACGGCGCAACGAGGAGGACCACCTCAAGTCCGGCAAGGAGATGCTCGAGGTCCTGCACGGCCTGGCCCGGCGTGCCGGGCTGGGGGAACACGGCGCGGAGCGGCTGCTCGCCACGACCCGCCGGCTCGGCCAGCGATGTCGCCTCGACCCGGCCGAGGACCTCGGCCTGGGGCGGATCCACCTGCCGGAGTTCGATGTGCTGCAGGGGGAAGGCCACGGCCCGGGCGCAGCCGACGCCGAGTTGCGGCGACGGTGCGAGGCGGGGATCGCCCGCTGCTACGGGGTGGGGTTCCCGGCCGTCACCGAGCGGCTGGAGGCCGAGCTCGCCACCATCGCCGAGCTGGGCTTCGCGGCCTACTTCCTGACCGTCGCCGACATCGTCGACATGGTCCATGAACGGGGGATCCGCTGCGCGGCCCGTGGCTCGGGGGCCGGCTCCCTGGTCAACCACCTGCTCGGTATCTCGGGAGTGGACCCGCTGGCATCGGGGCTGATCATGGAGCGGTTCCTGTCACCGCTGCGCCGCGCCCTGCCCGATATCGACCTGGACGTCGAGTCGGCCCGCCGCACGGAGGTCTACCGGATGATCGTCGAACGCTTCGGGACCGAGCGGGTCGCCTGCGTGGCGATGGTGGAGACCTACCGGGTGCGCCACGCCATCCGTGACGTCGGTGCGGCGCTGAGCCTGCCGCCGGGGGAGGTCGACGTGATCGCCAAGGCGTTCCCGCACATCCGGGCCCGGGACGCCCGTTCCGCGCTGCGTGAGCTGCCCGAGCTGCGGGCCAGCGGGCTGGATGCGGCGCGCCTGGCCGGCCTGTTCACCCTGGTCGAGTCCCTCGACGGGTTGCCCCGCCACATCGCCCTGCACCCGTGCGGGGTGGTGCTCGCCGACGCGCACCTGCTGGACCGTACGCCGGTCGAGACCAGTGCGGAGGGGTTCCCGATGAGTGCCTTCGACAAGGACGACGTGGAGGACCTGGGCTTCCTCAAGCTCGACGTGCTCGGCATCCGCATGCAGTCGGCGATGGCGCACTGCCTCGACGAGATCGAGCGGACCACCGGACAGCGGGTCGACATCGACTCCTTCGGTGTCCGGGGGTTCTCCGACCCGGCCACGTACGCGCTGATCGGGGCGGGGCGTACGCTCGGCTGCTTCCAGATCGAGTCGCCCGGCCAGCGTGAACTGGTCACCACCTTCGGGCCGCAGGACTTCAACGACATCATCATCGACATCTCCCTGTTCCGGCCCGGGCCGGTGAAGTCCGACATGGTGCGGCCCTTCCTGGAGGTCCGCCAGGGCTGGGCCCGGCCGCACTACCCGCACCCGTCCTTGGAACCGGTGCTGGCCGAGACCGGCGGGGTAGTGGTCTTCCACGAGCAGGTGATCGGGCTGGTCTCCACGATGACCGGCTGCAGCCTGGCCAGGGGTGACGAGATGCGCCGCGAGCTGGGCAGCCCGGAGGGGCAGCGTGAGGTGGAGCTGTGGTTCCGTCGCCGGGCCGGGGAGGCCGGCTACTCCGAGGAGGTGGTCGAGGAGGTGTGGAAGGTGCTGGTTGCCTTCGCCTCCTTCGGTTTCTGCAAGGCCCATGCCGCGGCGTTCGCGCTGCCCACCTACCAGTCGGCCTGGCTGAAGGCGCACTGGCCGGCGCACTTCCTGGCCGGGGTGCTCACGCACGACCCGGGCATGTACCCCAAGCGGCTGCTGCTGGCCGAGGCCCGGCACTGCGGGGTCGGTGTCCTCGGCCCGGACGTCAACGCCAGTACCGCGACCTACCGGGTGGAGCCGATGCCCCCTGATGATGAGCGGGAGTGGGGGATCCGGATCGGGCTCGACGACATCCGGGGGATCAGCGACGAGGAGACGGAGCGGATCATCGCCGGGCGGCCCTGGACCTCGCTCACCGACTTCTGGCAGCGTGCCCAGGTCAGCCGACCGATCGCCGAACGCCTGGTCACCGCCGGCGCCTTCGACCCGCTCTACGACCTGGCGCAGGTGCGGACCCCGGAGCAGGCGGCGGTGCTGCCCACTCGCCGCGACCTGCTGCTGTCCCTCGCCGACCTGTCCCGGGCCGACCGCGGCCACCGCGGCCACCGCGGCAGCCGGGGCGTCCGCACCGACCAGCTCGCCCTCGGGATCGACGTCGTTCCGGCCGGCCCCGGCCCGCTCGGTGGTGGGCGACCTGCGGTCCCGACGGACCTGGCCTGTTCCGGACTGCCCGACATGACCGCCGCCGAACGGGTCCGGGCCGAGCTGGACGTGCTGGGGCTGGATGTCAGCCGCCACGTCGTCGACTTCTACCGGCCTCTGATGACCGCTCTCGGCACCGTCGACTCGGTCGACCTGCTCGGCGTCCGCAATCGCGACGAGGTGCTCGTCGCCGGTGTCAAGGTCGCCACCCAGACCCCGCCGGTCCGCTCCGGCCGACGGGTCATCTTCCTCAGCCTGGACGATGGCACCGGCCCAGTCGACACGACGTTCTTCGAGGATGCCCAGGGCCCGTACGCCGTGACGGTCTTCAACGAGTGGCTGCTGCTGGTGCGCGGGGTGGTTCGGCGCACCGGGATTCGGGGGGTATCGGTGCGCGCCAGCGGCTGCTGGGACCTCACGGCCCTCAACGCGCTGTTCCGGGGCCAGGGCATCGGGGCGGTTCACCGGGCGATGCGCACCCTGCCCGACGGCTGGCTGCCCGGCGCGTACGCCGGGGTCGGCGCGGTGGTCGACCGCCGTACCCCGCCGGACGGTCCGGACCGTCCCGCTCCCGACCGGTCCGGTCCCGACCGGCGTGGTCGTTCCGGCGGCATGGGGCAGCGGCGCACCCTCGTCCACGCCAGTGGCTTCCGCAAGTCCCCCTACGCGGATATCCCACCCGCCGGCCCCGGTGTGGCGACCCCGCGGAAACTGTGGCACTCCAGCCCGGGCAGTTCCGGACGATGAGGGAGCGACTGGGTAGGCTCGGACCAGCCGTGGTGTTCCCGCGGTGCACGTCCCGACGAAGGATTGACGATGACTCGACCCGACCAGCCGTCTGCCGCCCCGAACGTGTTCGCAGTCGACAAGAGGCGTCGGGCCCTCGGCGGTTCCTTCACCCTGGCCGTGGTCCTCGAGCAGGCGCACGTGTGGCAGGGTGGCCGTCCCGCGGGAGAGATCAGGGTCGTCGACCTCGGTGGTGGTGCCGGTGGCATGGGGGTGCCGCTGGCCCGGGAGGGCTACGACGTGACGGTCGTGGACCCGAGCCCCAATGCCCTGGCCTCCCTGCAGCGCCGGGCTGCGGAGGCCGGGGTGTCCGACCGATTGCGGGGCATCCAGGGCGATGCCTCCGACCTGGTCGACCTGGTCCCCCCTGGACGGGCGGACCTGGTCACCTGTCACGAGGTTCTCGACGTGGTCGAGGACAAGGCCGCCGCCATCCGGGCGATGGCCACGGTGCTGCGTCCCGGGGGAGCAGTCAGCCTGCTGGTCCGCCAGCGCTACTCCCGGGTGATGCTGAAGGCGATGAACGGTTACTTCGCCGAGGCCCGGGAGGCGCTCGCCGACCCGGGGCGCCTCGACCAGGCCCGGATCCGGTCCCTGCTGGAGGATGCCGGCTTCAGCGTGGTCGAGACCCGTGGGATCGGGACGCTGATCGGCACGGTGAACGAGGAGTTCCTCGACGTCCCGGGGGCCCGCGAGGAGTTACTGGCCCTGGAGGAGGAGATCAGCCGGACGCCGGACATGTGGTCGCTGGCGTCCCAACTGCACGTCCTCGCCACGGTGGGCTGACCCCCACGGCCTTGCCGGATACTCCCAGGGGGTGGTCCGGGTGAGTGCCCGTCTGATCGCCCACCTCGACCTGGACGCCTTCTACGTCTGCGTCGAGCTGCGTCGCCATCCCGAGCTCCGGGGCAGGCCCGTCTACGTGGGGGGCCGGCACCGCGGGGTCGTGCTGTCTGCCAGCTACGAGGCCAGGGCCCGGGGGATCCGCTCCGCCATGCCCTCGGTGACGGCCCGCCGGCTGTGTCCCGAGGCGATAGCACTTTCCCCCGACATGGGGTCGTACGTCGAGGCATCCCGGGCGGTGTTCGCGATCCTGGACACCGTCACCGACGTGGTCGAGGGTGCCTCGATCGACGAGGCGTACCTCGACCTGACGGGCACCCGCAGCAGGCTGGGCAGTCCGGAGGGCGTGCTCGCCGACCTGCGGGCCCGCATCCTCGCCGAGCAGGGTCTGCCCAGTTCGGCAGGCCTGGGTCCCAACCCTTTCGTGGCGAAGATGGCCTCCCGGGAGGCCAAGCCCGACGGGTTGCTCGCGGTGTCCCCGGACCGGGTCACCGATTTCCTGTGGCCACTGCCGGTCGACCGGATGTGGGGAGTGGGGGAGTCGACCGCCACCACCCTGGGCTGGCTCGGCCTGCGCACCATCGGCGACCTGGCCCGGACCTCCCCCGCCACCCTGCAGCGCGCCCTGGGGCCGCGGCAGGGGGAGAAGCTGGTCGACCTGGCCAACGGGGTCGATGCCCGTCGGCTCATGGCCAGGCGCCCCGAGGAGCACGAGCGCAGCATCGGCGCCCAGGAGACCTTCCCGGTCGATGTGTACGAACCGGAGGTCGTCCACCGGGAGCTGTTGCGGTTGGCCGAGCGGACCTCGGCGAGACTGCGCCGGGCCCGGCTGGTGGGGCGTACGGTCGTCCTCAGCCTGCGTTTCGCGAACTTCAGTGGACTCACCCGGTCGGTGACGCTCACGGAGCCGACCGACCTGACCGACGAGATCCACCAGCGGGCGGTCCACCTGTACGACCGCCTGGGTCTCCAGCGCGCCCGGGTGCGGCAGGTCGGGATCCGGGTGGAGGGCCTGCGGGACGCTTCGGCGGTGGGCACCCAGGCCGACCTGTTCGCCCCTGACCACGGCTGGCGCGAGGCCACGGCCGCGATTGATCGGGCCAACCTGCGCTTCGGTCCGCACGCGGTGCAGCGGGCCTCCCTCACCCGGACGGAGTGAGGAGGCTCACAGTGGGGTGTCGTCGGTCGCGGTAGGGACAGGGCAGGGCCGGCGAGACCGTGGTGAAGGTGCCGGGAGTGGTAGTGCCGCCCAAGGAGGGCCTGACGACCCCGGACCGGGGCCGATCGGCCGCGTACTCGTATGCAGGACCGCATTTCAGTTCCGCTCGCTTACCACTAAACTGGAGTCAGCTTGAACATATGGGGGCGCTCGGTCCTCCTGTGAACTCCTGTGAGGAATGGTCGGAGGTAGAGGTGGCGCTCTCAGAACACGAGCAGCGGCTGCTCGAACAGATGGAAGCTGCTTTTGCTGCCGAGGATCCCAAGCTTGCGGATACCCTCAGCGGCAACAGTGGCCGGCACCTCGGGACCCGGATGGCTGTCGGTGCGGGGCTCGGGTTCGTGGTGGGCATCGTCCTCCTCCTGGTCGGTATCCAGACCCACTGGCTGATCAGCGTCCTCGGATTCCTCGTCATGCTCGCCGCCACCGTCGTGGGTCTGACCGCTTGGCAGAAGAAGGACGGCATCAGTGCCGGCAAGGGCGGCCACACGTCGCGTGTGCCTGCGAACGACCGCCGCATCATGGGCAAGTTCGAGGAACGCTGGAACCGTCGCCAGGAGGGCAACGGCCGCTGAGCCGAGAGCTGGGGCGACAGCGCAGGGACGAGGATTGGGAGCCCGCGAACACCCAAGAAAAAACCGGGACAGTCCAAGAACGAACCTAGACGGGAGGCGGGGACCCGGGGGACCCCGCCCTCCTGTCTCCTGTCACGAGCTTCCTGCCATGTGCCCGGGCAGCCACCACCTCGACCTCGGTGGCCCCAGTCCTTGGTCGCAGGCCGTCCGGCACCCGGGGTCAGGAACTGCGGGCGCTGCGGCGCTCCCGCCACCAGGCGACCAGTTGTCCCCACCACACCACGAGACGAGCCCGGATCGACGGCCAGGACAGGGCCACGCCGAGGGCGTTCCACCACGACCGCGGCCACCACTCGCCGACCAGGCGGGTATCCCACCCCTTGTCGGCGCGAAGGCCCTCGCGGATGCTGGTGACCATCGCTGCCAGGTCGCCCGAGTGGACCGCGCCCTGCGCGTAGCGGGACCTCTCCACCTCGCGGGACAGGGCGACCAGTGCCTGGCCGGACTCCTCCGGCAGGCCGGCCGCGGCACGCCGGCCGACCTGCCGGGGCGAGCCGGAGGGCCAGAAGTGCCCGTAGTCGAGGAAGCTGTCGCGGACCTCGTCCCACGCGGCATCGACCTCCTGGCGCGAGGCCTCCAGGCCAGTACCGACCGGGGTCAGCCGGCGGGTGCGCTGCCGGCGCCGGAGCAGCCCGGGCCCGGCCAGGAGACCGGTCAGCACGGCCAGCAGGCCCAGGGCGATGGCGACGCGGCCGATGATCGCGGCCACATTGACGCGGTCCGGCTGGGGCTGCTCCGGGACGATCGGTTCCGGGGCGACCTCCGAGGGGACCGGGGACGGCACCTCGGTGGCCTCCGGCTGTGGCTGGGGTGCTTCGGTCTCGCTGGGCGCCTCCGGTGCGGTCAGCGTCCAGGCCGGGGGCACGGCCACGCCCGGGGTCGGTTCGAAGCGGACCCAGCCGACCCCCTCGAAGTAGAGCTCGGGCCAAGCATGCATGTCGTGCATGGTGACCTCGTAGCCGTTGCCTGTCTGGGTGCCGGGCAACCAGCCGACCGCCACCCGCGAGGGGATGCCGATGACTCGGGCCATGGCGGCCATCGAGCCGGCGAACTGCTCGCAGTAGCCGCGCTTGTCCTGCAGCAGGAACCGCGTCATGGCGTCATAGCCGGTGCCCGGCTGCGGCTCGAGACTGTAGGTGAACTGGTCGCTGCGCAGGTACGCCTGGATCGCCGCAGCCTTCAGTGCCGCCGTGGGCTCGCTCTGGGTGATCTCCACGGTCAGGTCGATGATCTCCTGCGGCAGGTCCTGCGGGACGACCGCGGTGAGGTTGGCGTCGGAGGGCTGTCCGGGCATGGCGGTGGACAGCACGGCGCCGTCCGGGGACGGGTCCGTGCTGACCACTTGGTAGGACAGGTCCTGGGTCGCCGACGTACGGTTCTCGCCGGTGGCGACCACCACCAGGGAATCGGATCCGTACGCCCACGATCCGGGCGCGTCGAACTGTTGCGGGGCGTACGGCAACGGGAGGTACTCCGACCGGAAGTCGCCGATGCTGATCTGGGTGGTGATCTGCCGTCCCGGTGTGGTCTGGCCAGGGGGCGGGGGCAGGGAGTTGCCCTCGGTGAGGGGGAAGGAGGCGTTCTGCCAACCCACGCTGTCGAGCACGGGCAGGGCTGCCATCCGCAGGTACTGTCCCTCGCCGGCGTCGCTGGTGTAGGTGAGCACCGGGGTGTCCGCGGGCAGCGAGAGGTTGCGCCGCATGTCGAGCATCGGGTCGGCCAGTTGGATCGGGCCGGAGTCCTGGTTCAACCGGCCGGCGTTCCAGTGCTGGGTCGGGGGCAACGGGACCAGCAGCCCGACCACCAGCGACAGCGCCACCGCCGCCACGGCGACCACACCGCCCATCCTCAGAGCCAAGGGGGTGATCCGGCCGGTGAGTCGTACGGTGCGGTCCAGGTTGCGCGGCCAGACCTCGGCCGAGTTGATCCCATCGGCCAGCAGGATCCACAGGTAGCCGATCGCCAGCAGCACGATCGTCCACCAGGGGATGTCCCGCAGCAGCCCGACAGCCCCGATCAGGTACAGGGTCAGTGTGGGCAGGATGCCCCAGGCCGGGCGGTTCACGCCGATGGCGAGCAGGTCGGTGAGCAGGGCCGTGAGACCGATCGTGGCGACCAGGAGCACCGTGAGTCCGGGATTGGCGATCATCGGGGTGGTGTGGGTGGACATGTGCCGGACGCCCTCGGCGAACAGCCCGAAGATGCTCTGGTCCGGCCCGATGAGGGGGATCGCGATCGCGAAGAGGAAGACGATCACCAGCACCAGTTGGCCCAGGAAGATCAGCCCGTCGTGGATCCGCATCCGGCGCAGGACCATCCCCAGGGCGCCGACCAGCACTGCCAGCGGGATGGCGCTGAACAGGTACGACGGGTCCTGGGTGAAGGGCAGCAGGATGAACGCCCCCAGGATCGTCGAGCCGATGATGGCTCCGCCCAGCCGGTCGGACGCGTGGATCACAGCTGCTCTCCCATCCTGGACATCCGTAACCAAGCGTCGCGCACCGACATGTCGCCCGGTACGCGAACCACGCGCCATCCGGCATGGGCCAGCATCCCGACCGCCTGCTCGTGGTCCTCCCGGGCCTGACGGGCCGCGGCCGAGTCGGCGGGCCCGGACTGGTCCCAGTCCTCCACGTCGAGCACCCAGGCCATGGCGTACGCCTGGTTGCGCTGCATCTCGACCAGGCTTCCGGCGTCGTCGGAACGCAGCTGGCCGAGCACGGCGACGGTCATCTGCGAGGCGGTGACGCGCAGGTTGGCCGCGGCGGCGGCCGCCAGGCCGACACTGTCGGACAGGGTGACATCGGTCAGCTGGGTGATCGCCTCCCGGCGGCTGGTCATCTTGCCCAGGTCCCCCAGCTCGGGGTCGATCAGGGGACCGTCGGCCCCGAAGATGGTGATGGCGTAACCGTCGGCGAGCATGTGCACGGTCGCCGAGGCGACCATGGACACCGCCCACTCGAAGGAGGAGTCCGCGCCGGTCCCGCGGTGGGCCGAGGCGCGGGAGTCCACCAGCAGGGTCGCGCTGGGATCCCAGGCCTGCTCCTCCTGGCGGACCATCAGCTCACCGTGGCGGGCGGTCGAGCGCCAGTGCACCCGCCGCACGTCGTCGCCGCGGACGTACTCCCGGACCAGGATGTCGTCCTGTCCGGACAGGCCCACCCGCTGGGGACGGGCCTCGCCCGTGGTGCCCGAACCGCCGGCGTTGTCCATGGCATCCAGCGGGACGATCCTCGGGGTCACCATCACTTCGCTGGTCGCACTGAACTGCCGGTCCAGGCTCGCCATCCCGAACGGGTCCGAGACCCGGACCAGCAGTGGTCCGGTGCGATACCGGCCCCGCTGGTTGCCGCGCAGCGGGTAGGACACCTCGCGGCTCCACTCGGCGGCCAGGTTCTGCAGCGTGAAGCGTGGGCGGATGCCCAGTTCCGGGGGCACCCGGTCCTCGAAACGGAGCACCCCAACCGGCAGCTTCCCGTGGCGGTTGAGTGCCAGGCTTCCGGTCATCTCCTCGCCGAGGGCGGCCCGGGACGGGGTCACCTTCCGCTCGCAGGACAGCTTCAATCGCGAGCGGTCGACGTACGCCGCCGAGCAGAGCGGGACGAAGGCCAGCAGGATGCCGAGCAACAGCACGTCACGTTGCCCGAAGAGCACGGCGAGCACGGTGATGGCGGAGCCGCTCACGAAGGACACCTTGCCTCGCAGGGTCATCAGCGTCCACGGGTTGCGCAACTCGATGCTGCGCATGAATCAGCTCCGGTCGGGGATCGGAACAGAGCGGAGACAGCTGCCGATGATGTCGTCAACGGAGCGCTTGGCCAGCTGGGCCTCGGTCGAGGGGAGCACGCGGTGCGCCAGGACGGGCACGCAGAGCGCCGCGATGTCGTCCGGAGTGATGTAGTCGCGCCCCGAGATGGCTGCCAGCGCGCGGCAGGCGCGCAGCAACGACAGGCTGGAGCGGGGCGAGGCGCCCAGGCGCAGGTCCCGGGTCGTACGTGTCGCGGTGATCACCTGCACGATGTACAGCTCCAGTGCCGGCGCGACGTACACGCCCTTCACCGCTTCGATCAAGCCGGAGATGGTCTCACCGGTGGTGACCGGCCGCATATCGGCCAGCGGGTGGCGTCCGCCGTGGTTGCGCAGCATGGCGACCTCGGCCTCCTCGGACGGATACCCCATCTCGATCCGGGCCATGAACCGGTCGCGCTGTGCCTCCGGCAGCGGGTAGGTGCCCTCCATCTCGATCGGGTTCTGCGTCGCGATCACCATGAAGGGGGAGGGCAGCGGGTAGGTGGTGCCGTCGGCGGACACCTGCCGTTCCTCCATCGCCTCGAGCATCGCCGACTGCGTCTTGGGCGAGGCACGGTTGATCTCGTCGCCGAGCACGATGTTCGCGAACACCCCGCCCTGCTTGAACTCGAACTCGCGGGTGGCCTGGTTGTAGATGGACACGCCGGTGATGTCGGTCGGTAGCAGGTCGGGGGTGAACTGCACGCGGTTGACCCGGCAGTCGATCGCGCGGCCGAGGGCCTTCGCCAGCATCGTCTTGCCGACGCCCGGAACGTCCTCGAGCAGCAGGTGGCCCTCGGCGAGCATCACGACCAGCGCGGTGTCGATCGCGCCACGCTTGCCCTCGATCACGGTCTCCACCGCATCGCGTACGCGTCCCATCACCGTGGTCACGTCCGCCAGTGTGTAGCTGGTCGAGGCGGCCGGGGGCAGCGAACCGGTCGTCGCACGACTGGGGGCGCTGGTCTGGTAGGCCGGCCGAGGTGTCGCGGAGCGCGAGGTGGAGGGGTACTGGCTTGCGGAAGCCGTCGAGCCGGGTGCCGCCGGGTACGAGCCGGTGGGATCCGAGCGGGTGGGGTACGAGCTGGTGGGGCTGGCCGGATAGGACCCTGGGGGAGTCGCGGAGCGCTGCGGGACGGGGTCCTGACCGCCGTACGGGGTGGAGCTCACTGTGTCTCCCTTGGTCGTGGCTGACTGTCGCCAGACAACAGTACATGCCAGGGTCACCAGGACCTCGAACCCGCGAGGCGACCTGGGGGGGATCAGGGCCGCGCCGGGGCCCTGATCCCCCTGCTCCACCACCCTGCTGCTGCGCGGCTGCCCCGGGTCCGCGCTTCCGGTGCCGGGTCCGTGCTTCCGGTGCCGGCCCCGGACGATCGGATCCTCCACTTCGCTCCCCAGCTTCCGAGGGGGCCTGGACCCTGGCCGATCCTCGCAACGGTGCGGATCCAGGGCTGCTGTCGACCGGGTGGAGGTGGCTGGGCGGGGCCGACACGCCGGTCGATCGACTCCGATTTCGTCGATGGGTCGGGGGTCCGGTGGGTCCGATCCCGCGCAGGACCGACTGTTCGCGGGTCCGGAGCGGAGACACGCCCCCAGGACGGAGGTGCCCTGGGTAGTCGGGTGGAGTGAAAGGGGATAATGTGGAGGAAAGTGGAGGGCGGTGGTCCGAATAATCGGGTCAGGGGGTGGCCGACATGTTCCTCGGCACGTACACCCCCAAGCTCGATGAGAAGGGCCGCTTCGTCCTACCGGCGAAGTTCCGCGAGGAGCTCCAGAACGGGATCGTCGTTGCCCGGTCGCAGGACCGGTGTCTGACGATCGAGACCGTCGAGGCGTTCACCGCACGGACGAAGGAGTTGGCAGAAGCACCGATGACTGTTCGGCAGGTCCGGGAGTACCAGCGCATGCTGGCCGCCACGGCCTTCGACCAGGTTCCTGACAAGCAAGGGCGGGTCACCATCCCGCCGAATCTCCGCAACTATGCGGGGCTCGACAAGGACATCGTCGTCACTGGTGTGATCAATCGACTCGAGATCTGGGACGCCGCCGCGTGGGAGGAGTACTCCGCCGAGCACGAATCGGCATTCGCCGAGATGAACGACGACATCTTCCCGGAGACGTAGTTCTCCGGGTATCGGGGCAGACCGTACGGCCCGGTCCCGACCCGAGGGGTGAGCACCCTGACACAACTTCCCCTGTGTCAGGTGGCACTTCCCGCACCCCTCGGGTCGGAACCGGACCGTACGGCCGCCATGAGGCGAGAAGGGCTCCAGACAAGAAGGGGTGGACCGGCACAGATGGCTCCGATGCAGCATCCAGCAAGCATCCCTGGTCCCGACCCCGCGCCGTCCAGCCCCGCGCCGTCCACTCCCGGTGCCGGCCGTGCCCGTGGCGATGCCGTCCATGTGCCGGTGATGCGCGACCGGATCGTCGAACTCCTTGCCCCCGCCCTCCAGGCTCCCGGAGCGGTCTTCATCGACTGTACCCTCGGCCTCGGCGGCCATACTGCCGCATTGCTCCACGCCTGTCCCGACATTCGTGCGATCGGCCTGGACCGTGATCCCGATGCCCTCGCCACAGCGGGCGAACGACTCGCTGTGTTCGGCGACAGGGTCACCCTGGTGCGCGCGGTCTACGACGAGATTGCGGAGGTGCTGGAAGACCTCGGCATCGGTCGGGTGCAGGCGGTGCTCGCCGACCTGGGCCTGTCCTCGCTGCAGATCGACGCCCGGGACCGAGGCTTCGCCTACTCCGTGGACGCGCCGCTGGACATGCGGATGGGCCAGGAGGGGCCGACCGCGGCTGATGTCGTCAATACATACACCGCCCCGCAGCTGTCCCGCATCCTCCACCGGTACGGCGAGGAGAGGTTCGCCGACCGGATCGCGCGGGCCATCGTCGCAGCTCGGGAGACGGCACCGTTCACCACGTCCGCGCGGCTGGTCGAGACGATCGCCGCCGCGATCCCGGCGGCCGCGCGCCACACCGGCGGCCATCCCGGCAAGCGGACCTTCCAGGCGCTGCGCATCGAGGTCAACCGGGAGCTGGAGGCCCTGGAGGGGATGCTTCCCGCGGCACTCGCCGCACTGTCGGTCGATGGCCGGATCGCCGTGCTGGCCTACCACTCGCTGGAGGATCGGTTGGTCAAGCAGACCTTCCGGGATGCCTCCACCAGCCGGGCACCCCGGGACCTGCCGATCGTTCCCGACGAGCTGCTGCCCACCTTCGAGTTGCTGACCAAGGGCGCCGAACGTCCTTCCGACGAGGAGACCGCCGCCAACCCACGCGCCGCCTCGGCCCGGCTCAGGGCCGCCAGACGAATCAAGGAGTCCGGATGAGCGTCCTTTCCCTGCCGGTCTTCGGGGCCCAGGAGGACTACACCGGGGCGAAGAGGAACCGTGGCGCGAAGCTACGGGTCGTCCCGGCCCTGGCGGCCCAGGTCTCCCAACGCCTCTACTGGGGCGCACTGGTCGCCATCGTGATCATCGGCACCAGTCTGTTGCTGATGCTCAACGTCACCCTGCAGAACCAGGCCTTCGAGCTGCGTACGCTCGAGGCCGAGCAGCAGGTCCTGGTCAACCAGGAGGCGGCGCTGGAACAGCAGCTCACCGAACGCTCATCCTCTGCCGCACTCGCGCAGGAGGCCATCGACCTGGGGATGGTGCCTGCCACCTCGCCAGGCTTCGTGCTGCTTCCCGACGGCACCCTGGTCGGTGACCCGCAGCCGGTCACCGGCGCCGGACCGTACGCGGGGCTGAAGTCGGTGACGCAACCGACCGAACAGCCGGCTCCGGCCGAGGAGTCAGCAGTCCCTGCCGAGGAGGCTGCCGCCGCGGGCGAGCAGCCTGCCGCTGACGGGCAGCCGGTCGAACAGCCAGCGGCCGATGCCTCCGGCCAGCCGGTCGCCGAGACCCCGGCAGCCCCGGCCGAGCAGCCCGTCAAGGTTCCCGCCGTCCAGCAGGAGCCCACCGGAACCGCCGAGCCGAACGCGTCCTCACAGGAGGGGTGAGATGACCGATCCGCGCCGACGCCCCGAGCAGCGCGGGCAACGCCCCTCCGGCCAGGTCCGGTCCTCCCGTGCAGGGGCGGCGGGTGCGGGGCAGGGCGACCGGCGGCGCCGGTCCGCCGACCCGTACGCCGAGGCCCGGCAGGGCGGACAGCAGAGCCGTACCCCCCGGGAATCGCAGGGTCGTGCCCGAAAGGAGGCGCGGAGCCGTACCGCCAGGTCCGGACAGCAGAACCGCTCCCGACGCGACGGCCGCCCCGGCGCCGGTCACGAGCCGCGCGAGAACTGGTTCGGCCGGTTCCTGAGCGCGCCGATGGGGCGCGGCTCGACCTCCCTGCGGATCAACATCATGGTTCTGGTCCTGGCCTTGGTCGCGTTGACCAGCGGCCTGCGGTTGGTGCATATCCAGGGCCTCGATCCCCAGGCGTACGCGGACCAGGCCAACAGCATGGTCAAGCGTTCCCAGCCGCTGCCCGCTGCCCGCGGAACGATCACCGACCGCAACGGCCAGGTGCTGGCCGAGTCCAGCCCGGCCGTCGACGTGACCGCGGATCCGGTCGTCACCGCGGAACATGCCAGCACGATCGCCAGCATCCTGGCACGGCACCTCGGCGGCGTCCCGGCCGACTACGTCGAGCCGCTGACCCGCCCCGACACCCGCTACGTGATGATCGAGCGCCAGGTGCCGGCCCACACGTACGACCTGATCCGGGCCGAACTAGCCACTGCCGGCGACAGCGGCGAGTACGAGGGTGGCATCTGGACCTCGACGAACTCCATCCGTACCTACCCGGCGGGCACGCTGGCCTCGAACGTGATCGGCGTGCTGAAGCAGGACGAGGATGGCGTCTTCAGAGAGGGCGCGTACGGCTTCGAGTACGCCAACGACGAGAGCCTGGCCGGCGTGGACGGCACCGAGGTGTACCAGGGGTCGCCAGCGGGCACCCGGATCCCGTTGGGGGACAATGAGCTCACCCCGGCCCAGGACGGTACCGCGTACCAGCTCACCATCGACTCCGAGCTGCAGTGGACCGCCGAACAGGCGGTGCGCAAGGTGGTCACCACCAGCGAGGCGCAGTCCGGCTACGCGATCGTGATGAACGTGAAGACCGGCGAGGTGCTGGCGATGGCCAACTACCCGACCTTCGATCCCTCCGACCTCAGCTCCGCCAAGGCCGAGAACATGGACAACGGGGCCATCAGTGACGCGCTGGAGCCCGGGTCGGTGGAGAAGGTGCTCACCTTCGCAGCCCTCGCCGACGGCGGCTACGTCACGCCGACCACGCAGGTCTTCGTCCCGTCCGAGCTCAAGTCGGCCGACCTGACGATCACGGACTCCACCGCGCACGGTGACCTTCGGCTCACCGCGACGGGCGTGATGGCCGAGTCGTCCAACATCGGCACCGTCCAGCTGGCCCGGGAGATGCCCAAGCAGGAACTGGTGGGCTACCTCGACAGCTTCGGCCTGGGCCAGCGCACCGGTATCGAACTGCCCGCGGAGGCCAGCGGCTGGTCCCCGCCCCCGGACCTGCCCGACTACTCGCGTGACCAGGTCGCGTTCGGCCAGGGCTTGTCGACCACCGGTATCCAGATGGCCGCGGCGATCTCCGGGATCCTCAACGACGGTGTCTACAACTACCCGACGATCGTCCAGTCGGCCACCGATGCCGACGGCCGGGCCGTCCCGCTCGAGCGTCCGGCGCCCCGACGCGTCATCTCGGAGCAGGCCTCCGCGATGGTCATCGAGATGCTGGAGGCGGTCACCGGGCCCGGGGGGACCGGCCGGGAGATGGCGCTGCCGGGCTACCGCTCGGTGGGCAAGACCGCGACCGCCGAGCGCTACAACGAAGCATCGGGCCGGTACTCCGGCTACACCGCCAGCTACGTCGGCGCGGCGCCCGCCGAGGATCCCCAGATCCTCACCTACGTCGTCGTCGACGCCCCGGCCAAGGGCCACTACGGGTCGACCGTGGCCGGCCCTGCCTACAAGGAGATCATGACCTACGCCATGCCGCGCTACGGTGTCGCCCCGTCGACCAGCAAGGCCCCGAACACCCCACTGGAGTGGTGACCTGGGATGGTCACCGTCACGGGCCCCAGCCGGTGATGGGTACGGTCTGACTGTGCCGACATCGAATGGGCCGCTGCGTCCCCGGAATCTCCACCCCCGTTCGCTCGCAGACCTGTGCAACCTGGCCGAATCTGGCCACCCTCCCCGTACGGTCGACGTCAATGTCCACGACGTCATGGTCAGTGGGCTGACGCTGGACTCGCGCCAGGTCCGGCCCGGCGACGCGTACGTCGCGCTGCCCGGCAGCCGCACGCACGGCATCCGGTTCGCCGCCGCAGCCCTGCAGGCCGGAGCCGTGGCGATCCTCACCGACCCGGACGGTGCCGCGAGCGGTGCCGCGGCGGGCCTGCCCCTGGTCGTCGTCGACCGGCCGCGCACGGTGATGGCCCACTGGGCCGCCGAGGTGTACGGACGGCCGGCCGAGGCCCTGACCATGTACGCGGTGACCGGCACCAACGGCAAGACCACCACGGTCGCCATGCTCGCCGCCGGGCTGGCCGCCGCCGGACGTACGGCCGGGACCATCGGCACGCTCGGCTTCCACGTCGGCCCGATCTGCCTGGACACGTCCCGGACGACCATCACCACGCCGGAATCGGTGGACCTGCAGGCACTGCTGGCCGTGATGGTGGAGACCGGTGCGGACTCCGTGGCGATGGAGGTCTCCTCGCACGCGATGGCGTACCAGCGGGCCGAGGCGGTGCCCTTCCGGGTGGCCGCCTTCACCAACCTCGGCCGCGACCACCTGGACTTCCACGCCACGATGGAGGACTACTACCGGGCCAAGGCCGCCCTGTTCGCCCCGGAGCACACCGATGCCGCGGTGGTCAGCATCGATGACGAGTGGGGTGCGCGGTTGGCCCGCGAATCCGGCGAGCGGCTGGCCCGGGTCCACACCACCAGCTTCGGCGACCCGGGCGCCGACTGGTACGCCTCCGAGGTCAGTGCCCTGGCCAACGGCGGCTCCCGGGTGCATGTGCGGTCCCCGCTGGGGCCGCTGGACATCGAGGTGGGGCTGCCGGGCCTGTTCAACGCCCGCAACGCCGTGACCTGCGCGGCGATGCTGGCACTGGCCGGCGTCGACCTCGAGGCGGCGCTGCCCGGACTGGCCACTGCCCAGGTCCCCGGCCGGATGCAGGTCGTCGACCTCGGTGCCGATGCGCCGCTCGCCGTGGTCGACTTCGCCCACACGCCCCAGGCGGTCACCTCCGCCCTGCAGGCCCTCACCGAGCGGGTGGACCGTACGGGGACCGGTGGCCGGGTGATCGCGGTGCTCGGTTGCGGTGGTGACCGGGACCGGGCCAAGCGTGGCCCGATCGGCGCTGCCGCGGCGACCTGGGCGGACGTGGTCGTCGTCACTGACGACAACCCCCGCTCCGAAGACCCGTCGTCGATCCGGGCCGCCGTGCTGGCGGGTGCCGAGGAGGCGCTGCGTTCGGGTGCGGTGGCCACGGCCCGGCCCGGCCACGGCGAGGGCGTGGAGGTCATGGACGGCGGCGGGCGGGCCACCGCGATCGCCGCCGCACTCGGTCTGGCCCGGCCGGACGACATCGTCGCCGTGCTCGGCAAGGGCCATGAACAGGGCCAGACCATCGGGGAGGACACCGTACCCTTCGACGATGTCGAGGCCATTCGTGCCGCCTGGCACTCCAAGGAGGACTGACATGCAACCTCGCCCGATCGCCGAGATCGCTGCTGCGATCGACGCCCGGATCGTCCAGCCCGGAGACGCCGATGCCCCTCCCGACCTGCTGGTCGGCCCCGATGTCGTGATCGACTCCCACCTGGCCACCCCCGGTTCGCTGTTCGTCGCCTTCCCCGGCGAGTCCGTGGACGGACACGACTACGTCGCCGCTGCCGTCGCGAACGGTGCGGCCGCCGCGATCACCCAGCGCCCGGTCGAGGCCGGCGTGCCGTGCCTGGTCGTCGCTGACCCGCAGCAGGCCCTGGCCGCCCTGGCGCGTCACGTGGTGGCCACCGGCCCCGACCTGTCCGTGGTCGGCATCACCGGCTCGTCCGGCAAGACCTCCACCAAGGACCTGGTCGGCCAGGTGCTGCGCATCGCCGGCCCGACGGTGTCCCCGGTCGGCTCGTTCAACAACGAGATCGGGGCCCCACTGACGGCCACCCGGTGCGACGAGGCGACCCGCTACCTCGTCACCGAGATGGGGGCGCGCGGCCTGGGCCACGTCGCCTACCTGTGCACGATCACCCCGCCGACGGTCGGGGTGGTGCTGAACGTCGGGCACGCCCACCTCGGCGAGTTCGGCTCCCAGGACGTGATCGCCCGGGCGAAGGGCGAGCTGGTCGAGGCACTTGGGCCGGACGGGTGGGCGGTCCTGAACGGCGACGATGCCCGGGTCAGTGCGATGTCGGAGCGTACGCCCGCCCACATCGTCCGATTCGCGGTGGGTGCTCGTCCCGCCGACGGGGGAGAGGTGCTGGTCTGGGCCGAGGACGTGCGGCCCGACGAGCTCGACCGGTTCTCCTTCACCCTGCACATCGAGGACCGGACCGGCCGGATGCCGGACGGGACCGAGGTGGTGACCTCGACCTTCCCGGTCCGCCTGCGCCAGCTGGGCGCGCACCAGGTGCCGAACGCCCTGGCCGCCGCGGCCGTCGGCTACGTCCTCGGCCTCGACGCCGAGCGGATCGCCCGGGCGCTGACCGGGGCGCAGGCCCTGTCTCCCTGGCGGATGGAGGTCACCGAGCGGGCCGACGGGGTGGTGGTCCTCAACGACACCTACAACGCCAACCCGGACTCCATGGCCAGCGCCCTCGCCACCCTGGCCCGGATCGGTGATCGCCGGCGGGCCCGCGACCCCCGGGCACGGGTCTGGGCCCTGCTGGGTGACATGCTCGAGCTGGGCGAGGCCGCGGCCGGCGAGCACCACAGGATCGGTGCCCTGGCCGCCGGGCTGGGGGTGACCGACCTGCTCGCCATCGGTGAGTACGCCGACGACATCGTCGCCGGTGCCACCCAGTCAGCTGTCGACATCAGGGTCGGCGTGGTTGCTGATAAGTTCGCGATGGCCACTTCCGCGGCGCCACTGGGGCCCGCTGACGTGGTCCTGGTGAAGGCGTCCCGCGGACTGGCCTTGGAGACTGTCGCGGCAGCCCTTGCCGCCGGCGTCACCGGGCAGCCGAACGCCGACGAGACTGGAGGGGCACGTTGATCACGATCCTGCTGGCGGGCGCGTTCGCACTCGTGGGGACCCTGCTGGGGACCCGCGCGGCGATCGGGGTGCTGGTCAAGAAGGGCTATGGGCAGTTCATCCGTGACGACGGCCCGACCTCGCACCACACCAAGCGGGGGACCCCGACGATGGGTGGCATCGTCATCATCATCGCGGTGCTGCTGGCCTACGCACTGGCCCACCTGGTCTCCTGGACCCGGCCGACCGCCAGCGGCCTGCTGGTGCTGATGCTGTTCGCGGGCACCGGTTTGGTCGGCTTCCTCGACGACTGGACCAAGATCTCGAACAAGCGCTCCCTCGGCCTGACCCCGGCCCAGAAGCTGGTCGGCCAGACCGTCGTCGCGGTCGCCTTCGGCGTCCTCGCCCTCAACTTCCCCGACGAACGCGGACTCACCCCCGCCTCGCCGGTCATCTCCTTCCTGCGCGACATCTCCTGGCTCCAGTTGCCGCTGTGGCTGGCCGTCATCTGGTTCCTGCTGCTGATCCTCGGTACGTCCAACGCGGTCAACCTCACCGATGGACTCGACGGGTTGGCCGCCGGGGCCTCGACGATGGTCTTCGGCGCGTACGCGTTGATCAACCTGTGGCAGTTCAACCAGTCCTGTGCCCAGCCCAACCCCTCGTCGTTGTCCAAGTGCTACGAGGTCCGGGACCCGTACGACCTGGCGGTCGTCGCCGTGGCCCTGACGGGGGCCTGCTTCGGCTTCCTCTGGTGGAACGCGAAGCCGGCCAAGATCTTCATGGGTGACTCGGGCTCGCTGGCCCTCGGTGGCGGCCTGGCCGGCCTGGCCATCACGAGCCGCACCGAACTGCTGTTGATCATCCTGGGCGGGCTGTTCGTCATCATCACCCTGTCGGTGATCATCCAGACCAGCTTCTTCAAGTTCACCAGGTGGCGGACCGGCACCGGCAGACGGGTCTTCAAGATGGCCCCGCTGCAGCACCACTTCGAGATGGTCGGCTGGTCCGAGGTCACCATCGTGATCCGCTTCTGGATCATCGCCGGCTGCTTCGTCGCGCTGGGCGTCGGGCTGTTCTACGGCGAGTGGGTGGCGGGGCTGGGCCAGTGAGCGGCCTGCGACCGGACTGGATCGGCGCCGCCGACCGTTTCTCCCCGTGGCCCCAGGCCCGGGTGGTGGTCGCAGGGCTGGGTACCTCGGGCTTCGCGGCCGCCGATGCCCTGCTCGAGCTGGGTGCCCGGGTCCTGGTCCTCGACGACTCCGACCGGCAGGAGACCGCCGAGCGTGCCCAGGTGCTGGAGGTCCTCGGCGCCGAGATCCGGCTCGGCCCCGGGTCCACCGCGACGCTGCCCGACCGGGTCGACCTGGTGGTCACCTCCCCGGGCTGGCGACCGACCACGCCGCTCCTGGCCCAGGCCGCCGCCCGTGGCGTGCCGATCTACGGTGAGGTCGAACTCGCGTGGCGGCTCCAGCACCCGGATCGCACGCCCGCCTGGCTCGCGGTCACCGGCACCAACGGCAAGACAACCACCACCCAGATGCTCGAGTCGATGCTGCAGGCCGCCGGTCTGCGAGCCGTGGCCTGCGGCAACATCGGCAAGCCGGTGATGGAGACCGTCCTGGACCCCGAGCCGTACGACGTGTTGGCGGTGGAGCTGTCCAGCTTCCAGCTGCACTGGTCCCACAGCCTGGCCGCCCACTCGGCGACGGTGCTCAACATCGAGCAGGACCATCTCGAGTGGTACCCGTCGATGGCCGAGTACGCCGCAGACAAGGCCCGGATCTACGAGCGCGTCACGCATGCGTGCGTCTACAACGTCGCCGACCCGAACACCGAGCGGATGGTCGAGGAGGCGGACGTCGCCGAGGGGGCCCGGGCGATCGGCTTCACCCTCGGGATCCCGGCCCCCTCGATGCTCGGCGTCGTGGACGACCTGCTCGTCGATCGCGCCTTCGTGGCCCAGCGCAAGGACTCCGCCCTCGAACTGGCCGCCGTCAGCGACGTTCAGCCGTATGCCCCGCACAACGTCGCCAACGCCCTCGCCGCGGCCGCCCTGGCCCGCTCCTACGGGGTGCCGGCGACCGCGGTCCGGGACGGCCTGCGCACCCTACGCCTGGGTGGGCACCGGATCCAGACCGTCGCCCAGGTGGACGGCGTCACGTACGTCGACGACTCGAAGGCCACCAACCCGCACGCGGCGCTGTCCTCGCTGCACGCCTTCGACTCGGTGGTCTGGGTCGCCGGGGGACAGGGGAAGGGCACCGGCTTCGACGACCTGGTCGCGGCGATCGCTCCACGCCTGCGCGGCGTGGTGCTGCTCGGCGTGGATCGGCAGGTGATCGCCGAGGCCCTGCGACGACACGCCCCCGACGTCCCCGTCGAGATCTTTGATTCGTCCGACACTGGGGTCATGGCGCAGGTCGTGGCCACGGCAGCACGGATGGCCCGCCCCGGTGACACCGTCCTGCTGGCACCCGGTTGTGCCAGCAAGGACATGTGGCCGGACTACGCGGCCCGCGGCGACGACTTCGCACGGGCGGCAAAGGCGCTGGACCAGGCCTGACCGCCACCGCTGTCGGGCACCGCACGACAGCAACGGAGGATCCGCCCGATGGCGATCGACACCCGCAACCTGGCGGGAGGCACTCGACACTGGGTGACCACCACATCCGCGACCGTGCGGGGGTGGCTCGACCACCCCCGTGCCAGCCAGGCCCTGCTCGCCACCTCGGTGGTGCTGTTGCTGTTCGTCGGGTCGACGATGGTGCTGTCGGCCTCGAGCGTGCTGTCGTACACCCGCTACGACGGGAACTCTTACGTGATCTTCCTGCGCCAGTTCGGGTTCACCGCGCTCGGCTTGGTCCTCGCCCTCCCCCTGGCGCTGGCTCCGCCGGAGAAGACGCGTCCGCTGTCGATCGGGATGTACGTGCTGGCCCTGGTCGGGCTGTTGGCGACGTACACCCCGCTCGGCTTCGAGGCCAACGGCAACCGCAACTGGCTGGAGATCGGGCCGTTCTCCGGGCAGCCGTCCGAGTTCGCCAAGGTCGCCATCGCCTGGTGGGGGGCCGACGTCCTGGCCCGGCACGACCGGGAGCTCGACCAGCTGCGCCGCATCCTGTGGCCCTACCTGGTCTGGTCCGGTCTCCTGCTCGGCCTGACCGTGCTGCAGGGCGACCTCGGCTCGGCCGTGGTGATGGTCGCGATGGTCGCCGCCGTGCTGTGGGTCGCCGGGGTCCCGCTGGTCTTCTTCGCCGGCATCGGGACGATCGCCACGGCCGCCGTCGGGGCGCTGATCGTCTCCACCCCCTACCGGGCGATGCGGATGCTCACGTTCCTGCGCCCGCAGGACGGCATCACCAACGAGAACTACCAGAACATGATGGGCACCTATGCCCTCGCCTCCGGCGGCTGGTGGGGGCTCAGCCTGGGAGCGAGTCGGCAGAAGTGGGGTGGACTGCCCGAGGCCCACACCGACTACATCCTCGCCGTGGTGGGCGAGGAGCTCGGACTGTTCGGCACCTTGTCCGTCGTGGCCCTGTTCGCCCTGCTCGGCTGGGCCGGGATACGGATCATGCGGCGCTCCGTACGCCCCTACCAGCGCTACCTGGCCGCCGGCGTGACCGGGTGGATCACCTTCCAGGCCTTCGTCAACATCGCTGTCGTGCTGAGGCTGTGGCCGGTGATGGGCGTACCGCTGCCGTTCATCTCGTACGGAGGGTCGGCGATCGTGGCTACGCTGGTGGCCGTGGGACTGCTGATGTCGTGTGCCCGAGCGGAGCCGGGCGCGGTCGCGGAGCGGCAACGGCGGTCCCGGGCGGAGGCCCAGCAGCAGGCGATCGGCCGGGTCAGTGCCGTCGTCGACAGCCGGAGCACCGGCGCACCGGACCCGGGCGCACGCACCGGCGCACCGGACGCCGGCATGCGCACCGGCGCACCTGATGGCCAAGGGAACAGCAGGCGGCGTGGGGGACGCGAGGCATCCACCCGCGAGCGGAAGGGGAGGAACAGGTAGATGACCAATGTCGTGCTCGCCGGCGGGGGGACCGCCGGCCACACCTCGCCGCTGATCGCCACCGCGGACCGGCTCAAGGAGCGGGAACCCGGGGTGCACATCCTGGCCATCGGGACGCCCAAGGGCCTGGAGACCCGGGTGGTGCCCGCGGCCGGCCTCGACCTGCAGCTCATCGACCCGGTCCCGCTGCCGCGCAGGCTCAACCTCGACCTGGCCAAGGTGCCGGTGCGGCTGCGCCGGTCGATCAACCAGGCCCGTCGCATCCTGAAGGCCCATCGGGCCGACGTGCTGGTCGGGTTCGGCGGGTACGTGGCGATGCCGGCCTATCTGGCCGCCAGCGAACTGCGCATCCCGATCGTCGTCCACGAGCAGAACGCCGTGCCCGGGTTGGCCAACAAGGTCGCCACCCGGTTCACCGAGCGGGTCGCCGTCACCTTCCCCGGTACGCCGCTGCGACACGCGCAGGTGGTCGGCATGCCGCTGCGTGCCGAGATCACCGGACTGGACCGGGAGGCCGTCGCCCCGGCGGCCCGGGCCGAGTTCCGGCTGGAGGCCGGGCTGCCGACGCTCCTGGTCAGCGGCGGCTCCCAGGGGGCCCGCAGCATCAACAACGCCGTCCGCGACGCGTATCCGGAGCTGATCGCCCGCGGCATCCAGGTGCTGCACGTACTCGGCCCGCGCAATTTCACCTCGGACATGGAGCCGGTCGTCGACGAGGCCACCGGCGCCTCCTACCGGCCGGTCGCGTACGTCGACGCGATGGAGCGGGCGTACGCCGTGGCCGACCTGATGCTCGGGCGCTCCGGTGCCGGCACCGTGATGGAGACGATCGCGATCGGCCTGCCGACCGTGCTGGTGCCGCTGCCGCACGGCAACGGGGAGCAGGCCCGCAACGCCGACGCGCTGGTGCAGGCCGGGGGCGCCCTCCGGCTGCTCGACTCCGAGTGCACCGCGGACCGGCTGGTGAGCCTGGTCGCCCCGCTGGTCACCGACCCGGAGCGCCTGGCCAGGATGCGTGACGCCGGCCGCGGCATGGTCCCCGGCAACGCCGCCGATCTGCTCTGCGACATGATCCTGCGGGCGGCCGCCCGATGACACTGCTCACCCCGGTCGACCTGGTCGACCCCCGCGAGCTCGGACCGGTCCACTTCATCGCGATCGGCGGGGCCGGCATGTCCGGCATCGCCGCCTCGTACGCCGATCTGGGCATCCCGGTCACCGGTTCCGACCAGGCGGATTCGGCGAACCTTGCCATGCTGCGCCGCCGCGGCGTCACCACCTACGTCGGCCACGACGCTGCCCAGCTCGGTGGCGCCGAGACCGTCGTGGTGTCCTCGGCGGTCCGGGAGACCAACCCGGAGCTGGCCGAGGCGCGCCGCCGGGGGCTGCGGGTCTGGCACCGCAGCGCCGCCCTGGCTGCGCTGATGCTGGGCCGACCCGGTGTCGCCGTCGGCGGCACGCACGGCAAGACCACCACGTCTGCGATGATCGCGCACGTCCTGGTCGCCGCCGGGACCGATGGCGGCTATGTCGTCGGCGCGCCACTGGCCACCGGGGAGAGCTCCCGCCTGGGGGCCGCGGGCAGCCCGTTCGTGGTGGAGGCCGACGAGTCCGACGGGTCGTTCCTGCAGTACCCGGCCGGCATCCGCGTGGTCACCAATGTCGAGGCCGACCACCTGGACAATTGGCTCACGTCCGAGGCGTACGCGGACGGGTTCGTCCGGTTCGCCTCCGGGGCGACCGAGGTGGCGGTGGTCAATATTGACGGCCCGGGTGGGGCGGCCCTGTCCGCGGCACTGGTCGACACCCCGCACCTGACCTACGGCACCGACCCCGGCGCGGATGTCCTGATCGGTGACGTCAGCCACGACGCGACCGGCGTGCGCGGTTCGATCCGCCTCGACGACCGGATCGTCCCGCTCAGCCTCGGCGTGCCCGGGCTGCACAACCTGGCCAACGCCACCGCCGCCCTGGTGGTGACCACCCACCTGGGGATCGACGCGGACCGTGCCGCTGACGCGCTGGGCGGCTTCCGCGGTGCCCACCGTCGGTTCGACCCGGTCGGCGTGGTCGGCGGTGTCCGGATCATCGACGACTACGCCCACCACCCCACCGAGATCGACGCCGTGCTGGCCGCAGCCCGCGACACCGTCGGCCCCGGTCGTGTCATTGCCTGCTTCCAGCCGCACCTGTACTCGCGGACCAGGGACTTCGCCGAGGCCTTCGGGCAGGCCCTGGCCGCCGCCGACGAGGTCGTGCTGATGGACATCTACGGGGCCCGTGAGGAGCCCGTGCCCGGCATCACCAGCGCCCTCGTCGGTGACGTCACCGCCTCGGTGCTCGGCGCTGGGCGGGTCCACGCCGCCCATTCCCACCGCCAGGCCGCCGAGCAGGTGGCCGGCCTGGCCCGTCCCGGGGACCTGGTCCTGACCATCGGTGCCGGGGACGTGACCACGGTGGGCCCGATGGTCATCGAGGCCCTCACCGCTGCGGGACGCTGATGGCCGTGCCGCCCGAGAGCAGGCGAACGCGCCGGAGACACGGTGGGGAGGACGACCTGACCGGCCCGATCCGGCTGCGACAGGAGCGAGCCGTCCGCCGGCGGCGGCGCAGGCTGCTGGTGGCGCTGGCTGTCGGTCTGGTCCTCGTGGCCGCTGTCTGGGGCCTGTGGTTCTCCCCGCTGTTTGCGACCCGCACCGTCGACGTTCGCGGCACGTCGCTGCTGACCCCCGAGCAGGTGACCGGCGCCGCCGAGGTCCCGCCCGACCTCCCGTTGCCCCAGCAGGACCGGGCTGCGATCGAGGCCCGGGTCCGGACCCTGGCGCCGGTGCGGGAGGTCGAGGTTGTCCGGTCCTGGCCGCACACCCTCGGCATCCGGATCAGCGAGCGCACACCAGTGGTCGCCTTCACCGTCAACGGCGGGTTCCTGCTGGTCGACAGTGAAGGCGTGGCGTACGCCCAGGTGCCCGAGCAGCCTGCTGACCTGCTCCGGGCCGAGGGGGACAGCGTCGACGCGGACCTCACCTCGGCAGTGGGGCGGACGGTCGGGGCACTGCCGGACGACATCCGCAGCCAGGTCCTCGGGGTCCGGGCCGACTCCCCGGCGGCGATCACGCTGGAGCTGGAATCCGGGACCCGTGTGGTCTGGGGTGACCCTGAGAACGCTGAGCTGAAGGGGCAGGTGCTGGCCGTGCTGCGCGACCAGGTTCCGGATGCCACGAGCTACGACGTCTCGGTGCCGGCC
The DNA here is from genome assembly GCA_044508675.1 of Propionibacteriaceae bacterium. Taxonomy (GTDB): domain Bacteria; phylum Actinomycetota; class Actinomycetes; order Propionibacteriales; family Propionibacteriaceae; genus Raineyella. The sequence continues at coordinate 15,000 of JBIQHF010000016.1, read as the reverse complement.
TTCCCCACCACCCAGTGAGCCTGCGACCTGCCAGGCGAGCACGGCCCGGAGCAGCCGTACGATGTCCTGCGGTACGCCGGGGACGGCTCCCGGTGGGTCCCCCTAGACTTGGGGTTGAGAGTCTCGGCGAGTCGCGGTGTGCCTTGTGGACTTTGCTCGTGAGATCCTCCTAGCCTGAACAGCAATCTGGGGTGCATCGTGCCCCAGTGTCCTGCGGGTCACGCTGGATTGTTTGCCCACCGGGCGGGCATCACGGTTTCCAGCGACACGTCGGGCGTCCGAACATCAGAAGCGAGGCGGGTACCCCGTGGTCAGTCCATCCCAGAACTACTTGGCCGTGATCAAGGTCGTCGGCGTCGGCGGCGGTGGTGTCAACGCCGTCAACCGGATGATGGAGGCTGGGCTCCAGGGCGTCGAGTTCATCGCGATCAACACCGATGCCCAAGCCCTGTTGATGAGTGATGCCGATGTCAAGCTCGACATTGGGCGCGAGCTGACCCGTGGGCTCGGCGCCGGAGCTGACCCGGAGAAGGGCCGCCAGGCCGCCGAGGACCACGCCGACGAGATCGAGGAGGCGCTCAAGGGCGCTGACATGGTCTTCGTCACCGCCGGCGAGGGAGGCGGCACCGGGACCGGTGGCGCGCCCGTGGTGGCTCGGGTCGCCCGGGCGCTCGGCGCGCTGACGATCGGGGTCGTGACCAAGCCGTTCCGGTTCGAGGGCAAGCGGCGCAGTCGCCAGGCGGATGAGGGCATCGCGATCCTGCGCGAAGAGGTCGACACCCTGATCACCATCCCGAACGACAAGCTGCTGGACATGACCGATCAGCAGGTCGCCATCCTGGATGCCTTCCGCCAGGCCGACACGGTGCTGTACCAAGGCGTCTCGGGCATCACGAACCTGATCACCACTCCGGGACTGATCAACCTGGACTTCGCCGACGTCAAGTCGGTGATGGCGGACGCCGGGTCCGCGCTGATGGGCATCGGCATGGCCCGGGGCGAGGATCGTGCCCGGGTGGCCGCCGAGATGGCCGTGTCGTCGCCGCTGCTGGAGGCGAGCGTGGATGGTGCCCATGGGGTCCTGCTGTCGATCGCCGGCGGCTCCGACCTCGGCCTGTTCGAGGTCTCGGCAGCGGCTGACCTGATCGAGGAGGCTGCCGCCGACGACGCGAACATCATCTTCGGCACGATCATCGACGACTCCCTCGGTGACGAGGTGCGGGTCACCGTGATAGCGGCGGGCTTCGACGGCGGTGAGCCGCCGAAGCGAGAGCAGGGCGCCACCCGGCGGGCCGTCGAGTCGCAGCAGCAGGCCCCGGCGAACCAACAGCCGACCCACGAGGCCTGGGGTGGGTCGCAGGCTCCGCAGACCCGGTCCGCCGAGCCCACCCCGCCGCCGGCCAGTGAGGTCCGCAACGGCTTCGGCCCCTCGCCGGTCCAGCCGAAGAGCGACGACCTGGCCGACATCGACCTGCCCGACTTCCTGAGCTGAGGCCGCTAGACCGTGTGGGACCTGCTCAAGCGACCTGACGCCGACCCCGCTCGCGGGGTTGGCATCGGCTTCACCGACCGCGACGGCGGCGTGACCCCCGGGCCGGGCTCACTGAGCTTCGGCGCCTTCGACGGGGGGACGGACTGCCGGGCGGAGAACCTGCGCCGGATCCAGGAGGACGCGGGATTCGGGCGGATCGTGACCCTGCACCAGGTCCACTCGAACCGCGTCCACGTCGTCGACCGCGCCTTCCTCGAGGCGTGGGATGAGACCGCCCAGCCGGAGGGTGATGCGCTGGTCGCCGGCCCCGAGATGACCGAGGTGGCGCTGGCGGTCCGGGCAGCCGACTGCGTGCCGGTGGTGCTCGCCGATCCGGTGCGCCGGATCGTCGGTGCCGCGCACGCCGGCCGGGCCGGCGTGCTCTCCGACGTAATCGGCGCCACGGTGGAGGTCATGCGCGACCTCGGTGCGCGCGACCTGACCGCCTGGATCGGGCCGCACGTCCACGGCGACTGCTACGAGGTGCCGGCAGAGATGGCCGAGGCCGCGGCCGCGGTGGTGCCGGGGACCCGCGCCAGGACCCGCTGGGGGACACCGGCGATCGACCTGACCGGCGGGGTCCGGGCCCAGCTCGCGGCCGTCGGCGTGCCGGTGGCGTACGTCGGGCCCTGCACGCTGACCGACCCCGCCCTGCACAGCCACCGCCGCGATGGCGCCGAGGCCGGACGACAGCTCGGCCTGGCGTGGCTCTCCTGAGCGCTGGGGGCGCGGTTGGCCTGAGCTCCGGAGGCGCGGTCGGCTCGCTGGTGTCCGGGCGTGTCGGTGAGGGGCTCCCGGCGGAACCGGCGGGTCGCGGTATCGTCACAAGTGACTGCGAGCCCTTGACCGGAAGCGGGACGGGTGACCCAGTCATGCGCACGGTACCCGGTGCCGGCACGGCATGATGAGCACACTGTGGACGAGTAACGGAGCGGACGAGTACGGAGGGAAGGATCTCGGATGGCTGACTGGGTCAAGCGCGCCAGCGAGTGGATCGGCCTCGGCCCCCGGGAGACCGATCGCTACGAGGACTACGAGCGCGAGCTCCCATCCCAGTCGCGCGGCGACGAGCGCGTCCTCAGCGACGACTACGGCGACGAGTCCGATACCTACGAGGACAGCCAGGCGTACGGCCGGGTCTACGCGCACGAGGCCTTCGACGGTTCGTCGGAACCCGAGCTGACCCAGCCGGTGCCGGATCGGCGTTCGCATGACCCGGCCACGACCGAGTCGTCGGCCCCGTCCTCGCCGTCACCGGCGCCCCCAGCCCGGTCCGAGCCCGCCGAGGAAGACCAGGCACGCACGGCGGACATCAACAGGATCATCTTCATCACCCCGAAGACCTTCAACGAGGCCCGCAGCATCGGGGAGAACTTCCGGGACGGCTTCCCGGTGATCATCAACCTCTCCTTCATGGAGCACGACCACGCCCGGCGGATCGTGGACTTCGCGTCCGGACTGATCTTCGGCCTGAACGGATCGATCGAGAAGGTCGATACCGGGGTGTTCCTGCTGTCGCCGCACAACGTCCGCGTCACCACTGAGGACAAGCAGCGGATTGCCGAGGGCTTCTACAATCAGAGTTGACCGTTCTTCTCATCGATTCGGAGCTCCCGTTGTTGACCACTCTCGGTCTCATCATCCATGCCGTGCTTTGGCTCTTCATGGCGCTGCTGTTCGTCCGCATGATCCTGTCCTGGGTCGAGGTGCTGTCTCCCCAGTGGAAGCCGAAGGGCCTGGTGCTGGTCGTGGCCGAGGTCGTCTACAGCATCACTGACCCACCGCTGCGCTGGCTGGGGCGATTTATCCGACCGGTGCGGCTCGGCAACATCGGCTTCGACGTGTCATTCCTGGTGCTCTTCTTCGCCGTCTGGGTGCTGATGCGACTCAACGCCGCGTTCTTGATCGCCTCCTGAGGATGGCCGAACCGGGTGCTGGCCCAGCGGCGACACCTTAAGGTCGAGGGTGAGGGTTTACCCGCTCGTGTTGCGACCCGCGGGACGGCCCAATACGGTAGTCACGAAGGGGTGCAGGATATTGTGGTCTCGGCTCGTGGGTCGACCGCAATGCCTCTGAACACGAGGCGGGCCAAAGATTTCCGTTGGACACCTGTCCACTGGACGATTTCGAGGTGAACGTATGACCACACTGACGCTTGACGAAGTGCGCAACACAAAGTTCCACATGGCTCGGCGTGCCGGCTACGAGGTCACGGACGTCGACCTCTTCGTCGACCGGGTGGAGGCGTCCTTCGCGAAGTTGGTGGAGGAGAACGAGATGCTGCGGCGCCAGGTCGAGGCGCTCCAGCAGGCTGCGGACAACGCGGCGGAGGCCCAGCAGGCCACCTCCCAGTTCCAGCCGGTCATCGAGGAGCCCGCGTCGGCTCCGCTGGCCGTGGCCCCGGAGCCTGCTCCGGTCCAGGTGCACGGCGGCGTGGAACGCCTCGTGGTCTCCACCTCTGCAGAGGCCAGCCAGGCCGTCGTCCGGCTGGTCCAGATGGCCACCGAGCAGGCCGAGCGCCTGGTCACCGAGGCCGAGTCCGAGGCCCACAACACGATCGACAGTGCCAACCGCCAGGCTGCCGAGACCATCGACAGCGCCAACCGTCGGGCCTCCGAGACGATCGGCAATGCCGAGCGTCGGGCTTCCGAGACGATCGGCAATGCCGACCGCCAGGCCGCCGACACGATCGGCAATGCCGACCGCCAGGCGACCGAGACCGTCGACAACGCGAACCGCCAGGCCCACGAGATCACCACCGATGCGCAGACCCGGGCCGACCGGATCCAGTCCGAGGCCCGCATCAACGCCGAACGGATGGTCTCGGAGGCGCAGGGCCGCGCGGACAACCTCGACAACGAGGTCAACATGCGTCGTGCCGAGCTGTTCAGCGGCCTGGAGGACGAGCGCGACCAGCTGCAGCGCAACGTTGCCGAGCTCCGCGACTACGAGGGCCGCTTCCGTGAAAACTTTTCCGACCTGCTGCACAGCCAGTTGGCCGACCTGGAGCGGAGCACCATCGAGCCGGAGAACCGCCCCGCCCTCGCCCGCGACCTCCCGTCGCGCGGCCAGCAGGGTTCCTCGACGCCTCGTCTCGATGCCCTGATGCGCGACAAGTGAGACAACGCTCCGGGAGGTGACCCGGCTGCATCGGCCGAGTCCCGTCAGGAGACGGAGCAAGACACATACCGGAGGGTCCCGCTGCTGCGGGACCCTTCGTGTACTCTCTGCGGACATATCGGAACAGATACAAGAAACGGACCCCACTATGCCCACCACTGACCCAGCGCGACCGGCCGATGACACCGCCTGGCGTGAAACGCTCGATCCGGCGGCTTTCGCGGTCGAGGCCGACGAGGATCCCTGGACGCTGGAGGAGCTCCAGGAGGTGATCTCGGAGCTGGAGTCTGACATCAAGCGGCAGCGCGAGATCATCGAGCAGACGCAGGCGGACCTGATCGGTATCCGGGACGGCTCCGACGTCACCGGTCGAGACCCCGCCGACGTCGGTTCGGCGAACTTCGAGCGGGACCACGAGATGTCCTTGGTCCGCAACTCCGAGGAGATGCTCGACCAGTCCGAGCGGGCACTCGCCGCGATCCGCCGGGGCACGTACGGCCTGTGCGAGAACTGCGGCCAGCCGATCGGCAAGGGGCGACTCCAGATCATCCCGCGCGCCACCCTCTGCCTCACCTGCAAGCAGCGGGAGGAGCGACGATAGTGTCGCGTTCCGACCGTACCGGCGTCGTGTCCGCGGGGGTGGCCCGGGCCGTGATGGTCGGGGTAGCGGTCGTGGGAATCGCTGTCGACCAGGCCACCAAGCAGTGGGCCATCGCCGCGCTCACCCCTGGGAAATCGGTTCCGGTCCTCGGCCCGTTGCTGCAGCTCCACCTGATCCGCAATCCCGGGGCGGCGTTCAGCCTCGGGCAGGACTTCACGGTGGTGTTCTCGGCCCTGGCCATTGCCGTCCTCATCGGGCTGCTCGTCATCGCGCTACCCCGGGTGCGCCACTGGGGCTGGGCGGTCGCATTCGGACTGGTCGCCGGTGGCGTCGCCGGCAACCTGGTCGACCGGATCGGACGCCCGCCGGCACTGTTCCACGGGCACGTGGTCGACTTCTTGGCGCTGCCCAATTTCCCCGTCTTCAACGTGGCCGACTCCATGATCACCGCCGCCGCCGGACTGGTGCTTGCCCTCAGCTTCTTCGGCAAGCGGGGCCCTTGGGGCCGACTGTACGAGGATCGCGAAGCGCCGGCGCGCGCCGATCGGGGTGCCGGCCGATGAGGGCCCGCATCCTGCTGGTGCCGGACGGGCTCGCCGGCGAGCGGGTCGACGCCGCGGCCGCACGAATGCTTGGACTGTCCCGGACATACGTCGGGGAGCTGATCGCGGACGGCGCGATGCGTCTGGACGGCGCCCCCGCCGCGAAGTCGGATCGGGTGCGGGCCGGCGCCATGCTCGAGGTGGACCTGCCGGACGAGGATCCGGGTGTCCGGGTCGTCCCACGGATCGTCGAGGGGATGGACATCGTCTACGACGACCGCGACATCGTCGTGGTCGACAAGCCGGTCGGTGTCACCGCGCACCCCTCCCTCGGTTGGGAGGGACCGTCGGTCGTGGAGCACCTGGCCGCTGCCGGCTTCCGGATCTCGACCTCGGGTGCCCCGGAGCGGCAGGGCATCGTGCAGCGCCTGGATGTGGGCACCTCCGGACTGATGGTGGTCGCGAAGAGCGAGGTCGCCTACACCGTGCTGAAGCAGGCCTTCCGGGACCGTACGGTCGACAAGACCTACCACGCCTTGGTGCAGGGCCATCCCGACCCCTTCACCGGGACGATCGACGCGCCGATCGCTCGCGACCCCGGGCATGCGTGGAAGATGGCGGTCGTGTCCGGGGGGCGTGCCAGCATCACCCACTACGACACGGTCGAGGCGTTCCGTGGGACGACGCTGCTGACCATTCACCTGGAGACCGGCCGGACCCACCAGATCCGGGTCCACATGGCGGCGATCCACCATCCGTGCGTCGGCGACCCGCTGTACGGCAGTGATCCGCTGCTCGCCTCCCGGCTGGGCCTGGAACGCCAGTGGCTGCACGCCGTGCGGCTGGGGTTCTTCCATCCGACCAAGGGCGAATACGTCGAGTTCGAGTCGGCCTACCCGGACGACCTGCAGCGAGCCCTGGACACCGTCTCCGCCTACTGATCGGCAGGGGCCGGTGCAAGTTCGGACAACTCCACCGGTCCACTGCCGTGGCACAGGTCCGCTCGGATACTGTCAGGGTGTGCGCAGAGCGAAGATCGTTTGTACCCTCGGGCCGGCATCGACCGACTCGGCCAGACTCCTCGAGATGATCCACGCGGGCATGGACGTCGCCCGCTTCAACATGAGTCACGGCACCCACCCGGAGCACGAGGCCCGGCTGGCGAACCTCCGCGAGGCAGAGGCCATGGCAGGACGACCGATCGGCCTGCTCGCCGACCTGCAGGGCCCCAAGATCCGCCTCGGAACGTTCACCGACGGACCCGTCGTACTTGAGCCCGGACAGCAGTTCACCGTCACCACGCTCGATGTCCCCGGTGACAGCACCCGGGTGGGGTCCACCCACAAGGGGCTGCCCCGGGACGTCAGGCCGGGCGACCAGATCCTGGTCGACGACGGCAAGATCCTCATGGTTGCCACGGACGTCACCGAGACCGACGTCGTCTGCGAGGTCATCGTCGGTGGGCCCGTCTCCGACCACAAGGGCTTCAACCTGCCCGGCGCTGCGGTGTCGGTGCCGGCGATGAGCGACAAGGACGCCGCCGACCTGCGCTGGGCCCTGCAGGCAGGCTTCGACATGGTCGCCCTGTCGTTCGTCCGCACGGCGGAGGACGTGGAATTGGTGCGCCGGATCATGGCCGAGGAGGGCCGTACGGTCCCGGTGATCGCCAAGCTCGAGAAGCCGCAGGCGATCGAGAACCTCGACGACATCATCGACGCCTTCGACGCCTTCATGGTGGCCCGCGGAGACCTCGGTGTGGAGCTCCCGCTGGAGGAGGTGCCCCTGGTCCAGAAGCGGATCGTGAGCCAGGCCCGCCGGTGGGCCAAGCCGGTGATCGTGGCGACCCAGATGCTCGAGTCGATGATCAGCAGCCCGCGACCCACGCGTGCCGAGGCCTCCGACGTGGCGAACGCGATCCTCGACGGAGCGGATGCGGTGATGCTGTCCGGCGAGACCTCGGTCGGCAAGTACCCGGTCGAGACCGTGAGCACGATGGCCCGGATCGTCGACTCGACCGAGGTACACGGGCTGGAGCAGATCTCGGCGATCGACTGGGACCCGCACACCACGGGCGGAGTGATCTCGAAGGCTGCGGTCGATGTCGCGGAGCGAGTCGGTGCCTCGTACCTGGTCGCATTCACCCAGTCGGGCGACACGGCCCGGCGGATGGCCCGTCTGCGGCCGCGGATCCCGATCGTGGCCTTCTCGCCGCTGATCGCGACCCAGCGGCAGCTGACACTGTCCTGGGGCATCCGGACGATCCAGACCTCGACCGTCCAGGCGACCGACGAGATGGTCCGCCTGGTCGACCAGAAGCTGAAGGAGAAGGGGGTTGTCCAGGACGGGGAGCGCGTGGTGATCGTCGCGGGCACCCCGACGGGACGACCGGGCCGGACCAACTCCCTGCGGGTCCACAAGATTGGCAGCGTCTGAGCGGTGCGGTCTGGAAGAGTGAAGGACGCGGGGCCCGGGAGCCCCGCGTCGGGAAGATGTGCCGGGAAGGGGACTCGAACCCCTACGTCCTGTTACGGACAGACGGGTTTGAGCCGTCCGCGTCTACCATTCCGCCACCCCGGCGCACGATGGATCACTATAGCTGATTCTCCATTTACCTCGGTCATTTCGAACCGGGACTGACGACGACAGGTGAGATACCCAATGACGAGTAGCGAGACCACCCCTCCCGAGGGTACCGACGGCGTGGCGGCCGAGGGCTCTCCTGATGGTGCTGCCAAGAAGGCCCCGGCCAAGAAGGCGGTGAAGAAGGCTCCGGCCAAGAAGGCCACGGCGAAGAAGGCTACGGCCAAGACGGCGGCCAAGAAGGCCACGGCGAAGAAGGCCACGGCCAAGACGGCGGCCAAGAAGACCACGGCGAAGAAGACGGAGCCCGCGGCGGATGCGGTGGAGCCGCAGGGCACGACCGATCCGGTTGCGCCCGAGCCCGCCCCTGCGTCGGCCGAACCCGCCCCTGCGTCGGCCGAGCCGACCCCGGTGGTGCCCGAGGCGTCCGCCGACGCCGATGCCCACGCCGACGCCACTAGCCAGGCGCCGGCAGCCACTCGCGTCGTCGTGGCCGAGGACGAGGCCTTGATCCGGCTGGACCTGGTCGAGCTGCTGCGCGACGAGGGCTACGACGTGGTCGGCGAGGTCGGTGACGGCGAGGCTGCCGTCGAGAAGGCGCGCGAACTCCGCCCGGACCTGGTCGTCATGGATGTCCAGATGCCGCAGATGGATGGCATCACCGCCGCCCAGATCATTGCATCGGAGCGGATCGCTCCCGTCGTCATGCTCACCGCGTTCAGCCAGCGCGAGTTGGTGGAGCGCGCCCGCGAGGCCGGGGCGATGGCGTACGTCGTCAAGCCGTTCGGGGCTGCGGACGTGGTGCCGGCGATCGAGATGGCGATCGCCCGGTTCAACGAGATCCGGGCCGTCGAGGCCGAGGTCGAGGACCTGGAGGAGCGACTCGCGTCCCGCAAGGCCGTCGACCAGGCGAAGGGCCTGTTGCAGACCGGTATGGGGATGACCGAGCAGGAGGCGTTCCGGTGGATCCAGAAGACCGCGATGGATCTGCGCAAGCCGATGCGCGACGTGGCCGAGGGCATCATCGCCCACGCCAAGAAGTCGAAGACGAAGTAGCGTTGTCGGTGGCCACGGGTAGAGTCACCGCGTGGCCACGACGACGACTCCCAGCGCGAGCACCTCGGATGTGGTGGGCGGATCCCGCCCCCGCCTCCTGCTGATCGACGGGCACTCCGTCGCCTATCGGGCGTTCTTCGCCCTGCCGGTGGAGAACTTCGCCACCACGACGGGGCAGCCGACGAATGCGGTGTTCGGGTTCACCTCGATGCTGATCAATCTGATGCGCGACGAGCAGCCGAGCCATGTCGCGGTGGCGTTCGACGTGTCCCGGCGCAGCTTCCGCACCGAGGCGTACGAGGACTACAAGGCCACCCGGGACGCCTCTCCCGACGGATTCCGAGGCCAGGTGGACCTGGTCAAGGAGGTCCTCGACGCCCTGCAGATCCCCTTCCTGGAGAAGGAGGGCTACGAGGCCGACGATCTGCTGGCCACGCTGGCCACCCAGGCCGAGGCCGACGGGATGGACGTCATGGTCTGCACCGGGGACCGCGACTCGTTCCAGTTGGTCACCGACCACGTCCAGGTGCTGTACCCCCGCAAGGGCGTCTCCGACCTGCTCAAGCTCGATCCGGAGGGCGTCGAGGAGAAGTACCTGGTCCCCCCGGCCCGGTACCCGGAGCTGGCAGCGCTGGTGGGGGAGAAGTCCGACAACCTGCCGGGGGTGCCCGGGGTCGGCCCCAAGACCGCCCAGAAGTGGCTCACCCAGTACGACGGGTTGGAGAACCTGCTGGCCCGGGCCTCCGAGATCAAGGGCAAGGTAGGCGACAACCTGCGCGCTCACCTCGACGACGTCCGCCGCAACCGGGACCTCAACCGCCTCGTCCGCGACGTCGAGCTGGATGTCCGCCCCGAGGACCTGGCCCGCCGCGAGGTCGACCGCGAGGCCGTCCACCAGCTGTTCGATCAACTCGAGTTCCGCGTCCTGCGCGATCGGCTCTTCGCCCTGCTGCCCAACGGGTCCGCCGACGCGGACGCCCCCTCGGCCGGGATCGAGGTCGTCGAGGACACCCCCTCGGCCGGGACGCTGGGGGCCTGGCTCGAGGCGCACACCGCTGACGGTGTCAGTGGCCTCGACATCACCGGACGCTGGACCGCTGGGACCGGGGACGTCGTCAGCCTCTCGATCGCCGGCACCGACGGCCACGCCTGCACCCTCGACCCGACCGAGTTGGCGCCCGACGATGAGCAGGCACTGACCGCTTGGCTCGCCGACCCGGAGCGACTGAAGGTCATCCACGACGGCAAGGGGCCGCTGCTGGCCTGTTGGGCGCGCGGCTGGGAACCGGCCGGCCTGTGGTCCGACACCGCTCTGGCCGCCTACCTGCTGCGCCCTGACCAGCGTTCGTACGACCTGTCCGACCTGGTCACCCGTACGCTGCACAAGGACCTGATCGTCGACGACTCCGGTGAGGCATCGGCACAGCTGGCCCTGGACCTCGGTGACGGGACGGACTCCGCCGGCCATGATTCCCGGGTCCGTGCGGAGGCGGTCCGGCAGCTGTCGTCGGCGCTGGAGGACGAGCTCGCTGCGCAGGAGGCGACCGGGCTGCTGCACGGGGTCGAGCTGCCACTGATGAACGTGCTGGCAGGGATGGAGCGACTCGGCATCGCGGTCGACGCTGACCGGCTCGACCGGCTCCACACCGACTTCGACACCCGGGTCCAGGCGGCGGCGTCCGCGGCGTACGAGGTACTCGGGCATGAGGTGAACCTCGGTTCCCCGAAGCAACTGCAGGCGGTCCTGTTCGATGACCTCGGGATGCCGAAGACGCGGAAGACCCGGACCGGCTACACCACTGACGCCGATGCGCTGCAGACACTGTTCGAGAAGACCGAACATCCGTTCCTCGCGCACCTGCTGGAGCATCGGGACGCGATCAGGCTGCGCCAGACCGTCGAGGGCCTGCAGAAGGCGGTGGCCGACGACGGGCGGATCCACACCACCTTCCTGCAGATCGTGGCCGCCACCGGTCGGCTCTCCAGCACCGAGCCGAACCTGCAGAACATCCCGGTGCGGACCGAGGAGGGACGGCGGATCCGGGAGGCATTCGTCGTCGGCGAGGGCTATGAGTGCCTGTTGACGGCCGACTACTCGCAGATCGAGATGCGGATCATGGCCCACCTGTCCGGCGATGCCACGCTGATCGAGGCGTTCCGGTCCGGGCGCGACTTCCACTCGGTGACCGCCTCGCACGTGTTCGGGGTCCCGGCCGAGGAGGTCAGCCCGGCCCAGCGTGCCAAGATCAAGGCAATGAACTATGGCCTGGCGTACGGACTGTCGGCGTACGGCCTGTCCAACCAGTTGCGGATCCCGGTTGCCGAGGCGCGTGGACTGATGGACGACTACTTCGCCATCTTCGGGAAGGTGCACGAGTACCTCAACGGGGTGGTCGACCAGGCCCGTCACACCGGCTACACCGAGACCCTGCTGGGGCGGCGCCGCTACCTGCCCGACCTGACCAGCTCGAACCGGCAACGTCGGGAGATGGCCGAGCGGATGGCGCTGAACGCGCCGATCCAGGGGTCGGCCGCCGACATGATCAAGTTGGCGATGCTCGGCGTCGACGCGGAGTTGCGGGCCGCCGGACTGCGGTCCCGGATGCTGCTGCAGATCCACGACGAGCTGATGTTCGAGGTCGTCCCCGGCGAGCGGGACCGGCTCGAGGAGTTGGTCCGGTCCGCGATGGGGTCGGCGATGGCCCTGGACGTGCCGCTCGACGTGTCCGTGGGGACCGGGACGTCCTGGCACGACGCGGCGCACTGACCCCGGCGTCGCGTGGTTTGATATGGTCGTCCGGGCCGTTCGGCATGCCGGTCGAGCGTCGGTTGACCTTCCCGAGGGCCGGTAGCTACCATGGTCATGCGTTGTGGCTTGCGCGTCCTCGGACGGAGTAGGGCACGCTCGTGAGCGGCATCTGTATTGACGTCATTCTGTATCCGGAAACTGAGTTGATTGCTGAGCCGAAGCGAAAATGGGCCGCTGCGCGTCGCATCACACCCCAATCAACCGGAGCCCTACTACATGACCTCCTCCCTTGAGGCTGCGCCTCAGGTCGCTGTCGACGACTTTGCTTCTGCAGACGAGTTCGCCCAGGCAGTCGACGGCACTATCAAGTACTTCAACGACGGTGACATTGTCGCCGGAACCGTGGTCAAGGTCGATCGTGACGAGGTTCTCCTCGACATCGGCTACAAGACCGAGGGCGTTATTCCTTCCAAGGAACTCTCCATCAAGCACGACGTGGACCCGTTCGACGTCGTACAGGTGGGCGACGAGATCGAGGCGCTCGTCCAGCAGAAGGAGGACAAGGAGGGTCGCCTGATCCTGTCCAAGAAGCGCGCCCAGTACGAGCGCGCCTGGGGCACGATCGAGAAGATCAAGGAAGAGGACGGTGTCGTCACCGGCCGCGTCATTGAGGTCGTCAAGGGTGGCCTCATCGTCGACATCGGCCTGCGCGGCTTCCTGCCCGCCTCGCTCGTCGAGATGCGCCGCGTCCGTGACCTCCAGCCGTACGTCGGCCAGGAGCTCGAGGCCAAGATCATCGAGCTGGACAAGAACCGCAACAACGTGGTCCTGTCCCGCCGTGCGTGGCTCGAGCAGACCCAGTCCGAGGTCCGCCACAACTTCCTCAACCAGCTGCAGAAGGGCCAGATCCGCAAGGGTGTCGTGTCCTCCATCGTCAACTTCGGTGCGTTCGTCGACCTGGGTGGCGTGGACGGCCTGGTGCACGTCTCCGAGCTGTCCTGGAAGCACATCGACCACCCCTCCGAGGTCGTCGAGGTCGGCAACGAGGTCACCGTCGAGGTGCTGGACGTCGACATGGACCGCGAGCGCGTGTCCCTGTCGCTGAAGGCGACCCAGGAGGACCCGTGGCAGGCGTTCGCCCGTCTGCACCAGATCGGCCAGATCGTGCCGGGCAAGGTCACCAAGCTGGTTCCGTTCGGCGCCTTCGTCCGCGTCGAGGAGGGCATCGAGGGCCTGGTCCACGTGTCGGAGCTGGCCGAGCGCCACGTCGACATCCCCGAGCAGGTCGTGTCGGTCAACGACAAGGTCATGGTCAAGATCATCGACATCGACCTGGAGCGTCGCCGCATCTCGCTGTCGCTGAAGCAGGCGAACGAGAGCATCGACGTCACCGCCGAGGACTTCGACCCGACCCTGTACGGCATGGCCGCCACGTACGACGACCAGGGCAACTACATCTACCCCGAGGGCTTCGACCCGGAGACCAACGACTGGAAGCCCGGCTACGACGAGCAGCGTGCGGCCTGGGAGAACCAGTACGCCGAGGCCCAGCGTCGTTGGGAGCTGCACAAGCAGCAGGTCGTCGATGCCGAGCAGGCCGAGGCCACCGCTTCGGTCGAGACCGGCCCGTCCTACTCGAGCGCGGTCCCGGAGGCGGACGAGCCCGGCGAGGGCTCGCTGGCTTCTGACGAGGCGCTGCAGGCCCTGCGCGACAAGCTGACCGGCGGACGCTGAGCGCCCCGCTGATTCGCAGCATCCGGTGCCCCCCGTTCCCTCGTGGAGCGGGGGGCACCGCGCGTTTCCCTGCGACGTTCCTCCGGGCGGCGCTGCGTGCCTGCGGCGACGGCGGCCGGGGCGTCACCAGGTGGCGAATCGTTCTAGGCTCGTGCCATGACAGACACCGACCAGCAGCAGCGGATCATTGACGAGCTCGAGGTCGTCCAGGACTTCGACGCAGCCCGGGAGACCGAGCGGCGGATCGCCTTCCTGGCCGATTACCTGGAACACACCGGAGCCAAGGGCCTCGTGCTGGGCATCTCCGGGGGTGTGGACTCCACAGTCGGCGGACGGCTGTGCCAGGTGGCCTGCGAACGGGTCCGCGAACGCGGCGGCGAGGCCGTCTTCGTCGCGATGCGGTTGCCGTACGGGGTGCAGAAGGACGCCGGTGATGCGCAGCGGGCGGTGGATTTCATCCGTCCGGACGAGGTCTACGAGGTGGACATCGCCCCGCCCGTGGACGCCCTGTGGGAGGCCTGTTTGGCCGCCGGCATGCCGAACGGCGGCAACGAGCACTACGTCAGGGGCAACGCGAAGGCCCGGGTCCGGATGGTCGCCCAGTACACCGTGGCCGGTACCCGCGGCCTGCTCGTGGTCGGCACGGACCATGCGGCCGAGGCAGCGGTCGGCTTCTACACCAAGTTCGGGGACGGCGCCGCCGACCTGACGCCGCTGTTCGGCCTGCCGAAGCGGCGGGTGCGCGACGTCGCCCGGCAGCTGGGTGCACCCGAGGACCTGGTCGAGAAGATCCCCACCGCTGACCTGGAGGACGACAAGCCGCTGATCCCCGACGAGGTGGCGCTCGGCGTGCGCTACTCCGTGGTGGACGACTACCTCGAGGGCCACCGGGTCGATCCGAAGGACGAAGCCGCCATCCTGTCCTGGCATCGCCGGACCGCGCACAAGCGTGCGCTACCGGTCACTCCGGCCGGCTGGGAGGCGCGGCGCGGCTGACCGGAACGGCGGCGCCACCGTCCGGGGCCGCCACTGACCCTCACCGCCGGTCGTCACCCTCACCGCCGGTCGTCACCCTCACCGCCGGTCG
>JBIQHF010000002.1:109831-278714 GCA_044508675.1 Propionibacteriaceae bacterium | reverse complement strand
CTCCGGGCCGCCTGACAAAACAACCACCTGTCCGGAATCCGGGGTCAACCCCAGACCTTCATACAGACGCTACCCGTACAGCGGTAGCGTCTGTATGAAAGCGCGGCGGATCCAGTGGGTCTCGGGTTCGGAGCTGCCCGCGAGCCTTCCATAGGTTGTTTCTATGGAAGTTTGACGGGTGACAAACTCTTGCGGCGGGCCTCTGGTAGGTCCCGCAGTCAACCCACACAATGGCAAGTGACCGCAGCACCAGCGCGGACTCCTGACAGGACGGCACCAGCCATGGCTGAAACGACTGCGCAGACGGCACTGATCGAACGCCTCCGCGACCTGCTCACCGACGAAACCGTGTTGCGCGAAGTGTCGATGTTCGGCGGCCGATCGTTCATCGTCAACGGGAAGATGATCGTCAGCGCCCGGAAGGACGGCGGTCTCCTGGTGCGTGTCCCCGCTGACCGGCACCAGGAACTCCTCGAGCGCCCCGGCGCGGAACAGGCAGAGATGGGAGCCGGACGCGACATGGGGCCGGGCTGGATCGAGGTCGACGCCGCATCGATCAGCGATGACGAGAAGCTGTCCTCCTGGATCAGGGTCGCAATGGAGCACAATCGGACGGTGACCAGGAGGAACGGCTGACCACGTAACTCAACCGGGCAGGATGTGTCCCCGCCGCGACATACAGTCGACGCCATGGCCACGCAGCTCTCCCCGGCGTGGGTCGCCGAACTGAGCGACCCCGCATTGGTGGCGCGCTTCGGCGCGACGACGGTGACCCGTGCCCGCCACTACGCCGACCAGCACCGGGTCGAGGAATGGGACCTCGATCCGGAGGGGCTCGACATCGCGGCCACGGTACGGGGCAGCCAGGGCCGGCACTACCGCTGCTGGGTCGGCATCGCGGGCCCCGACCCGACCTCCCCGATCATGGCCCAGTGCTCCTGCCCCGTGGGGGTGGACTGCAAGCACGCGGTCGCCACGCTGCTGCACGTACGCCGCACCCTCGACGTGGGGAAGCAGCCCACCTGGCAGCAGGTCCTCGGTGCCGTCGTCGAGCAGGGCCGTGAACACGACTGCGCCCCCACGACACCGCTCGCCCTCGAGGTTTCCTGGACGGCCTCCGGCCTGGTCATCCGACCGCTGAAGCGCGGCGTGTCCGGCCGCTGGGTGAAGACCGGGGCGGGCTGGTCCGACCTGCGCAACGCTGTCGGTCGTACGTTCGACGAGGACCAGCGCCGGGCCCTGCTGACGCTGGAGGACCTGGCCACCGGCGCCTGGAGCTACTACGGGCGCCCCCAGGACCGGCTTCCGGTCAACGACCTGCCGGCCGACGTGTGGCGCCACCTCGCCCGCGTCCAGGAGACCGGGGTGGCGTTCGTGCCGGCCGATGGCCGACGCCCGATCCGGCTGCTCACCGAGCCGGCCGAGCTGTCGCTGGAGGTGCATGCCGGCGTGGACGGCGGACTGGTGACCGAGGCCGTGGTGCGGGCCGGCGACACCCTCCTCCCCTCACCTTCACCGGTCGGCAGGCCGGCGCACGGCGTGGTGGCCCAGCCCGGCGACGCGCTGGTGTTCGGACCGTTTGCGGCGCCGCTGACCGAGGCCCAACACCGGCTACTGACCCACCACCAGCGGATCGAGGTGCCCGTAGGAGACCTGGCCGGCTTCACCGACACCACGTACGTGG
Source organism: Propionibacteriaceae bacterium (assembly GCA_044508675.1). GTDB lineage: Bacteria > Actinomycetota > Actinomycetes > Propionibacteriales > Propionibacteriaceae > Raineyella. The sequence goes on along the minus strand of JBIQHF010000002.1, from coordinate 277,030 downwards.
CACTGCAGTCGGTGATGGCCGTCCGCCCGGATCCCGACCTCGACCTACCGACGCTGTCCGGGCCGACCCTGCTGCTGACCATCCGGCCTGAGGACGCGACCCGACTCACCCTGGCGTGGGGGTGGCGCTACCGCCACGGCGCGCGGACGGTCCAGGTGGGCTTCGCCCCATCCGACGACGACCCGCCGCGCCACCCCGGTGCCGAGGCGGCCGTGGTCGCCACCCTGCCCCCGGGCCCCTGGGCACCGACCCACGGGGCGGGAACCACCCTGATCGGACGGCAGGCGATCGACTTCGCCATGGACGCGCTGCCGCTGCTGCAGGCCCGTGACGACGTCGAGGTGGTGGTCGACGGCGACCTGCCCGACTACCGGCAGGCCGATGGCCAGCCCGACATCCGGATGAGCGTCAGCGACCCGGAAGGCCCGACCGACTGGTTCGACCTGACCGTCGATGTCCGCATCGACGGGCAGCAGGTCCCATTCCATGAGTTGTTCCGGGCCCTGAACCTCGGCGAGGACCACCTGGTCCTGGACGACGGGATGTGGTTCCGGCTCGACCGGCCGGAGTTCGACCGGCTGCGGGCGCTGATCGACGAGGCCCGGATGCTGCAGGAACCGAGCCGTCGCCGCGACGGCCGTCTCGCGCTGCGCCCCGAACACGCCGGGCTGTGGGAGGACCTGGTCGCCCTCGGAGTGGTCCAGGAGCAGTCGACCGCCTGGACCGAGGCCACCCAGGCGCTGCTCAACCTGACCGAACTGCCGGCCGCGCCGGTGCCCTACGGTCTCAACGCCACGCTGCGGACCTACCAGGTGACCGGCTTCCGGTGGCTGGCGTTCCTGTGGCGGGCCCGACTCGGTGGCATCCTGGCCGACGACATGGGCCTGGGCAAGACCGTGCAGGCGTTGGCGGCGATCCAGTCGATCCACGAGGTCGGCGACCTGGACCTGCCGGCGCTCGTGGTCGCCCCGACCAGCGTGCTGGGCACCTGGGCCGGCGAAGCGGCGCGCTTCGCCCCGGGTCTGCGGGTGACGGTCCTCGGGGAGACGGTCAAGCGCCGCGGCACCACCGTCGCCGCGGAGGCGGCCGGCGCTGACCTGGTCATCACCTCGTACGCGGTCGTTCGCCTGGATCGTGAGGACTTCGCCGAGGTCGACTGGTCCGCGGTCCTGCTCGACGAGGCGCACACGGTCAAGAACCCGCGCTCCCACACGTACGCCGCCGTCCGGGCGCTGCGGGCCCGGGCCAAGTTCGCGCTGACCGGCACCCCGCTGGAGAACAACCTGATGGACCTGTGGGCGCTGCTGTCGATCGTCGCGCCCGGACTGTTCGCCGACCCGAAGGTCTTCACCGAGCTGTACCGGCGCCCGATCGAGGCCGGCGACGGCGAGGTGCTGCAACGGCTGCAGCGCCGGATCCGCCCGGTGATGCTGCGCAGGACCAAGGAGAAGGTCGCCGCCGAGCTGCCGGCCAAGCAGGAACAGATCATCCACGTCGAGCTGACCCCCGCGCACCGGCGGATCTACGACCGGCACCTGGCCCGCGAGCGGCAGAAGGTGCTGCAACTGGTCGACGACATGGACCACAACCGGTTCATGGTCCTGCGCTCGCTGACCACCCTGCGCCAGCTCGCGCTCGCCCCGGCGCTGGTCGACGAGGCCCACGCGGACACCGCCTCCAGCAAGATCGACGTGCTGGTCGAGATGCTGATCGAACTGGCCGCCGAGGGCCACCGGGCCCTGGTGTTCAGCCAGTTCACCACCTTCCTGGGCATGGTCCGGGACCGGCTGGCGACCGAGCAGATCGGCACCGCCTACCTGGACGGCGGGACCCGGGACCGGGCGGCGGTGATCAGGTCGTTCCGGACCGGGGACGAGCCGGTGTTCCTGATCAGTCTGAAGGCCGGCGGCTTCGGGCTGACCCTGACCGAGGCCGACTACGTCTTCATCCTGGACCCGTGGTGGAACCCTGCCGCCGAGAGCCAGGCCGTGGACCGTACGCACCGGATCGGGCAGGACAAGCCGGTGAACGTCTACCGGCTCGTCGCCGACAACACCATCGAGGACAAGGTGGTCGCCCTGCAGGACGGCAAACGCGACCTGTTCGACCGGGTGGTCGACGGCGAGGGCGGGTTCGCCACGCCGCTGACCGAGGACGACATCCGGGGACTGCTGGACCTCGGGTGACCGGACTCCTCCCATCGCCGTCGGGCCGGTGGGACAGTGGAAATGTGGGCGATCGGATGAAGGTCCTGGTGGTCGGTGCCGGCATCGCCGGCCCCACATTGGCGTACTGGCTGCTCCGGGCCGGGCACGAAGTGACCCTGCTGGAGCACTCGCCTGAGCTGCGTCGCGGTGGCTACGTGGTCGACTTCTGGGGGGCCGGGTTCGAGGTGGCCGAGCGGATGGGGATCGTCCCCGAGCTTCGGCGACGCGGCTACACGCAATCTGGTGATGCGGCTGATGGGCGTGCCGAAGGTACCCGATCTGGTGATGGGCCGCAGCTTCCGGGATGCGGTCGAGCTACCGCCGTTCACCCCGGCCTGAGCCGTAGTGAGATGGAACAACGGGCTGCCGAAAATCACCGGCCCGGACACCTAGCCCGCCCCGCGCCGAGCCAACAGAATGGGCGCTATGGCCGGTAAGGCGGGGGACCCGCGCACCAACGTCGAGCAGGACTCCACCACCGGTGGCCGGGCGGCCCCACCTCGACGCCGCAGGCGCTCGGCTTCCGGCCTGCTCATGGCCGGTGTCGCGATCGGCGCGGCCGCCCTGCTGGCGGGCTGTGCCCCCCGGTCCGCACCGGTCGCCACCCCGTCCCCGGAGCCCACCGTCACGGTCACCGCGTCGGTCACCCCGACCCAGAACGGACCACGGCCGACACCCACCGGGCAAACCTCCACCCCGACGCACGCCGCCGCAGCCGCCTGCACGCCGGCCACCACGAGCCTCGCCCTCACCGATGACAACGCCGGCGCCGGAACCGTCTTCTACCGCCTCCAGGTCACCAACACCGGATCGGCGCCCTGCACCCTCACCGGGTACCCGGGCGTCTCGATGGTGGACGATGCCGGCACCCAGATCGGCGCCCCGGCGGACCGAGAGCCCGGCACGTCATCGACCGTCACCCTCGCCCCCGGGCAGAGCTCGTACGCCCCACTGGCCGTGAGCCAGGCCGGGAACTACGGCTCCGGATGCACGGTCACCCCGGCGTCGGCCCTGCGGGTGTACCTGCCCGACCGCAAGGACTCCGCCACCACGCCCGCCCAGCTCCAGGGATGCAGCGAGACCAGCATCGTCCTGATGAAGGTCAAGCCGTTCGGGGCCCACTAGCCGTCCCGGCAGAGCACGAAGCCCCGGCTCCGCCGACGGCGGGACCGGGGGCCTCGTACGTACGACGGCTCCGGGGCTCAGAGCACCAGCGGGCGCTCCTGCGGGCTGATCGGGCGTGGCAGCTTGGTCGAACCACTGAGGAAGGCATCCACGCCGTTGGCGCAGGACCGGCCCTCGGCGATGGCCCAGACGATCAGCGACTGGCCGCGACCGGCGTCACCGCAGGCGAAGACGCCTTCCACGTCGGTCATGTAGCTCTCGTCGCGAGCGATGTTGCCGCGCTGGTCCAGGCTGACACCGAGCTGGTCGACCAGCACCTCGGACTCGGGGCCGACGAAGCCCATCGCCAGCAGCACCAGGTCGGCCGGGATGACCTTCTCCGACCCGGGCACCGGGTCGAAGCCGCGGGAACCGTTCGGGCGTACCTCGACGAACTTCAGCTGGCGGACGTGGCCGCCGTCGTCGCCGATGAACTCCGAGGTCGAGGCCTCGAAGATCCGTTCACCGCCCTCCTCGTGCGAGGTCGACACGCGCCAGACCGCCGGGTACGTCGGCCACGGCTGGTTCGCCGGACGGTCCTGCCCCGGCGCCGGGAAGATCTCCAGCTGCGTCACCGACGCGGCCCCCTGGCGGATGGCGGTGCCGATGCAGTCCGAGCCGGTGTCCCCGCCGCCGATCACGACCACGTGCTTGTCGGTCGCCACGATCTGGTCCTTGACCTTGTATCCGCGGGCGACCCGGTTGGCCTGGGGCAGGTAGTCCATCGCGAAGTGCACCCCGTCCAGCTCCCGGCCCGGAGCCGGCAGGTCCCGCGGCCGGGTCGAGCCCACGGCGACCACGACCGCGTCGTAGCGGGCCTTCAGCTGGCTCCAGGTGATGTCGGTGCCGATCGCCACGCCGGTGCGGAACAGCGTGCCCTCGTCCTTCATCTGCCGGAGCCGCCGGTCCAGCACCGACTTCTCCATCTTGAACTCGGGGATCCCGAAGCGCAGCAGGCCGCCCGGCGCCTCGGCCCGCTCGAACACCGCCACCGTGTGACCGGCGCGGGTCAGCTGCTGGGCGACGGCCAACCCGGCCGGGCCGGAGCCGACCACGGCCACCGTGTAGCCGGTGTGCCAGTCGGGCGCCTGCGGCTGGATGGTGCGGTCGTCCCAGGCGCGCTCGGCGATGGACACCTCGATGCCCTTGATCGCCACCGGGTCCCCGTTGATGCCGACCACGCAGGCCGTCTCGCAGGGGGCCGGGCAGAGCCGTCCGGTGAACTCGGGGAAGTTGTTCGTGGCGTGCAGCCGCTCGGAGGCGGCCTGCCAGTCATCGCGCCAGACCAGGTCGTTCCACTCCGGGATGATGTTCCCCAGCGGGCAGCCGGCATGGCAGAACGGGATGCCGCAGTCCATGCAGCGCGCCGCCTGGGTCTGGATGATTGGCAGGAACGCCTGCCCGGGGCCACCGGGATACACCTCGTTCCAGTCGGCCACCCGCTCCTGGGGGTCGCGCTTCGGCGGGTGCTCCCGGTCGTACTTCATGAAGCCATGGGGATCAGCCACGGGTCGCCTCCATCATCATCAAGGTGGTCGCATCGTCGTCGAGCCCGTTGGCCTCGGCCTCGGTGCGGGCGGCCAGCACCCGCGCATAGTCACGGGGCAGCACCTTGGTGAAGCGCTCCCCGATCACGGAGTCGACGGCCTCGCCGTCGAGCAGCCGGCCCGCCACCGCGGAACCGGTCTCGTACGCGTGCTGCTGCAGCAGTCCGCGGACCCGGGCCACATCGGCCGCGTCCAGCGGCCGCGGATCGACCAGTTCGGTGTTCAGCCGGCGGTGGTCCATGTCGAGCACGTACGCCACCCCGCCGGACATGCCGGCCGCGAAGTTGCGGCCGGTCGGGCCGAGCACCAGCACGGTGCCGCCGGTCATGTACTCACAACCGTGGTCGCCGACCCCCTCCACCACGGCGGTCGCCCCGGAGTTGCGGACACAGAACCGCTCCCCGACCTGGCCACGCAGGTAGATCTCGCCGGAGGTGGCGCCGTAGCCGATCACGTTGCCGGCGATGATCTCCTGCTCCGCGACGAAGGTCGCGTCCCGGGCCGGCCGGACGATCACCCGGCCGCCGGACAGGCCCTTGGCGAGGTAGTCGTTCGAGTCACCGACCAGGCGCAGGGTCAGCCCCTTCGGGATGAACGCGCCGAAGCTCTGCCCGCCGGACCCCTCCATCGTGATGTCGATGGTGTTGTCCGCCAGCCCCTTGCCCCCGGTGGCCATGGTGATGTCGTGGCCGAGCAGGGTGCCGACCGTACGATGCACGTTGCGCACCGCGATCGTGGTGCTGACCGGTCCCGGCGTACGACCCTCGCGGGCGGCCGCCAGCACCGGGGCGACCAGCTCGGCCAGCTCCACGTCGAGCTGCTTGTCGAGATCGTGCTCCTGGTCGACCACGTGCCGGCGGGCGGTGTGCTCCGGCACCGACGGCTGGTAGAGGATCGGGCTGAGGTCCAGCCCGGACGCCTTCCAGTGCGCCTCGGCGGCCCGCAGGTCGAGCTGGTCGGACCGGCCGATCGCCTCCTCCAGGGTGCGGAAGCCCAGCTCGGCCAGGATCTCGCGGACCTCCTCGGCGATGTACTCGAAGAACGTCTCGACGAACTCCGGCCGGCCGGTGAACTTCTTGCGCAGCTCCGGGTTCTGCGTGGCCACGCCGACCGGACAGGTGTCCAGGTGGCAGACCCGCATCATCACGCAGCCCTCGACCACCAGCGGTGCGGTCGCGAAGCCGAACTCCTCGGCGCCTAGCAGCGCGGCGACCACCACGTCCCGCCCGGTCTTCATCTGGCCGTCGGCCTGCACCACGACCCGGTCCCGCAGCCCGTTGGCGATCAGCGTCTGCTGGGTCTCGGCCAGGCCGAGCTCCCACGGGGTGCCGGCGTGCTTCAGCGAGGTCAGCGGGGCCGCGCCGGTGCCACCGTCATGGCCGGAGATCAGCACCACGTCGGCCTTCGCCTTGGCCACGCCGGCCGCGACCGTGCCGACCCCGGACTCGGAGACCAGCTTGACGTGGATCCGCGCGGCCGGGTTGGCGCACTTCAGGTCGTGGATCAGCTGCTTCAGGTCCTCGATCGAGTAGATGTCGTGGTGCGGGGGCGGGGAGATCAGCCCGACGCCGGGCGTCGAGTGCCGGGTCCTCGCGACCCACGGGTAGACCTTCGGGCCGGGCAGCTGCCCGCCCTCGCCGGGCTTGGCGCCCTGGGCCATCTTGATCTGGATGTCCTCGGCGTACGACAGGTACTCCGAGGTGACGCCGAAGCGGCCGGAGGCGACCTGCTTGATCTTGGAGCAGCGCTCCGGGTCGTGCAGCCGGTCCGGGTCCTCGCCGCCCTCACCGGTGTTGGACTTGCCGCCGATCCGGTTCATCGCGATCGCCAGGGTCTCGTGCGCCTCGCGGGAGATCGAGCCGTACGACATCGCGCCGGTCGCGAACCGCTTCAGGATCGCCCCGATCGGCTCGACCTCGTCGATGTCGATCGGCTGGCGGTTGCGGCGGAACCGCAGCAGCCCGCGCAGCGTCATCAGCCGCTCGGAGGAGTCGTTCACCCGGGAGGTGTACTGCTTGAACACGTCGTAGCGGCGGTTCCGGGTGGAGTGCTGGAGCCGGAAGACGGTCTCCGGGTCGAACAGGTGCTCCTCGCCCTCGCGGCGCCACTGGTAGTCGCCGCCGATCTGCAGCTGGCGGTGCGCCAGCGGGATGCCGTCGACCGGGTAGGCGAGGTCGTGGCCGGCCCGGGTCTGCCGGTGGATCTCGGCCAGGCCGATCCCGCCGATCTTGGAGGTGGTGCCGGTGAAGTAGCGGTCGATGATCTCCTGGGACAGGCCGACGGCCTCGAAGATCTGCGCGCCGGTGTACGAGGCGACGGTCGAGACGCCCATCTTGGACATCACCTTCAGCACGCCCTTGCCGAGCGCCTTGGCGACGTTGGCGACCGCCTTCTCCGGCTCGGCCGTCACGAACGTGCCGGTGCGGGCCAGGTCCTCGGCGGACTCGAACGCCAGGTACGGGTTGACCGCGGCGGCGCCGTAGCCGATCAGCGTGGCCACGTGGTGCACCTCGCGGACGTCACCGGCCTCGACGACCAGGCCGACCTTGGTGCGGCTCTTCTCCCGGACCAGGTGGTGGTGGATCGCGGCGGTGAGCAGCAGCGACGGGATCGGCGCCCATTCCTGCTGCGCGTGCCGGTCGGACAGCACCAGGATGCGGGCCCCGTCGGCGATCGCCTCGGACGCCTCGCGGCACAGCTCCTCGATCCGCTGCTCCAGGGCTTCGGTGCCCGACTCGATCTGGTACAGGCCGCGCAGCACGTACGACTGGTAGCCGGGCAGGGTGCCGTCCTGGTTGATCCGGACGATCTGGGTGAGCTCGTCGTTGTCCAGGATCGGGAACGGCAACACGATCTGGCGGCAGGAGGCCGGGCTCGGGCCGAGCAGGTTCTGCTCCGGGCCGATCGAGTTGAACAGGCTGGTGACCAGTTCCTCGCGGATCGCGTCCAGCGGCGGGTTGGTGACCTGGGCGAAGTGCTGGACGAAGTAGTCGAACAGCAGCTTGGGCCGCTGGGACAGCACCGGCAGCGGGGTGTCGGTGCCCATCGCACCGATCGGTTCGGCGCCGGCGTTGGCCATCGGCGCGATGATCTTGCGCAGGTCCTCCTCGGAGTAGCCGAACACCTGCTGGCGACGGGTGACCGAGGCGTGGGTGTAGACCACGTGCTCCCGCTCGGGCAGGTCGGACAGGTTCAGTCGGCCCTGCTCGAGCCACTCGCCGTACGGCGCCTGGGCGGCCAGGTCGGCCTTGATCTCGGCGTCGGGTACGATCCGGTGCTCGGCCAGGTCGGCCAGGAACATCTCCCCCGGCTTCAGCCGGCCCTTGGCACGGACGTCGTGGTCGGCGATGTCCAGCACGCCGGACTCCGAGGCGAGCACCACCAGGCCGTCATTGGTGATCCAGTAGCGGCCCGGGCGCAGCCCGTTGCGGTCCAGGACCGCGCCGATCCGGGTGCCGTCGGTGAAGGTCATGCAGGCCGGCCCGTCCCACGGCTCCATCAGGCAGGCGTGGTAGGCGTAGAAGTCGCGGACCTCGACCGGCATGTCCGGGTTGTTCTCCCAGGCCTCCGGGATCATCATCAACACTGCGTGCGGCAGGCTCCGCCCGGACAGGGACAGCAGCTCGACCACCGAGTCGAACGAGGCCGAGTCCGAGGCGGTCGGCTCACAGATCGGGAACAGCCGGTCCAGGGGCCCGGGGATCAGGTCGGTGTCGAGCATCGCCTCGCGGGCGCGCATCCAGTTCTTGTTGCCGCGCACGGTGTTGATCTCGCCGTTGTGGGCGATCATCCGGAACGGGTGGGCCAGCTCCCAGGCCGGGAACGTGTTGGTGGAGAAGCGCGAGTGCACCACCGCCAGCGCGGAGGCCATCCGCTCGTCGTGCAGCTCGGGGAAGACCTCCTCCAACTGCGCGGTGGTCAGCATGCCCTTGTAGACCAGGGTGCGGGCGGACAGCGAGGGGAAGTAGACCTTGGCCTCGCGCTCGGCGCGCCGGCGCAGCCCGTAGACCTGCCGGTCGACCTCGATGCCGTGCCGGTCGCCGTCGACCGGGGCGACCAGCAGGTGCTCCATGTGCGGCATCACGTGCAGGGAGATGGGGCTGAGCGTGTCGGTCACGACCGGGACCGGGCGCCAGCCGAGGACCCGCAGGCCCTCCTCGCCGGCGATCTGCTCGACCAGCAGCCGGGCGGCGTCGCGCTTGGCCGGCTTGGCCGGCAGGAAGGCCAGGCCCACGGCGTACCCGCCGGGCTCGGGCAGCTCGAAGTCACAGACGGCGCGCAGGAAGGCGTCCGGGACCTGCATCAGGATGCCGGCACCGTCGCCGGCCGCCTCGTCGGCACCGGTCGCGCCACGGTGGTCGAGGTTGCGCAGCGCCTCCAGGCCCTGCTCGATGATCCGATGGGTCGGTTCACCGCTGAGCGTGGCGACGAAGGCCACCCCACACGCGTCGTGCTCGTACAGGGGGTCATAGAGGCCCTCGCGAGCCATGTGGTCTCGTACCTGGAGCATGCTGTCAGGAGCCACTTCTCTCCCCTCGGACAGGCCACGTCCTCACCTCGAGGGTGGACGGGCAATGGGTAGGGAACGGCACGCTCGGACCCGGGAGGGCCATCGATCACGCTGCCGCACATCGGCGGACCGGCCACGAACGTCATTGCACGACGGTCGGTTCCCGCGGGAACATTTTCCGCTCACCGATCCGCCCAAGTAAAGCTCCGGGGGAACCCGTTACATGATCGCCCCCGCACGTAACACGATCGTCACGCGGGCGTGGGCTTCAGGCGTACGCCGCCATCCCCCGCGCCCGGCGGGAACGTACGTACGCGTAGGTGGCGACGGCCCCGCCGATCACGGCAGTGACCGCGAGCGCCCAGGCGCCGTGCAGGGTCCCGGTCTCCTCGGGCAGCAGCAGGAACAGCCCGACCATCAGGCCCCACTGGAAGGCGGTGGCGACCAGCAGCTGGCCGTGGCGCATCTCCTCCAGCACACTGGCCAGCAGCACCGACCAGCCGATCGCCGCGACCACGGTGAGCACGCCGAACAGCGGTCCGAAGCGCCACGCCGGCGCGCTGAGCACGCCCCAGACCACCCCGGTCCAGATCGCCCCGACGAACCAGCCGTGCACCGTCCCCAGGGTTGGGCGGACGATGCCGCGCCAGGCGAGCTCCTGGCTGAGCGCCAGCGGGACGTACGCCGCCAGCCGGGCCACGAACGGCAGCCCGGCACCGAGGTCGATCCGAGGCACCGGCTGCCAGCCGATCAGGAGGCACAACTGGTTCCAGGCGACCAGCAGGCCGACCGCCAGCAGCAGTCCGACCAGACCGCGGCGCAGCACCCGGGGATTGACCTGGACGTCCAGCTGGGTCCGCAGGCCGGGCAGGTGGCGGCGCAGCAGCAGCACCAGGCCGACGCCCAGTGCCGGGGCGAGCGTGGACGCGGCGAGCAGCCCCGCGTCGCGCCAGGCCCAGCCCAGCAGCACCTGCTCGACCACGACGACCGCGGCCACCGGCAGAGCGAGCACTGCGACGACGGTCCATGCCTGTGTCCGGGTCGGGGCGGTCATGCCGGCGTCGCCTCCCGGCGACCGTTCGGGTCGACCGTTCCGGGATCCTCCCGGCCCCCGTTGCGGCGCGACACGATGACCAGGCCGACCACCGAGGCGACGAAGATCATCAGCGACACGTACTCGTTGACCCGCCACAGGCCGATGGTGTTGGCGGTGTCGATCCGCAGCCCCTCGATCCAGAAGCGCCCGAAGGTGTAGAGGGCCACGTACAGCAGGAACACCTGGCCGTGGCCCAGGCGCAGCCGCCGGTCCAGGAGGATCAGCACGGCCGCGACCACGAAGACCCACAGCATCTCGTACAGGAAAGTGGGGTGGAAGGTGGCGTACTGCTCGTAGCCGTCCGGCCGGTACTGCGGGTCGATCTCCAGCGCCCATGGCAGGGTCGACGGGCGCCCGAACAGCTCCTGGTTGAACCAGTTCCCGAGCCGCCCGATCCCCTGCGCCACCGCCACACCCGGGGCCAGCGCATCGGCCATCGCCAGGAAGGAGGCGCCCTTCCAGCGGCAGACCAGCCAGATACCCAGCGCGCCGGCCGCGACCGCCCCCCAGATCCCCAGGCCGCCGTTCCAGATGAACAGCGCCTCGACCGGGCGCTTGCCCGGGCCGAAGTACAGCTGGTAGTCGGTGACCACGTGGTAGAGGCGGGCGCCGATGATGCCCAGCGGGATCGCCACCAGCAGCGCCAGTTCCAGGGTGTCCGCCGTGCCGCCGCGGGCCCGCCAGCGACGCTGGCCGATCATCCAGGCCACCACGATGCCGGCCAGGATGCACAGCGCGTACTCCCGGACCGGGATCTCCAGCCCACCGGGCAACGGCAGGTACCACACGCCTTGCTGCGGGCTGGGGATCGCCAGCGGCATCAGGATGGGGGGAACCATCGCAGAGGTCAGGGACATCTGGCCACCTTTCGGGGTCGTCGGGCCATCGACACTCTAGACGCTCCCGGGCAGGGCTCAGCGGTCAGCGAACCGCGCGAACCCCTCGGGCCAGGTCCGAGACCAGCGCCCGCAGCCCCGACAGGTCCTCCGGCCGTCCGGCGTCGTCGGCCTCGATCAGCGTCCGGACCAGCGCCGAGCCAACGATGACCGCGTCGGCGTACGACCCGATCTCGGCGGCCTGGGCCCCGTCCGAGACACCCAGGCCGATCCCGATCCTCGTGTCGGGGCTGAGCGCACGGATCCGCCGGGCGAGCTCGTGGCCCGCCTCCGAGGTGGTGTCCCGGGCCCCGGTCACGCCCATCACCGCGGTCGCGTACAGCCAGCCGCGGGCGGCCCGGGCCGTCAGCACGATCCGCTCGTCGGTCGAGGACGGCGCGACCAGGTAGATCCGGTCGATGCCGTGCGCGTCGGTCGCCAGGGTCCACTCGTCGGCCTCGTCGGGGGTCAGGTCCGGGGTGATCACCCCGGCCCCGCCGGCGTTGGCGAAGTCGCGGGCGAAAGCGTCGGGACCGTACTGCTCGATCAGGTTCCAGTACGACATGATGCACGGGGTCGCGCCGGTCGAGGCGACCGCCTCGGTGGCGGCCATCACGTCACGGACCCGGACCCCGCGCTCCAGCGCGCGCGTCGCGGCCCGCTGGATGGTCACCCCGTCCATCATCGGGTCGGAATACGGGATGCCGATCTCGACGATGTCGGCGCCCGGGCCGTCGCCCGGGTTGACCAGGGCACGCATCGCCTCCAGCGAACCGGACAGGGTCGGGTAGCCGACGGGCAGGTAGCCGATGAAGACGGCGCGCCCCTCGGCGGCGGCCCGGTCGAAGACCGGGGTGCAGTTACCAGGTGCGGTCATGCTCAGATCTCCTCGGGCCGGGGCTCGGCGTGGGCGGCGATGTCGGCCGGCAACTCCACCGGGTCACTGCCCGTGGTGGCGTCCACCTCACCGGTCAGGCCGAACCATCGGGTGGCCGTACGGACGTCCTTGTCACCACGACCGGACAGCGTGACCATGATCAGCGGACTGAGCTCCGGGTGGGTCTCGGCGAGCCGGCGGCCCAGGCGCATCGCGCCCGCCACGGCGTGGGCCGACTCGATCGCCGGCATCAGACCCTCGGTCCGGGTCAGCAGCTTGAACGCCTCCATCGCCTCGGTGTCGGTCACCGGCTCGTACGAGACCCGTCCGGTGTCGCGCAGGTAGGCGTGCTCCGGGCCGACGCCCGGGTAGTCCAGGCCGGCCGAGATCGAGTGCGACTCCTGGGTCTGGCCGTCCTCGTCCTGCAGCAGGTAAGTGCGGGTGCCGTGCAGCACCCCGACGCTGCCGCCGCTGATCGAGGCGGCGTGGCGACCGGTCTCGACGCCCTCGCCGCCGGCCTCGAACCCGTACAGGGCGACGCTCTCGTCAGGCAGGAAGTCGGCGAAGGAGCCGATGGCGTTGGAGCCGCCGCCGACACACGAGCAGACCGCATCGGGCAGCCGGTCGTACGTGTCGAGGAACTGCTGGCGCGCCTCGGTGGAGATCACCCGCTGGAACTCGCGGACGATCTTGGGGAACGGGTGCGGCCCGGCGACGGTGCCGATCAGGTAGTGGGTGGTGTCGACGGTGGCGACCCACTCGCGCAGCGCCTCGTTCATGGCGTCCTTCAGGGTCGCCGAACCGGCGTCGACAGCGATCACCTCGGCGCCGAGCAGCTGCATCCGGGCGACGTTGAGGGCCTGTCGGTCGGTGTCGACCCGGCCCATGTAGATCCGGCACTCCAGCCCGAACAGGGCCGCGGCGGTCGCGGTGGCCACCCCGTGCTGGCCGGCACCGGTCTCCGCGATCACCCGCTTCTTGCCCATCCGGCGGGTCAGCAGCGCCTGGCCGAGCACGTTGTTGATCTTGTGCGAACCGGTGTGGTTGAGGTCCTCGCGCTTGAACACCACCCGGGCATTGCCACAGTGCCGGGAGAAGCGCTTCGCCTCGGTGATCGGGGTCGGACGGCCGGCGTAGTTGACCCGCAGGTCCTGCAGCTCAGCGATGAACTCCGGGTCGACGAGCGCCTTCTCGTACGCCTCCTCCAGCTCGGCCAGCGCCGCGTAGAGCGCCTCCGGGACGAACTTGCCGCCCATCCGGTCGAAGTGCCCGGCCGCGTCGGGCACCTCCCGCCCCTCCCAAAGGCTCTGACCGGCGAGCTCACGGACTGATTCAGCCACGGACCGACTCCTTCATGGCACGGACTCCGGCGACGGGATCGCCGCCGGTGACGAGGGCCTCCCCGATCAGCGCCACGTCGGCGCCCGCCTCGGCGAAAGCACGCACGTCCTCGGGGGACTTCACCCCGGACTCGGCGACCAGCACGGTCCCGGCCGGGACCAGCGGCGCGAGCCGGGCGAACGTACTGATGTCGACCTCGAGGGTCTTCAGGTTGCGGTTGTTGATGCCGACCAGGGTCGCGCCCATGTCGGCGGCCCGGCGCACCTCGTCATCGGTGTGTGCCTCGACCAGCGGTGTCAGCCCAAGGTCGCGGGCGGTCGCGTACAGGGAGGCGAGCTCGGCGTCGGACAGCGAGGCCACGATCAGCAGCGCCAGGTCGGCACCGGCGGCCCGGGCCTCGTACAGCTGGTAGGCGTCGGTGATGAAGTCCTTGCGCAGCACCGGCACCTCGACCCGGGCGCGGACCGCCGCCAGGTCGTCGAGCGAACCGCCGAAGCGGTGCTTCTCGGTCAGCACCGAGATCGCGTCGGCACCACCACGGGCGTACGCCTCGGCCAGGGCGGCCGGATCGGCGATCTCGGCGAGGGCACCGGCGGACGGGCTGGCGCGCTTCACCTCGGCGATGATCGCGATGCCGGGGGCGCGGAAGGCCGGCAGGGGGTCGCGGGCCGCCGACATCGTCTCGATCCGGCGGACCAACTCGTCCTGGCCGACCTGCTGGCGGCGCTCCTCCATATCGGCGCGCGCACCGGCGTTCAGCTCGTCAAGGACACCCATGTGCCACTTCCTTCCCCTTGCTTGTTCTGTGTTCCACCGGCGCCCGGACCGCGCGGGACCGGCCGATCGACATCGACCGCGGGGAACGAGACGGGCGCCGCGGACCGAGCGGTCCGGGCGCCCCGAGTACGTCTCTGGTCCGGGCCGATAGGCCCGGGATGTCGTACGTCAGACGTTGTCGCGGCCCATCCCACGCAGCACGGCCCAGACGATCCAGGCGATCAGGGCGATCACCCCGGCCACGATCAGCAGGGGGAGATTGGGGTTCGGCACCATCGCGACGACGGCGACCACGACAGCGATCAAGAAGATCACCGAGAAGGCCGTCGAGGCCGGGGACTTGCCGTGGTGGTACTTCTCCTCGGGCGCGTGCCCGATGGCGCTGTGACTCATCTTTGACTCTTCCTGTCCGGTGTCGCGTCCTGCTCGGTCGAGGTTATCGCAGTTTGGTCGGTCGGGTCGACGCCGGCGTCCAGTGCCTTCCAGATCGCGGTCGGATCGTCCAGGTCGACCTCCACCGGCCCCCGCTCGAAGCGCGCCTTGCGGGTGCGCCACCGCGGCGCCAGAGCCACCAGCAGCATCCCTCCCAGGGCGACCAGCAGGCCACTGGCGGCGTACGCCCAGGGCCAGCCGGTGCCCTGCAGGGTCCAGTCCACCGACAGGCTGAACCGGCGGATCGCCTCCTGCACCGCCTCGTCGGCCGGGCGCGGTCGGGCCACGCCGACCCACACCATGCCCGCCCCGGCGAGCGCCAGCACCACACCGAGCACCTGCCGGCCCCGGGCGGCCAGGGTCAGCGACAGCAGCAGCCCGGCGGCGGTGACCAGGGCCAGCGCCTGGCTCAGGCTGCCACTGGCCACCGTCCCGGGGATCCCGGTGTTGCCCTCCGCGACGGCGGCCTGCCACCACGGCTGCGCGCCGGTGACGAACGCACCGGTGGCGCCGGCGACCAGGGCGGCGTACACCAGGGCCCGCCCGATGCCCGTCTTCACGCGCTCCCCCCGCCGAGTGTCCGCAGTCCCTCGGCCGCGCCGATCGCCCGGACCACCGCCATCGCCTTGTTGCGGCACTCCTGGTTCTCGGTGGCCGGGACCGAGTCCGCCACGATGCCCGCGCCGGACTGGACGTACGCCGTGCCGTCCTTGAGCAGGGCGGTGCGGATCGCGATCGCGACATCGGCGTTGCCGGCGAAGTCGAAGTAGCCGATCACTCCCCCATATACCCCGCGGCGGCTGACCTCCAGGTCGTCGATGATCTGCATCGCCCGCACCTTCGGCGCCCCCGAGAGCGTGCCGGCCGGGAAGCAGGACAGCACCGCCTGCACCGCGTCGACGTCGTCGCGCAGGTGCCCGGTCACGCCGGCCTCCAGGTGCATGACGTGGGAGTAGCGGCGCACCTTCATGAACTCGATCACCTTCACCGTGCCCGGCTCGCAGACCCGGCCCAGGTCGTTGCGACCCAGGTCGACCAGCATGACGTGCTCGGCCCGCTCCTTCTCGTCGGCCAGCAGTTCGACCGCCAGCTCGACGTCCTCGGCGGGGGTCCGGCCGCGCGGCCGGGTGCCGGCGATCGGGTGGGTGACCGCCTCCCGGTCGGTGACCGTGACCAGCGCCTCCGGGCTGGAGCCGACGATGTCGAAGCCATCCAGCCGCAGCAGGTACAGGTAGGGGCTCGGGTTGATCCGGCGCAGCACCCGGTAGATGTCCAGCGGATCGGCCCTGGTGTCGATGTCGAAGCGCTGGGACACCACGACCTGGAAGGCCTCGCCGGCCCGGATCTCCTCGATCGCGGCGCGCACCGCGGCCTCGAACTCCTCCGGGGTCCGCTGCTCGGTCACCACCGGTTCGGTCGCCGACTCGTCCACCACCCGGGCCAACGCCTCCCCCGGCTCGGACAGCCGCCGGGCCATCTCCCCGATCCGGGCGACGGCATCGGCGTACGCCTCGTCCACGCGCTCGTCGGAGGCGTCGTGGTTGATCGCGTTCGCGACCAGCCACAGCTCGCCGGTGTGGTGGTCCATCACGGCAAGGTCGGTGGCGAGCATCATCACCAGCTCGGGGACCTGCAGGTCGTCGACGTTCTCGTCCGGCAGCAGCTCCAGGCGCCGCACGATGTCGTACCCCAGGTAGCCGACGAAGCCGTTGACGAACGGTGGCAGGCCCTCGGTGCGGTCGGTGCCCAGCACGCGCAGCGACTCGCGCAGCACCTCCAGGGGGTCCCCCGAGGTCGGCAGCCCCACCGGCGGGGTACCGACCCAGTGGGCCTGGCCCTCGCGCTCGGTCAGCGTCGCGCCACTGCGGACACCGATGATCGACCAGCGGGAGAAGACGCCGTCCTCGGCGGACTCGAACAGGAAGGTGTGCGACTCGTTGCGGGCCAGCCGGGAGTACAGGCCGACAGGGGTCTCCGAGTCGACCAGCACACGGGCCCGGACCGGGATCACCCGATTGGTCCGGGCCTGCTCCCGGAACTCCGCCAGGGTCGGGGTGATCGTGAGGGCACCGACCGTCTGCGGGCTCATCGCCGGCCTGCCTCGGTCGGCTGGCCCTCGGCCGGCGTGCCGAGGGGCAGCACGTGGGTGTCGAAGCACGAGGTGGTGCCGAGGTGGCAGGCCGCGCCCTCCTGGTCGACCTGGAGCAGCAGCGTGTCGCCGTCGCAGTCGAGCTCGACCCGGCGGACCCACTGGCGGTGGCCGCTCTCCTCGCCCTTGACCCAGTACTTGTTCCGACTGCGGGACCAGTAGGTGCCGCGCCCGGTCGCCAGGGTCCGGGCCAGCGCCTCGTCGTTCATCCACGCCATCATCAGCACCCGGCCGGTGCTCGCGTCCTGGGCGATCGCCGGGACGAGCCCGTCCGGAGTGCGCTTGAGCAGCGCGGCGATCCCCTCGGGCAGGGTCGTGCCCTCGAGGGAGGTGGGGGAAACCACGGGGTCGGTCGGGTCAGTCGTCGATGTCACCGTCCCATTGTGGCCCGTGACACCGAATGTCGCCCGAACCGGACGCCCCGCGGTCACCCCCCGTACGGTCAGGAGAGCTTCTCCAGGATGATCTCGCGGACCTTCGCGGCGTCGGCCTGGCCGCGCATCTGCTTCATCACCGCGCCGATCAGGGCGCCCGCGGCCTGCACCCGCCCGCCCCGGATCCTGTCCGCGACGTCGGGGTTGGCCTCGATCGCGGCGTCGACGGCCGCGCCGAGCGCACCATCATCGGAGACCACCGCCAGGCCGCGCTGGGCCACGACCTGGTCCGGCTCGCCCTCGCCGGCGATGATGCCGTCGAAGACCTGCCGGGCCAGCTTGTCGTTGATCGTCCCCGCCTCGACCAGCGCCTGCACCGCGGCGACCTGCGCCGGGGTGACGCCGACCTGGTCCAGGGCCGTGCCGGCCTCATTGGCGCGGCGGGCGAGCTCGGCCGTCCACCACTTGCGGGCGCTCTGCGGCGACGAACCGGCCGCCACGGTCTGGTCGACCAGGTCGAGAGCCTCGGCGTTGACCACGTCGCGCATCTCCAGGTCGTTGAAGCCCCACTCCTGCTGCAGGCGCCGGCGGCGCTTGGCCGGGTGCTCGGGCAGCGTGGCGCGCAACTCCTCGACCCACTCGCGCGACGGCGCGATCGCCATCAGGTCCGGCTCCGGGAAGTAGCGGTAGTCCTCCGCCTCCTCCTTGGAGCGGCCGAACGAGGTCTCGCCGATGCTCTCCAGCCAGTTGCGGGTGCACTGCTGGATCGTGCCGCCCTCCTGCAGCACCGCGGCCTGGCGCCGGATCTCGTAGCGCACCGCCGCCTCGATCGACCGGAACGAGTTGATGTTCTTGGTCTCGGTGCGGGTGCCGAGCCGCTCCCGGCCCCAGGGCTTGAGCGACACGTTGGCGTCGCAGCGCAGCGAACCCTCGTTCATCCGCACGTCCGAGACGCCGAGCGAGCGCATCAGGTCCCGGACCGTCTCCACGTAGACACGGGCCACCTCGGGCGCCCGGGCCCCGGCACCGAGGATCGGCTTGGTGACGATCTCGATCAGCGGCACACCGGCGCGGTTGTAGTCGATCAGCGAATAGTCCGCGCCGTGCAGGCGCCCGGCCGCCCCGCCCATGTGGGTGAGCTTGCCGGCGTCCTCCTCCATGTGCGCGCGCTCGATCTCGACCCGGAAGACCTCCCCATCCTCCAGCTCGATGTCGAGGTAGCCGTCGTAGGCGATCGGCTCGTCGTACTGGCTGATCTGGTAGTCCTTGGTCATGTCGGGGTAGAAGTAGTTCTTCCGCGCCATCCGGCACCACTCGGCGATCGAGCAGTTCAGGGCCAGACCCATCCGGATCGCCGACTCGACGGCCTTGCCGTTGATCGCCGGCATCGCGCCGGGCAGCCCGAGGCAGACCGGGCAGGTGTGCGTGTTCGGCTCGGCACCGAACTCCGCCGAGCAGCCGCAGAACATCTTGGAGGCGGTGTTCAGCTCGACGTGGACCTCCAGGCCCATCACCGGCTCGTATGCCTCCAGCGCCTCCTCGTAGGTCAGCAGCGCGTCACTCATCGGGCAACCCCCGTCGTGGTCGAAGCGGATGTGGTCGGGCCGGAGGAGGCCAGATCGGGGATCCGGTCCAGCAGCGGCCCACCCCAGCTGCTCTCCAGGGCACGCTCGAGCGCGCTGCCGACCCGGTAGAGCCGGTCATCGCCCTGGTGCGGGGCCATCACGTGGAAGCCGAGCGGCATCCCGTCGCTGGTCAGCCCGGACGGGAACGAGGCCCCCGCGTTGCCGGCCAGGTTCGTCGGGATCGTGCACAGGTCGTTCAGGTACATCGCCATCGGGTCGTCCAGGCGCTCCCCGATCCCGAACGCGGCCGTCGGCGTGGTCGGGGAGACCAGCACGTCGGCCTTCGCGAACGCGGCGTTGAAGTCCTGCTGGACCAGGGTGCGGACCTTCTGGGCCGAACCGTAGTAGGCGTCCCGGTAGCCGGCGGACAGCGCGTACGTGCCGATGATGATCCGGCGCTTCACCTCGTCGCCGAACCCTGCCTCGCGGGTCTGGGCCATCACCTGCTCGGTGGAGCGGCTCCCGTCGTCACCGACCCGCATCCCGTAGCGCATCGCGTCGTAGCGGGCCAGGTTCGAGGAGGCCTCGCTGGGAAGGATCAGGTAGTACGCGCCGAGTGCGTACTCGAAGTGCGGGCAGGAGACCTCGACAACCTCGGCACCGAGGGCGGCGAGCAGCTCGACGGTGGCGCGGAAGTTGGCCTCGGCCTCGGGCGCGTAGCACTCGCCGCCGAGCTCCTTGACCACGCCGATCCGCATGCCCTTCACGTCACCGTGGCGGGCCGCCTCGACCACCGCGGGGACCGGGGCGTCGATCGAGGTCTGGTCCTTGGGGTCGTGGCCGCCGATCACCTCGTGCAGCAGCGCGGTGTCCAGGACCGTACGGCCACACGGTCCGGGCTGGTCCAGGCTGGAAGCCAGCGCGATCTGCCCGAAGCGGGAGACGCCGCCGTACGTCGGCTTCACCCCGACGGTGCCGGTGAACGCGGCTGGCTGGCGGATCGATCCGCCGGTGTCGGTGCCGATGGCCAGCGGGGCCTCGAACGCTGCGAGGGCGGCCGCAGAGCCACCGCCGGAGCCGCCGGGCACCCGATCCAGGTTCCACGGGTTGTAGGTGGGTCCGTACGCCGAGTTCTCCGTGGAGGAGCCCATCGCGAACTCGTCCATGTTGGTCTTGCCGAGGATGACGATGCCGGCATCGAGCAGGCGGCGGGTCACGGTCGCGTCGTACGGCGGTCGCCAGCCCTCGAGGATCCGGGATCCGGCAGTGGTCGGCACGCCCTTCTGGGTGAGCACGTCCTTGAGCGCGAGCGGCACGCCGGCCAGCGGGCCGAGCTTCTCGCCGGCCGCGATCCGGGCGTCGACCGCGGCGGCCTGGGCCAGCGCGCCGTCCTCGTCGACGGCGAGAAAGGCGTGCACCGAGCCCTCGACCGCGGCGATCCGGTCCAGGTGGGCTTGGGTGACCTCGACGCTGGAGACCTCCTGCGCCGCGATCGAGGCCGCCAACTCGGCGGCCGAACGCTTGATGATGTCCATGCTCACTGCTCCTCCCCCAGGATCCGCGGGACCCGGAACCGGCTCTCCTCGTGGTCCGGGGCCATCGCCAGGACCTCCTCGACCGGCAGGGAGTCGTGCACCTCGTCGGCGCGGAAGACGTTGGTCATCGGCAGCGGGTGCGACGTGGGAGTCACGTCCGCCGTGGCGACGTCGGCGACCCGGGCCACGGCCTCCAGGATCACGTCCAGCTGCGGGGCCAGATGGGCCAGCTCCTCCGCGGAGAGGTCGATGCGAGCCAGCTGGGCCAGCCGCGCCACCTCGTCTGGGCTCAACGCCACGGTGCTTCTCCTTGCTCTGGGGATCGTCTTGCTCTCGGGATCGTACGGACCCTCATCCTAGGGCCGACCGGCGACAGACCCGGTTTCCGCCCAAGCCCCCTGCACGCGCACGACCCCGGCCCGTGCAACACTCCGGTGAACTTCGCGCGACATGCTGGTGACATAACGATGACGACTTGCCCTTGACTGCGGCAGGGGGGAGAGAATGAACCGTGTTCCTGATGCGAGTGTCCATGCCCGACCGGCCCGGCGCCCTCGGTGCCGTCGCCTCAGCCGTCGGCGTCATCGGCTGTGACATCAAGTCGATCGAGATCGTGGAGACCCATGAGGGGCACGGCATCGACGACTTCATGCTGGACATCCCGACCGGCGTGCTCCCGGACACCGTGGTGAGCGCCTGCCACGAGGTTCCCGGGGTCGAGGTGGTCTGGATCTCGCGGCACCACGACGCCGGCACACTGCAGAGCGACCTGGAGACGCTGGAGCACATGAGCCGGGAACCGGAGCACGCCGCCGAGGTGCTGGTGGACAGTGCACCCGCGGTGTTCCACTGCCAGTGGGCCATCCTGGTCGACCGGTCCGGTGATCCGGCGATCACGTACGCCACGCCGATGGCCCCCGACCTGGACGCCGAGGTGCTCGGCTCCCTGGGCGACCTGTCCACGGCAGGAACTGCCGACATGGCCGCCGGCTGGGTTCCCGCCTGGACCGAGACGAGCCTGGCCTGGGCCATCGTCGGCGCGGAGCGGACCCTCCTGGTCGGCCGTTCCGGCGGGCCCGACTGGCTGCCCTCCGAACTGGCACGCCTCCACCACCTCGCCGCACTGGCCGCCTGAGCCCTCCGGTGCTCGGGGAGGTCCAAGGCCCGATCTGGCTGGTCGAGTTCCTGGTGGCGGCGGCGTACGGCGTCGCCGGCGCCGTGGTCCCGATCTTCAACGCCGAGGCGTACGCCGTCGCGGCCGGAGCCCTGCACCCGGCCGGCTCGGTATCCGCCATCATCGGGCTCACCCTCGGGCAGGGCGTCGGCAAGATGCTGATGTTCTGGGGCGTACGCCGCGGCAAGGATCTGCCGTTCTTCCACCCCAAGCCCCGACAGGAGCCCGCCGAAGCCGGAGCCGAACCCCCGCGAGAGACCGATCTGGGCCCGATCCGGCGCTGGTGGTCACGTACGGTCCGCATCTCGCTGCGCCTGGTGGGTAGCACCCGCTGGGGGCTGCCGCTGGTGTTCCTGGCCTCGGTGATCGGGTTCCCGCCGCTCTACCCGGTCGTCCTCGTCGCGGGCGCCTCCCCCATCCCGGCCGCGAGCTTCGCGATCACGATGTGCGTGGGCCGCGGGCTACGGTTCGCCCTCCTCGCCTGGGGCGGGACCGGGCTGGTGTCGCTGCTCAGCTGAGCTGTCAGTGGGGTGCTGCACACTCGAACCCAACACTTTTTCGTACGTATATACGGTTGGGGGAGTCATGGGGGACCAGGTGGAGCCAGGATCAGGATCCGAACCGCAGCGGATGCCGCGGCGAGATGCCGAAGACCTCGGCGTGGGAATCCAGGGTGCGGCGACGGCGCAGGCCCGCTGCGATGCGCGTCTGGTCGAGTTGGTCGACCGGTTCGATGCCGGCACCGGATGGGCCTGGTACGACGGGATCAGTTCGTGCGCCCACTGGCTGGCCTGGGCATGCTCGATGAGCCCGGGCACCGCCCGTGAGCACATCCGGGTCGCCAGGGCACTGCGGTCGATGCCGCAGACCGCGGCCCTGTTCACCGACGGCGCCCTGACCTACTCCAAGGTCCGCGAACTCACCCGGCTGGCCGACAAGGTCGACGAGGCCGAACTGTGTCGGCTCGCACTGGACCAGACCGCCTCTCAGCTCGCCCGCACCGTACGCGCCTATCGCGCCCACAGCGGCACCCACCTGCCGCAGGCCGAGAAGCGCCGCCTGTCCTGGCGCGAGACCGACGACGGCATGGTCTCGTTGAGCGTTCGGCTGCTGCCGGAGGAGGCCGCTATGGTCCGCGGCGCCATCGAGGCGGCCACCGATCGGCAATTCGATACCCTGGAGGAGCCCGAATCCGTTTCCGACGGCAAGGACCGTCCCCAGGCGGATCCGGTCGCCGGCCTGTGCCAGGTGGCCCGTGGCTTCCTGGACTCGGTCCCGGCGACCTCCACCGACGACCCCCACCTGGTGGTGGTCCACGTCGGGATCGAAACCCTCACCGAGACCCAGCCGGACCCGGCGTCCGAACCGGGCGGCGACGTTCCTGCGGGAACGTCGGGTGGCGGGCTCCGTGCCGGGGAGGCGTGGATCGAGCGCGGCGGCCCGATCGAACCGGCCACCGCCGTACGATTCGCCTGCGACGCCCAGGTGGTCGGGATGATCCACGACCGCAACGGTGATGTCCTGGCGATGGGGCGCAGCCGGCGGTTGGCATCCCCGTCCCAGCGACGCGCACTGCGGGTCCGCGACAGGAGCTGTCAGTTCCCGGGCTGCACCCAACATCGCCGCCTCAAGGCCCACCACATCATCCACTGGGCCGACGGGGGTCGCACCGATCTGGACAACATGGTCCTGCTCTGCCAGCGACACCACACGTACGTCCACGAGGGTCAGGTCCGGCTCACCGAACATCCCGGGGCCTGGCTGTTCACCCTGCCCGACGGCCACACCATCAGCACCGGGGACGACCCCGACCCCGAGGACATCGACCAGGCCGTCCTGTCGGCCGCCCGGGCCGCCGCCGCCCAGCCCCAGCGGATCTTCCCGCCCCGGGCCGGCGAGGGCTTCCACCTCCACGACTGCGTGGAACGCCTGTTCGACATCGAACTCCCCGGACGACCCGAGGCCGCCTGACGGGCCCTGAGGCTCAGAGGAGGGCGCCTTTGCCGGTCATCATCCAGTAGAACACCCACCACGTGGCCACCAGCACCACCAGCGCCACGACGAAACCGACCGTGACCAGCACCCGCTGGCGTCGTTTGCTCCGGGTGCTCGGCACCATCGACGGACCCCACTCGCCCAGCCGCGGGCGCACCCGGGGCGGGGCGTCGGCGTGGAGGTCGGGGTCGGAGAACAGCTTCGGCACCCCGCCATCGTACGTCGCGGTCACTCCTCGACCAGCGGCACACCATCCGGGCCCTCGTCCAGCAAGCGCTGGAAGTGCTCGGCGGCGATGATCGGGCGTCCGAGGTCGCGCGCCTTGTCGGCCTTGGAGCCGGCCCCCTCGCCCACGACCACGTAGTCGGTCTTCTTGGACACCGATCCGGCGGATTTCGCCCCGCGGGCGGTGATCGCCTCCTGCGCGCCGTCGCGGCTGTAGTCGGGGACCGAACCGGTGACCACGATGGTGAGCCCGGCCAAGGTCTGCGGGAGTTGCTCGGCCGGTTCGGGTTCTCCGTACGTCCCCAGGACACAGCCGGCCGCCTGCCACTTGCGGACGATCTCGACCCGCCAGTCGGTCCCGAACCACTCCCGGATCGCGGCCGCGGTGGTCGGACCGATGCCCTCGGCCGCCGCGAGCTCCTCCTCGGTCGCGTCGCGCAGTGCCTCCACCGAGGGGAAGGCGGCCGCGACATCGGGGGCGTTGCCCTTGCCGATGTGCCGGATCGACAGTGCGACCAGGAACTTCGCCCACGGCCGGGTCCTGGCCGCCTCGAGGTTCGCCAGCAGGGTCCGGCCGTTCGCGGACAGCACGCGGTCGCCGGCCCCGGCCTCCCGCTCCTTCTTGGTCGACGCCCTGGTGTAGAACTGCGTCCGGGCCAGGTCGTCGGCGGTCAGGTCGAACAGGTCGCCCTCGTCGGTGATCAGTCCGGCGGACAGGATCGCATCGGCACCCTTCTCCCCCAGCATCTCGATGTCCAGGGCCGCACGCGAGGCCAGGTGGAACAGCCGTTCGCGCAACTGCGCCGGGCAGGAGCGCTGGTTGGGGCAGCGCAGGTCCTTGTCCCCGTCCTTCTCGTACGCCAGTTCGGTGCCGCACTCGGGGCAGTGCGTCGGCATCACGAATGCGCGCTCGGTGCCGTCGCGCAGGTCGACCACGGGGCCGAGCACCTCCGGGATCACGTCGCCGGCCTTGCGCAGCACCACGGTGTCGCCGATCAGGACGCCCTTGCGGACCACCTCCGTCGCGTTGTGCAGCGTGGCCTGGGCGACGGTCGAGCCGGCCACGACCACCGGCTCCATCACCGCGTACGGCGTGACCCGGCCCGTACGACCGACCCCGACACGGATGTCGAGCAGCTTGGTGGTGACCTCCTCGGGCGGGTACTTGTATGCGATCGCCCAGCGCGGGGCGCGGGAGGTGAAACCGAGCCGGTCCTGCAACGCCCGGTCGTCGACCTTGACCACCGCCCCGTCGATCTCGTGCACGAAGTCGTGGCGGCGCTCGGCGACCTCCTCCACGAACGCCCACACCTGGTCGTGGTTGCCGACGAGCCGGGAGTACTGGCTGACCGGCAGCCCGAAGTCGGCGAGCACCTCGTACGCGTGGGACTGGCGGGCCAGCTCCAGCCGGGTGCCGGGCTCGTCGGAGGCGGCCCCCCAGCCGTGCGCGACGAAGCCCAGCTTCCGCGAGCGGGTGACCTCGGCGTCCTTCTGGCGCAACGAGCCGGCAGCACAGTTGCGGGGGTTCGCGAAGGGTGCCTTGCCCGCCGCGACCAGCTCCTCGTTGATCTGTCGGAACCGTTCCACCGACAGGAAGACCTCGCCGCGCACCTCCAGCAGCGCCGGCACCGGGTGGCCGGCCCGCGACACCAGTGTCCGGGGGATCACCTCGATGGTGCGAACGTTGGCGGTCACGTCCTCGCCGACGCGCCCGTCGCCGCGGGTCGCGGCCCGGACCAGCAAGCCGTTCTCGTACACAAGATCGACGGCGAGCCCGTCGATCTTCAGCTCGCAGACGAAACCTTCCGGCCCCAGGTCCTCGCCGAGGCGGTCGACCGTACGATCCAACCAGGCGAACAACTCCTCCTGACTGAATACGTTGTCCAAGCTCGTCATCGGCTGCAGATGGGTGACGGGCGCGAACGTCACCCCGGTCGGCGCACCCACCTGCTGGGTCGGCGAGTCGGGGGTCCGCAGCTCCGGGTACTCGTCCTCAATCGACTCCAACTCGCGCATCAGCGCGTCGAACTCGCCATCGGAGACGGTCGGGGCGTCCAGCACGTAGTAGCGGTGCCGGTGCTCGGTGATCTCGGCCGCAAGCTCGTCGTGGCGGGTCCGGGTCGTCTCGTCGGGGGCGGGCGGCGCGGCAGCGTCCGGGCGGGAATCGGTCACAAGCCCAATCTAGTGCCGCTCAGCGCCGCAGTTCCTCGTCGACGATCGCGGCGGCCGAAGCGAGTCGTCGCAACAGCTCCGTTGCGGGTCGTACGGTCCAGCCGGCCAGGCCACAGGCGGGGGTGAGCACCACCCGGTCCGCGATCACCGGGCCGAGTTCGAGCGGTCGCAGCACCCGCAGGGCGCGCGTGGCCAGCGAGTCGACGGTCGGCAGGGCGTCCGGCCGGTCGGTCGGGGCGACACCGAGGTGCAGCATGTGGCCGCTCTCCAGCAGGGCCGCGATCGCATCCACGTCGCTGGTCTGCAGCATGTCGACATCCACGCCGACCCCGCCGATGCCCGCGGCGAGCAGTGCCTCGATCCCCGCGTTGGGGGCGCAGGAGTGCACCAGTGTCCGGGACCGTTCGGTTCCTGCGGCGACCACGGCGGTGACCAGCACCCCCAGGTGCTCGGAGGTCTCGTGGCTGCCCCAGGCCGGGTAGCGCCGCAACCCCGAGGCGGTCGGCACGCTCCCCTCGCGGACGGCGCCGAGCATCGGTTCGTCCCACTGGATGCCGACCTGGGCGCCGGGGACGCGGCGCCTGACCTCGGCCAAGAAGTCGATCGATGCCGCGGCGAGCGCGTCGCGCAGGTCGCGGGTGGCGCCGCTGTCTCCCAGCACGCGGCCACCCCGGGGGAGTTCGACACCGGCGGCGAGGGTGAACGGGCCGGTCAGGGTGACCCGCAGCGGCCCCTCGAATCCCTGCGACTCCTCCTCGAGTAGGTCCAGGTCCTGGCGCAGCAGCGCGTAGGCGCTGCGCTGGGCCAGCGAGTTGCCCTCGGCCAGTCGCCAGCCGGCCGGTTGCAGGTCGAAGTCGAGCTCACGGATCGCCCCGCAGGTCCGGCCGATCATGGCCGCGCCGGGGCCCCGGGCGGGCAGCTCGGGCAGGTAGGCGTTCGCGGGCAGTTCGCCCAGGGTGAGTCGTACGGTCGCGGCCATGTCGTCGCCGGGCCAGGAGCCGACCCCGCTGTGGGTGACGCTCACGCCGCCACCCGCCGGCCGGTGGACTCGATCGTCGCCGAGCCGAGGACCCGGTCGCCGTCGTACAGCACGACCGCCTGGCCGGGCGCGATCCCGTACGCCTCGCGGTCCAGGTGGACGACCACCCCGGCGGTGGTGGCGTCGACGGAGCAGGCCAGCGGCTCGCCGTGGGCCCGGACCTGCGCGAGGGCGGGCCACCGTCCTGGGCGGGCCGGGCCGGCCCAGGTCGGTCGTCCACCGTTGATGGTGTCCACGGCCAGTGCCTCGTGCGGCCCGACGGTGACGGTGTTGGTGACCGGGCTGATGTCGAGCACGTAGCGCGGCTTGCCGTCCGGGGCGGGCATGCCCAGGTGCAGGCCCCGGCGCTGGCCGACGGTGAAGTGGTGGGCCCCGTCGTGCCGGCCGACCACGGTGCCGTCGGCCTCGACGATGGCACCCTCGGCGGTGCCGAGCTCCCGGTCCAGGAACGCGGCGGTGTCACCGTCGGGGATGAAGCAGATGTCGTGCGAGTCCGGCTTGCGGGCGACCGCCAGCCCGCGGGCGGCGGCCTCGGCCCGCACCTGGGACTTCGGGGTGTCGCCCAGCGGGAACAGCGAGCGGGCGAGCTGGTCGGCGGTCAGCACGCCCAGCACGTACGACTGGTCCTTGGTCGGGTCGACCGCCCGGTGCAGTTCGATCCCGTCCGGCCCGTCCACCAGTCGCGCATAGTGGCCGGTCGCCACCGCGTCGAAGCCGAGCGCCAGTCCGCGGGCCAGGACCGCGGAGAACTTGATCGCCTCGTTGCAGCGCAGGCAGGGGTTGGGCGTACGCCCGGCGCGATACTCGGCGACGAAGTCCTCGACCACGTCGACCCGGAATTCCTCGGACAGGTCCCAGACGTAGAACGGGATGCCGAGGACGTCCGCGGCGCGGCGGGCATCGTGGGAGTCCTCCAGCGAGCAGCAGCCGCGGGCGCCGGTGCGGAAGGACTGCGGGTTCGCGGACAGCGCCAAGTGGACACCGGTGACGTCGTGGCCGGCCTCGACCATCCGTGCCGCCGCCACGGCCGAGTCCACCCCGCCTGACATTGCGACCAGTACCTTCATCCCTGCCGCTCCTCTCTATTGCCGCCGACCGATCGTAGCCCCGCGGGCCAGGCGGGCCCGGCGCAGCGCCTCCGGCAGCGCGCCCAGCAGCAGGTCGATGTCGTCCTGGTCGGTGTCCGGGCCCATCGAGAACCGTAGGCTGGACCGCGCCTCGTCCTCGGGCACCCCGGCGGCGAGCAGCACGTGGCTGGTCCGGCTCACCCCCGCCGTGCAGGCGGACCCGACCGACGCGTCGATCCCGGCCTCGTCGAGCAGCAACAACAGGTCGTCGGCCTCGCAGCCGGGGAAGGCGACGTTGACCAGGGCGGGGCTGGCCTGGGCCGGCAGGTGGGGGCGCACGTCCCCGAGTGCCGCCAGGCCGTCCAGCAGTCGCGTCCGCAGCCGGCGCCAGCGTGCGGCCCGTTCGGCCAGGGCGGCCACGGCCTCGGTGGCGGCCGCCGCGAAACCGGCCGCGAGGACCGGGGCCAGCGTGCCCGAACGGATGCCGCGCTCCTGGCCACCGCCGAAGACGATCGGCGCCGGTGAGACCCCGCGCCGGGCGAGCAGCGCCCCGATCCCGACCGGGCCGCCGATCTTGTGCGCGGACAGGGTCGCCAGGTCCAGACCACTGGCGCCGAAGTCGAAGGGTACGTGCCCGAAGGCCTGTACCGCGTCCGAGTGCGACCAGGCCCCGACCGTACGGCACGCCTCGGCCAGCACCCCGACCGGCTGCACGGCGCCGGACTCGTTGTTGACCCACATCAGCGAGGCGACCGCGGTGCTGCGCCCGGGATCGCCGGCGAGCGTCGCGCGGATCGCGGAGTCGGTGACGATGCCGTCCGGGCCGACCGGCAGCCGGTCGACGCTCGCCCCGTCGCGGACCAGAGCGGGGGCCAGGTCGTGCAAAGCGTGGTGCTCGATGCTGCTGAGCACGACCCGCGGCCGCCCCAGCGGTTCTCCCGGGCCGGTGGCACGACGGGCGATCCAGGAGCCGTGCACCGCCAGGTTGTCCGCCTCGGTGCCACCCGAGGTGAACACCACCTCGGTCGGGTGGGCCCCCGCGGCCGCGGCCAGCTCCTCGCGCGCGTCCTCGAGCACCCGCCGGGCCGCGCGACCACTGGAGTGCAGGCTCGACGCGTTCCCCACCAAGCCGTGGTGGGACACCATCGCTTCGGCGGCACGGCGCGTGAGTGGGCTTGTCGCAGCGTGGTCGAGGTAGGCTCGTGGAACGTCCATCCTGTCCTTTCAGCCAAATTCTGGGGTATACGGTATTCTCGCATGGCCTGTGGGTACGCTCGCGCCCCGTCGTTGCGGCGCCCTCCCACAATCGCCTACCCAAACAAAGGACGTGTCATCATTAAGGTCGTGTCATGAGTGGGATCGCCTTGCCGGCCCCGATCGACTCGAGCGTGCTGGGGGCCCGACTGCTGGACGGCGGGGTCCGTTTCGCCTTGTGGTCCCCGCGGGCCAGACGCGTGGAGCTGGCCCTGGTTGCCGCCGACCGTTCCCAGCAGAACTTCGACATGGACCGTGCCGAGGACGGCGTCTGGACCGTCTTCGTCCCCGGGGTGCAGCCCGGCCAGCGCTATGGCTACCGGGTCGACGGTGACTGGTCCCCCGAGACCGGGGCGCGTTTCAATCCGGCCAAGCTGCTGCTCGACCCGTATGCCCGGGCGATCACCGGTGGCGTCGACTACTCCGGCCCGATCCTCGACCACACCGAGGAGTCGGACTACCTGCCCGACCCCGTGGACTCGTTCGAGGCGGTGCCGCTGAGCGTGGTGGTCGCCGACACGCCGCCGCCGACCCCGATCGCGAGGCGCCGCCCCCTGGACGAGTCCCTGATCTACGAGGCACACGTCAAGGGCTTCACGCACCTGCACCCGGCCGTTCCCGAGCACCTGCGCGGCACGTACGGGGGCATGGCCTACCCGGCCGTGATCGAGCATCTGAAGGATATCGGCGTCACCGCGCTGGAACTGCTGCCGGTGCACCACTTCGTGTCCGAACCGTTCATCGTCGGGCGCGGCCTGTCCAACTACTGGGGCTACAACACGCTGGGCTACTTCGCCCCGCACGCCGCCTACTGCTCGGTCGGCACGCTGGGCGACCAGGTGGCGGAGTTCAAGTCGATGGTCAGCGCACTGCACGAGGCGGGCATCGAGGTCATCCTCGACGTCGTCTACAACCACACCGGCGAGGGCGGCCACGAGGGCCCGACGCTGTCCTGGCGTGGGATCGACCACGGCGCGTACTACCGGCTCACCTCCGACCTGCGCAACGACTACGACGTCACCGGCTGCGGCAACTCGGTCGACACCTCCCAGCCGGGCGTGCTGCAGATGGTGATGGACTCGCTGCGCTACTGGGTGGCCGAGATGGGGGTCGACGGCTTCCGCTTCGACCTGGCGACCGAGCTGATCCGCAACGAGAAGCACCACGTGGTGCAGGACCACCCGTTCAAGCAGTTGATCGCCGCCGACCCGGTGCTGCGTGACATCAAGATGATCGCCGAGCCGTGGGACATGGGTCCGTACGGCTACCAGGTCGGTGCCTGGGGCAAGGACTGGAGCGAGTGGAACGACCGCTTCCGCGGCTACACCCGCGACTTCTGGCGGAACGCGACGCACGGGGTCCAGGAGCTGGCCACCCGGCTGTCCGGCTCCGGTGAGATCTTCCAGCACTCCGGCCGCCGCCCGGACGCCTCGATCAACTTCGTCACCGCCCACGACGGCTTCACCATGCGCGACCTCGTCACGTACGACGTCAAGCACAACAACGCCAACGGCGAGGCCAACCGGGACGGTTCGGACGACAACCGGTCCTGGAACTGCGGGGTCGAGGGCGAGACCGACGATCCGGAGATCAACGCGCTGCGCCACCGCCAGGTGCGGAACATGATGGCGACGCTGCTGCTGTCGACGGGCGTGCCGATGATCACCGCCGGCGACGAGATCGGGCGTACGCAGGGCGGCAACAACAACGCCTACTGCCAGGACTCCCCCATCTCCTGGGTGCACTGGGACACCTGCGAGGAATGGTCGGACGTGACCGAGTTGACCCGTACGCTCACCCGGCTGCGGGCCGAGCACCCGGTGCTGCGCCCGGCGTCGTGGCGCAACGGCGAGGTGGTCGTCGGTCCGGACGGCTGCGAGCTGGGCCGCAAGAACCTCGCCTGGTTCGACGGCGAGGACGTGGAGATGGACGAGGAGGACTGGCGCAACGGCGCCCGGCGCACCCTCGGCATGTATGTCTCCGACCAGGACGAGGCCTTCCTGGTCTGGGTGCACGGTGACGAGGAGCCGACCGAGGTCCCGCTGCCCGGCGGCCCCTGGGCCGCGAGCTATGACGTGGTGGCGCACACCGGTGAGCCCGGCGAGCTCCCGACCGGTCCGCTGCCCCAGGGCACCTACCTGGAGCTGCCGGAGCGTTCGGTGACGGTCCTGCGGGTGACGCTGCCCGAGAACGGCCGGCCGTCGGCTGCGACCGGGCTGTCGGAGGTCGATCCGGTCGGTGCCGAGGGCCAGGTCGGCCTGAGCGAGGAAGAGGCCGCCGACGCCTGACAGCAGCAAGGAGGCCGGCACCCGCGGGTGCCGGCCCTCCTTGCTGCGTACGACCGTCAGTCGGTGGACAGGGCCGCCAGGCCCAGTTCCGCGGTGGTGGCCAGACCGGCACGGTTCGGCACGACCCGGCAGGTCACGCCGGCCGAGCCCGGCTGGTCCAGGGTGATGGCGGAGACGTAGCGGCGGCCGCCGTCCACGACCTCGCCCGGGGTTGCCCGGAACGTGGTGATCTCGTGCAGCTCGTCGTCATCGTCGACCCTGCCGACGACCATCTGGACCTCGACGTCCTCGGGCGTCAGCTCGCCGAGCTGGACCAGCGCGCTGATCCGTACCTCGGTACCCAGCGCCATCGAGCTGTGGTCGAGCCCTTCGACTCGGCCGACGGACACCTGCGGCCAGGCAGCCCGGATCCGCTGCTTCCACGCCGCCAGGGCGGCGGCGTTGTTGCCCTCCGCGATGCGGGCGGAGGCCTGGGCGGTCGGCACGTACATCTCGGTGGTGTACTCGCGCACCATCCGGGAGGCCAGGATCTTGGGGGTCAGACCCGACATGAGGTTGCGCATCATCTGGATCCAGGCCGTGGGCAGGCCGTTGCTGTCGCGGTTGTAGAACCGGGGGATGATCTCGTTCTCGATGGTGTCGTAGAGGGCCGCGGCCTCCTGCGCATCGCGCTGCTCGGCGTTGGGGATGTTCTCCATCGAGGGAATCTCCCAGCCGTACTCCGGGGCGTACCACTCGTCCCACCAGCCGTCGCGGACCGAGAGGTTCGCGGCGCCGTTCATGGCGGCCTTCATCCCCGACGTACCGCAAGCCTCCTGCGGACGCAGCGGGTTGTTGATCCACACGTCGCACCCCGGGTACAGCGGACGGGCCATCGACATGTCGTAGTCCGGTAGGAAGACGAGGCGCTCGCGGACGTCCTCGGCGTCGGCGAACCGGACCATCTCCTGGATCAGGCCCTTGCCGATGTTGTCGGCCGGGTGTGCCTTGCCGGCGATGACGATCTGGATCGGGCGCTCCGGGTCGTTGAGCAGCCTCTTCAGCCGCTCGGGGTCGCGCAGCATCAGCGTGAGGCGCTTGTACGAAGCGGCACGGCGGGCGAAGCCGAAGGTCAGGATGTTGGGATCCAGGGCCCGGTCCACCCACTCGGAGTTGCCCGACAGGCCACGGGACCGGATCGACCCGGCCAGGCGCTTGCGCGCCATCGTGACCAGCTCGCCGCGCATCCGCTGCTTGAGCGTCCAGATCGTGTTGTCGTCCACCCGGTCCAGGGCCGACCAGTCGTACCCGTCGATCACGGTGTCGGTGTCACCGGTGGGCGACTCCAACAGCTCGAGCAGGTCCGGGTGGATCCACGTCTTGTGGTGCACGCCGTTGGTGACCGAGCCGATCGGCACCTCGGAGACGTCAAAGGAGGGCCACAGGCCCTGGAACATCTCGCGCGAGACCTCGCCGTGCAACCGGGAGACGCCGTTGGCGCGCTGGCCGAGGCGGAAGCCGAGCACGGCCATGTTGAACACGCCACGGTCGCCACCGACGTAGTCCTCGGTGCCGAACGCCATGATCTGGTCCAGCGGCAGCGGCGCGAAGTTGCGGAACTGCTCGACGACCAGGTCGCGCGGGAACCGGTCGATACCGGCCGGGACCGGGGTGTGGGTGGTGAACAGCGACCCGGCCCGGGTGTACTCGACCGCGGTACTGAAGTCGATGCCGCTGTTCATGTACTCCCGGATGCGCTCCAGGCCGAGGAAGCCGGCGTGGCCCTCATTGGCGTGGTACACCGTGGGGGCCGGTTCGCCGGTGATCCGGCAGTACTCGCGCAGGGCCCGTACCCCGCCGATGCCCAGCAGCACCTCCTGGGCCAGGCGGTGTTCGACCCCGCCACCGTAGAGCCGGTCGGTGACCGACTTGGCGGCGTCGGAGTTGCCGTCGACCACGGAGTCCAGCATCAGTAGCGGCACCCGGCCGACCTGGGCGATCCAGATCCGGGCCTGATACGTCTCCTGGCGCAGCGGCACCTCGACGGTGATGTACTGCCCATCCTCGTCGCGCAACGGCGTGAGCGGCAGGTCCAGCGGGGCGAGCAGCGGGTAGCGCTCCTGCTGCCAACCCTGCGCGTCGAGCGACTGGCGGAAATAGCCATGGTGGTAGAGCAGGCCGACGCCGATGATCGGCACCCCGGAGTCCGAGGCGGCCTTCAGGTGGTCACCGGCAAGGATGCCGAGGCCGCCGGAGTACTGCGGGAGCACCTCGGAGACACCGAACTCGGCCGAGAAGTAGGCGATCCGCTCCGGAGCGTTCTCGACCTCGGCCGCGTACTTCTGGTACCAACGGTCCATGTGCAGGTAGTCATGCAGGTCACGCTGGGCGTACTCGACCCGACGGGTGAAGCGGCTGTCCTTCGCCAGCGACTCCAACCGCTGCGGGTCGACCTGCGACAGCAGCTTGCGTGGATCGCGTCCGGTCTCCTCCCACAGCGCCGGATCGATGGCACGGAACAGCTCCTTGGTCGGCTCGTTCCAGTACCAGGAGAGGTTGAGTGCCAACTCTTCGAGGGGCTTGAGTGGCTCGGGCAGCACGGGATGCACCGTGAATCGTCGAATGGCTCGCACGCGGCAACCCTAGCGAGGACCCGGCCACGGACTCCCATCGGGTGCCACCGCGCCCGGCCCGCATGGTGGCAACAAGCGTCCGTGTTGTGGTCCCGCGGACTGGCTTCCCGCTAGGTTGTTGTCGTGACCCCCGAGAAGCCGTCAGACGAACCCATCACCACTTCGCCGGCCGCTGGCGCCAAGAGCTCCAAGAGCGGGTCGACCGCCAAGTCGACCGCCAAGAAGGCGACCGCCAAGCGATCCCCCGCCAAGAAGGCCTCCGCCACCAAGAAGGCCTCCGTCACCCCCCCGCCCGCGGCCCGCAGCCGGAAGTTCCCGGCCCGGCACACGGCCCAGGAGTTCTCCGAGGACGTGGCTCCCCTGCCCGCCCCGCGGCCCCAGGTCCCGGCGGTCGAGCCGGGCGCCCCGGCGATGGGCGTACAGGTTGGACGTATCCCGGTGACCGACGTCTCCCCGGTCATCGCCGGTGGGGCCTACCCGGCCAAGGCCGTCGTCGGGGAGGCCTTTCCCGTCACCGCCACGATCTTCCGTGAGGGCCACGACTCGGTCAACGCCTCCGTGATCGCGGTCGGGCCGGACGGCCAGGAGATCCGCACCGACATGTACCGCGCCGGCACGCCGGGGCTGGACGGCTGGGAAGCCTGGATCACCCTGCCGACCGTGGGCGACTGGCGGTTCCGCGTCGAGGGCTGGGACGACCCGTGGGGTACCTGGCTGCACGCCGCCGAGATCAAGCTCGCCCGGAGCATCGACGTCGAGCTCGTGTGCGCCGAGGGCCGGCTGCTGCTGGAGGGTGCGGCGATCCGCGCCGAGCAGGCCGGCAAGCGCCCCGACAGCGCCGTGCTGCGCGGGGCCGCGATCGCGCTGCTGGCCGAGCGGCCGGCCGACGAACTGGTCGAGCTGGTCAGCAGCAACGGCCTGCGTCGGGCGATGCGTCAGCACGGACCGCGCCTGCTGGTCTCCCCCTCCCCCGAGTACCCGGTGCGGGTCGACCGGCAGCGGGCACTGTTCTCCAGCTGGTACGAGTTCTTCCCGCGTTCCCAGGGCGCCTACCAGGACGAGGACGGCACCTGGCACTCCGGCACCTTCGACGGCTCGATCGAGCGACTCGAGGACGCCGCGGCGATGGGCTTCGACGTGGTCTACCTGCCGCCGATCCACCCGGTCGGCGAAGCCTTCCGCAAGGGCCGCAACAACACCCTGGTCCCGCAGCCCGGCGACCCGGGCTCGGTCTGGGCGGTCGGCTCGCCGGCCGGTGGCCACGACTCGATCCACCCCGACCTGGGCACCTTTGAGGACTTCGACCGGTTCGTGGCCCGCGCCAAGGAGCTCGGTGTCGAGGTCGCCCTCGACCTGGCACTGCAGGCCTCCCCCGACCATCCCTGGGTCAAGGAGCACCCGGAGTGGTTCACCGAGCGCGTCGACGGCACCATCGCGTACGCGGAGAACCCGCCGAAGAAGTACCAGGACATCTACCCGATCAACTTCGACCGGGACCCGGAGGGGATCTACCACGAGGTGCTGCGGGTGGTCAGGCTCTGGATCGACCACGGCGTCACGATCTTCCGGGTCGACAACCCGCACACCAAGCCGCTCAACTTCTGGGCCTGGCTGCTGGCCGAGGTGCACCGCACCAACCCTGAGGTGATCTTCCTCGCCGAGGCGTTCACCCGCCCGCCGATGCTGCAGACCCTCGGCCGGGTCGGCTTCCACCAGAGCTACACCTACTTCACCTGGCGCACCGAGCGCTGGGAGCTGGAGGAGTACGTCAACGAGCTGGCGTACGAGACCGCGGCCTGGGTACGACCGAACTTCTTCGTGAACACCCCGGACATCCTGCACGCCTTCCTGCAGTACGGCGGGCCGGCGGCGTTCACGATCCGCGCGGTGCTGGCGGCGACCCTGTCCCCGAGCTGGGGCATGTACTCGGGCTACGAGCTGTTCGAGCACGAGGCCGTACGTCCGGGCTCCGAGGAGTACCTGAACTCCGAGAAGTACGAGTACCGCCCCCGCGACTACGACCAGCAGCCCAACCTCAAGCTGCTGATCGGCAAGCTCAACGCCGCCCGCCGGGCGCACCCGAGCCTGCAGCTGCTGCGCAATATCCGGTTCCAGAACTCGGAGAACCCGCAGGTGATTGCGTACGTCAAGCAGACCGACACCCCCGAGGGGGTCGACGCAGTGATCGTGGCGGTGAACCTCGACCCGCAGCACACCCAGGAGTCGACCATCCACCTCGACATGGGCGTGTTCGGCCTGGGTGACGGGGACAAGCTCCGTGTCCGCGACGAGCTGACCGGCCAGGAGTTCGACTGGGGGGCGCACGACTTCGTCCGGCTCACCCCGCAGCAGCCGGCTCACGTGCTCGCCGTGATCTCGGCCGAACCGCACCAGGACTGACCGGGGGACCATGACGGCGGCAGCCGAGACGCAGTGGTTCCGGACCGCTGTCTTCTACGAGGTGATGATCCGCAACTTCTCGGATTCCGATGGAGACGGCATCGGCGACCTCGCCGGACTGGCAGAGCGCCTGGACTACCTCCAGTGGCTGGGGGTCGACTGCCTGTGGCTGCCGCCGTTCTTCCCGTCACCGCTGGCCGACGGCGGGTACGACGTGTCGGACTATCGCGGGATCATGCCCGAACTGGGCACCCTCGAGGACTTTCGTACGTTCGTGGAGAACGCTCACGAGCGGGGCATCCGGATCATCATCGACTTCGTGATGAACCACACCTCGGACCAGCACCACTGGTTCCAGGAGTCACGCAGCGATCCCGACGGCCCGTACGGCGACTACTACGTGTGGCGCGACGAGCCGGACGAGTACCTGGATGCCCGGGTGATCTTCGTCGACTCCGAGCCCTCCAACTGGAGC
This sequence comes from Propionibacteriaceae bacterium, assembly GCA_044508675.1. Classification (GTDB taxonomy): domain Bacteria; phylum Actinomycetota; class Actinomycetes; order Propionibacteriales; family Propionibacteriaceae; genus Raineyella. The sequence goes on along the minus strand of JBIQHF010000002.1, from coordinate 239,880 downwards.
TACGACCAGGTGCGCGGCCAGTACTTCTGGCACCGCTTCTACCACCACCAGCCGGACCTCAACTTCGAGAATCCCCGGGTCCTGGACGAGATGCTGTCCGCACTGCGGTTCTGGGCCGACATGGGCATCGACGGGTTCCGCCTGGACGCCGTGCCCTACCTGGTCGAGGAGGACGGGACCGACTGCGAGAACCTGCCCGGCACCCACGATCTGCTCAAGGCGGTCCGTCGGGAGCTGGACGAGAACTATCCCGGCGTCGTGCTGCTGTGCGAGGCGAACCAGTGGCCGCACGACGTGGTCGAGTACTTCGGGGACGGCGACGAGTGCCAGATGGCCTTCCACTTCCCTGTGATGCCGCGGCTCTACATGGGGTTGCAGCAGGCCGACCGGACCTGCATCTCCGAGATCCTCGCCGACACCCCGCCGATCCCCGACGGGTGCCAGTGGGGCACGTTCCTGCGCAACCACGACGAGCTGACCCTGGAGATGGTCTCGACCGAGGACCGCGACTACATGTGGCGCGAGTACGCCCCCGACCCTCGGATGAAGTGCAACATCGGGATTCGCCGGCGCCTCGCGCCGCTGGTCGACGGCGACCCGACTCGGATCCGGTTGCTGCACGCCCTGCTGCTGGCGCTGCCAGGCTCCCCCTGCCTGTACTACGGCGATGAGATCGGGATGGGCGACAACATCTGGCTGAACGACCGGGACGGGGTCCGCACTCCGATGCAGTGGCGGGACGCTCCCGGCGCCGGCTTCTCGACCGCCCCGGAGACGGACTTCTACCTGCCGCTGATCGTCGACCCGGAGTACGACCGCTCGATGGTCAACGTCGAGGCACAGATGATGGACCCCGGCTCGCTTCTGCAGTGGGTTCGCGCCATGCTGGTGATCCGTCGGGCACATCCGGTGTTCGGCACCGGCGACTTCACCGACCTGGGCGGGGACAACACCGCGGTGTTCACCTTCCTGCGCCATGACGGCGACGAGACGGTGCTGTGCCTGAACAACCTGTCACCGCAGACACAGCAGGTCACCCTCGACCTGTCGGCGTACGCGGGTCGTACGCCCCGCCACCTCGCCCGTGACGAGGAGCATCCGACGATCGGCGAGGAACCGTACACGATCCAGCTCACCGGCCACGGCTTCATCTGGCTGGTGTTGCAGGAGCGCGAGGAGTTGGCACCGGTGGTGGTCGCCGGTCCCGCGCAGTCGTCGGGTCCGGGCGAGCCGGTGCTCAGCGGGGCGGTGAGGGGGACCATGGAGGCAAGGACGAGCGGAGAGGTATCAGATGGCTGAGATGTTCGCTGAGCTGGCGGCGCGGGAGCTGGTCCGGGCCCGGTGGTATGCGGGCAAGGGCCGCCCACTCCGGGTGCTGCAGGTGACGGCGCTGCCCTGGTACGGCGTGGCCAAGGACGTGGGACCCGGCAAGCTCGTCGGCGTCCGGCCCGTACTGGTGACGGTGGCCCACGACGACGTCCGTCCCGCCGCGACGGACACCTACCAGTTCCTGCTGGCGGTCCGCCGCCTGGGCCCGACCCCCGCCCGCGGGTCGTACGGGCCGTGCACCGACCCGGAGGTCACCGGCAGCCAGGGCGAGTTCGAGATCGTCGACGCCCCCGAGGACCCCGAGGCGATGGGGCTGGTGCTGGCCACGATGACGACCACCCCCAAGCCGATCTCCAACCAGGACGGCTCGGTGCGCCACCATGCCCTGGTCGACCTGCCCCGCGCCGACCTGTCCCCGCGACCGTTTCGCGGCGAGCAGTCGAACACCTCGGTCTTCTTCGGCGACGCGCTGATGCTGAAGATCTTCCGGCGTCTCGAGATGGGCCGCAATCCCGATATTGCGGTGCACTCGGCGCTGGGCAAGGAGCCGGGCAGCTCGACCGCCGTGCTGTACGGCTGGACCGAGGCCGAGTGGAGCGAGCTCAGCGACGAACGGTCCGCGGACCTGGCGATGCTGGTCGAACGGTTCCGGGACGCCCAGGACGGCTGGACCCTGGCGGTCGAGGCCTGCGCGGCCGGCGCGGACTTCTCCGCCGCTGCTGCGGCCATGGGCCGGGCCCTGCGCGAGATCCACCAGGGCCTGGCGCACCAATTCCCGACCTCCAGGGTCAAGGCCGGGCCGATCGGCGAGCAGATGGGTGAGCGGCTGGACAGTGCCTGCGGGGCGGCCCCGCAGTTGCTGCCGTACGGGACCGAGCTCGGCGGGGTCTTCTCCGCCCTGGAGGACCACAAGATCCAGGTCCAGCGCGTCCACGGCGACTTCCACCTGGGCCAGGTGCTGCGTACGCCGGACGGCTGGCGGGTGATCGACTTCGAGGGTGAGCCGCTGAAGACGCTCGCCGAGCGGGTGGCCCCGGACTCGCCGTGGCGGGACGTGGCCGGGATGCTGCGTTCCTTCGACTACGCGGCGGCCGCGGCCCAGCGCAATTCCGCGGTCCGGCCCGAGGCCGCCGAGCAGTGGCGGCAACAGTGCCGCACCGCATTCCTGGAGGCCTACCACCAGGGAATGCCGACCGACTTCGATCTGGCAGTCTTACGAGCGTACGAGGCTGACAAGGCCGTGTACGAGGTTTTCTACGAGATCCGGAACCGTCCCGACTGGGTGTCCATCCCGCTCCGGGCGGTCGCGGAGATCGTGTCACCGTCGCTGGACAACAACGACGAGCAGTCACCCATCCAGGAGGAGAAGTAAGCATGCACGACTACTTTGGCGGACTGACGGGATGGGACCTGGAGGGGTTCCACCAGGGCGGCGACACCGAGGTGTGGCGCCGGCTCGGCGCCCACCTGTGCACGGTCGAGGACGACGAGCGGGGGACCCTGCACGGGACGCGCTTCGCGGTCTGGGCACCGAACGCCAAGGAAGTCCACCTCGTCGGCGACTGGAACTACTGGTCGAACGGCGCGGACGTCATGCAACTCATCCCGGGCTCGGGCGTCTGGGGCTGCTTCGTCGAGGGCATCGGCGAGGGGGCGATGTACAAGTTCCGCATCCTGGGTGCCGACGGGCGGTGGCACGAGAAGGCCGACCCGATGGCCCGCAAGGCCGAGGGCCCGCCGAACACTTCCTCCATCGTGGCGGTCGACAACTACCCCTGGCACGACCAGGGCTGGATGGAACGGCGTCGCCACACCCAGCTGTGGCAGGAGCCGATGAGCATCTACGAGGTGCACATCGGGTCGTGGAAGCCCGGCAAGACCTACCAGGAGCTCGCCGAGGATCTGGTCGAGTACGTGAAGTGGCAGGGCTACACGCACGTCGAGTTCATGCCGCTGGCCCAGCACCCGTTCTCCGGGTCGTGGGGCTACCAGGTGACCGGCTACTTCGCCCCGATGTCGAAGTTCGGCAGCCCGGACGACCTGCGGTTCCTGATCGACCGGCTCCACCAGGCCGGCATCGGCGTGATCATGGACTGGGTCCCGGGCCACTTCCCGAAGGACGAGTGGGCGCTGGGCCGCTTCGACGGCACCGCCCTGTACGAGCACGCGGACCCGCGGCTGGGCGAGCATCCCGACTGGGGCACCTACATCTTCAACTTCGGCCGCAACGAGGTGAAGAGCTTCCTGGTCTCCAACGCGCTGTACTGGCTGAGCGAGTTCCACGTCGACGGCCTGCGGGTCGACGCCGTCGCGTCGATGCTGTACCTGGACTACTCCCGTGAGGAGGGCCAGTGGGTGCCGAACCAGTACGGTGGCAACGAGAACCTGGAGGCCATCGACCTCCTGCGCTACACCAACCGCCACATGTACGAGCGCGAGCCCGGCTGCGTGATGATCGCCGAGGAGTCCACCTCTTTCCCGGGCATCAGCAAGCCGGTCGACCAGGGTGGCCTGGGCTTCGGCTTCAAGTGGAACATGGGCTGGATGAACGACACGCTCCGCTACATCGAGCACGAGCCGATCCACCGCCAGTACCACCACAACAACATGACCTTCGCGATGGTCTACCAGTATTCGGAGAACTTCGTCCTGCCGATCAGCCACGACGAGGTCGTGCACGGCAAGGGCTCGATGTTCGGCAAGGTTCCCGGCGACGAGTGGCAGAAGTTCGCCACGCTGCGGGCCTACTACGCGTTCATGTGGGCCCACCCGGGCAAGCAGCTGCTGTTCCAGGGCTGTGAGATCGGCCAGCGCGAGGAGTTCAACGAGTTCCAGGGCGTGGACTGGATGGCGCAGCCGCACTGGGGCCACCACGGCCTGCAGGAGCTGGTCAAGGACCTCAACACCATCTACAAGGCCACCCCGGCCCTGTGGCAGCTGGACCAGGACCCGGCCGGTTTTCGTTGGATCAACGCCGACGACGCGGCCGCGAACGTGTTCAGCTTCGTCCGCTTCGACCGGGACGGCAACGCCCTGGCCGGGGTGTTCAACTTCTCGCCGGTCCCGCACGCGAACTACCGCATCGGGCTGCCGATGCCGGGCACCTGGAAGGAGGTGCTCAACACCGATGCCGAGACGTACGACGGCTCCGGTGAGTGGGGCAACCTCGGTGAGATCCACACCGATGAGATCTCGAACAACGGGCTGCGCCAGAGCGCCTCGGTCGTGGTGCCCCCGCTGGGTGCGGTGTGGTTCACCCGCGAGGCGGCGAAGCTGATCGAGGGCTGATCCCTCCTCCTGCACCGGAACGACGAGGCCGCCCACCACGCGCGTGGTGGGCGGCCTCCGGCGTCCGGGGGCGCGGCCCGATCAGAACAGGGCGCTGGCCAGGTCTCGGCGGGCCTTGGCCACCGCCGGATCGGCCGGGTCGAGGGTCTCGAACAGCTCGAGCAGACGCTTGCGCAGGGGCTCCCGGTCCTCCCCGAAGGTGGCGCGGATCAGCCCGATGACGCCGCTGAAGGCGGCATCCGGGCGGCCCTGGACCAGGTCCAGGTCGGCGGCGTCCAGCACGGCCGCCGGGTCCTTGGGGTCCGCGGCCAGCCGGGCCTGCACCTCGGCGGCCTTCAGCTTGCCGGCGCGGGCCCACAGGCCGGCCTGGGCCTTGCCGATCCGCGCCTCGGTGTCGGCCGGATTGGTCTTCAGCAGGGCAGCGAAAGCCTCCTCCGCCGCGGCGAAGTCACCGGCTGACATCGCCTCGTCGGCCGCAGCGTACTTGGGGTCACGTGCCGGCTGGGCGGCGTCATCGGCCTCGACCACCACCGGCTCGGCCCGACCGGCGATGCCGTTGGCCAGCGCGGCCTGCAGCAGCTGGTCGACCATCTTGGCAGCGTCGTTGTGGCCCACCACCCCCTGGAACAGCGGCACGGCCTGGCCGGCCAGCAGGCCGATCACCGTCGGCACCGCCTGGACCTGGAGGGCAGCGGCGATCTGCGGATGGGTATCGCAGTCGACCCGGGCCAGCAGCCAACGACCCTCGGCGGCGTTCGCCAGGGCGGCCAGGTCCGCCGACAGCTGGTCGGCGCCCTGGGCCCGTGCCGAGGTGAGCTCCAGGACGACCGGGTACTGCATGGAGCGGCGGACCGTCTCCTCCAGATTGGTCTCGTCGACCGACACCACCCACGTGTTCCTGGCGCCGGCGCGTCCCGGCGCTGTGCCGCCCTGCTTGAAGCCGGACAAATCCATGGCAGCAGTTCGGTTGAAGGTGGAATCAGTCATCGTCGCTCCGTGATCATCGTCGTCGAAATACCGCTCCCCCGCGCCGGACCACACCGGACACTGCCGGAACAGTCGCTCAGGGAACTCTCGTTGAAATTGCCGGAAAGGTCCGGGGGAGCCTGCAGGGGCAACACTACTAGGGGGCATGATGACCTCATGGCTCACGAACGTGCTGGTCAGCCAGCCCTCCCCGAAGATCTCATCAACGTCGACGACGTCCTCGCCGCGTACACCGACATCACGCCCGATCCCACCGACCCGGGCCAGCAGGTCGTGTTCGGCACCTCGGGCCATCGCGGCTCCAGCCTGGACGGTGCCTTCAACGATGCCCACATCGCGGCCATCACGCAGGCCATCGTCGAGTACCGGACCGAGCAGGACTTCACCGGCCCGCTGTACCTGGGCAAGGACACCCACGCGCTGTCGCTGCCCGCGTGGCGGACGGCGATCGAGGTGCTGGTCGCCAATGGCGTCGACGTACGGGCCGAGCGCGAGGACGAGTACACGCCGACCCCGGCCGTGTCCCGCGCGATCGTGGTCTACAACCGGGACAAGGCGGCCGCGGACGCACCGGCCGACGGCATCGTGGTCACCCCCTCGCACAACCCGCCCCGCGACGGCGGCATCAAGTACAACCCCCCGCACGGTGGCCCGGCCGACACCGATGCGACCTCCGTCATCGCCGCACGGGCCAACGCCCTGATCGCCGACCCGAGCGCGATCAAGCGCCTCCCGTACGCCGAGGCGGACCCGAAGGTCACCCGCTTCGACTACCGCACCCCGTACGTCGCCGACCTCGCCAACGTCATCGACCTGGACGCCATCCGCCGGGCCGGGGTGCGGATCGGTGCCGACCCGATGGGCGGCGCCTCGGTCCAGTACTGGCAGTACATCGCCGAGCACCTCGGCCTGGACCTGACCGTGGTGAACGAGGAGGTGGACCCGACCTGGTCCTTCATGACCCTCGACACCGACGGCAAGATCCGGATGGACTGCTCCTCGCCGAACGCGATGGCCTCGCTGATCGCCAACCGTGACAAGTACGACATCGCCACCGGCAACGATGCCGACGCCGACCGGCACGGCATCGTCACCCCGGATGCCGGCCTGATGAACCCGAACGCCTACCTGTCGGTCGCGATCCATTACCTGTTCACGCACCGCCCGAACTGGCCGGCGGACTGCGGCATCGGCAAGACGCTGGTGTCGTCGTCGATGATCGACCGGGTCGCCGAGGACATCGGCCGGGATCTGATCGAGGTCCCGGTGGGCTTCAAGTGGTTCGTGCCGGGCCTGGGCGACGGCTCCATCGGCTTCGGTGGGGAGGAGTCGGCGGGCGCCTCGTTCCTGACCCTGGACGGCCACACGTGGACCACCGACAAGGACGGCATCATCCTCAACCTGCTTGCCAGCGAGATCAGGGCCGTGACCGGCAAGAGCCCCTCCGAGCTGTACGCGGGACTGGTCGCCGCCCACGGCCAGCCGTACTACGCCCGGACCGATGCCGAGGCGACCCGTGAGCAGAAGGCCCGACTGAAGGACCTCAGCCCCGCCGACGTCACCGTCGACACGCTCGCCGGCGAACCGATCACGGCGATCCTCACCGACGCACCCGGCAACGGCGCGGCGATCGGCGGGCTGAAGGTCACCACCGAGCACGCCTGGTTCGCCGCGCGGCCCTCGGGCACCGAGGACAAGTACAAGATCTACGCCGAGTCGATGATCAGCGCCGAGCATCTCGCCCGGGTGCAGCAGGAGGCCCAGCAGTTGGTCTCGACCGTACTGGAGGCCTGATCGCCGAGGCCCCCACCGCAGCCCGCGCGCCCCGCCCCCACCGGCGGCGGCGCCGGGCTGCGCCGGGGTTACCCCGACCGTGGTACAAACGCCCCATGACGCAGATGCCCGGAGGCGGACCGGTTCGAGTGGGGGGATACCGTGGCCTCCCCACCCATGGCGACCTTCCCCGCCGCTGGGGTGACCTCAGCGGAACGCTGTGGTGGTACGCCGTACGGCGGGCCTTCGACAGCTTCCTGCGCCTGCAGAGCATCGACCTGGCGGCGGCCCTGACCTTCTACTCGGTCCTTGCCCTGGTTCCGGCCTTCATGATCGTGCTGGCACTGCTCAGCTTCATCGACCTGGACGAGCGCACGGCCGGGTTGATCGTCTCGGTCCTGCGGTCGGTCGCCCCGGAGACCGTCGCACAGTCCCTCGAGCAGCCGCTGTACGGATTCTCCCAGCGTGGACTGTCCCCGGTCTCCCTGGTCATCATGATCGTCTTCACGGTGGCCACCGCCAGCGTCTACCTGGGCGCGCTCGGGCGGATGCTGAACCGGGTGTACGAGGTGATGGAGGGCCGGCCGCTGTTGCTGCTGCCACCGATCCAGTACTTCACCACCCTGGCCCTGATCGTCGGGGCTGCGGTGATCGCGGTCTTCCTGCTCGGCAGCCCGGGGATCGTGGCCGCCTTCGGCACGATGATCGGGCTGCCCGACACCGTGGTCATGGTCTGGAATGCACTGCGGTGGCCGGCCCTGCTCCTGGTCTCGATGCTGACCGTGATGATCATCTACCGCTCGGGGCCGAATGTCCGCAGCCAGGGCCTGCGCTGGATCCTGCCCGGCTCGGTCCTCGCGGTGGTCCTCGGCGGATCCGCGTCCTGGGCACTGACCGCGTACGTCGCGCAGATGACCCCGCGCCTCGACCTGACGTACGGGGCGCTGTCCGGGTCGATCGTGCTGCTGCTGTGGTTGTGGGTATGCAACCTGGCCGTCATCACCGGCGGGGTGCTGAACGCGGAACTGGGGCGGGCGCGCCGGCTCGCCGCCGGGTTGCCTGCCGAGGACGACCAACTGTCCCCGCCGATCGACACCCAACGATCCACCCCGTTCGCGGCCCGTCGTCGACGCCTGGTGCTGGAGGGGCGACGGCATCGCCGCCGGTCGGTCCAGGGCTTCGGTCGCGGCGCCGACCCGCAATGATCCGGGCCGCTCAGGTCCCGTCGTCGCCCCGTTCCGGATCCCGCACGGTGACACTGAAGGACTTGCGCTGGCCGGAGCGCTGGATCACCCGCTGGATGGTCAGGTCGCGTTCGTCGGGCCGGCCGACGAAGCGGATGTCACGCAGTCCCTGGTCCTGGGCGGCGGACTCGAAGGTGAAGTGGCCGTAGCCGAGGATGCGGCCCAGCAGGGGCTTGTGCACGTCAATGTCGAGGATCCGTGACATCGGGACGGTGGCGGTGCGCTGGCTGAAGACCCCGTGGACCCGAAAGACGCGCATGTTGGTGATCACGAAACGATCCATGAACTCCGACTGAATCGTGTACAGGCCCCACGACACCGGCCACATGGAGAGCAGGAGCAGCAACCACCACGCCGCCCCGACGAACGGCATCGCCAGGATCAGGACAACCCCGAGCATCACCACCGCGACCGGCCGGACCATCACCACCCAGTGGTGCGCCACCTCGTCGACCACCACCTCCCCCTCGTCGGAGATCAGGTGCTCGTCGATCCGGGGATCCAGCCAGCGCTCCAGGAGTTGCTTGCGGGACACGACCCTCCTCGCCACCGCGGCCGCCGGTCAGCCGTTCGCGAGGCTGGAGAAGAACGTGGCGATCGACCCGAAGAGACTGAAGAAGTTCCGGACAGCCGCGGCCGCCCCCTCGGGGTTGGTGAACAGGTAGTACAGGGCAAATGCGATGACGACGACCACCAGGGCTTTCCGGAGCCAGCTCAGCACGTCGACCTCCGATCAGGAGAGAGGGGGAAGTATCGGGCATACGTCACCACATGATTACCCCATCAGCCCCCCTCTCGCCCCCCAACACTCCGTCCAGGGGTAGAATTGGTTCACTTTTCGAGGTAGGGCCATCTTCACTACTACAGGCTTCGATGATAACATTTAGATAACCGAAGCCGTCGCTGGCCGAGTTGCCCCTATCGCCGGGAGTTCTCAGCACACGAAGGGAGTTGACTCATGACTCTGGCAACACCCGTCCGCCGCCACCACACCCACCATCCGCCACCGAAGCCGCCACCCACCGAGTGGGACCGTCTCGTGGAGCATCGCCTCTCCCACGAGTCCGCCCTGCAAGGCCTTCGCCTCACGAAGACCTGCGTCTCCACCGTCGCTGAACCGTACTACCTCTACAGCGAGCGCACGAATCGCCTGCTGACCGTCTCCGAGGGCGGAATGACGCTCGACGAGGTCGCCCGCTACCTGTTCAGGTAATCGCCCGCACATCCCGCCCCCAGGTTTCCCGCCCCCACTTGTCCCCCACACCGACCTGTCCACACACCGAGGTTCCTGCTGCTGATGGCAGCTGACCCGGTGTGTCGGCTTGTCGGGGTCGGGTCAGAGATCCTCGAGGATCACGTCCGCCGCGGTGTAGGGATCCGTACGACCGTCGCGCACGTCGGCCGCGATCGCCTCGACCCGCTGCTGGCCGTTGCGGATGAAGCGCTGTCGTACGTTCCCGAGTGCCAAGGCCTCCACCTCCGCGCGGGCCCGTTCGAGCCGGCGTGCCTGCCAGGCCGAGCTCCGCTCCGCGTGCACCCGGTGCTGCTGGATCAGGTCGACCAGTTCGCTGATTCCGGTGCCCTCGCTGGCCACTGTCTTCACGATCGGGGGCTTCCAGTCGTCGGGCCCCAGCGTGGCGAGCGCCACCATGTTGCGCAGTTCCCGGACCAGTGCCTGCGTGCCGTCCCGGTCGGCCTTGTTGACCACGAAGATGTCGGCGATCTCCAGGATGCCCGCCTTGGCCGCCTGGATGCCGTCCCCCATGCCGGGGGCGTTCAGCACCAGCACGGTGTCCGCGGTCCGGGTGATCTCGACTTCTGACTGCCCCACCCCGACCGTCTCGACCAGGACCGTGTCGAACCCGGCCACGTCGAACACCCGGAGCGCCTGTGGCGCTGCCGACGACAGCCCACCGAGATGGCCCCGGGTCGCCATCGAGCGGATGTACACGTCCCGGTCCAGTGCGTGCTTCTGCATCCGGATCCGGTCCCCGAGGACAGCCCCGCCGGAGAACGGCGAGGAGGGGTCGACAGCGAGCACCCCGACCCGTTGTCCCCGGGCCCGCAACTCGGTGACCAGAGCCGAGGTGCTGGTCGACTTCCCGACCCCGGGCGAGCCGGTGATCCCGACGACGTGCGCCCTGCCGGTGTCGGGGGCCATCAGCTCCATCGCTTCGCGCAGCCTCGGCGAGTTGTTCTCGATGAGGGTGATCAGGCGACCGAGGGCTCGGGGGTTGCGCTGGCGGGCGCCCTCGATGAGCTCGGTCACGGTGGGTTGGGTGCGGGCCACGGGTTCTGTCCTTCCGGCGCCACGGTTGACGGCAGCTCCCCCAGCCTAGTGCCAGTCGTCCGGCGCCGGGTGCGGCCCCGACGTGCGACCCCAGCGGCGCCGGGCCGGGCGGGTCGTGGAAAACTGGGGGCATGAGTGAGTCATCTGTTGTCACCGACAACCAGGACGTGTTCCTGTGCGTCGACCACGTCGGCTATGCAGTCCCCGATATGGATGCTGCCGTGAAGTTGCACACCGAGGTGCTGGGCTGGCACGTCGTCTTCCGCGGCAGGAACGAGGAGCAGGGCGTCGAGGAGGTCATGCTGGCCACCAACGGCCATGACTACACCGACCGCGATGCGGAGATCCAGCTGCTGGCACCGCTGAACGAGCAGTCCACCATCGCCAAGTTCCTGGAGAAGAACCGCCCGGGCGTGCAGCAGGTCGCCTATCGGGTGGCCGACGTCGAGAAGGCCGCCGAGATCCTCACCGCCCGCGGCGTGAAGATGCTGTACGACGCACCCAAGCACGGCACGTACGGCTCCCGGATCAATTTCTGCCATCCCAAGAGCACCGGTGGCATCCTGCTCGAACTGGTCGAGCGCCCTGCCGAGCCGGAGGGCTTCATCCCGATCGCCGACGCCTGACGACCATTCCACGCACCACCGCCACGGCCGATCCGGATGCCGTGCGCGGTGGTGCGTGGTTTCGCCCCTACGCTGGGTAGCCTTGTCAGCAGTGGTCCAGATCCGAGGACGGGAGAACATACGTGGCATCCGACAATGAGGGACTCGACCTCTTCGACGAAACCGCCAGTGCGATCGGGAGCTTTCCAACCGCTGCATGGGGCGGTTACAACAAGGCCTCGGTCGATGAGTACCTGCGCGCGCTCGAGGACCAGATCGCCGATCTCAAGCGGGTGCAGCGCGACCTGCGCAGCACGATCCTGCGGCAGCAATCCGATCTGGACAAGCCGGTGCAGATGGATTTCTCCAGTCTGGGCACGCACGCCACCCAGATCCTGTCGACCGCCGAGGCGCAGGCCCGCGAGATCACCGACCGGGCGAACTCGCAGGCCGAACAGTTGCTCGCCGAGTACCGCCAGCAGGCCGCCGAGGTGCTCAGTGTCGCCCAGCGGGACGCCGAGGACCTGCGGACCACGACCCTTGCGGAGGCGCACGCGCTGCGGGAGCGCTGGGACACCGAGACGACCGATATCATCGCCCGCAGTCGCGCCGAGGCCGATGCGATGGTGGCCACTGCCAAGAAGCACTCCGAGGCGGTGACCGGGCAGGCCGACGCCCATGCCCAGATGGTCCGCACCGGTGCCGAGGTGGATGCCCGGACGATCCTCGCCGAAGCCGAGCGTACGGCCACTGCCACCCGCGACGAGGCGGCCGCCAAGGCGTCCGCGACCGTGGCGGAGGCCGAGGAGCAGGCCCGGCGTCTCCAGGCAGCGGCCGAAGAGCAGTCCCGGGCCGCGCTGGACGAGGCGCGCGCCAAGGCGGACCAGGTGCTGGCCGCGGCCGCCACCGAGGCCCGGCGGTTGAAGGACGAGGCAGCCGCCGAGGCGACGGCGATCCGGGCGGCCGCCGATGAGGAGGCGCGCACGAGCCGCGAACAGGCCGCCGCCGAGCGCCAGGCCTCGCTGGCGAGCCTGAACGAGGAGCTGGAGCGGATCCGGGAACAGACCCGGACCCTGGTCGCGGATGCCACGGCCCGGCACGAGGCGCTGGTGGCCAGCGTGGCCGTGGAGTCCGCGCGGGCCAGTGAGCTCCGCAGCAGTTCGCTGGCCGAGGCGGAACAGACCAAGGTGCTCGCCGCCCGCGAGGGCCAGCAGTTGGTCCATCAGGCCCAGCAGGAGGCCGAGCGGGCCCACCAGCAGGTGGCCGACCGGTGGGCCGAACGGCAGAGCCGCCTGCGCCGGGAAACCGACACGCTGAACCAGCGCAAGCACGCCATCCTGGCCCAGCTGTCCAACCTGTCGGCACTGGCCGGCAACAGTGTGGAGGACTTCCCCGACCTGGACTTCGGTGCGCTCGATGACTTCAGCCGCGACCCGATGCCGGAACCGCTGGCCGAGGAGACCGATGACGAGCCCGAGGTGATCGACGAGGCCACCGTCGTGCTCGACCGGGACTCCGCCGAGCAGTTGGAGTCCGAGCGGGTCAAGCAGGAGAACACCCCGGCGAACGCCGTCGCGGGCAACGGATCCGCGAGTCGGTGACCGTGATGGCGGGGCCCCAGCGGGCCCGCCATCGTCGTTCCGGTGGTCGACTAGAAGAGCCGGTCCTCCGCGTGGTCCATCCCCCGGAGCGCGTCGTAGTCGACGGTGACGCACGTGATGCCCCGGTCCTGCGCCAGCACGCGGGCCTGCGGCTTGATCTGCTGGGCCGCGAAGATCCCCTCGACCCGGCCCAGGTGGGGATCGCGCCGCAACAGCTCCAGGTAGCGGGTCAGCTGCTCGACCCCGTCGATCTCGCCGCGCCGCTTGACCTCCACGGCGACGTACGCGCCGTCGGCGTTCTTGCACAGCAGGTCGACCGGCCCGATCGCGGTGGGGAACTCGCGCCGGACCGTCGACCAGCCGGCCCCGAAGGTCTGCGGGTTCTCCGCGAGCAGGGCCTGGAGGTGCGCCTCGACGCCGTCCTTCTGCAGGCCGGGGTCGACGCCGAGCTCGTGCTCGGAGTCGTGCAGGAACTCCGCGATGGCGATCTGGAGCTGGGCAGGCTCCTTGCCGGTCCCCCGGACGGTCCATACCTCGCGGATCTGCGGGTCGAGGTCGGAGGTCACGGCGGCCTCGTCCTCGGCCGCGGGGCGAACGGTCAGCGTGCACGGCGCGCTCATCCAGTTCAGCGGTTTGTACGCACGGTCATCGGCATGGATCGAGACCGATCCGTCCGCCTTCACCATGATCAGCCGGTTGGCCATCGGCAAGTGGGCGGTCAACGCCCCGGAGTAGTCGACCTGACAGCGAGCAATCACCAAACGCACTGCTTCACGCTACCCGACTATGCTGGTCCACAGCACATGTCCAAAGCGGCGGAGGAGGAAGAAGCGTGAAACGGCGCCCCAGCAAGCACCTGCGGGCCCCTCGGCCGCTCGGATCCAGCCATGCCCGGGCCGACCAGAAGTCCGACGGCCGCTGGGTCGTACGGACCATGGCCGGCGAGAACGCCGTCAAGACGTATGTCTGCCCGGGTTGCAACCACGACATCGGCCCCGGTACCCCGCACCTGGTCGTCTGGCCGCACGATCCCGGACCGCTGAACGACAGTTCCGTGGCACAGCGCCGGCACTGGCACACCGCCTGCTGGGACCGGCGCCGATGAGCGACGTGCCCGAGCTCTACTCGATCCCGTTCGGCCGCTCGGGGCCGCTGGTGGTGTTCTGCCACGGTCTGCTGGGCCAGGGCCGCAACTTCGCCCAGGTCGCCAAGCACCTGGGCCTGAACGGTGCCCGGACGATTCTGCTCGACATGCCGAACCATGGCCGGTCGCTGTGGACCGAGCACTTCGACTACCGCGAGCACGCCGACATCGTCGCCGAGTGGCTGCGATCCGCCCCCGAGGTCGATGGCGAACCGGTCACCCTGGTCGGCCACTCGATGGGCGGCAAGATCGCGATGCTGGTCGCCCTGCGCCATCCCGAGTTGCTGGAACGACTCGTCGTGGCTGACATGTCGCCGGTGGCCTACCACGGCCGGCACATGTTCCGCGACATCGTGAACGCCGTACGTACGCTCGACGTGACCACTCTGAAGGACCGCGAGGAGGCCTCCGAACGGCTGCGCCCGCTGCTGCCCGACCGCGGCATCCGGCTGTGGGTGCTGCAGAACCTGACCCGGGACGGATCGTCGTGGCGGTGGCTGCCCAACCTGGAGATGCTCGATGCGGAGCTCGAGTCGATCCTCGGGTGGCCCGAGGATGTCCGGGGCAGCTGGGACGGCCCGACGCTGTGGATCAAGGGCGGCCGCAGCGACTATGTCCTGCCCGAGTACACCCCGGTGATGCGCAGCTACTTCCCGGCGACCAGGCTGCTGACGATCAAGGACTCCGGCCACTGGGTCCACACCGAGCAGCGCGAGATCTTCACCGCCGCGGTCGAGCGGTTCACGATCCCCCAGCCCACCACGACGGTCACCCCAGCTTCACCGCGGTGATGGCGGCCGGGTTGTTCGGACGCCCGGTGCCGTCGGCGTTCGAACCATCCTGGCCCTCCGCCGCGATCCTGCCGACCACTGCCGTGGAGCCCTGGTCCATCTGGCCGAACACCGTGTACGCGGGCGGTAGCTGGGAGTCCTGGTAGACCAGGAAGAATTGGGAGCCGTTCGTGTCCGGGCCGGCGTTGGCCATCGCGACCGTCCCCGCCGGGTACACGGCGGACGGATCGACCTCGTCGGCGAAGCGGTAGCCCGGCCCGCCCATCCCGGTCCCGGTCGGGTCACCGCACTGCAGCATGAACAGGCCGCGGTCGGCGAGCCGGTGGCAGGACGTGTCGGTGAAGAAGCCCTGGCCGGCCAGGGACTCGAAGTTGTGCACCGTGCACGGGGCCGCGGCCCGGTCCATGGAGATGGTCACGTCACCGGCCGCGAACGACAACGTCACGGCCGTCGACCCGTCCCCGGGGGCCTGCGGGGACGGCGGGTCCACCGGCTTGGCCGGCTCGCCGCTGGCCCGGTAGCTGCAGGTCGTCGTCGCGGAGCCGGCGGTCGGGTCCGCCGGCTGGCCGGCGGTCGCCGCCGGGTCGGCTCCGGCGCCGCCGGGAGACGCGGCGGGGTCCTGCCCGCCCGGCGGCGAGCAGGCGGTCACGGCCAGTGTCATCAGGCCTGCCACCGCGAGTGCCCTGGCGCTCCTCCAGCGACGCAGCCCCGACCCAGCCATCTGCTCTCCTCCCGTCCCTGCCCGCGCGACGTCCCGTACGCTGGGGCCCATGGTCAACCTCAACCGAATCTACACGCGAACCGGGGATGCGGGATCCACTCGGCTGTCCGACATGTCCCTGGCCCGCAAGTCCGATCCGCGGGTGATGGCGTACGGCGACGTGGACGAGGCGAACTCCGTCATCGGGGTGGCAATGGCCTCCGGCGGGATGCCGGACGAGGTGGCCGAGCTGCTGCGCCTGGTCCAGAACGAAATGTTCGATCTCGGGGCGGACCTGTCCAATCCACTCGCCGAGGATCCGGCCTACCCGCCGCTGCGGATCGATCAGGAATCGATCGATCGGCTGGAGGGCTGGTGCGACGCCTTCACCGAGCAGCTGCCGTCGCTGTCCTCGTTCATCCTGCCCGGTGGCACTCCGGCCGCGGCACACCTGCACCTGGCCCGTACGGTGGTCCGGCGGGCCGAGCGGAGCGCCTGGGTGGCGGTCGAGGCGTACGGGAACGAGCCCAGTGGTGACCCGGACACTCCTGGCGGCATCAATCCGCTGGCGGTGACCTACCTCAATCGGCTGTCCGACCTGCTGTTCATCCTCACCCGGGTGATCAACGGTGCCGCCGGAGACATCCTCTGGGTGCCCGGGGGCGAGCGCCGGCCCCAGGACCCCCGTGCCCGGCGGCGCCGGGAGACCATCACCTCCAGGCCGAACGCCCTGCAGCCCGAGCCGGACGACGACTCCGCCCCGGACGCCTGACGAGAAGGCCCGAGCGGTCAGTCGGTGGTACCGAGCTGGGGATGGCGGCGGTGTCCCATCCCGGGCGGAGCCGCCTCGAGCCAGCTGAGCAGGGCGGTGACCGCCGGGGGCGCCATCGCCAGGTCCCACACGGCGGTACCGCCGCCGATCTGCCGGCTGAGCGGCACCACCCGGTAGTCGACGAACTCACCGGTCGGATCGGACTGCGCCAAGGGGTACGAGGGCAGGGCGATCGTACGATCCCGCGGGAACCTCAGCTTGGGGATGTAGGACCAGCCCAGATCGGGATACCACCACAGCTCCTCACCCCGGAACCGTCCGATTCCGGACACCCACTGCCCCCCGGGCGCGGGGGTCTCGAGCATGGCGCTGCAGTCGAACCCACCGACCCCGCGTACCAGCCAGATCCTTCGCACGATCAGCAGCACCAGTGGTACGGCCAATACCGCAAGCAGCACCAGGCAAAGCTCGAGGATGGCCAGAAACATGGGCACAGTCTACTGACAATTCACCACCTGCAAAGACGACCGGGGCGGAGCCACCCGATGGTGACCCCGCCCCGTACGTACGCCGCTTGCTCGATCAGACCGCGAGCCCCGTGCTGGCCTCGCCGAAGTACTTCTCGGCAGCCCGCACCTGGGCCCGGGCACGGTTGAACCGCTGCCGGGTCTCCTCGTCATCCGACTCGTGCTCGAAGCGCTCACGCGCCTCGATGTACTCCTTTTCAGCCTCGACCTGGTCGATCTCATGACCGAGCCGCGCGAAGGAGCTCAGCACCGAGACCCGGCCCTGGGCGACGGAGATGAACCCGTCGTCCACGGCCACGATCTCCCGCAGGCCGTCCGGGGTGTAGATCTCCACGGCCGACGGCTGTAGCAGCGCGACGACCGGGGAGTGCCCCGGCAGGATGCCGATGTCACCGTCGACGGTCCGGGCGATGATGTTCACTGCCTCGCCCGACCAGATGCTGCGCTCGGCCGAGACAACCTCGACGTGGAGGGTGCTCGTCGCCATGGCTCAGCCTTCCTTCTTCATCTTGTCCCAGGCACGGTAGACGTCATCGAGACCGCCGACGTTGAAGAACGCCTGCTCGGGGATGTGGTCGACCTCGCCCTCGACGATCTTCTTGAACGACTCGACGATGTCCGGCATGTCCACGGTCGAGCCCGGCACACCGGTGAACTTCTCACCGGTGTAGGTGTTCTGCGACAGGAACTGCTGCAGGCGACGGGCGCGGTTGACGGTGATCTTGTCCTCTTCGGACAGCTCGTCGATACCGAGGATGGCGATGATGTCCTGCAGCTCCTTGTTCTTCTGCAGGATCTGCTTGACCTGGGTGGCCACGTCGTAGTGCTCCTGGCCCACGTACTGCGGGTCGAGGATACGCGACGAGGAGGTCAGCGGGTCCACGGCCGGGTACAGACCACGGGAGGCGATGGAGCGGCTGAGCTCGGTGGTGGCGTCCAGGTGGGCGAACGTCGTCGCCGGGGCCGGGTCAGTGTAGTCGTCGGCGGGGACGTAGATGGCCTGCATCGACGTGATCGAGTGACCCCGGGTCGAGGTGATGCGCTCCTGGAGGGCGCCCATCTCGTCGGCGAGGGTCGGCTGGTAGCCCACGGCCGACGGCATCCGACCCAGCAGGGTCGACACCTCGGAGCCGGCCTGGGTGAACCGGAAGATGTTGTCGATGAACAGCAGCACGTCCTGGCCCTGCACGTCGCGGAAGTACTCCGCCATGGTCAGACCGGTCAGGGCGATGCGCAGACGGGTGCCCGGCGGCTCGTCCATCTGGCCGAAGACGAGGGCGGTGTCCTTGAGAACGCCGGCCTCCTCCATCTCGAAGATGAGGTCGTTGCCCTCACGGGTCCGCTCACCCACGCCGGCGAACACCGAGGTGCCACCGAAGTTGTGGGCGATACGGAAGATCATCTCCTGGATCAGCACGGTCTTGCCCACACCGGCGCCACCGAACAGGCCGATCTTGCCGCCCTTGACGTACGGGGTCAGCAGGTCGAGGACCTTGATGCCGGTGTACAGCTGCTCGGTCTTCGACTCGAGCGCGTCGAACGGCGGCGGGTCCCGGTGGATCGGCCAGCGCTCGGTCACCTCGAACGAGTTGGGGTCGACGTTCAGCACGTCGCCCACCACGTTCCAGACCTTGCCCTTGGTCACGTCGCCGACGGGCACCGAGATCGGGGCGCCGGTGTCCTTGACCTCCTGGCCGCGGACGATGCCGTCCGTCGGCTTCAGGGCGATGGCGCGCACGGTGTTGTCACCGATGTGCAGCTCCACCTCGAGCGTCATGGTGCGCTTGTTGCCCATCACGTCGACCTCGAGGGTGAGGGCGTTCAGGATCCTCGGCATGCCGTTCGGCGGGAACTCGACGTCCACCACGGGGCCGATGACGCGCAGGACGCGTCCGGTGGCGCCGGGCTTCACCTCGGCGCTCTGTTCAGCAATCGCAGTCATATTCTCCACTCACTTCGCTCTCACGCGCTCTCGGACAGCGCGGAGGCGCCACCCACGATTTCAGTAATTTCCTGGGTGATCGACGCCTGGCGCGCCTGGTTGGCCTCGCGCGTCAGGTTCCGGATCAGCTCATTGGCATTGTCGGTCGCCGACTTCATGGCGGCCTGGCGGGCGGCCAGCTCCGACGCCGCTGCCTGCATCAGCGCGTAGTACACGCGGTTGCCGATGTACAGCGGCAACAGGGCGTCCAGGACCGCTTCCGGTCCGGGCTCGAAGTCGAACGGGGTCTCGACCTTGTCCTCCTGGAAGGCCGGGCCATGGTGCAGCTCGGTCATCCGGGCGCCACTCTCGGCCCGCTCGGCCGCCTCCTCCTCGGAGACGACCTCGAGCGGCAACAGCCGAAGGATCTGCGGAGTCTGCTTGACACGCGACACGAAGCGGGTGAAGACGAGGAAGATCTCGTCCACGCCCCCCTCCTCGGTCGGCGTCAGGAAGGCGTCCAGCAGGGTCTTGGAGATCTCCTGGGCATGCGCGTACGTCGGCGCGTCGGAGAACCCGTCCCACGACTTCCTGATCGGGCGATCACGGAACTCGTTGAAGGCGATGCCCTTCTTGCCGGTGATGTACAGCTCCATCTCACGGCTGTGCTTCTCCGTGAGGTAGTGCCGTACGGACTCCCCGGCCCGCAGCACGTTCGTCGAGTAACCGCCCGCAAGGCCGCGATCGGAGGTGATCAGCAGCACCGCGGAACGCTTCGGGTGCTCCAGCTCCACCAGCAGCGGATGGTCCAGGTCCGGGCGGCTGGCCACCGCCGACAGTGCCCGCACCAGCTCACGGCTGTAGGGAACAGCAGCCTCAGCGATCTGCTGCGCCCTCCGGACGCGGGAAGCGGCGATCAACTCCATGGCATGGGTGATCTTCTTCGTGGTCTGGACCGACTTGGTCCGATCACGCAATTCTCGAAGGGTAGCCATATCAGGCCTTCTTCACGACGATCTGCTCGTGATCCACGTCCTTGTCGCCGATCTCCTTCGGTGACGCCTCGGTGCCGAGCAAGTGGCCCTTGCTGGTGCGGAACTCCTTGCGGAACTCACCCAGCGCGGCCTCGAGGCCGGACTTGGTCTCGTCGTCGAGCTTGCCGGTGTCCCGGATCGTGGTGAGCAAGCCGGTGCTGCGACGCAGGTAGTCCAGGTACTCGCCCTCGAAACGCAGCACGTCCTCGACCTCGACGTCGTCGAACTTGCCGGTGGTGCCGGCCCAGATGGAGACGGCCTCGTCCTCCATCGGGTACGGCGAGTACTGCTTCTGGCGCAGCAGCTCGGTCAGCCGGGCGCCGCGGGCCAGCTGGCGCTTGGTGGCGTCATCGAGGCTCGAGGCGAACATGGCGAAGGCCTGCTGGTCGCGGTACTGGGCCAGGTCGATCTTCAGGGTGCCGGAGACACCCTTCATCGCCTTGGTCTGGGCCGCGCCACCGACTCGGGACACCGAGATACCGACGTCCACGGCGGGGCGCTGGTTCGCGTTGAACAGGTCGGACTGCAGGAAGATCTGGCCGTCGGTGATCGAGATCACGTTGGTCGGGATGTAGGCCGACACGTCGTTGGCCTTGGTCTCGATGATCGGCAGGCCGGTCATCGAGCCGGCGCCCTTCGCATCGGACAGCTTGGCGCAACGCTCCAGCAGGCGCGAGTGCAGGAAGAACACGTCGCCGGGGTAGGCCTCACGGCCCGGGGGACGGCGCAGCAGCAGCGACATGGCGCGGTAGGCCTCGGCCTGCTTGGTCAGGTCGTCGAAGACGATCAGGACGTGCTTGCCCTGGTACATCCAGTGCTGGCCGATCGCCGAACCGGCGTAGGGGGCGATGTACTTGTAGCCGGCCGGGTCGGAGGCCGGGGCGTTGACGATGGTGGTGTACTCCATCGCGCCGGCCTTCTCCAGCACGCCCTTGACCTCGGCGACGGTCGAGCCCTTCTGGCCGATCGCGACGTAGATGCAGCGGACCTGCTTGGCGGGGTCGCCGGACTCCCAGTTGGCCTTCTGGTTGATGATCGTGTCGATGGCAATGGCGGTCTTGCCGGTCTTGCGGTCACCAATGATGAGCTGGCGCTGGCCACGACCGATCGGGGTCATCGAGTCGATGGCCTTGATGCCGGTCTGCAACGGCTCGCGGACCTCCTGGCGGTCCATCACGCCGGCTGCCTGCAGCTCGAGCGGGCGGCGGTCCTCGATCCCGGTGATCTCGCCGAGCCCGTCGATCGGGTTGCCCATCGCGTCGACGACGCGACCGAGGTAGCCCTCGCCGACCGGCACCGACAGCACGTCGCCAGTGCGGTAGACCTCCTGGCCCTCGTCGATGCCCTCGGAGGACCCGAGGACCACGACACCGATCTCGCGGGCCTCGAGGTTCTGGGCGATGCCGAGCGTGCCGTTCTCGAAGCGCAGCAGCTCGTTCGCCATGGTCGAGGGCAGGCCCTCGACTCGGGCGATGCCATCGCCCGAGGTGATAACCGTGCCTACCTCTTCACGAGAGGAGGTCTCCGGAGTGAATTGCTGGACGTACTGGTCCAGGGCGTTCCGGATTTCCTCCGGACGAATAGTGAGTTCCGCCATCTTCTGCGTCCTTGTTCTCGTAATCAGTCAGTGTCGTAGTTCAGAGCTCGGAGTGTCCCGGTCGGTGCGCGCGGCGCCGCCTTACGAGAACAGCTTGCGAGCCTCGTTGAGGCGAGTCGCCACGGTCCCGTCGATCACTTCGTCGCCCACCTCCACACGAATGCCGCCGAGGATCGTGGGATCCTCGACGACGTGCATGGCGATCGGACGCCCCAGCTGCTTGTTCAGGGCGGCTTGGAGACGTGCGAGCTGCTCACCCGTCAGCGGTCGCGCCACCCGCACGACGGCGAGGGCACGGTTGCGCTGGGCGGCAGCGAGGGTGAGGTAGCCGTCCACGGTGTTGACGAAGGTCCGCTCGCGAGCGGCCACGCCACGGCGCACGAGAGAGATCGTGACCGGGGCAGCCTTGCCCTGGAGCAGTCGCGCGGCCATGTCTTGCCGAACCGCCAACGGCTGCCGGTCGTCGGAGAGCGCGTCACGCAACTCCGACGAGCCGGCCACCGTACGGTTGAAGCGGAAGAGCTCGTCCTCCACCTGGTCCAGCTGACCGGCCACCTGCGCCTGGGCGAGGGCAGCCCGGATCGCCTGGCGCTCGACGGAGGACACGAAGGCCTCCGGCGTACGCCAACGCAGTCCGGCAGCCCCCCGCAGGACGGCGAGGGCCTCAGCGGAGACCTTGCCGCCGAGCAACTGGCTGACGAGCTGCTGACGAGCCTCCACCGATGCTCCGGGATCGGTGACCGCACGCCGCAGCGCCGGGTCCGAACCGAAGAGGTCGGCGGCTGAGAACAGCTCTCCGGCCAGGGCGGGATGCGACTTCTGTGCATCCAGGACCTGGTCCAGACCGGTCAGCCGAGGCTCATCGATGCGATCCGTCTGGGGGCTCATACCTTCTCCGTCTCCGTCTGCGACTCCAGGTCGGCCAGGAAGCGCTCGACCGTACGGCGGGCCCGCGCGTCGTCATCGAGGGACTCCCCGACGATTCGGCCGGCCAGGGTGGTCGCCAGGCCACCGACCTCGCCACGAAGCTCGCCCATGGCCTGCCGGCGCTCGGCCTCCATCTGGACCTTGGTCGTGGCGATGATCCGCTCCGCCTCGACGTTGGCCTGCTCACGCATCTCTGCGATGATCTGCGCGCCCTGGTTCTTGGCCTCCTCGCGGATACGAGCGGCCTCCGTGCGGGCCTCAGCGAGCTGGGCCGTGTAATCGGCCAGCGCCGCCTGGGCCTCTTCCTGGGCCTTCTCGGCCTTCTCCATACCACCTTGGATCGCCGTCGCGCGCTCTTCGTACATCTTCTCGAACGCGGGAACGACCTTCTTCCACATCACGAGCCAGATGATGACCATCAGGACGAACCCGACGATCAGCTCCGACAGGTGGGTGGGCAGGAGTGGGCCGAGGTCAATCTGCATCGGCACCATGGAGGACATCAGAGAACGAAGGCGAGGGCGATACCGATGATGGCCAGGGCCTCGACAACGGCGAAGCCGATGAAGGCGGTGCTCATCATCGCGCCGCGGGCCTCAGGCTGGCGGGCGGTGCCGTTGATGACGGAGGCGAAGATCCAGCCCACGCCGATGGCCGGGCCGAGGGTGGCAAGGCCATAGCCGAGCATGTTCATGGAGCCAGCGATTTCCAACGGGGTCATTCTCGTTCCTTTCGGATGATTCTTCTCAGGGATGGAGTTGCAGTGAGAAGACAACTGGGTTGTTACGGGATCCTCGTCGAGAGGTCAGTGCGCCTCGGCGAGGGAAGAGTTGACGTACTGGGCGGTCAGGACGGTGAAGATGTAGGCCTGCAGGGCGCCGATGAACAGCTCCAGGAACAAGATCGCGAAGCTGAAGAGGATCGAGACCGCACCGGAGACGTTGTAGAACAGGTTGTCCTGGTACGTCAGCAGGAACGCACCGCCGACCACGAACACCAGCACCACCAGGTGGCCGGCGAACAGGTTGGCGAAAAGTCGGAGGGCCAGGGTGAGCGGCCGGGTGATGAAGTTCGACAAGAACTCCAACGGGATGATGATCGGCAGCAGCCAGCCAGGCACGCCCTGGGGGATCAACTGCATCCTGAAGTACTTGAAGAAGCCGTGCTTGTGGACGCCGGCACCGATGTAGATCAGCCAGGACATGATCGCCAGGATCCAGGCGTAGCCGATGTTGGAGAACGTCGGCAGCATGAAGAGGAAGAACTCACCGAACCAGTTGTTCACCAGCAGGAAGCTGAACAGGCCGAGCAAGTACGGCAGGTAGCGCCGGTACTCCGGACCGAGGATGTCGCGGGCGACCCCGTTGCGGACGAAGTTGTACACGGACTCCCAGAAGAACTGGCCCTTGCCCGGCACCATCTTGAGCTTCTGCGCCGCCACGACCCAGACCACGATGACCAGGGCCGCACCGATGATGGCCTGCCAGAACGGCTTGTTCATCCAGTCGACGCCGAACGTACAGCCGGCGAGCGCGTTGCCGCTGGTGACCTCCGGGTTGTCCGCGCAGAAGTAGCGGAAATCCTTCACACCCGGGGACACGTATGGTCCGTTCTCCAGCGGGACGAGTGCTCCCACCAGGGCCGGCAAAGTCATCGGACCCACCGTTCCTCCTCAACATCGATGTCGTACGTCATTGTCTCGTGCGGACTCACTTCTCAGAGTTGTTCTCAGGCACCTGGCCGAATCGCTTGACGATCGCGTACATGGCCAGAACCACACCGATGATGAGACCCAGGGGCAGCAGGAAGCCGGTGCCCAGGTACTTGTCCCCGAGCCAGCCGAGCCCTCCGTAGAAGAGGAGGCCGGCGGCGATGTAGGCAAGGATGCGGTAACCGGTTTCCATGCCGACCGGCTCGCTTCCTGGTAGGAACGAGGAGCCGGCCCGACCAGTCTTGCGCCGGTTGTCCACAGTGGTGACCTCCTCGTCCTGCATCGCGCTTCGGACCATATCAGTAGTCATGTTCAGGCGTCACTTTCGCGACCGACGGGGGTGCGGAGTGTAACCGAGGTCATACACGGGCATGCGCATCCGAGCGAACGCCACCACCTCGGCCGTTGTCCACAGCAGCACGGTGGCCACTAGGGCCGCCGCGGTCGCCGTCCGGTCGAGCATCTCGAGTCCAGAGCCGGTATAGAGCGCCAGGGCGCCTCCGAGTCCGGCGATCCGGATCCCGTACGAGGCGAGTCCGGCGACCAGCAGGCCCGAACCGTCCCGCTCGGCGTAGCGGAGGACGACCGACTGCCCCAGGCTGAAGAAAAGAATGGCTACGACGGAGCCGACGGCCGCCGAGGCGGCAGCCACTCCCCCGCCGACGGCGGCGGAGATCCCGACCGATCCGATCAGCGCCAGGTGCCCACCGAGGAGACCCGCCAGCAGGAGGTGTCGCGCGTACGCCGTGGCTGCACCGACGGGACGGGGATCCGCGCCATCCGGGGTCGGATGCTCGACCCCTGCGTGCTCATCCATCGCCGTGACCATGCTCATGCTGCGGTGATTCCCACTCCCACCTCGGTGTGCCCCAGCCAGATGCGGCTGCTTGTGAAACGTAACACAAAGAAGTTCTACCTCTGCTTCCCGCGTGCCGATGCGCGATCGAGGGCGGCGCGGGTGCGCTGCCCGGTCGGGCCGATGGTGGCCAGCAGGGCCAGCACGGCCACCACGATCCAGATCACGATCACCCCACGATTCCGGCTCAACCCGATGGTCATCACGCCGAAGGACAGCACCGCGCTCCACAGGTACATCACCAGCACCGCGCCACGATGGGAGTAGCCGCGGTTGAGCAGTTGGTGGTGCAGATGGCCCTTGTCCGCCACGAACCACCAGTTGCCCTGGTTGGCCCGACGGATCCAGGCCAGCACCAGGTCGAGCAGCGGCAGGCCCAGGATCGCGACCGGGAGCACCAGCGGGAGGAACGCCGGCACCAGGTCGCCACTACCGGCCTGGAGCTTGGATGAGTCGTACTGCCCGGTCAGGCTGACCGTCGAGATGGCCAGCAGGAAGCCGAGCAGCATCGACCCGGAGTCACCCATGAACATCTTCGCCGGGTGGCGATTGTGCGGCAGGAAGCCCAGGCACACCCCGACGATGGCCACCGAGACCAGGCTGGCCGTCGTTGCGCGTACCAGGTCCTGCTCGACGGCGAGGAAGTAGGCGTAGCCGAAGAACGCCGCCGCGCCGATCCCGACCACCCCGGCGGCCAGCCCGTCCAGGCCGTCGACGAAGTTGACCGCGTTGGTGCACAGCACGATGAAGAACACGGTGAGCACGATGGAGGTCGAGGTGCTCAACGAGACGACCCGGTCCGGCAGCGGGATCCACAACAGGCGTACGCCCGCCTGGACCGCGATCCCGGCGGCCAGCACCTGGCCGGCGAACTTCGTGATCGCCCCGATGTCCAGCAGGTCGTCGATGACGCCGACCAGGCACAGCACCGAGGCGGCGACCAGGATCCAGGTCGCGTCGTGCCCCACGATCTCGTGACGTCCCAGGAACGGCAGGTTCCTCGCCAGCAGGAAGGCACCCGCCACCCCGACCAGCATGGCGATGCCACCGAAGTAGGGCATCGGGACGACGTGGACGTCGCGCGCCCGGACCTTGGCCACGGCCCCGAACCGGATCGCCACGCGTCGGCTCCACCCGGCCAGCTGGTAGGTGATGGCAGCGGCCACGAGCATGACGAGGATGTATTCGCGCATGGGTTATCGGGCGTCGGATCCCTCGTCGGAGGTCGCGGCAGCCGAGGGTGCCTCGGGGACGTCCGAGGTCTCCGGTCCGGTCTGCGTCGGCGATTCCGGCTGGACCGCATCCTCGGACTCGGGCGTCCCCTTGAGCCCGGGGACCGTCTCGCGCAACTGCTCGAGGGTCAGGACGCCCTCGCGTACGATCCGGCCCGCGGGCTCCGCGGTGAAGTCCACGATCGTCGAGGGCACCGGACCCGGTGTCGGACCACCGTCGAGGTAGAGGTCCACGTCCAGTCCCAACTGCTCGGCGGCGCCATGGACGTCGACCGCCGCCGGTTGTCCGGAGATGTTCGCGCTGCTCACCGCCAGCGGCCCGGTGCGGCGCAGCACGTCGCGGGCCAGCTCGTGGTCGGGGACCCGCAGGGCGATGGTGCCCCGGGTGTCACCCAGGTCCATCCGCAGGCTCGGCTGCGCCTTGCAGATGATCGTCAGCGGCCCGGGCCAGTGCACCTCGACCAGCTTCTTCGCCGCCTCGGGGACGTCCTTGGCCAGCGCCGCCAGCACCCCGATGTCACCGATCAGTACCGGTGGGGGCGCATCGCGGCCGCGTTGCTTGGCAGCCAGCAGTCGCTGCACGGCTCGCGGTTCGAAGGCGTTCGCGCAGATCCCGTAGACCGTGTCGGTCGGCATCACCAAGCACCTACCCGCCGCGATCGTTTCCTTCGCCGCCTGGATGACCTGTTCCGATCGCTCCTGTCCGACGCAGTCGACGATCCGCGGCTCGGGGGCGGGTGGGACCACCGACGACGCGCTCGTGTTGCTCTCCTCCGGCATCTCGCTCACTCCCTCATCCTGCCACCACCGTGCGGGTGGCACTGACCCACCGCGGCCGCCCGGACAGGTCGTCGTGGTCGAGGACCTCGGTCCATGCCGGGCCGCAGAAGACCCCCGGCGCCGACGTACGGTGCGTGTCGTCGTGTTCACACACCAGCAGCCCGCCGGGGCGCAGCAGCCGGCGCGCGACCCGCTCCACCACCCGGATGGCATCCAACCCCTCGGCCCCGGAGAACACTGCGACCTCGGGGTCGTACCCGGTCACCTCGACCGGCAGGTGCTCCCGGACCACCAGCGGGACGTACGGCGGGTTCACCACCACGACGTCGACGGTCCCGTCCAGGTCCCCGCCGGCATCCGCCATGTCCTCGTGGCGGACCTCCACGTCGGTGCCGGACAGGTTGCGTCGACACCACGCCACCGCGGCATCATCGCGTTCGACGGCCACCACCCGGCAACCGGGCACCTCGTCGGCGAGGGCCGCGCTGATCGCCCCGGACCCGGCACACAACTCCACCACCACCGGCACCCGGCCGGAGTCGAGGATCGTACGGGCCCGGACGATCGCGGCGCCGGCGACGGCCTCGGTCTCGGGGCGGGGCACGAAGACGCCCGGGCCGACCCTGATCCCGACCCCGCGGAACCAGGCCACGCCGGTCAGGTGCTGCAGCGGCACCCCGGCGGCCCGCTCGGCCACCAACCGGTCGAACTCCTCCACCTGGGCCGCGGTCGGGGGCCCGGCCAGCAGGAGCTCCCCGGGCCGGCGGCCCAGTACGTGGGCGAGCAGGAGCCGGGCATCCACCTCGGGGGAGGCCACGTGTCCGCGCAGCCGCCCAGCGGCCTGCCGGGCCAACAGTGTCGGTCGCTGCACCGCCGTCATGCCCCTGCCGACCGCAGTCGCTCGGCGGTGTCGGCCTCCTGCAGTGCTGCGATGACCGGGCCCAGCTCGCCGCCCAGCACGTGGTCCAGGTTGTGCGCCTTGTACCCGATCCGGTGGTCGGCGATCCGGTTCTCCGGGAAGTTGTAGGTCCGCACCCGCTCGGACCGGTCGACCGTACGGACCTGCGACCGCCGGGCCTCGGAGGCCGAGGCCGCTGCCTCCTCCTCGGCCCGGGCCACCAGCCGGGCCCGCAGGATGCGCAGGGCCTGCTCCTTGTTCTGCAGCTGCGACCGCTCGTTCTGGCAGGTGACCACGATGCCACTGGGCAGGTGCGTGATCCGGACCGCCGAGTCCGTGGTGTTGACGCCCTGGCCGCCCTTGCCGCTGGAACGGTAGACATCGATGCGCAGGTCGTCGGGGTTGATCTCGAGCGCGTCCTCGTCCTCCACGTCCGGGACCACCAGCACGCCGGCGGCGGAGGTGTGGATGCGTCCCTGGGACTCGGTGACCGGCACCCGCTGGACCCGGTGCACACCCCCCTCGTACTTGAGCGTGCCGTACGGCATCTGGTCCGGGTCGCCGGCGGACGGGGCATGCACGGCGAAGGTCAGCGACTTGAATCCCCCCAGGTCGGTGTCCTGGGAGTCGATCACCTCGATCTTCCAGCCGCGGGACTCGGCGTAGCGCCGGTACATCCCGAACAGGTCGGCGGCGAACAGGGCGGACTCCTCGCCGCCCTCCCCCGACTTGATCTCGACCAGGGCATCCAGGGAGTCGTGCGGGTCACGTGGGGCCAACAGTCTGGTGAGCCGGGCGTCCACCGCCTCGAGCTGGGTCTCCAGCTCGGCGGCCTCCTCGGCGAACCCGGGGTCCTCGTCGGCGAACTCCTTCGCCGCAGCGAGGTCGTCGCTGAGCCGGCGGTGGTCGTCGGCGGCCTTGATCACCGGGCTGAGCTCGGCATACCGGCGGCCCACCCGGCGCATCGCCCGCTGGTCGGAGACCACCTCCGGGTCGGACATCATGGCCTCCACCTCGTGGAACTCCTCACGCAGTGGGGTGACCGCGGCCAGTAGCGAGCTGAGGCGTTCGGTGGACTCGGACATCAGTGGGCTCTCCTGGGCGTACGGGCGGAAACGACGAACGCCGGGGCGCAGCAGTGCTGCACCCCGGCGTCACGGGAGGGCTACTTGCTCCCCTTCTTCTTGCTGTTCTTGAAGTTGCCGTAACGCTTCTCGAACCGGGCAACGCGACCGCCGGTGTCGAGGATCTTCTGCTTGCCGGTGTAGAAGGGGTGGCAGGCCGAGCACACGTCGGCACGCATCTCACCGCTCGGGGCGGTGGAGCGAGTGGTGAAGGTGTTGCCGCAGGTGCAGACGACCTTCGTCTCGTGGTAATCGGGGTGGATACCCTGCTTCATGGTGTGCTCCTAGAGTCGTTGATTGGCGCCGGGTCGTCCGTCCAGGGTGGAGATACCAGGAGGCGTGAACCGGACCGAGGACCGATTATGCCCCCAGAGCCGGGCAATTGCCAAATAGCCCGGCGCCGGACGCGGGCCCGAGCCGATCAGAAGCCGTCCCGGTTGGGGGTGGTCTTCGAGATCTGGATCAGGAACTCCGCATTGGACTGGGTCTTCTTCATCTGTCGGAGCAGCATCTCCAGAGCCTGCTGGCCCTCCATATTGGCCAGGACGCGTCGCAGCTTCCAGATGATCGCCAGCTCCTGGGCACCCAGCAGCAACTCCTCCCGACGGGTGCCGGACTGGGCCACGTCGATGGCCGGGAAGATCCGCTTCTCGGCGAACTCGCGGCGCAGGCGCAGCTCCATGTTGCCGGTGCCCTTGAACTCCTCGAAGATCACCTCGTCCATCCGGGAGCCGGTCTCGACCAGGGCCGTCGCCAGAATGGTCAGCGAGCCGCCGTTCTCGATGTTGCGGGCGGCACCGAAGAACTTCTTCGGCGGGTAGAGCGCCGCCGAGTCGACACCACCGGACAGGATCCGGCCCGAGGCCGGCGCGGCCAGGTTGTAGGCACGGCCCAGGCGGGTGATCCCGTCGAGCAGCACCACGACGTCCCGACCGAGCTCGACCAGGCGCTTGGCCCGTTCGATCGCCAGCTCCGCGACCGTGGTGTGGTCGTCGGCGGGCCGGTCGAACGTGGACGAGATGACCTCACCGGCGACGGTCCGCTCGAAGTCGGTGACCTCCTCGGGCCGTTCGTCGACCAGCACAACCATCAGGTGGACCTCGGGGTTGTTGCGGGCGATGGAGTTGGCGATCGACTGCATCACGAAGGTCTTTCCGGCCTTCGGCGGCGACACGATCAGGCCACGCTGGCCCTTGCCGACCGGGGCGACCAGGTCGATGATCCGGCCGGTCATGTTGCCCGGGTCGGTCGCCAGGCGCAGCTGCTCGTCCGGGTAGAGGGGCGTCAGCTTCTGGAAGTCGGGACGTTCCTTCATCTTCGCCGGATCGGTCCCGTTGACGGTGTCGATCCGCACCAGCGGGTTGAACTTCGCCTTGTGCTCACCCTCGCGCGGCTGGCGCAGCGCGCCGGTGACCACGTCGCCCTTGCGCAGGCCGTACTTCTTGACCATGCCCAGCGAGACGTACGCGTCGTCGGGGCCCGGCAGGTAGCCCGAGGCCCGGACGAAGGCGTAGCTGTCGAGGACGTCCAGCACACCGGCCACCGGGGTGAGGACGTCGTCCTCGGAGACGGTCGGCTCGTTCTCGTAGCGATCCATGCCGCCGCGACCGCCACTGGAGCGCCGGCTCTGCTGGCGATCACGGTCCCGGCCGCGGCGACGACGGCTGCGCCGGGTGCCGCCCTCGCCACCGGACCGATCCTCCGACGTACGATCCTGCGACTGCTGGCGGTCCTGCGACTGGCGGTCCTGGGCCTGGCGATCCTGCTTGCCGCCGCCGTTCTGGCCATCGGAGCGCCCGCCCTCGCGGCCCTGGTCACTCCTCCTGGCCTGCTCCCGGCGTCCCTGGTCCGATCCCTCCTGGTCCCGCCGGCCACGATCCTGCTCACCCCGGGGACGCTCCCCCTGGGCGGCGGCGCGCTCGGTCCTGGTGGACGTGGACTGGTCTGCGCTGCGACCGCCGCGCTCGCTGCGGTCGGTGCGCTCGGACTTCTCGCTCGTGCGCTCGGACTTCTCGCTCGTGGGCTCGGACTTCTCGGCCGTACGTTCGGGCCGGTCGGTCTCGGGCAGGGTCGCCTGCGGGGCACCCTGGCTACGGCGGCTGCCCCGGCCGCTCGGCGGGGTGCCGGTCCGGGAGCCGTTGGTGGTCTCGGCCCTGGGCGCTTCCGCCGCGGGGCGCTTGGACGCCTCGCCCGCGGAGCCGCGTTGTCCGGACTGGGCACTGCGGATCGCGGCGATCAGGTCGGCCTTGCGCATCCCGGAGATGCCCTTCACGCCGAGCCCCCCGGCGAGGCGGCGCAGGTCGGGCAGGACCATGCCCTCGAGTCCACCGGAGGCACGCTTGGCCGACGTCTTCGGCTGGGAGTCCACCGGGTTCGTCGGATTCGACGTTTCGGTCACGGGTTTCCTTTCCGGAGGCCGGGACGAGTCTCGTCACACCGGCCCTGGGCCGACAATCGGCCCCATGGTGTGGAGGTGTCGGCACGAACATCCCTGAACCACCGGTTCACGAATCACCGGGAAAGGGGGTCGCACCGCGCGCCGACACGATCACTGCCGACCTGGCACCACGGGGAACTGATAGAGCACCGCTGGTACTTCTGGTCAAGCACTTCTGATCAAAGCGCGCTGCGTCGCCCAGACCGGGCAACGCGCTGTGACCAACAGTAGCACCTCGCCGGAACGCAGGTACAAACGTCCTGTTCTGGTGGTCTCACCCTTGGCTGATCGAGACGATGTGGGCCGGGCCGCCGACCCGCAGCAGCCGCTGGTCGAAGTCCGGCACCGGCGTACGGGCCAGCTCGTCGAGCATCGGCTCGGTGCCCAGCACCACCACGGTCGGGCCCGCACCCGAGATGATCGCCGCGTGCCGCCGAGCCCGGAGCTCGGCCACCAGCCCGGCCGACCGCGGCATCAACGGCGCCCGGTAGCTCTGGTGCAGCCAGTCCTCGGTCGCGTCGAACAACAGGTCCGGACGCTGGGCGAGGGCATGGACCAGGAGCGCGGCCCGGCCGGTGTTCGCCGCCGCATCGGCATGGGACACCACGGCCGGCAGCACGGCGCGCGCCTGTACCGTCGCCAACGCCTGCCGTGGGATGTACGCCAGTGCCCGCATGTCACCGGACAGCGGGGCAGACACTGCGCGGCCCGAGGCCGCCGGCCCCCAGGCGATGGCCAGGCCGCCGAGGATCACCGCGGCGACGTTGTCGGCGTGGCCCTCCAGCTCGGTGCCGATCCGTTCCATCCATGTCCGGTCGGGCTGGGCCTTCGGATGGGCGTATGCCCAGGCGAGCAACAGCCCGGCCGTGATCGCCGCCGAGGACGACCCCAGCCCGCGTCCGTGCGGGATCGAGTTGTGCGCGGTCAGCCGCAGTCCCGCCGGAGGGCGCACCTGCAGCGACTCGAGTCCGGTGAGGAAGGTCTGCACGACCAAGTGCGATGCGTCCCGCGGTACCGTCTCGGCGCCCTC
This sequence comes from Propionibacteriaceae bacterium, assembly GCA_044508675.1. Lineage (GTDB taxonomy): Bacteria > Actinomycetota > Actinomycetes > Propionibacteriales > Propionibacteriaceae > Raineyella. The sequence continues at coordinate 207,282 of JBIQHF010000002.1, read as the reverse complement.
GCCGGTGACCTCGACCTCGACACCGGAGTCCAGGGTCGTCAGGGACACCTCGTCGAACCAGTCCAGCGCCATGCCCATGCAGTCATAGCCGGGACCGAGGTTCGCCGAGGATGCCGGGACGCGAACGACGATGTGCACCTCAGAGCCCCTCGACCCGCATCAGGCTGGCCACCTCGTACACCTCGGGGATGGCGACCAGCTCGTCCACCGTCGCCACGACATCGGCGTTGCGGGCGGCATGGGTGCCCAGCACCAGCCGGGCGGTGCCACTGGCGTCCTCCTGGCGCATGGTCATGATCGATACGTTGTGGTCGGCGAGCACCTGGGCCACCTTGGCCAGCACACCGACGGTGTCCTCGACCTCCAGCGCGATGTGGAAGCTGGTGACCACGTCACCGATCGGGGCGACCTCGAGCTGGTGGTAGACCGCCGAGCGGGCCCCACGCCCACCGACGACCCGGTGGCGCGCCACGGTGACCAGGTCCCCGAGGACCGCCGACGCGGTCGGGGCCCCTCCTGCGCCCTGACCGTAGAACATCAGCTCACCGGCCGACTCGGTCTCCACGAACACCGCATTGAACGCCCCACCGACGGTGGCGAGGGGGTGGCGGGCCGGCAGCATCGCCGGATGGACCCGGGCAGAGACCCGCCTGGTGCCGTCCTCGCGCTCCTCGATCTCGCAGATCGCCAGCATCTTCACGACCATCCCCATCGACTCGGCGGCGGCGATGTCGGCACGGGAGACGTTGGTGATGCCCTCCCGGTACACGTCACCGAGGCCGACGTGGGTATGGAAGGCGAGGGTGGCCAGGATCGCGGCCTTGGCTGCGGCGTCGTAGCCCTCGATGTCGGCGGTCGGGTCGGCCTCGGCGTAGCCGAGTGCCTGGGCCTCGCTCAGCGTCTCGGCGAAGCCGGCCCCCGCGGTGTGCATCTTGTCGAGGATGAAGTTCGTGGTGCCGTTGACGATGCCCATCACCCGGGTGACCTGGTCTCCGACCAGGGAGTCGCGCATCGGCCGGATGATCGGGATCGCCCCGGCCACCGCGGCCTCGAAGTAGAGGTCGACCCCGCGCTCGTCCGCGGCCGCGACCAGCGTCCGGCCATCCTCGGCCAGTAGCGCCTTGTTCGCGGTCACGACCGACTTGCCGCTGTTCAGGGCCTGCAGGATCCAGGTCCTGGCCGGCTCCAGGCCGCCCACCACCTCGACCACCAGGTCGACGTCGTCACGGGCGATCAACGCCTCGGCATCGGTGGTGAACAGCTCGGCCGGCAGCCCCTGGCGGTCGCGATCGGCGCGCCGCACCGCGATCCCGGCGAGCCGGACCGGGGCACCGACCCGGGCCTCGATGTCCTCGGCGTCCGCCAGCAGCAGTCGGGCGACCTGCGAGCCGACCACACCGCAGCCGAGCAGCGCGACCCCCAGGGGACGCCGGACCTGTTCACTCATCTGTCAACCTCACTGCTGTTTCGTCGTACGCGGACGCTGGTTCCGTGGCTCAACGCTATCCGGTCGTTCCCCGGTCAGGGAGCGTCCCACGGTATCGGCTGCGCTCACGCTACAGGGTCGTGGCCGACGTCGAGGCCGAGCAGGTCCTCGATCGTCTCCCGGCGGACCAGCGTGTGCAGCTTCCCGTCCTTCACCGCGACCACCGGTGGGCGCGGGACCATGTTGTAGTTGGAGGCCATCGATCGGGTATATGCGCCGGCGCCGGGTACGGCCACCAGGTCACCGGGGGCGATGTCGGCGGGCATGAACTCGTCCCGGACGAGGATGTCGCCCCCCTCGCAGTGCTTGCCCACGATCCGAGACAGTCGCGGTGCGGCCGCCGAGGCCCGGCCGGCCAGCGTCGCCGAGTACTCGGCCCCGTAGAGGGCAGGGCGGATGTTGTCGCTCATCCCGCCGTCGACGGAGATGTACGTACGCGCCGATTGGCCGTCCACCACGACCTGCTTGACGGTACCGACCCGGTACAGGGCCATGGTGGTGGGGCCGACGATCGCCCGTCCCGGCTCGATCGACATCCGCGGTACGTCGACGGCCAGCTCCCGGGCCTGCTCCACCACGATGGCACGGAGCTGCTGGGCCAGTTCGCGCGGGGTGCTGGGCCGATCGACGGAGGTGTAGGCGATGCCGAATCCGCCCCCGAGGTCCATCTCGGGCAGCTGGCGGCCGAACTCACGGCACACCTCGGCGTGCAGCGCCATGATCCGGCGGGCCGCCACCTCGAAGCCGAGGGTCTCGAAGATCTGCGACCCGATGTGGGAGTGGATGCCGATCAGCTCCATGTGCGGATCGGCCTCGCACGTGCGGAGTGCTTTCAGCGCCTGCCCGGAGGCGATCGAGAAGCCGAACTTCTGGTCCTCGTGCGCCGTCGCGATGTACTCGTGGGTGTGCGCCTCCACCCCGGTGGTCACCCGGACCATGACCCGGGGACGCACGCCCCGGACCGCGGCCGCCCGGCTGATCCGGCCGATCTCGTCGAAGGAGTCGACGATGATGCGACCGACCTCGGCATCCAGGGCCATCTCGATCTCGGCCTCGGACTTGTTGTTGCCATGCAGGCCGATCCGTTCCCCGGAAACTCCCCCACGCAGCGCGACGGCGAGCTCGCCGGCGGTGCTGCAGTCGACGAACAGCCCATCGGCGACGGCCCAACCGGCCACCGCGGTGGTCAGGAACGCCTTGCCGGCGTAGAAGACGTCCCAGCCGGAGAACGCCTCGACGAACGCCCGGGCCCGCTGGTGGAAGTCGTCCTCGTCCAGCACGTACACCGGGGTCCCGCACCGCTCGGCGATCTCGTTGACCGAGAGCCCGCCCACCTGCAGGACGCCGTCCTCGCCGCGTGACACCGTGGAACTCCACAACGCCGGCAGCAGCGCGTTGACATCCTCGGGCACCCGCAGCCACTGTGGGCCCGGGGCGATGGTGTCGGCATGGATGGAGCCGGCGACGTGCATGTGGGTCATGGCCCCATACTCTGCCAGCGCCCCACCTGTGGCGACACGTACGCCAACGACTGGACGCCACCCTCGTCACATGGTGCTATAGTTCTCAAGTTGTCACCGCCGGGCGGACGTCTGGGATGACGATGGGCCCCCATAGCTCAGGGGATAGAGCACCGCCCTCCGGAGGCGGGAGCGCAGGTTCGAATCCTGCTGGGGGCGCCCTTGGGACGCCGGGCCGACAGGCCTGGGACCGTCCGCCGGCGCTTTGGACACTCCGTCAAGGGCTTTGGGGTTAGCCTTGGTCCCCGTGAATCCCACCGAGAACTCCGCCACCCACCGCCGCGCTCTACTGACCGGGGCCGTCGGCACGGCCCTGCTGTGGGTCGGGCTGCGCCTGACGATGGTGGCGCTCTTCCTCGGCCAGGAGTACTTCGCTCGGGGCGATGTCGGCTACTACTTCACCAAGATCACCCAGATGCCCGAGGTGGGCCTGTCCAATACCCTGGTCGAGTACCCGACACCAGTGGTCTGGCTGCTGCAACTGCCTGCCCTGGTCGGCGGGCACAACGAGACGGGCTACCTGGTGCTGTTCATGGTCCTGATGGGCCTGCTCGATGCCGGGTTGACCGCCTGGTTGTGGTGGCGCGGCCGCCGTTCCGGCTCCCTGGCGGCACTCTACTGGATGGTCTTCACCTTCCTGGTCGGCCCGTTGATCTACCTGCGCTTCGACATCGTGCCGGCAGTGATGGCCGCCGCGGCACTACTGCTCCTGGCCCGGGTGCCGGCCGCCTCGGGGGCGATCGTGGCACTGGGGGCCTCGATCAAGCTGTGGCCGGCCCTGTTGGTGATCGGGCTGTTCGGCCGACGTGACCGGCGCACCCAGGTCTGGTGGGGCTTCGGCATCACCGGCGTCCTGCTGGTCGCGATCAGCCTGGTCGCCGGCGGGTGGGACCGACTGGTCTCACCCCTGGCCTGGCAGGGCGATCGTGGACTCCAGATCGAGTCGGTCTGGGCCACCCCGGTAATGGTCAACGTGCTGGCCCACCCCGGCCGCTACGACATCGGCATCTCGCAGTTCCAGGCGTTCGAGGTGTTCGGGCCCGGAGTGGACGTGATGCTGGTCGTCGCCTCGGTCGCCACGGTGATCGGTGGGCTGGCCATCGTCGCCCTGGGCGTGCGGGCCTGGCGCTGCCCCTACCATGACCTGCGCACGGCCGCGGTGGTCATGACCACGGTCGTGGCCATCATGATCGTCACCAACAAGACCTTCAGCCCCCAGTACATGGTCTGGCTCGCCGGACCCCTGTCCGTCTTCCTGCTGGCCGACGACCGGCTTCCCCGGCTGCCCCAGGAACGACTCGTGCTGGGACTCGGCCTGGTCCTGGCGCTGCTCACCCACCTGGTCTACCCACTGTTCTACGGTTGGCTCACCGATGCGGGCCCGGGCGTCGGCCGTACCCTGATGACGCTCGTCCTCGCCCTCCGCAACGTGGGGATCCTCGCCTTCACCGTACTGACGTTCGGCCAGGCCTGGTCGATGCTCCGTCCGGCCTCGACCCTCCTCGACGAGCAGGAAGTGGAGGCCTGACCTCCTGGTCGGGGGACCGCACGGCCCCTCGGAACGGCCATCCGCCACAGAATGCACACCACTCCGCAGAGTGACCAGTTTCGGCTACGATCGTGACCGGCATCGTGGGTAGTCCCCGCGATGTGGATGTTGGACACGCCGCTGTGGGCGGACCCCCGGATCTTTCTCCAGAGGGGACCGCAGGCGGCGACGTCAGACCAGGATCGACCCGCGACCGGAAGAAGGCGACAGTGGCCCCCGCGCCCGAACCACACTCAACGAACAGCGCTGCTGATTTCGGAGCCAATGATTGGCTCATCGAAGAAATGCTCGACCGCTTTCGCACCGACCCCCAGTCGGTCGATGCCAGTTGGCGCAGCTTCTTCACCCAGCGGGGCGAAGCCGCCACCAACGCCCCTGCGCCGGTAGCGACCGCTCCCGCGGCCCAGAGCGCCCCCGCCCAGCAGGCACCCTCCGCGCCCGCGGCCACCCCAGCGGCGTCGCCGAACGCCGGCGGCACCCGCAAGCCCTCCCGGGTGGAGCAGCCCAACCAGGTCCGCTCCGGCCCGCGCCCCGCCCGTTCCGGCCAGGACTCCGGCGTGCCGGCCGATCCGCCGAACCCGTCGCTGCGCCCGACCACCGATGCTGACGAGCCGGTCCGCACCGTGATGAAGGGTGCGCCGATGCGCACCGCCAAGAACATGGACCTCTCGCTCAGCGTGCCGACCGCCACTTCGGTGCGCACGGTCCCGATGAAGCTGCTGATCGACCAGCGCTCGATGATCAACAACCACCTGCGCCGTGCCCGCGGTGGCAAGGTCAGCTTCACGCACCTGATCGCCTACGCACTGGTCAAGGCCGTCGCGGACGTCCCGGCGATGAACAACGCGTACGAGACCACCGACGGCAAGCCGACGATGGTGCAGCACCCGCACGTCAACCTGGGTCTGGCGATCGACGTGCCGAAGTCCGACGGCACGCGCCAGCTGCTGGTGCCGAACATCAAGGCCGCCGAGACGCTGACCTTCGCCCAGTTCTGGGCCGCGTACGAGGAGCTGGTGCAGAAGGCCCGCGCCAACAAGCTCACTGTCGATGACTTCGCCAACACCACGGTCTCGCTGACCAACCCGGGCCCGATGGGCACCCACCACTCGGTGCCCCGCCTGATGAGCGGCCAGTCGGCCATCATCGGCATGGGCTCGATCGCCTACCCGCCGGAGTTCGAGGGGTCCGACCCGGAGCGCCTGGACGGGATGGGCGTCGGCAAGGTCTGCACGCTGACCTCCACGTACGACCACCGGGTCATCCAGGGGGCGCAGTCGGGCGAGTTCCTCAACCGGATGCACCAGCTGCTGCTTGGGGCGGACAATTTCTTCGAGGAGATCTTCGCCTCGCTGCGGATCCCCTACCCGCCGTACAAGTGGACGGCCGACCGCGCCCTGGAGCACGAGGACGCCATCTCCAAGCAGACCCGCGTGATGAACCTCATCGAGGCCTACCGGGTGAGCGGCCACTTCCTGGCCGACATCGACCCGCTGGAGTACCACCAGCGCTCGTTCCCCGACCTGGAGCTGGAGACCCACGGCCTGTCCATCTGGGACCTCGACCGGTCGTTCGCAGTCGGTGGCCTGGGGCCGGACCAGAAGTCCTTCATGGAGCTGCGCGACATCATCATCACGATGCGCGACGCGTACTCCCGCTCGCTCGGCATCGAGTACATGCACATGCACTCGCCGGAGCAGCGACGCTGGATCCAGGACCGCGTCGAGCGGCGCTACAGCCAGCTCCCCCGCGAGGAGCACCTGCGGATCCTCAACAAGCTGAACGAGGCCGAGCTGTTCGAGACGTTCCTGCAGACCAAGTATGTCGGCCAGAAGCGCTTCTCCCTCGAGGGCGGCGAGTCGACCATCGTGGCGCTGGACGAGATCTGTGACCAGGCCGCCATGGACGGGCTGGACGAGGTCGCGATCGGCATGCCGCACCGCGGTCGCCTCAACGTGCTCACCAACGTCGTGGGCAAGTCGTACGCCTCGGTGTTCCGCGAGTTCGACGGCAACCTGGACCCGCGTTCGGTGCAGGGCTCCGGCGACGTGAAGTACCACCTCGGCGCCGAGGGCACCTTCACCGCACTGGACGGATCGACGATCCGCGCCTCCGTGGCCGCCAACCCGTCCCACCTGGAGGCCGTCGACCCGGTCCTGGAGGGCATCGCGCGCGCCAAGCAGGACATGCTCGACCGCAGCTACGAGTTCCCGGTGCTGCCGGTGCTCATGCACGGTGACGCGTCGTTCGCCGGACAGGGCGTCGTCGCCGAGACCATGCAGATGTCGGGCCTGCGAGGCTTCCGCACCGGTGGCACCATCCACCTGATCGTGAACAACCAGATCGGTTTCACCACCTCCCCCGACTCCAGCCGCTCGACGTACTACAGCACCGGCATCGCCAAGGGCTTCGACGTCCCGATCATCCACGTCAACGGGGACGACCCGGAGGCGGTCGTGCGGGCCGCCCGGTTCGCCTACGAGTTCCGTCGAGAGTTCAACAAGGATGTCGTGATCGACATCGTCTGCTACCGTCGCCGCGGCCACAACGAAGGCGACGACCCGAGCTTCACCCAGCCGACGATGTACAAGATGATCGAGAACAAGCGTTCGGCCCGCAAGCTGTACGCCGAGTCCCTGATCGGCCGGGGCCTGATCTCGGTCGAGGATGCCGAAGCCGTGATGGACCGGTTCCACGAGCGCCTGGAGAGCGTGTTCAAGGAGGTCCGCGAGGACACCGGCACCGACAGCGCGTACACCACCACACCGGACTACCCGGAGAAGTCCGAGTTCGACAAGGGCACGGCCGTCAGCCCCGAGGTCCTGAAGCGGATCGCCGACGCGTACGTGGACTACCCGGAGGGCTTCACGCCGCACCGCAAGGTGCGCCCGCAGCTCGAGCGGCGTGCGGCAGCAATCATGCAGGGCCCGATCGACTGGGCCACCGCGGAGCTGCTCGCCATCGGCTCGGTGCTGATGGAGGGTCGTACGGTCCGCCTGACCGGTCAGGACACCCGCCGTGGCACGTTCTCGCAGCGCTTCGCCGCCGTGATCGACGCGGAGAACGGCGACGCCTGGGTGCCGCTGAAGCACCTGACCGAGGACCAGGGCAAGTTCCACGTGTTCAACTCGCTGCTCAGCGAATACGCGGTGATGGGCTTCGAGTACGGCTACTCGGTCGCCCGCCCGGATGCGCTGGTGATGTGGGAGGCCCAGTTCGGCGACTTCGCCGATGGTGGCCAGATCATCTCCGACGAGTTCATCGCCTCGGGTGACACCAAGTGGGGCCAGAAGTCCGGTGTGGTGCTCCTGCTGCCGCACGGCTACGAGGGCCAGGGTGCGGACCACTCGTCCGCGCGGATCGAGCGCTGGTTGCAGATGTGCGCCGAGGACAACATGGCCGTGTGCCAGCCCTCGACGCCGGCGAACTACTTCCACCTGATCCGCCAGCACGCCCGGGTCGGCTGGCACCGCCCGCTGATCGTCCCGACGCCCAAGTCGATGCTGCGCAACAAGCTCGCCACCTCGATGCCGGAGGACTTCACCGGCGGCGGCTGGCAGCTCTGCCTGCAGGACCCGACGATCACCGATCCCTCCCAGGTCGAGCAGGTCCTGGTCTGCTCGGGCAAGGTGCGCTGGGAGCTGGTCAACGCCCGCAACAAGAAGGGCCTGGACGGCAAGGTCGCGATCGTCACGATCGAGCGGCTGTACCCGCTGTCGACCGATGCCCTGCTGGAGGTCCTGGCGCCCTACCGCCACGTGACCGACATCCGGTGGGTGCAGGACGAGCCGGCCAACCAGGGCCCGTGGCCGTTCCTGTCGTACGCCCTGCTGCCCGAGCTCAAGGCCAAGGACCCGAACCGGGACTGGGACAAGGCCATGCTGGTCTCGCGTCCGGCCTCGGCCACCACGGCCGTCGGCAGCAAGAAGCGTCACGACATCGAGGAGCAGGCCCTGATGGACGCGGCGTTCGCACCGCGGGGCTGACGACCGTGTACTTCACCGACCGAGGGATCGAGGAGCTGGAGGCACGCCGCGGGGTGGAGGAGGTCTCCTTCGCGTGGCTCGCCGAACAGTTCAGGTTCTTCGTCGACCTGCACCCGGACTTCGAGACGCCGATCGAGCGGCTGGCCACCTGGCTGGCCCGCCTCGACGACGATGACGAGGACGTCCAGGCCGACTGAGGTCGGCGACGAGTCGACGAACAGTTGAAGGGTCCACCCCGTGGGGGTGGACCCTTCAACTGTTCGTCCGGCGGTTCCGGTCAGCCGCGCTGCTCGCGGGAGCCGGTGAAGTGACGGGTGGACTGCGGCAGCACCACCAGGACCAGGATGGCCAGCGAGGTGATCCCCATGAGGATCGCGACCCAGGTGGTCTGGCCGCCCAGGAAACTCCAGGCCGTCGGCACCTGGATGATCTCCGCCGCAGCCACCGGCCCGCGTGCTGCCATCCGACCGGCGAGCATCGCGTAGCCGCCGGCCGCCAGCCCCAGTCCCCACAGGATCAGCAACACGCCGGTAATCACCCCGGTCATGACCCGGCCCGGCTGGACTTGGGTGAACTCGTAGGCCCCGAAGGCGATGAACCCGATCGACTGGATGACGAGCAGCCCCAGAGCGGCACGCAGCGGGACCGGCGCCGCAAAGAGACGAGTACGGATGGTAGTGGGCAGGCTGTTCACCGCACCAGCCTAGTGGCGGCGGCAGCGGCCACTCATCCAGAACCTCATCCGGAACTAGGGAGAAGGTTTCTGGCCGAACTCGGCAAGGTTCCTGCTATCCAGCGGGAGTCTCAGCCACCCAGTGGCCGGCAGGAAGGCAAGTACCCCGAACCCGAGAGTCGGTCACGTGATTGTTGTCACAAACACTATGCTGCATCGCCCAACAGACTTAGGATGTCCTTTGGTCTAGTGCCCCTGGCCATCAGGGGCGGTCCGGTCCTCACAGCTGTCTGACGGGTTCGGCCGCGGGTCTTGTATCCGGTAGGCGAAGTTGTCACGCTTAGAGCGGACCAAGCAACATCAACGAGGGAGTAGGAACACGTATGGATTGGCGCCACGAGGCTGCCTGCCTGGACGAAGATCCGGAGCTGTTCTTCCCCATCGGTAACACGGGCCCCGCCCTGCTCCAGATCGAAGAGGCCAAGAAGGTCTGCCAGCGCTGCACCGTTCGCGAGGAGTGCCTCGCCTGGGCACTCGAGGCGGGCCAGGACCACGGGGTCTGGGGCGGCATGAGTGAGGATGAGCGACGCGCCTTCAAGCGTCGCAAGGCACGCTCCCGCGTCCGAACCGCCTGAGCCTGCAGGAGTACTCCCCGTTCCCTCCCGATCCGTTGGTTTCCCGGACGCGTGCAGTCGCGGCCGCGTTCAGTCGCGCTCGGTCTCCGGACAGGGGACCCGGACGACCGCCGCAGTGCCACCCTCCGGCCGATTCGTCAGGTCGAAACTACCGTGCAGGTCGGCGACGAGGGTTGCCACGATCCCCAAACCCAGGCTCCTGGTGTGAGCAGGGTCGAACCCCTCGGGTAGTCCGGCCCCCTCGTCCAGCACCCGAACGACGAGTTCACCGTCCTGGCGGGAGGGCTCCACCCGCACGGTCCCGGGCGAACCGTTCAGACCGTGCTCCACGGCGTTCTGGCACAGCTCGGTCATCACCAGGGCCAGGTTCGTGGCGACGGTCGGCGAGATCGGCCCGAAGGTGCCCTCGCGTACCACCGTGGCCGGCTGGCCCGGGGTAGCCACGTCACCCACCATCGCCAGGATGCGGTCGGCGACCTGGTCGAAGTCCACGACCTCGTGGAACGATTGGGACAACACGTCATGCACCGCAGCGATGGATGACACCCGCGCCATCGCCTCGGCGAGGGCCTGCTTGGCCTCGGAGGACTGTACCCGCCGGGACTGCATCCGCAGCAGGGCCGAGACGGTCTGCAGGTTGTTCTTGACCCGGTGATGGATCTCCCGGATCGTCGCGTCCTTGGTGATCAGCTGCTGGTCGAGTCGGTGGATCTGCGTGATGTCCCGCAGCAGCACGCAGGCACCGGCCGAGCTGCCGTCGGCGTTGTGGAGCGGGGTGAAGCGGAACCGCAGGGCGACGTTCTCGACCATCACCTCGCGCTCGGCCGCCTCATTGTCGGTCAGCAGGCGGCGGATCTCCTCCCGCCCACCCAGCTCCTTGCTGAAGCTGTCCGGGGTGGCGGCCACGATATCGCCGAGGTAGCCCGCGCGCCGGTAGGCGGAGACCGCATTGGGGGTCGCGTACCGGAACTCCCCCATCGGCCCCAGGTACAGCAGTCCGTCACCGACGCGCGGGGACCGGGTGGGATGGGACCGGGTCCCCGGCAACGGGAACGTCCCCCGGACCAGCATGTCGCGCAGCACCTTGGAGATCTCGATGTAGGCGTCCTCGAGAGAGCCGTTGGCACGTACGCCCATCTGGTTGGTGTGCTGCTCGAGCACGGCGATCACGCGGCCCCCGTGCTCCAGCGGGATGGCATGCATGTCGACCGGGATGCCGGTGGCGAGCTTGTTGTCGCTGGTCTCGCATCGCTCCCCCGACCACAGCGCCTGCAGGGCCAGGGAATCAGGGTCGTAGCGCACCGAGTCGCCCACGACGTCGTCCAGCAGGGCGGTGGGACCGGTGGTGGGGCGGATCTGGGCGACCGCCCACATCTGGTTCGGATCACGATCCGGAACCCAGAGAATCAGGTCGGAGAACGACAGGTCGGCCAGCAGGTGCCACTCGTTCACCAGCAGCCGCAACCACTCCACCGCCGACTCGTCGTAGTCGGTGTGCGTCGCCAGGAGGGTAGTCATCTGGGGCATGGGAGAAGACTACGCGGCCCCTACGACGACGAGTCCCGGGCCGGCGCCCAGCTCGCAGCGGATCCCCGGGTTGCGGCCATGGGGGTGCTTCGTGCGACAATGCCGTGTTGATCATTACCGACCAACATGTTCACCATGCAACCAGGAGGCCCTCATGGGTAAGACCGGCCGCAAGCGTCGCGCGCGTCGCAAGAAGGCAGCGAATCACGGCAAGCGCCCCAACGCCTGAGACTTCAGGCCACAACAAGCCCAGCAGCCCCGGTGTCCGTCCTGACGACACAGGGGCTGCAGCAATTCCACCGGTCAGGCCTGACCCGCGCCCGGCCCCTCCGGACGCGGACCGCGATAGGTCCTCCGGACAACCGTCCCGGTGACGGTCGTCCGCCGAACGAGCGCGCCCGACGAGTGCGTCGTGGTGGTGGAGATGGTGGTCTGCGACGTGTTGACCGTGGTGACCTCACCGGGGCGGCGGCACTGGGCGACGACCGCGGCCCACACCCGCTCCCGTAGGCTGGCCGGAGCGAGCGCCGTCTGGGTACGGCTGCGCCGCAGCAGGCCCTTGACCGTCCGCTGGGCCAGGTACAACTCCGCGCAGCTCCCGCACTCGCTCAGATGCTGGCGAACGGCCGAGGCAACGCCCGGTTCGAGCTCCTCGTCGATGCAGGCACAGAGCAGTTCACGGGTCTGCCGGCAATCCATTCCGGTCATCACTGCTCCTCCTTCGAGCGCCCCAGGCCCCGCTCCCGAGCAACGTCGGCCAACAGGTCCCGAAGCTGCTTGCGACCCCGGTTGAGGCGGCTCATCACCGTGCCGATCGGAGTCCCCATGATCTCGGCGATCTCCTTGTACGCGAAGCCCTCGACGTCGGCCAGGTAGATGGCCATCCGTCGTTCGGGGCTCAGCTGGGCGAGCGCATCACTGACCTGTCCGTCGGGGATCTGCTCCAGGGCCTCGGTCTCGGCCGACTTCAGGCCGACCGAGTCGTGTGTTGCCGCCCGGGCGATCTGCCAGTCCTCGATGTCCTCGCCGCCGCTGATCTGCGGGCGCCGCTGCTGCTTGCGGTAGCTGTTGATGTAGGTGTTGGTGAGGATGCGGTACAGCCAGGCCTTGAGGTTCGTCCCGGGCCTGAACTGCTTGAACGACGCGAACGCCTTGGCGTACGTCTCCTGGACCACGTCCTCGGCGTCCGCGGGGTTGCGGGTCATCCGCAGTGCAGCGCCGTAGAGCTGGTCGAGGAAGGGCATGGCGTCCTGCTCGAAGCGCGCGGCCCGCTCCTCGTCGGTCTCGGTGTCGACCTCCGTGTCGAACCGGTTGCCGGCCTCCACCAGGACCGGGTCCTGGTGTGCGCGCGGCTCCGCTGCGCCACCGTCGGACGGGTCCGATGGTGGCGTCGACGTACTGGGGTCGCTGTGCGGCTCGGTCATCAGCAACGAGACTAGCGGCAATCCGCCGTCTGCAGTCCACGAGGCACGTCCGGCCGATTCAAGGAGGGTGACTGTGCTCACGCTGGTGACAACGGATGCGTCGCCGGCTCTATTCCCGGGGCCGCCTCACCGAATCGGGACCACCAGCTCCGGGTAGTTGTTGGAGACCTTGCCGACCGCCGGCGAGACGGGGTGACTGGTGATCCCCTCCCCCGGGTCGGTGGCCAGCAGGCCGGCGATCTCCTCTCGGTCCTGCAGATCACGGTCCAGCCAGGCGTCCCAGGCCTCAGGGCGGACGGTCATCGGCATCCGGTCATGGACGTGTCCCAGCACATCGGTGGCGGCAGTGGTGAGCACCGTGCAGGTGACCAGCACCCGGTCCGGGTCGTCCTCGGGACGGGTGCGATCGGTCCAGGTCTCCCAGAGGGCGGCCATCGCCAGCGGCTTGCCGTCGCTGCGGTGGATGAACCACGGCTGCTTGCCCGCGTCGAGTTTCTGCCACTCGTAGTAGCCGTCCGCCGGCAGCAGACAGCGCCGGCGCCGGTAGGCGGAGCGGAAGGACGGCTTGTCGGCCGCCGTCTCGGCCCGGGCGTTGATCAGGCGGGCCGCGCCGGAGGGGTCCTCCGCCCAGAACGGCACCAGGCCCCAGTGCATCGGGACCAGGGAACGTACGGTGTGCCGAAGGTCCGGATCCTGGCGCGGGTGCCGGTCGACGACGGCCCGGACCAGCTGGGTGGGCGCGACGTTCCATGAGGCCTCGGGCACCCCCGGCAGCACCTCCGCGATGTCGAACTCCTCGACCAGGTCCTCGATGCTCGTACTCGACGCATACCGTCCGCACATGCTTCCACCGTAACCGCAGGTAACCACACCCCGGTTGGTCGCCGGATGGTTGAGGCGGTAAGAATGGGGCATGGCACTTTCGCGCGCAGTGGCCCGTACGATGCTGGCGAGCTTCTTCATCTCGCAGGGCGTCCGGGTCGTCACCAACCCCTCCTCCGATCGCGCCCAGGGCGAGATGATGCGCGACCGCATCGCTCCCCTGCTGTCCAAGGTGGCCCCCGACCCGGTGGCGGAGCTGCTGCCCGACGATGCCGCCACCTGGTCCCGGATCCGCGGCGTCGCCCAGGTCCTGGCCGGCGTCGGACTGTCGACCGGTCTCGGACGTCGCGGTTCGGCGCTCGTGCTGGCCGCCTGCAACGTCCAGGACCTGCTCGCCGCGCGCGGTTCGGAGCACAAGTCGACCAAGGGCGGTGAACTGTTGACCCGGGTCGCGCTGACCGGCGGGCTGCTGCTGGCCGCCCAGGACACGGAGGGCCGACCAAGCCTCGGCTACCGCGCCCACACCGCCTCCCTGCGCGCCAAGAAGAAGGCCAAGAAGGGCGTCCGTGGCATCGAGGCCGCCCAGGCCGACGCGCACCGGGCCACCGAAAAGGCCGTCCGCCGTACCCGCAAGCAGGTCCGTGCGGCTGGTCAGAAGGCGCAGCGCGCCCTTGCCGTCTGAACCGATGGACCAGTTCCTCACGACCGCGGATGGGTTCTGGGCAGCGCCGAAGCTGCAGCAGCCCCTGGACCGTACGGTCGTCGTCCCCGGCTCCAAGTCCGCGACCGCGCGGGCTCTCGTCGTGGCCGCCCTGTCCGACGGGCCGTCGGCGATCTCCGGGGGCCTCGACGCGCGCGACACGCTGCTGATGCGCGACGGGCTGCGTGCACTGGGCGTCGACATCCACAGCAGTTTCGTGGCCGCCGCCGAGCATGGCGAGGGTTTCGGCGACGGTGAGGAGGGCGCCCCGCTCGAGTCCGCGGTCTGGCGGGTGCGGCCGCCCCGGGAGTTCACCAGTTCCGGCGACATCGACTGCGGTCTGGCCGGCACGGTGCTGCGCTTCCTGACCCCGGTCGCCGCGATGGCCCACGGATCGACCTACTTCCACGGGGACGAGGCGATGGCGGCCCGGCCGATCCGACCGCTGCTCGATGCGCTGGTCGACATCGGCGCGGACCTGCCCGACGACGCGTTCGGGATCCCGTTCACCATCACCGGACGCCCGGACCTGCCCGGTGGGCCGGTCCAGCTCGACTCGAGTGCCTCCAGCCAGTTCGTCTCGGGCCTGCTCCTGAGTGCCGCCCGGTTCCGCGACGGCCTGGACCTGCGTCATGTCGGACCGACCCTGCCGTCGCTGCCCCACATCCAGATGACGGTGGAGATCCTGCGCGGGCACGGAGTCACCATCGACCAGCCCGACGAGCACCGGTGGGTCGTCGCGCCCGGTGCGATCCGGGCCCGTGACATCGCGATCGAGCCGGACCTGTCGACCGCCGCTCCCTTCCTGTGTGCGGCCGCGCTGACCGACGGCACGGTGCGGGTGCCACACTGGCCGGTGCAGACCAACCAGCCCGGCGCGCTGCTGCTGCCCCTACTGGAGCAGCTCGGCAGCCGCGTCCGATTGGATGCGGAGGACGGCGCTCGGACCGGGACGCTCACTGTCACCGGTCCGGGCCGGTGGGATATCCCGGGCTTCGACATCGACCTGTCCGATGCCAGCGAGCTCACCCCGGTCGTGGCGATCCTGGGCGTCCTCGCCAACGGTCCCAGCCGGATCCGTGGCGTGGGACACATCCGCGGTCACGAGACCGACCGGCTACAGGCCCTGGAAACCAACCTGCGCAGTCTGGGCGCTGACGTGAGCCAGACCGAGGACGGCCTGGTCTTCCAGCCTTCGGCGGTCCATGGCGGCCCCTGGGGCGCGTACGCCGACCACCGGCTCGCCCACGCCGGGGCGTTGTTGGGATTGGTGGTGACCGGGGTGCTGGTCGACGACATCGAGTGCACCTCCAAGACGATGCCCAGCTTCCCCGCCGCCTGGCAGTCCCTGGCCACCGGCAGCGGCACCGGCCTATGACCCCTCGCTACGGCATCCGCGCCGACGAGCATGCCGGGTTCGAGCGGCCGGGGCGCCGCAGCCGGCCCCGGACCAAGGAGCGGCCGGACTACTCCGACAAGCCCGTCGGCCTGGTGATCGGCATCGACCGCGGCCGGTATGCCTGCTTGGTCGAGGGCCCGGAGCCGACCCGGGTGGCCGCCACCAAGGCCCGGGCGCTGGGACGCAAGGGCGTGATCGTCGGTGACCGAGTGCACCTGGACGGTGACGTCTCCGGCGATCCGGGCACCCTGGCCCGGATCGTGGAGGCCCTCGAGCGCACCAGCGTGCTGCGCCGGACCGCCGACGACGACGACCCGTACGAGCGGCCGGTCGTGGCGAACGCCGACCAGCTCGTCATCGTCACGGCCCTGGCCGACCCCCCGCCCCGTACGGGCATGATCGACCGCATCCTGGTGGCCGGCTACGACGCGGGGATCGAACCCCTGCTGTGCCTCACCAAGGCCGACCTCGCCTCCCCGGATGAGCTGCGCGCCGCGTACGAGCCGCTGGGCGTACGGGTGGTGGTGATCGACCCGGACGCCGACCTGGGCCCGCTCCGCAGCCTGCTCGAGGGCCGGACCAGCGTGTTGGTCGGCCACTCCGGGGTCGGGAAGTCGACGCTGGTGAACCGCCTGATCCCCGAGGCCGAACGCCAGACCGGCGACGTGAACGCGGTGACCGGTCGGGGCCGTCACACCTCGACCTCCGCCGTCGCGCTGGAGCTGCCCGGGCACTCCGGCTGGGTGATCGACACACCGGGGGTGCGGTCCTTCGGCCTGTCGCACGTCCGGCCGGAGGACATCATCAAGGCCTTCCCCGACCTGGCCGCCCACACCGAGCCCTGCCCACGGGGATGCACCCACGAGGACGGGGCGATCGACTGCGGCCTGGACACAGCCGTGGCCGAGGGCCTGGTCTCGGTCGATCGGGTCGCCTCCTACCGCCGGATGGTGGCCCACCGGAACGACTGGGAGTGAGCGGTCCTACGCTGGCCACCATGAGTGAGTCCTCTCCGGCCTTCCCCGTCAGCGACGACCTGGGCGTGGCGCTGCTGCTGGCCGATGCTGCAGACAAGATCTCGCTGTCGCGCTTCCAGGCACTCGACCTGCAGATCTCCACCAAGCCCGACCTGACGCCGGTCAGTGACGCCGATCTCGCGGTGGAGGACGAGCTCCGTACCCTGCTGGCCGGGCTGCGGCCCGACGACGCGGTGCATGGCGAGGAACGGGCCGACACCGGCGATTCGGCCCGCCGCTGGGTGATCGACCCGATCGATGGCACCAAGAACTACGTCCGCGGGGTGCCGGTCTGGGCCACCCTGATCGCCCTGATGGAGGGGGCGGACGTGATCACCTCGGTGGTCAGCGCGCCTGCCCTGGGCCGGCGCTGGTGGGCCTCCCGGGGCGAGGGCGCCTGGGGCCGGGTGCTCGGCGGGCACGCGACCCGCCTGCACGTGTCGGAAGTCGCGGACCTGGCGGACGCCTCCTTGTCGTGCTCGTCCCTGTCTGGTTGGTACGACATCGGGCGCGGGGAGGAGTTCGTGGCGTTGAGCCGCCAGATCTGGCGGACGCGCGGGTTCGGGGACTTCTGGTCGTACATGCTGGTCGCCGAGGGATCGGTCGACCTGGCCGGCGAGCCGGACCTGGAGCTGCACGACATGGCCGCCTGCAGCCTGGTGGTCGCCGAGGCCGGCGGGCGCTTCACCAACCTGGACGGCGAGGACGGCCCCGTGGGCCGCAGCGCCGTTGCTTCCAACGGGCTGCTCCACGAGGCCGTCCTGTCGCGACTCGCCTAAGTGCGGCTGCCGGCTACCCGATCAGCCGATCAGCCGATCGTGGCCAGCCGGATCGTCTCGGGCATCCCGAGCAGCTCGTCGATCAGGGCACGGTCGAGCGGGGCGAGGGTATCGGTCACCACGTACCCGAGCTCGCCGCGGGTGGCGAGTGTCTGGCGCTCGATGTTCACGCCGTGGCGGCCCAGCACGCCATTGACCGTGGCCAGCACGCCGGGGACGTTCCGGTGCAGGTGCAGCAGGCGGGCCTCCCCGATCCGGCTGTCGACGTGCAGCTCCGGCATGTTGACCGACATATTCGTCGAGCCGGTCCGGACGTAGTCCAGGATCTTGCCCGAGCTGAAGTAGCCGATGTCCTCCTGGGCCTCCTGGGTCGAACCACCCACGTGCGGGGTCAGGATCACGTTCGGAATGCCCTGCAGCACCGAGTTGAAGGGCTCGTCGTTCGTCTTCGGCTCCTGGGGGAAGACGTCGATCGCGGCACCGGCGATGTGGCCCGACAGCAGGTTGTCGCGCAGGGCGTCCAGGTCGACCACGAAGCCGCGGCACAGGTTCAGGAACAGCGAACGGTCGCGCATCATGGCGAACTCGTCCGGACCGAAGAGGTTGGCGTTCTCAGGGCGGCCGTCCACATGGAGGCTGATCACCTCGGCAGTCTCCAGCAGCTGCTGCAGCGAGGTGCACTTGTGCGCGTTGCCGAGGGCGAGCCGGTCGACGACGTCGTAGAAGTAGACTTGCATGCCCATCGCCTCGGCGATGACCGACAGCTGCGAGCCGATGTTGCCGTAGCCGACGATGCCCAGCTTGCGACCACGGATCTCGTGCGATCCCTTGGCCGACTTCTGCCATTCACCGCGGTGCAGCTCGGCGCTGCGGTCGGTCAGGTGCCGGGCCATCGCGATGATCTCGGCGATCGCCAGCTCGACCACCGAGCGGGTGTTCGAGTACGGCGCGTTGAAGACTGCGGTGGCGGTCTCCGCCGCGGCCTCCAGGTCGATCTGGTTGGTGCCGATGCAGAAGGCGCCGATGACCATCAGGTCGGGGCGAGCCTCGAGCACCCGGCGGGTGACGTGGGTCTTGGAGCGGATCCCCAGTACGTCGACGCCGTCCAGGGCTTCGATCAGCTCGTCCTCGTCCATGGCGCCCTTTTCCAGGCGCACGTCCATGCCGAAGCCCTCGAGGGCCTGGACTGCTACAGGGTGGATGTTCTCCAGGAGAAGTGCCTTCATGAGGTGGGAGTCTAGGCAGCGCTGGCGAAATCCACGAGGACAGACCCATATCAACAACGCATGTCCTCACCGATCATCGCGGCAGGTATGGCCGGGACCCTCACCGCACGCCGGTGACGATGTCACCGTACGCGCGCCACGAGCCGACGGACTCAGCCGACAAGATGGCGGCCTGGCAGGCCTCGGCCACCATGTCCGCCGCGGCGGCGAGCAGCTCGTGGAGCTGCATCCTCCGGCGCCACTCATCGGGGTCCAGGGCCACGGCCCCCGAGGCCAGGCAGAAGATGGTGTCACCGTCGAACATCGAGTGCACCGGACGGATCGCCCGGGCCAGTCCGTCGTGGCCGACCTGGGCGACCTTCGTGGCGATCGGCTTGGGGAGCTGGGCGTCGGTGAGGACGACCCCGATCGTCGTATTCAGTGTCGGGATGTGTCGCTGTGACTCCTGGTGGAGGGCGACGCGCTCCTCCTCTGTGGGAGTGGGCAGGAGACCCTCCCTGTCCGCCCAGAGCCGACCGGTCTCGGCATCGACGGTCGACCCGACCGAGTTGACGACCATCGCCGCCCCCACCGTGTGCGGCCCGACAGTTGTCTCGGCATAGCCGAAACCACCTTTCAGCCCTCCCGAGGCTGCACCGGTCCCCGCCCCTACCGTTCCCATCGGCGGGCGCTGCTCGCCGGACGCATGCGCACGGAAGGCCTCCTCGAGGGCCGCCCGGCCGAACCCGGGGTCGGGCCGGTGGGAGACGTCCCCGCCGCGTCCCAGGTCGAAGATCACCGCTGCCGGGACGATCGGGACGACCGCCGGCGACGCCTCCGCCCCGGGAAGCGGGACCTGGTGGCCGATCCCACGCTCCTCCAGCCCGTACATCACCCCGTCGGCGGCCGCCAACCCGTACGCGCTCCCCCCGGTCAGCACCACGGCATCAACGTTCCCCATCGAGGCGACCGGTGAGAGCAAGTCGGTCTCGCGAGTACCCGGACCGCCGCCACGTACGTCGACACCTCCGACGGCGCCACCGGTGGCGAGCACGACCGTCGTGCCGGTGAGCCAGCCTGCGTGGCGGGCCGTGTGGTGCCCGATACTGAACCCTTGAACCATGCCCCCACGCTAGGACGCGAGGACCCGTTCGCAGGGACCCTCGGGCCCGGCGTGGCGCGGCTCTCACGAATGACCCGTCGGATCTCTTGACCGCCCTCGCGGGTCGGAACAATAGTGGGCGACAACGACTGCAAAGGAGTTTGGACATGGCACTCGTACGCCGCTCCCGGCCGGGTTGGCTCGACCTGCAGGATCTCGCCGACCGATTCTTCGAGGGCTCGGACGACCTGCTCCGCGTTGAGGAGTACGTGGAGGACGACAACAAGACCTTGGTGGTGCGCACCGAGGCCCCCGGTCTCGACCCGGACAAGGACGTCGATATCTCCGTGCGGAACGACGACCTGCACATCAGCGTCCGTCGCGAGGAGAAGTCCGAGAACAAGGGCAAGGACACCTACCGATCCGAGTTCCGCTACGGGTCCTTCCAGCGCACCGTGGCGCTCCCCGCAGGTACCACCGATGCGGACATCAGCGCCAACTATTCCGACGGCGTCCTGGAGATCCGGGTCCCGATCGGCCCCGAACCGACCCGCGAGGCCCGGAAGATCCCCGTCTCCCGAAGCTGAACCAGCACCCGGACAGCGCTCCACGCCACCCGATCCTCGCCGATTTGCATTCGCCCAGAGTCGTGGCTATAGTTCTTTCTTGTCGCCGCCGCGGGGTGGAGCAGCTCGGTAGCTCGCTGGGCTCATAACCCAGAGGTCGCAGGTTCAAATCCTGCCCCCGCCACTACAGCGGTTCGCGACACCGCAGCACAGGGCCGGATCCTACGGGATCCGGCCCTGTGCGTTTTCCCGCCATCTTCCCAGACGCTCCTACTACCGACGGCACGCGCTCCTCGCAGTACGGTAGTACGAGCCTGGTCGAGTTGGTCCAGTTTCCTCCTACCCGGTCGCAACCTCGGTCATCCGACCTCACCGGAGGTCCAAGGACTGAGACTTTCGAACAAATTCAGGCCCAATCCACCGAGCCCGGGGCCGGGTGTGATGGGATACCGGGTATGGTTCGACCCTCCGTACGCCTCGACTACCCCGTCCACGAGCGCTATCTCGACAACGGGATCCGAGTCGTGGTCAGCCCGGACCACGCCACTCCCTCGGTGGCCGTCAACCTGTGGTACGACGTCGGCTCACGCCACGAAGTGGCCGGCCGGACAGGCTTCGCCCACCTCTTCGAACACCTCATGTTCCAGGGGTCGGCTCACGTCGAACCGGCCCAGCACATCGCGATCCTGGAGGCGGCCGGCGCCCGGGCGAACGCGACCACGTCCTTCGACCGGACCAACTACTACGAGAGCGGACCGGCCGGGCTCCTGGACCTGGTCCTGTGGATGGAGGCCGACCGCCTCGGCACCCTGCTCACCGCCCTCGACCAGGCCAATCTCGACAACCAGCGGGACGTGGTGAAGGAGGAGAAGCGCCAGCGCTACGACAACGTGCCCTACGGCGACACCCTGGAGCACCTGCTGGCGCTGACCTTCCCGGAGGGACACCCCTACTCGCACCCCACGATCGGGTCGATGGAGGACCTGGACGCCGCCTCGCTGGACGACGTACGGGCCTTCTTCGAGGCCTTCTACATGCCGAACAACGCCGTCCTGTCGGTGGTGGGCGCGGTCACCCCGGACGAGGTCTGGGCCCGGGCCGAGCACTTCTTCTCCCCCATCGCCGCCCGGACCCGGCAGCCACGCACCCCTGCGCCATCGCTGCCGCCCCTGTCCGGCACGCCCCGGATCGAGCTGCAGCAGCCGGTGCCGGCCGACGCGGTGTACCTGACGTGGCGGCTGCCCCCACTGGACTCCCGGGCGTACGACGCGCTGCGGCTGGCCCTCGATGTGCTCGGCGACGGGCAGACCTCCCGGCTCTACCGCGGCCTGGTCCGCGAGGCGGGCCTCGCGGAGTCCGCGGCCAGCGGCACCATCGGCCTGATCGACGGCACCTCACTCGGCTTCGTGATGGCCCGCGCCCGCGCTGACACCACGGCCGAGACGCTGGAGCAGGCCCTGCGTACGCACCTGGAGGACTTCGCCGCCGACGGTCCCACCGCCGACGAACTGGCCCGGGCCCGGGCACAGCACGAACGCTCCACCCTGCAGGACCTGGCCTCGCTCGGCACCCGCGCCGACCTGCTGTCCGGCTACTCGGTGCTCTGCGACGAACCGGAGCTGGTGAACCGACGCCTCGGACAGGTGATGGGCCTGGCCGACGCCGACATCATCCTGGCCACCAACCATGTCCTGGGCCCCGAGCAGAGCGCCACGCTCGTCTACCACTCGACCCTCTGAACGGGAGCTGCGCATGACGTCCGACTTCCTGGTACGCCCGCTGCCCGACCGCCCGACCGTGTCCGGGCCGCCGCCGTGGCAGTACCCGCTGCCCACCGACCGCCGCCTCGACAATGGCATGCGGGTGGTCGTCCACCACCTGCCCGGCCAACACATCGTCTCGGGCTGCGTGGTGATCGACCTGCCGCTGAGCAACGAGCCCCGGCACCTGGAGGGCATCGCCACCATCACCGCTCGGTGCATGGACGAGGGCACGGCCGACCACCCGGGCCCGACGTACGCCGAGGAGCTGGCCCGCGAGGGCGCAGTGCTGTCGTTGGCCGTGGGGCAGGCCGGGATCCAAGTATTCATGGACGCCCCGGTGACCCACCTGGACCGGGCGCTGGCCCTGTTCGCCGAGGCGCTCATCCGCCCGACCCTGGCACCGGAGGACATCGAGCGGCACGTGGACCTGCGGTTGGCCGAGATCGACCAGTTGCTCTCCCGCCCGAGTTCCTTCACCCCCATCCTGCTGCGCGCGGTCGTGTTCGAGCCGACCAACCGTGCCCAGCGGTTGATCGGGGGTAACCGGGCCTGTCTGGCCAACATCCGGCCGCACGACGTGCACGCCTTCCACGCCACCCACCTCGACCCGACACGGGCCACGCTGGTGCTCGGTGGGGACTTCTCCCAGGGCGATCCGCTTTCCCTGATCGAGTCGGTGTTCGGGGACTGGCACGGCATCGGTCTGCCCCCCTCGGCGCACCCGGTCCCGACGAACGGCCCGGCCCGCATCGTTCTCGCCGACCGGCCCGGGGCCGTCCAGGCAAACGTGGCCCTCGGTGGCATCGCTCCCGACCGCACCGACCCGCGCTGGGCGGACCTCAAGGTCGCCACCCATGCCGTCGGCGGGGCGTTCTGGAGCCGGCTCAACCGGGTGCTACGCGAGGAGCGCGGCTTCACGTATGGGATCACGATGGGCATGCTCCCCTTCCGCCGAGGTGGGGCGTACCACGTGAATGCCAGCTTCCGGACCGCCGCCGCCGCGGGCCTGGCCGAGGCCAGGACGCTGATGTCCCTGGCCGACGCCGAACTGACCCCCGAGGAGGTCTCCGACGCGGTGGCGTACTTCACCGGCCTGGCGCCGCTGGGATTCGCGACCGCGCGCGGCGTGGTGGACCAGAGCGCCTCCAATGTCGTCAACGGACTCCCGCTGGGACAGGTGAACGACCACCTGGCGCGGCTGCGCGAGGTCACGCCGGAGTCGGCCACCCGGGCCTACTCCGAGATGGTCGACCCGTCCCAGATGAGCCTGGTGGTCGCGGGCGATGCCGAGACCCTGCTCGAACCGCTGGCCGAGGTGTCCATCGTGCCCGACGAGGTGGTGCGCCCCGAGGATATCGTCGGCTGAGCCACCGCAGTTCCGCGCACGACAGTTCCGCGCAGAACGACGGGGCCGGTCGGGATTCCTCCCGACCGGCCCCGTCGTGTCCTGCCCGGTTCGCCATTGACCGGCTCTGCTAGCCACCCATCGCGACGCGGGCCCGCTCGACCGCCGCCTGCGCCTCCTGGGTCTTCTTCTGGTACTCGGCCAGATTGCCGTCCCGCAGCGCCTGGTCGGCCTCGGTGAAGGCCCGCTCGGCATCCGCGACGGCCTGCTGCAACGCCGGCTGGTCAGGGACACCGCCACCGGTGGCGGGCGGAGCGGCCGGCTGGCCCTCCCCCGCGGTGGCCTGCCCACCGGTCCCGTCGGTCGGCTCGGCCGGGGCCCCGTCCTCACCGGTCGTCGCGCCTGCATCACCGGCGAAGACCTGGTCCAAGGCCTCCTGCAGGGTCCCGCCGATCCCGACCGACTGGCCGAACCTGGCCAACACGAACGTCAGGGCCGGATAGGCACCGGTGGCGCCCTGCCGCTCGGTGTAGACCGGCTGCACGTACAGCAGGCCGCCGCCGACCGGCAGTGTCAACAGGTTGCCGTACGCCGCCTTCGCCGCCCCCTCGTTGAGGTACGGGCGCAGTCGGGTGGCGACCTGTTCGTTCGTCGTCATGGCGTTGAACGTCTGCCCAGGCCCGTCGATCTGGGTCTGGTCCGACATCCTCAGGATGCGCAGCTGGCCGTAGTCGGGGCTGGCGGCATCGGCATTGACCGCCATGTACGCGGCGAGGTTCGAGCGACCGTTCGGCACGTAGACCGACGTCAGGCTGAAGATGGGATCGGCATCACCGGGCCACTTCACCGACAGGTAGTACGGCTGCTCCTTGTTGCCCTGTCCGGCGACCGGGTCGTCCGGCACCTGCCACAGGTCGGTGCGCTGGTACCACTGGTGCGAATCGGTCATGTGGTAGCGGGACAGGACCTCGCGCTGGACCTGGTACAGGTCCTCCGGGTACCGCAGGTGGGACAGCAGCTCGGGCGAGATCTCGTCGCGGCTCTTCACCAGCCCGGGGAACGCCTTGGTCCAGGTCTCCATGATCGGGTCCGAGGTGTCCCAGGCGTACAGGTCGACGGTGCCGTCGTACGCGTCGACGACCGCCTTGACGGAGTTGCGCATGTAGTTCACCGAGGTGCCGGGCGGGGCCAGCCCAGTATCGGTCGTGCGACGCGCATCGATCGCGGCGTTCAGGTTGATCCGCTGGGAGTTCGGGTAGGTGTTCGAGGTGGTGTAGCCGTCGACGATCCACACCAGCCGGCCGCCGACGACCGCCGGATAGACGTTCGAGTCGATCGTCAGCCACGGGGCGGCCGCCTGCACCCGCTGCGTGGGGGTGCGGTCGTAGATGATCCGCGACTCCTCGTTCACCCGGTCGGACAGCAGGATGTTCGGGTCAGCGAACCGAATCGCGTACAGCGCCCGGTCGATGAAGCTGCCGATCGGCACCCCGCCCTGGCCGGTGTAGGTGAACATCCTGGACCCGCCGCTCTGCTCCCCACCACCGGGGGTGTCGAGCTCGACCGGCGGACTCCCCTCGGGGGCACCGACGATCGAGTAGTCGGTGTGCAGCTGACCGAAGTAGATCCGCGGCTCGTGCTCTGCCAGTTGGCCCGTCGGCGGGATGTCCTTGGCAACCCAGTCGGGCTCACCCTCGGCCTGGCGACGGTTGCCGTAGGCGGCGACCATACCGTAGCCGTGGGTGTACACGGTGTGGATGTTGTTCCAGCTCTGCGAGTCCAGGCCCGGGATATCAATCTCGCGCGCGGCGACCACGACGTCGCTCTCCTGGCCGTCCAGGGTGTACCGGTCCACGTCCAGCTCCCCGGGGAACTGGTAGAAGCCACGGACCTGCTGGAACTGCTCGTACGCCGGGGCGACGACCTTCGGGTCGATCAGGCGGATGCCCGGCAGGGCCTCGGCGTCGGCGCGCAGCTGCCCCGGGCTGGTCTCCGTGACGGCCGTGTAGTCCTGGATCTGGACGTCCGACACCCCATACGCCTCGCGGGTCGCCGCGATGTGCCGCTCGATGTAGGGACGCTCCTTGTCAGGCTCGTCGGGGTTGACCGAGAACGCCTGCACCGCGGCCGGGTAGATCAGGCCCAGGATCAGGCTGGAGAGCAGCAGCAGCACCACGGAGGCGACCGGGATCATCCAGCGCCGCATCACCGCGTTGATGAAGAACAGCACGGCACACACCACGGTGATCACGGCAAGGATCAGCTGGCCGGTGACACGGACGTGGTCATCGGTGTAGCCGATGCCGGTCAGCAACTGGTCGGAGGTCACTTGCAGGCCGTACCGGTCGAAGATGCGCAGACCGGCGTACACCAGCAGCACCACGCCGATCAGGATCGACAAGTGTACCTGGGCGGACGCCGTGGATCGTGCCCCGCGCTCCAACCGGAGCGCACCCGACAGGTAGTGGATCACCACCGCGACCAGCGTGCTCAGCACCAGGCAGGTGATCAGGAAGTTCAGCACCATCTTCCAGAAGGGGAAGTCGAAGACGTAGAACGCCGGGTTGAGCCCGAACCCGGCCTCCGGTGTCTCGAAGCCGGTCCGGTTGATCCACGCCAGCACCGTGTCCACGTTACCGGAGACACCTATGCCGGCGAACAGTCCCAGCACCAGCCCGACGATGATCAGCACCGCGCGGAAGCGGCCACTGAACAGCACCTGCCGATAGTTGTCGAGCAGGCTGCTTTGGGCCGTCGGACGGATCGCGGGCCGCATCTTGACAGCGAGCAGCCCGTTGCCGATGACCAGGCCGGCCATCACCACGAAGCCGGCGACGAACAATATGGCGGCGGTCCCGAGCCGGGTCCCGAAGACCCTTTGGTACCCCAGGCTGCGATACCAGAGGAAGTCGGTCCAGACCGATGCGGCTAGCGAGACCAGCACCAGGAGGACGGCGAGCACCACCAGCGTGATGAACAGTGGGTGGGGCTTGCGTCGAGGCGCGGCCGGTGGGGCGGTGCTCACGTAACACTTCCTTGATCGACGTCGGCGATGGGCTCTTCTGCCGCCCCCATCCTAGGGGGCGCCTCCTAGCGCAAAGTGCGGCCCAGAAGGTCGGACAATCCGGGGGCCAGATCGACGCCGCCGAGCAGGTCGTCGGGCTCGGAGGCGATCCGGGCCAGGCTGTGCTTCTGTCCCGTACGCAAGACTCCCGCGACCACTCGGATGTCCTGCCGCCGCGGGTGCTCGGCCACGTACCGTTCCGCCTCCACGGGGTCCTCGGGGATGTCGGCCTCGGCGTCGGACGGCAGGAAGGCGCGCTCGATCACGAGCGCGCAGCCCTCGACCGTCTCCGGCCACATGGTGCCCTCCAGGGCGGTCACCACGTCGTCGCCACCGTGCCAGGTGTCCTGCTCGATCGAGCTGAAGGCGTCCTCGGGGCGGTGGTCGGCGTCCAGCGCGGTAGCCAGGTGTGGCTCGGCCGCGACCAGCTCGGCGGTTCGGACGAGGGCGAACAGCCGGGCAGGCTGGTTCCAGCCGAGTCGGCCGACATGTCGTTCGATCTCCATCAGGGCCGCCACGAGAGCGTCCGAGGTGTCACCGGGGTTCGGCTCGAGATTGGTCATCGGTCCTCCTCAGGACGGTTGGACGGTTCAGGGACAGCGGGGCAGGTCGTCCACCGGTCTGGTGGGGTCGGACAACGCCTCGATGGCTTCGCCGAGGGTAGCGACCGGGACCAGGCGCACGTCGGAGCGGACGGACGCGACCTCGTCGCAGTTGCTGCGCGGCATCAGGAACAGTTCGGCTCCGGATTCCTCAGCGCCGCGCACCTTCGACTGCACCCCGCCGATGGCGCCGACCGTTCCATCGGCGGCGATCGTCCCGGTGGCCGCGACGATCCGTCCGCCGGTCAGCGCACCCGGGGTGAGCTTGTCGTTGATCGCCAGTGCGAACGCCAGGCCGGCACTCGGCCCCCCGATGTCGGGCCGGATCCCGAAGGTGACGGTGCCCGGATGCTCGTACCCGACACCGACCGTGGCCCCGACCACGGCCCAGGTCGGATCGTCCTCCGCCGCTCGGGTCGGGACAGCCACCTCGATCCGAGCATCGTCGCGACGCAGCACGAAGGAGACCTCATCGCCCACTCGGTGGCCCCGGATCAGGTCGATCGCCTGGGTGGGCGAGCCGACCGGGACCCCATCGACCTCCAGGATCGCGTCGCCGGGCTCGAGCAGCCCGTCCGCCGGTGCGTCCGTGGTCACGCCCAGCACCATCGGCACCTCGGTCACCTGGACGCCCGCACTGCGAAGTCCGGCGACGACTGCGGCCTGCTGGGCCGTGTCCATCATCCTTGCACTCTGGCTGGCGCTCTCCTCCCGCGTGGTGCCGGGAGCGTACACCGCATCGCGGGGAAGGACCGCTCGTGCCGGGAGCCAATGGCTCACCAGCGCCGCCGGCAGGGTCAGCCGGGAGTCGGACCGGGTGACTCCCACCGTGGTGAGCCGCAGCTCACCGTCGGTCGGGTACGTGGGCAACCCGGTCACTGCCACGGCCTGGCCGGTGCCGGAGTCCGCCGGGCCGAGCACGTCGGTGGTCAGCCCAGGGCTCCAGGCCACGTACGGCACCGGGACCACCGCGAAGACCATGGCCAGTGCGGTGAAGGCGACCGCGGCAACCCCGGTGGTCACCGGGGTGTCGGCGAACAGGCGCCGGATGATCCGTCGGGGCCCGGCCAGGGGGTC
Source organism: Propionibacteriaceae bacterium (assembly GCA_044508675.1). Taxonomy (GTDB): domain Bacteria; phylum Actinomycetota; class Actinomycetes; order Propionibacteriales; family Propionibacteriaceae; genus Raineyella. The sequence goes on along the minus strand of JBIQHF010000002.1, from coordinate 179,042 downwards.
ACGCCTGCGTGGCGGCCCTGCGTCCATCCGCCCGGGGCGTGCAGCACCACTCACAGGCCGACCCAGCCGGTCCTGCCGTTGTCGAAGGCCTGGCGCTTCCAGATCGGCACCTCGGTCTTGATCCGGTCGATGAGCGTACGACAGGCCTCGATCGCGTCCCCCCGATGGGCGGCCCCCACCGCGACGACGACGGCGGTCTCCCCCACCTCCAGGCGTCCCACCCGGTGCTGGGCGGCGATGCGCTCGGCACCGTACGCGTCCGCGACCTCCTCGACGATGCGAGCCATGGCCTCCTCGGCGCTCGGGTGGGCGGAGTACTCCAGCCACTCCACCCTCGCCCCGGGACCCGCCGGATCATGGTCACGGACGATCCCGACGAACAGCCCCACGCCCCCGACGGAAGGATCCGACACGGCACCCAACAGGTCATCGACGGACACCACCTCCGACGTCACGCGTGAACTCGTCCGCACCATGGGCACGACTCTACCCAATGTGATGTACCCGACCTGCCACGACGAACTGCCACGACGAACCGCCACGATGCACCGCGGACGAACCGTCACGACGAACCCTCACGACGAACCCACCGCCGCCTTGTTCGATGCGGTTCAATGGGAACAGTCAGCACGCCCACGAGCAGGAGTGACACACATGGCCGACGATCCTCGCCGCGACGACAGCGACCCGGACGAGGGCAAGCCGAAGGACCCCCTCGAGGAGTTGATGCGCCAGCTCGGCTTCACCGGGTCCGGCACCGGCGGCATGCCCGACCTCAATGCGCTGATGCAGCAGCTGCAGCAGGCCTTCGGGCAGATGTTCAGCGCCGGCTCTCCCGGACCCACCGCGGGCTACAGTGGCTTCGCCAACCCTGGGGCGTCGACCGGCGCAGCCGTCCAGCCCGGCCAGCTGGACTGGCGCCAGGTGAGCACCATCGCCCGGAGGGTCTGCGCCGAACGCGGCGACGATCCGAAGCCCACCCGCGAGCAGCAGGAGAACGTCACCGAGATCGCCCGGATCGCTGACGCCTGGCTGGATCGCACCAGTTCGTTCCCCGCCACCGAGCAGACCGCGAAGGCCTGGAGCCGGGAGGAGTGGATCACCACGACCCTGCCGGTGTGGCAACGGATCATCTCGCCGGTGGCGACCAGCTTCGCCGACGCCCTGGCAGACGCACTGCTGCGGGCCCCCGGCGAGGAGGGTACGCCCCCGGAACTGGCGCAGATGGGTGCCATGCTCAGGCCCATGCTGCTCACCACCGGAGCGATGATGTACGGCCAGAAGATCGCCGAGGCACTGGGGCGACTGGCCAGCGAGGTGCTCAGCCTCACCGACATCGGCCTGCCGCTGAGTGATGACGGGGCAGTGGTCCTGCTGCCCGCCAACGTCGACGCCTTCTCCCAGGGGCTGGACCAGTCACCGACCGATATCCGGGTCTACCTGGCGGTCCGTGAGGCGGCCCGCCAGCGACTGTTCGCCGCGGCACCCTGGCTGCGTCCCCAGCTACTCTCCCTGTTCGAGCAGTACGCGGCCGGTATCCGGATCGACATGTCGGCCATGGAGGACATGTACCGCGACCTGGACCCGTCGACGATGAACATGGAGGGCATGCAGGAGGCCTTCGAGAAGTTCCAGGGCAGCCTCTTCGAGCCGGTTCGTACACCTGAGCAGCAGGCCGTCCTGGAACGTCTGGAGACCCTGCTCGCCCTGATCGAGGGCTGGGTGGACGACACCGTCACCGAGGCCACGGCCCAGTGGATGCCGGTCGCGCCGGCCCTCGCCGAGACGATGCGGCGGCGCCGGGCCATCGGCGGACCTGCCGAGGAGGCCCTCAGCGCCCTGGTCGGGCTGGAGCTGAGGCCCCGCAGGATGCGCGACGCCGCCAACCTGTGGGCTGCGTTGCGCAGGGCCCGCGGCACCGAGGCGCGCGACCGGACCTGGGCTCATCCCGACAATCTTCCGACGGCGGCCGGACTGGACGACCCGCTCGGCTACGTGGCCGGTGAGTTCGACTCAGGGAAGGAGGCCTCGACCCCCGAGGGGCCGTACGACCTCGACGCCGAACTGGAGAAGCTGCTCGAGCAGGCCGAGCGCGAACGCGGCCACGAGGACGAATGAGTCGACAGAAGTCGAGGACGAATGAGTCGACAGAAGTCGAGGACCGCCCCCCGGTCCGTGCCGTGGAGCGACACGCCAGGTGTCCACACGGTAAACGGCTCGAAACCACCGAGTTACCCCTCACTGTCCACACGTTAACCACAATTAATCCACAACCTTGTCCACAAGTCGTGGACAAGGTTCGGTGGGAAAGCTCGTCTCCACCTCACCGGCGGTGAGTGATCGCTGATTCACCTTGACGTCAAGCCCGAGCGCCCGTAGATTGTGAGGAAGGAGGTCCTCCGTGGTCGGCCTGTTCGCAGGGGAAGGCGAGCGTGATCCGATAGCGTGAGGGCCTCCTGCTATCCCCTGATCCTGGCTTCGCGCTGCGGACAATGACTTCGCGCTTCGGGGGGCAGTGGACCCAGCCCATCCGGTGGTGGCCCCCGAGTGCACAGTGCTGTCCGACACGCCGGAAGTGTTGTCCGACACGCCGAAGGTGGTGTCCATTCGGGTAGGGGTGGTGTCCGTCCTCGTGTCCGAGCCAGGATCAGGTGGAACCGCGGGGGAACCCGGGCCAGAGTTCGTCCATGAGCACAGACCCCATGCCCCTGACCGCTGTCACGGCACACCCGTGCGTACGGCCCCGCCTGCTGGACGGAACGCCGATCCTGGCCCTGCGGGACGGGACCCTGCAGATCGGCTGTGACGCCGATCGCGGTCTGCGCCTGCGTGCCGCCCCCGATGGCACCAAGCGGTTGCTCGGCGAGCTCACCGGGGAGCACACCGTCCACGACTTGGCCCGGCGGTGCACGATGACCCCCGAAGCTGTGGATAACGTCGTGGACGCCTTGGGGCGGCATCATCTGCTGGTCGATGACCGCCCGACGGCCGGACCGCTGGACGGCACACGAGTGGCGCGGGTGGTCGCAGACATGCCTCTGGGGGTGGACATCGCCTTGGGATTGCTCGCCGCGGGGATCGCCGAAGTGCAGGTGGTCGACGCCCGAGGGCCGGCCTCCTCCTTCCCACAGGAGGTCCGCCACCGACGCGAGAACCCCGACGATGCGCTCGCCCGGTTGCAGATCGTCGACCACCTCGACCGGCGACCGCTGCCCCCGGGCACGCCCACCGTCGTCTTGAGCGGGCGGTTGGAGGTGGACCCGGCGGACATCGCCGCACTCATGCGGTGCGACGACCCGCACGTGGTCGCTCGACCACGTCCGGGCGGTATCATCCTGGGCCCGTTCGTCATCCCCGGGCGTACGTCCTGCCTGGCCTGCGCCGACCTGGCTCGGGCGGCCCGCGACGACTCCTGGGTGGAGCAGCGCGCCGCCCTCACGACGATCAGGGCGGACTTCCCGTCGGCCCTGTCGCCCTGGGCAGTGACCACCCTGCTGACCCAGATCGCCTGCTGGACCAGCGGCGGTATGCCCGACCTTGCCGACCGGACGGTGGAAATGGGGGTGCCGGACTGGCGCCAGCGCTGGCGGGCGTGGCGGCCGCACCCGCAATGCGGTTGCCGCTGGGGCGCTCAGAGCAGCTCGGCGGGCGCCTCGATGCCACCGTCCTCGTCGATGATGGTCGGATCTGCGACGATGCGCAGGATCGCCTCGCCGTAGCGGTCGGCCTTCTTCTCCCGGATGCCATTGACCGCCAGCAGTGCGCGCCGGTCGGCCGGACGGAGCTCCGCCAACGCCAACAGGGTCGCATCGGTGAACACCACGTAGGCGGGCACGCCCTGGGTCTTCGCCTCCAGGCGGCGCCACCGCCGCAGGGCATCGGCGGTCGCCTCGTCGTAGTCGACCTGACAGTCGTGGTGGTGTCCCAGCTTGCGCTCTGCCGCATCGTGGAGCGGTCGGCCGCAGGCCCGACAGGTGGCGGTCAAGGTGCTGCGGCGTCGGCTCCGGGTGCTCCCCGCAGCGGCTGCCCCCTCGGTCAGGGGCATCACCCCGTCCAGGAACCTCGACGGGCGCCGGCGCCCGTTGGAGCCGGAGCGGGCGCGCGACCAGGAGATCCGCAGGTGCTCGCGGGCCCGGGTGACCCCCACGTACAGCAGCCGACGCTCCTCCTCCTGCTCCTCCTTGCTGGTTGCGAGCGCGAACGGCACCGATCCCTCGTGGACACCGCTCAGCGCGACCGCATCCCACTCCAACCCCTTGGCTGCGTGGAAGGTGGACAGGGTGACCCCGTGGGCGATCGGGGCGTGGTCCGCCGCAGCCCGCGCCTGCAGCACGTCACCGACGTCGACCAGGGTCGCGTCGGGCTGCTCGGCAAGCACGTCGCGGGCCAGGTCGACCAGGGCCGCCAGGGACTCCCACTTCTCCCGGCGGGACCCGGTCCCGGTCGGTGCGGTCGGGCTCCAGCCGATCGGCTCCAGCAGGGCCTTGACCTGGTCGAGCACCTCGACCTCCTCGTCGCCGACCGCCCGCGACTGGGCCCGGAGCAGCCCGATCCCCTGCTTGACCTCGGCCCGGTCGTAGAAGCGCTCCGCCCCCCGGACCAGGTACGGGATCCCCACGGAGTCCAGGGCCTGCTCGACCTGCGAGGACTGGGCGTTGATCCGGAACAACACCGCCATCTCCCGGTAGTCGACACCCTGGTCGGCCAGCGTCGACAGCCACGCGGCGATGCCGGCGGCCTCCTCGGCCTCGTCACTGGCTCCCGCGAAGACGGGCTCGGGGCCACTCGGGCGCTGGGCCACGAGTGCCTGGGGGCCGGCCGCCCCGATGACCCGGTTCGCGACCCGTACGACCTCGGGGGTCGAACGGTAGTCCCGGACCAGCCGGACGACCTTGGCGTCGGGGTACCGACGGGTGAAGCCGGTCAGGTACTCCGAGCGTGCCCCGGCGAACGAGTGGATCGTCTGCGCCGCATCGCCGACCACGCAGATCTCCTCGGACGGGCCGCGCCACAGCGCCAGCAGCGCCTCCTGCAGGGGTGACACGTCCTGGTACTCATCGACGACCAGGTGGCGATAGGTGCGGCGCACCTCGTCGGCGATCGTGTCGTTCTCGACCAGCAGGGCGGCGCAGCACAGCAGGATGTCCTCGAAGTCGATCACCCCGGCATCGGCCTTGAGCCGCTCGTAGCCGGCGAAGACGCGGGCGATCGTCTCCGGCTCGAGTCCGGAGACCTCCCGCTTGAGCCGACGCGCCACCGCCGGGTAGTCGTCGGCGTCCGCATTGGACACCTTCGCCCAACCGATCTCGCCGAGCAGGTCGCGGACCGTGCCCTGGTCGGTCTCGATCCGCAGCCGGCGGGCCGCCTCGACCACCATGCCGTAGCGGTTCTGCACCAGCCCCGGCAGCGGCCGACCGTACGCCCGGGGCCAGAAGTACTGCGCCTGCCGCAGCGCGGCGGAGTGGAACGTCCTGGCCTGCACCCCGCGGGCACCGAGCTGCTGCAGCCGGGCCCGCATCTCCCCGGCGGCCCGGTTCGTGAACGTCACGGCCAGCACCTGGGTGGGTGCGTACGCCCCGACAGCGACCCCATACGCGATCCGGTGGGTGATCGCCCGCGTCTTGCCGGTGCCGGCGCCGGCGATCACCGCAACCGGTCCGGTGAGACTGGTGGCCACGGCACGCTGCTCGGGGTCCAGGTGCTCCAGCAGTGATTCTGCCGGGGGCAGCTCGGGGGTCAAGGAGGCAGGCATGGCTCTCACTCTAGGACGCCGCGATGACAGACCCCTCCCCTAGAGTGGTGGCCACTATGGGGAACAGTGCAACGACCGCCCGACCGACCGTCCATGCGGCGGCAGATGCCGAAGCGGTCGCGGACGCGCTGGCCGAGCACTTCGCGTGCGCACCCTCGGACGTCTTCGACGAGCTCCTGGTCACCTGTGAGGGGCCCGGGACGCAACGCTGGCTGGCGCACCGGCTGACCCGCAGGCTGGGTGTCTCCGCCGGCATCGCGATGCCGGGGTTCCGCCCCTGGCTTCGGGCGACCGTCTGCCGGGCCGCGGGGATCGACGCGGACACCGATCCCTGGCACCCGGACCGGCTGATCTGGCACGTCCTGGCCGAGATCAACCACCCGGACCGGTGGGCCGGGACCTCGCTCGCGACCTGGCAGACCGGCCCGACCCCCGGCCAGCCGGTGTGGTTGGCCCGCCATGCCACCGACCTGTTGCTGGACTACGCGCAACGCCGTCCCGAGCTGCTGCAGCACTGGTCGCAGGGCGACGACAACGGGGTGCCGGCCGAGCTGGCCTGGCAGCCGATGCTGTGGCGGGCCCTGCAGTCGCACCCAGTCACCTCGACGGTGCTGGACCCGGTCGCCCGGATCGAGCCGGCCCGCAGCGCCCTGGCCGGTGCGGCTGTGGAAGGCGTCCCGTCCGATGTCCACCTGTGGGCCCCCGGCCCCCTCACCGCGACCGAGATCGACCTGCTCGGGGCACTGGCGACCCGGCATGGGGTGCATGTGTGGCTGCCCGGCCTGACCGATGGCCGCGAGCACCCGCTGCTGGAGGGCCAGGACCGGGAGTCCGCCTTCACGTTCGACCGGCTGGCCGCCGCCGGACTGCCGGTGGAGCCGCTCCCCCCGCCCCACTCGGACCGCCGTACGCTGCTGGACCGGCTGCGCGACGACCTGTCCGCCGGTTCCCCGGGCCACCCGGAGCAGCTCGCCGGCAGCGACGACAGCATCTCGCTGCACTCCTGTCACGGTTCCGAGCGGCAGGCCGAAGTGTTGCGCGACGTGCTCTGCGGGCTGCTCGACGACGACCCGACGCTGGAGCCGCGCGACATCCTCGTCGCGGTCGCCGACCCGGCCCTGTTCCCGGTGCTGGAGGCGGCCCTGATGCCGGTCGACCTGCCGGGACACCCCGGGCACCCGGCACGCCGGCTCCCGGTACGGTTCGCCGATCCCGCCCTGCGTGACCACAACGCCCTGCTCGGCTGCCTGGTCGACGCCCTGCGCCTGGGGCGCGGTCGCGCCGAGGCCAGCCGACTGCTCTCCTTCCTCGCCGCCGACCCGGTGGCCCGCCGTTTCGGCCTGGACGAGGACGGGACCAGCCGTGCCGCGGACCTGGTCACCCGGGCCGGCGTCCGGTGGGGGATGAACCTGGCCCATCGCAGCAGGTTCAGTCTCGACGGCCTGAACGCGAACACCTGGCTGGCCGGGCTCAACCGGATGCTGGTCGGGGTCGCGATGAGTGAGGAGGGCTCCCATGCCCTGCGCAGCGCGCTGCCGCTCGACGACGTCGGGTCCTCCGACATCGAGGTCATCGGCGCCGTCGCCGAGCTGATGGCCCGCCTGATCCGACTGGCGCGCGAGGCCGGAACGGCACACCCCCCGGCCGAGTGGGCCCGGATCTGCCGGGACGCCATCGAGGGGCTGATGACCCCTGACCCCGACCAGGCCTGGCAGCTCGACCACGCCTGGGAGGTCCTGGCCGCCATCGTCGACGCCGCCCCAGCGGACGCACCACCGGTCGAGGCGGACGACCTGTTGACCCTGCTCGAGGAGGCCGCCCGGGGCCGGCTCCCCCGGTCAGCGTTCCGGTCCGGGGCCATCACGGTCTGCTCGCTGTGGCCGGCCCGTCACGTCCCGCACCGGGTCGTGTGCATGGTCGGGCTCGACGACGGCCTGCTGCCACGCCCGGAGCGGGTCGACGGCGACAACATCATCGACCTGCAGCCCCGCCCGGACGAGCCCGGCCCCCGGCACCATGACCGCCAGCAGTTCCTCGACCTGGTCCGGTCGGCCCGCCAGCACCTGGTGCTGCTGTGGACCGGCGCTGATCCGCGGACCGGGGAGCACCGCCCGCCCGCCTCCGTCGTCGCCGAGCTCCTCGACCACCTGGATTCGGTGGTCGAGCTGCCCGACGGCCAGACGCCGGCCACGGCACTGGTCGCGCACCACCCGCTGCAGCCGTACGCGCCCACGGCGTTCGGTGACCCGGACCGGGCGCCGTACCGCGCCTCGGCGCTGTCCGGATTCGACCCCTCGTCCGCCGCCGCAGCCACCACCCTGCTGCAGACGACGCCTTCCCGGGTGGCCGGCCCCGACGGCCCCCTGGCGCAGCGGCTCGACGTGCCCGACTGGTCCTGGGAGGGGGACGTCGCCCCCTTGGCGGAGGTCCTCGACGTGATGGCCCATCCCGCCCGCACCTTCCTGCGTCGGCGGGCCGGGTTCACACTGTGGAGCGACAGGGACGAGAGGCCCGACGCGATCCCGCTCGAGATGGACGGGCTGGACGTGTGGAACGTCGGCAACCGCGTCCTGCAAGCCACCCTGCGCGGCGACCTGCTGGAGGACGCGCTGCGGGCCGAGCAACTGCGCGGCGCCCTGCCGCCCAGCGCGGCCGGCCGCGACGCCCTGGCCACCGTCCGGGGCAGCGTCGACCGGATCCTGCGCGAGGCGGCACCCCTGTGCGCGGAGGCGCCCGTCACCCGCCACGTACGGGTGCCGCTGCCGTCCGGGCTGGTCCTGAACGCCGACATCACCCTGCGCGGCCGGGCGGTGGTGTCCATCGCCTACGGGCGGATCGGCCCACGCCACCGGCTGCTCGGCTGGTTCGACCTGCTTGCTCTGGCGGCAGCGGGCGGGCCCGATCGTCCCCGGGCCCACCTGATCGGCCGCAATGACCACGTCCGACTCAGCGCACCCGACCCCGGGACCGCGGTCTTCCTGCTCGACCGGTGGGTGCAGATCGCCACCGCTGGACTTACCACGCCCCTGCCGTTGCCGCTGAAGACCGGATCACTGCTCGCTGCCTCGGTACGCCCCGGCACCCACGGATCGGAGCTGTGGGGCCATCGCCAGCTCAGCCGGGAATGGCGGCAGGAGTGCGACCCCAACTGGCAACTGCTGTGGGGTCCCGACCTCGCCGACCTGGTCCGGGCACAACGACCCTCGACCCTGCCGGCGATCGGAGACGAACCGAGTTGGATGGCCGATCTGGCCCGCGGACTGTGGGCACCCATCGAGCAGGCGGAGGACCGAGCATGACGACCGACGTTGCCCCCACAGCCACCCCCGGCACCGGCCGGCTCGACCTCAGTGCGGACCTGCCGTCCGGCACCACCTTGTTGGAGGCGAGCGCCGGCACCGGCAAGACGCACACCATCGCCTCCCTGGTCGTGCTGTCCGTCGCCCGTGGCACCCCCTTGCACTCGATCCTGCTGATCACGTTCACGCGCAAGGCGGCCCGAGAACTGCGGGACCGGGTCCGATCACGGATCCGGGAGACGCTCGAGGTGCTGCAGGCCGACGGCCCGGCCGAGGATGACCCAGTCCTGCAGGCACTGTTCAGCACCGGCCGGCCGATCAGCATCGCCCGGCTGCGCGCCGCGCTGTCCGACTTCGACGCCGCCACCATCGCCACGATCCACGAGTTCGCCGGCTCGATGCTGGCCCGGCTCGGGCTGCTGTCGGCCCGTTGCCCCGATGCCGCGCTGCTCGCCGACCACTCCGCGCTGATCGAGGCCGTCACCGACGACCTCTTCCTGTCCCGTTACCGGGACGCCACGGCGACCCCGCCGTTCACCCGGGAGGCGGCCGGCCGGATCGTGCGTGCAGCCGTCGGCAACCGCACCGCTGCTCTGGTCCCCGATCCTGCCGAGAACCCGATCGCCGCCGAGCGGGTCGAGTTCGCGGCGCGGGCGCGCCAGGAGTTCGAGCGCCGGATGCGCGCCGGTGACCACTACATGTACGACGACCTGATCGGCCAGCTGGTCACCGCGCTGCTCGATCCGGTCAACGGCGAGGCGACGGCCGCCCGGCTGCGCGACACCTACCGGTTGGTGATGGTCGACGAGTTCCAGGACACCGACCCGGGGCAGTGGCAGATCCTGCGGACGGCCTTCCACCACCACAGCGACCTGTACCTGATCGGCGATCCCAAGCAGGCGATCTACGCCTTCCGTGGCGGCGACGTCCAGACCTATCTGGCCGCGGCCCGGGAGGCCGACCGGCGCCTCACACTGAGCACCAACTGGCGTTCGGACCAGCCGGTCGTGCGCGGGATCTCCTCGATCCTGGGCGGTACCGCACTCGGCGACCCCGACATCACCGTCGGCCCGGTGGTGGCCCAGCACCAGGGCACGCGCCTGCTCGACCCGGTCGGGACCCCGGCCCCGGGCGTCTCGCTGCGGGTGGTGAGGAAGCAGTACGAGTACGTCTGGTCCCAGCGCGACCGGATCCGCGACGACGTCGTGGCCGTGGTGTCCCGGCTGCTGACCGACGGGACCACCCTCGACGACGGGCACGGACCGCGCCCCGTGCTGCCCTCCGACATCGCGGTGCTGGTCCGGTACAACAAGGCGGCCGAGCAGGTGGCCGACCGGCTCGCCGCGCACGGCATCACCTCGGTGGTGAACGGGGCCGACAGCGTGCTGCGCTCCCCCGCAGCATCCCACTGGCACGAACTGCTGACCACCCTGATCGACCCGCAGTCGGCCGCGGTGCACCGGCTGGCCCTCGGCCCGTTCGTCGGTTGGAGCCTCGAGGACCTGATCCGTGCCGACGAGGATGCCGTGGCGGGCCTGTTCATCCGGGTCCGCAGCTGGGCCCGACTGTGGGAGCGCCACGGGATCGCCGCGGTGCTCGAGGCCGCCCTGAGCGAGGGCCATCTGGCCGCCTCCTCGATCGGACGGACCGGCTCCGAACGACAGATCACCGACCTGCGCCATGTCGGGCAGCTGCTGCACCGGGCCGAGACCGGGCAGCACCTGGCGCCCCGCGAGCTGGTCGGCTGGCTGGACCGGCAGGCAGCCGCCGCCCGTTCCGGCGACGACGAGCAGGCCCTGCGGCTGGAGACCGAGACCGAGGCGGTCCAGGTGCTCACCATCCACTCCGCCAAGGGCCTCGAGTTCCCCATCGTGCTGCTGCCGGACGTGTCCGACCAGAAGCCCCGCAGCCGGCGCCGCAGTGACATCCCTGCCGCCTTCACCGTCCACGACCGGGCCGGGGACCGGTTGGTCGACGTCGGTGGCGAGCACGAGGCGTCCACGGCGGCCCGCCACGGAATCGCTCTGGAGGAAGAGGCTGGCGAGGACCTGAGGCTGCTCTACGTGGCGATGACCCGGGCCAGCTCCCAGGTCGTGGCCTGGTGGGCGCCGCAGGGCCGGTACGCCCCCGAGTCCCCCCTGCACCGGGCGCTGTTCGGGGCGCGCGAAGCCGACGGTTCGCTACCGGCCCAGGTGCCGGTCACGGGTGCGGCCGAGCCGCCCACACTGGCCGGGGTCACCGTCTCGTACGTCGATGCCGACCCGGTCCCGATCGAGCCGCTGGAGCGCCCGGTCCCCGACTGCCCGGTGCGGCTGCGCCGGCTCGACCGGCCGATCGACACCGACTGGCGACGTACGTCCTACTCCGGGCTGACCGCCGCCCAACACGCCGAGCCCCACGGCGTCCCCGCCGAGGACCCGGGGGCCGGTGACGAGCCGAGCGTGGACCTCGCCACGGCCACGACCCCCGGAACGGACCTGGGCACGTCGCTGTGGAGCGACCTCCCGGGCGGGGCACGGTTCGGCACGCTGGTGCACGCAGCCCTGGAGGAGTGGTCCCCGACAGGTCCGGCGCTGGCCGGGATCGTCACGGACCTGGCCTCCCGTACCCCGGTCGACGACCTCGACCCCGGCCTGCTCACCACCGCGCTCGACGCGGCGATCCGCACCCCGCTCGGCAGCGACCTGGCCGACCTCTCGCTGGCCGACATCCCTGCCCGCGACCGGCTCAACGAGCTGGACTTCGAGCTGCCGCTCGGCGGGGGGGACCATCCGGGCCGCTCCGGAGCGGTAGCCGACATCGCCGACTGCCTGGACCGGCATCTGGCCCCCTCGGACCCGCTGGCGGCGTACGCGGCCCAGTTGCGCGAGCCGGAGCTGGGCGACCAGGTCCTGCGCGGGTTCCTGACCGGCAGCATCGATGCGGTGCTGCGGGTGCCGGGCCCCGATCCGCGCTTCGTGGTGGTCGACTACAAGACCAACCGGTTGGGGCCACCGGCCGGCGAGGCCCCCCTGCCACTGGCGGCGTACACTCCGGACCGGCTCGCCGAGGCGATGATGGCGGCCCACTACCCGCTGCAGGCGTTGCTGTACTCGGTGGCGCTGCACCGGTTCCTGGCCTGGCGGATGCCCGGCTACCGGCCCGAGCGGCACCTGGGCGGGATCCGCTACCTGTTCGTGCGTGGGATGGCCGGCCCACGCACCCCGGTCGTGGGGGGAAGCCCGTGCGGGGTGTTCGCCTGGGACCCGCCGGCCGCGATGATCACCGAGCTCGCCGACCTGGTGACCGACGGAGGGGACCAGAAGTGACCAGCGTGATCAGCACCGGACTGGTGAAGGACTTCGACGACGCCGGTGTGCTGGGCCCGGCCGACGTCCACACCGCCGAGCAACTGGCCTTTCTGGGCGGCGATCGGGACTCCCGCGTGCCGCTGGCGATCGCCCTGGCGGTCCGGGCCGTACGCGGCGGCTCGGTGTGCATCGACCTGGCGACCGTCCGGGACGCCATCTTCGAGAGTGACGAGAGCCCGATCGACGTGTCGTCGCTGCCGTGGCCACAGACCGATGACTGGCTCGACTGCCTGCGGGCCAGCCCCTTGGTCAGTGTCGGCGCCGACGGTCCGGCCGGGCGGCCGCTGCGGCTGGTGGGCACCCTGCTCTACCTGGAGCGCTACTGGCGCGACGAGCAGTTGGTCCGGGCCGATGTGGCTGTCCGTCGCAGCACCCCGCAGGCCGGTCTCGACGTGGGGGCCGTGGCCGCGACGCTCCGGGAGGTGTTCCCCCGCAGTGAGGGGCCGGGGGCCCTGGCCCCGGACGAACCGGACCACCAGCTCGCGGCGGCGGCCACGGCCGCCGCCGCCCGGTTGTGCGTCCTGCAAGGTGGTCCGGGAACCGGGAAGACGTCCACGATCGCCCGGATCCTGCTCGTCCTGGCCACCCACGACCCCGACCTGCACATCGGGCTGGCCGCCCCGACCGGCAAGGCCGCCGCACGGATGGGCGAGGCCATCAAGGACGCCCTCGCCAGCGTCCGGCAGGTCGACCCGCGGATCAGGGAGCAGCTCGGGCGGCTGCACGCCACGACGCTGCACTCGCTACTCGGCTGGCGTCCGGAGAGCACCACCCGTTTCGCGCACGACCGCACCCGGCCGCTGCCGTACGACGTGATCGTGGTCGACGAGATGTCGATGGTCTCCCTGTCGTTGATGGCGCGGTTGCTCGAGGCGACCCGTCCGGACGCCCGGCTGCTGCTGGTCGGCGACCCGGACCAGCTCGCCTCGGTGGAGGCCGGGGCCGTGTTCTCCGATATCGGCGTGCTCGCCAAGACGCAACAGGCGTCCAGCCCCGGTCTCGCCGCGACCCAGGACCTCCTGCTGGGCCTGGTCGATCCGGTCGATCGGCCGGCCGTGGCGCGCCCCGGTCTAGTAGAACTGTCCCACAATTGGCGGTTCGCCGACCAGGGCCGGATCGCCCAGCTCGCTCACGCGGTGCGTGACGGTGACGCCGGCGCCGTGTCGGCCCTGCTCGACGGGCTGGGCCCGGACGACAACGTGACGTTCACCCGAACCGGCAGGGATGTCCGGGACCCGGCGTACGGGTCGCTACAGGCCCGGTTGCGGGAGTGGGGGGCAGACCTGGACCGGTGCGCCCAGGCCGGGGACTCCGCCGGCGCCCTCGCCGTGCTCGACCGGCACCGGCTGCTGTGCGCCCACCGGCGGGGCCCGGCAGGGGTGGCCACCTGGAACCGGCTGGCCCGCACCTGGCTGGGCCACGCCGGAGAGGACCTGCTGACGGTCGGCGAACCACTGATGGTGACGCGCCGGGACTCCGCGCTGCAGGTGTTCAACGGTGACGTCGGCGCGATCGTCCGGACACCGGTCGGGCCCCGGCTCGCCCTGGCCGCCCCGCACGGGTCGGAACCCCGCCACCTGATGCCGCTGCAGCTGTCGGGCCTGGTACCGATGTATGCCAGTACCGTGCACAAGGCGCAGGGCAGTCAGTTCGAGGAGGTCTCGGTGGTGCTGCCGGACGAGGATTCGCCGTTGCTGACCCGCGAGCTGCTGTACACGGCGATCACGCGGGCCTCGCGGGCCGTGCACCTGTACGGGACCCGGGAGGCGTTGCTCCGGGCGGTGACCCGACGGGCGAACAGGGCCTCGGGGCTGGCCGCCGTCACCCCCTGAGCCGGGTCCGGCCCACGGTCACCACGGCGGGAGCCCGTCCAGGACGTGGGCACCGGCCCGGGTCCCCTCCGGCACCGATTCCTCGTCCATCCAGTCCCTAACCAACCGATGCGCCAGCGAGGACCCCAGCGGCAGGAACAACGTCCCGGCGGCCACCTCGCGCCGGACCCGCTCCCGGCTGTACCAGTCGCCCCAGGCGAGTTCGTCCTGGTCGACCACGATCCGGGTGGTGGTGGCCCTGGCCCGGAACCCGAGCATCAACGACCGCGGGAACGGCCAGGGCTGGCTCGCCACGTAGCGCAGGTCTGCCAGCCGGACACCGACCTCCTCGAGGATCTCCCGGTGCAGGGCCTGCTCCAGCGACTCACCGGTTTCTACGAATCCCGCCAGCACCGAGACCCGCCCGGGCGCCCAGGTGTGCTGGTGGGCCAGCAGGATCTCGTCGGCAGCATTCGTCACCGCGACGATGACCGCCGGATCGGTCCGTGGCCAACTGTCCCGCCCGCAGGCCGGGCAGTGCCGCATCAGTCCGGCGCGTCGCGGCTCGGTCAGCCCGCCGCAGGCGCTGCAGTGCGGCTCGATCCGATGCCAGTTCGTCAGCGCGGTCGCAGCAAACGCCACGTCACACTGGTCCGGCGGCAGCCGGTAGCCGACCTGGCGGACGTTGGCGGTCTCCCCCTCGAGGTCGTCCACGGCACAGCAGAACACGGCCCGCCCCACGGACACGCCCAACAGGTGGGTGGTGACCGGGTCGAGCACGCCGCCGGTCGGCCCGAACCCCAACCGGGTGCCGTCCTCGATCACCGGCAGCCGCCCACCGGGGCCGACCGGCAACAGGAGACTGCTGGCATCCGCCCACCGGGCGGCGATCCAGGCGTCGTCGTCCCGATGCTCCTCGACCCGGTCGAGACTGCTCATCCCTGCCCAGTCCATCACGGACCCAGACTAGTGCGAGGGCTGAGAATCGGGTTGCCCCCGGCCGGCTCGTCGCCGGCGATCACCTCGGTGAGCGCACCAACCTGGGCGACCAGGTCATCGACGTCGGGCAGGTCGTCGATCACGTCGAGCCGATCGGCACGGACGTAGTAGAAACCTGCCGCGATCCGGTCGACCGGCACCCCGTACTCGTGCGCGACCGCCACCCGGTAGAGCGCCAGCTGGAACGGGTCCGCGGTGCCGCCGCGGTGGGTCTTCCAGTCCACGACCAGCAGGTCGGTGGACGCGCCGGACGGCTGGCGATACACCGCGTCGATCCGGCCGCGCACCAGGTGACCCCCCAGGGACAGGGCGAAGGGCACCTCCAGGGCCAGCGGCTGGCGCTCGGCGAAACGTCCGCAGTCGAAGGCGGTGCACAGTCGTTCCAGCTCCACGAGCATCTCGTCGTCTGCCCCGGACCGGTGCAGTGGCCCGACCTCGATCCCCGGCTCGTCCTCGAACAACAACTCCAGGCTGCCCTGGTGGCGGAACCGCTCCTCCACCCAGGCATGGAAGCGAGTGCCGAGCGTGGCACGACGCGAGGGCTGGACCGGCATCGGCCGACGGACCTGGTCCCGCAGCGCTCCGGGGTCCCGGACGCCCCGGACGATCTCGGTCACCGACAGGCGGCCCTGCGCCCGTACGGTGGTCTGCTCGGCCCGGGCCCGCTGCCGGGCCAGGACCCGTTCGACGTCGGCGTCCCACCGGGCGGCGAGCGCAGCGATGTCCGCGTCTGCCGGCGGCATCGGCTCGGCCCCCTGGTCGCGGGCCATCCGCCAGACATTCACCCGGGCAGCCAGCTCGCGGGTCGGCTCGGCCTCCGGCGGTTCGGCCGAGGGCCACGGCGTGCCGGCCGACACCGCCTCGTACGGATGGGGATCGTCCGGGTCGTCCACGACCGGTGGCAGGCCGAGCACCGTCCAGCCGGCCTCCAGGAACGGCGACTGCCGCCGTGGCTTCTTGTTGTCCGGGTGCCAACGGTGGCCCGACAGGTGCAGTCGCTTCTTGGCCCGCGACACGGCGACATATCCCAGGCGCTTCTCACCGTCGCGGGCCTGGTCCTTCAGCTCCTCGCGCATCTGGGCCAGTCCCTGCCTGGTTGCCTCGGCCAGCTCGGGAAGGCCGGACGCGTCGCCGCGCAGCTCGAACGGCAGCACGTGTGCCGTACGCGTCCAGTCGTCGGGCTTCGGACTACTCGGGAACACGTCATCGACCAGGACCGGCATCAGCACGACGTCCCATTCGAGACCCTTGGCGCCGTGGACGGTCAACAGCTGGACCGCGTCCTCCTGGCGCGACGGCGCCTGCTCCAGCCCGCGCCCCACCTCGATCTCGGCCTCGAACCAGGCCAGTAGCCCGCCCAGGCCGGCCGCGCCGCGTCGGGCCCCGTAGTCCTCGACCGCCTCGACCAGTACCTCCAGTTGGGCGGCGGCATCGCCGTGGCGCAGGCCGAGGAGTTCGGGCAGGATGCCGATGGTCCGGACCACCCGGGCGACCAGGTCGCCGACCGGTTCGGCGCGGTGCTGGCGCAGCCGGGCCAGCTCTGCCGACAGGGCCCTGAGCCGGTCGAGTGCTTGGGTCGACAGCCCGCCGGTGCCGGGGTCGTCGACCCCGTCGAGCAGGACCGGATCGGCGCCCTCCTCGGCCAGGTCCTGGGCACGGCGGGCGAGCAGGGCCAGGTCACGGGGGCCGAGCTGCCAGCGGGGTCCGGCCAGCAGGGTGAGCAGCGCCTGGTTGTCGGCCACGTCGTGCAGCACCCGCAGCACGGCGATCACCTGCTGGCACTCGGGCAGCTCGAGCAGACCCCCGAGGCCGACCAGCACGGCTGGGACCCCGGCGTCCTCGAGCACCCGCTGCAGCACGGCCAGGTCGCTGTTGCGCCGGGCCAGGACGGCCATGGACGACCAGGGCGTGGACCGACGTTCGTGCTCGTCGAGCAGGGTCCGCACGACGTGGTCGAGCTCCTCGTCCCAGGTCGGTACCCAGGTCGCGGTGACCTCACCGGGTGCCGAGCCGTCGGGCCCGACCAGTGCGGCCGGGCAGGCCGGCCCACCGCTCGCCCGCAGCGGCGCCGAGACCGCGTTGGCCACCTCCAGGATCCTGGTCGCCGAACGTCGGTTGGTACGCAGGGTGAACGTCGAGGAGCCCGAGCCGTCGGCCGCCGGGAAGGTGGTCGGGAAGTCGGCGATGGTGCCGACCGCCGCTCCACGCCATTCGTAGATCGCCTGGAGGGGATCGCCGACGGCCGTCACCGGGAAACCCCGGCCGGTCGCCGGGTCGGGGCCGGAGAACAGGCCGGCCAGCATCCGGATCTGGGCAGCCGAGGTGTCCTGGTACTCATCGAGAAGGACGACTCTGTACTCTTGGCGCAGCTGGGCCCCGACGGCCGGCACCTCGACCGCGAGGCGGGCGGCCAGGCCCGTACGATCGGCGAATTCGACCACTCCCTCCCGGGCCTTGGCCTCCCACAGCCCGGCCACGAAGCCCAGCAGCTCCCGCCGCGCCGCGAGTGTCTCCCGGCAGTCCGTCACGTCCTTGTACGGCTTGCCGCGGTAGAGCGGCACCTCGTCGAGCTCGGCGGCGAAGGCGTCGGCGTGGTCGCTGACCCGGTCGGGGGTGACGCCGTTGGCGAGCAACTGGCCGCTCAGCGCCATCACCCGTTCGATGATGGTGCTGACCGAGACGTCGGCCAGGTGCGGGCAGGCATCCCGGCCGGCGGACACGACCCGGTCCGCCAGTCCGTAGAGCTCGGCGTCGTCGACCAGTCGTAGGTCCGCCTCCACTCCGAGTCGTGGACCGTGCTCGGCCGACAAGGTCCCGGCGAACGCGTCGTACGTGGCGACGGTCGGGCTGCCGAGATCGTCCTGATCACCGAGCAGGGCGGCCGCCTCCAAGGCCCCACGGATGCGGATCCCCAGCTCGTGTGCGGCCTTGCGGGTGAACGTGAGTCCGAGTACCTGCGCCGGGTCGACCAGGCCCGAAGCCACCAGCCAGACCACCCGCGCAGCCATCACGGTGGTCTTGCCGGTGCCGGCCCCGGCGATGATCACGCCGGGCTTCAGCGGTGCGGTGATCGCGTCCAGCTGCTCGGGCGAGAACGGGATGCCGACCAGGTCGCACAGCGTGCGGCGGTCAAGGGTGCTCATCGTCGTCCTCCTCGTTCGGGGCAGTCAGCGGCGAAGCGACACCCTCGGCAATGTGCTCCACGGCGGGCGACGAAGTCCTCGTCCCGTACGATCCGGGCGGCCTCGCCCAGTGCGGCCAGCACCCAGTCGGGGGCGTTGCCCACCTCGACGCCCTCCGGCACCGGGACGTCGTCGAGGGATGGCTGGACGACCTCCTTCGCCGACGGGGTGCCGGCCCCGGCATCGAGGTAGACGGCGAGGGCCTTGCCAGGCCGACGGGTCCGGCCCTCGGTCACGGCGTCGAAGGCGCCGGCCCGGACCGCGGCCTGGTAGACGCCGAGCTGTCCGAGGGTCGCCACTTCGCGGGCACTGGCCCGGCGGCCGGTCTTGTAGTCCACCACGACCAGGCTGTCATCGATCATCTCGAGCCGGTCGACGACGCCGGTCAGCAGCACCCGGTCGGTCCGCCCATCCGGCAGTTCGACGTCCAACTCGCACCGGAACGGGACTTCGGCCCCGACCAGCCGGTCGGCAGGACGGCCCGCCTGCCACTGCCACCAGGCCTCGACCATGCTCCACACACGCTCCCGGCGCGCCTGGTCACGCCAGGCCGGGCCGGTCGGGACCTCGTCCCAGGAGCGGTCGAAGTCCGCGCGCAGCTCGGCCAGGTCGGTTCCGGGGCGAGACCCCAGCTGCGCGAGCCGGTGGACCAGGTTGCCGATCATGCTGTGCTCCGAACTGGGCGGCGCGCCGCCGGCCCGCCGCCCGAGGAACCAGAGCCGGGGGCAGGACCGCAGGGCATCCACGCTGCTGCCGGACAGCCGGATCGGCTCTCCCGGCGCAGTGAGTGGGCCATCCGCCACGGTCCGGGTCCGAGCCACCCACCAGCCCCGGGGACGGGCCGCCGGGATGCCCTCGGCAAGGCGGGCCAGGGCGATCGCGGCCCGGTCGCGCAGCAGCGGACTGGTGCCCGGATCGGCACCGGCGGCACGTAGTTCCTCGACCAGCGCCGCGCCGGTCGGGACCGGACGGGTCTGCGGGTCGACCACCGACGTCGGGACCCCGAGCTCGGCGATGAAACGCGAGGGCAGCCCGACCTCGCCTCCGGGGTCGTTGACGGCGGTCACCACCAGGACGTCGCGGGCCCGGGCACAGACCTGGTGGAACAGCCGGCGCTCCTCGGCGAGGGACTCCGCAGCGGTGCGCGGCGGAACCGGTCCCTCGGCGCCCAGTTCGTCGGAGTGCAGCAGCGGGTGACGTCGTGGCAGTGCCGGCCACACCCCTTCCTGCACCCCGGCGGTCACCACCAGGTCCCACTCCCGGCCACCGCAGCGGTGGGCGGTCACCACGTCCACCGCATCCGGAAGCAGTCGGCGAGTGGTCCGGGAATCCGCGGCGATCGCCTGGTTGCGTACCTCCTCCACCAGTTCCGCGGCGGCCGCCCGGCCCCGTCGACTGCCGCCGCGGCCGGCGAAGTCGAACAGCGCGACGACGGCGTCGAGGTCACGGTCCGGTCCCTCGGCCTCCGGGCCGCCGGCCAACGCGATGGCCCGGAGGCGCTGCGGCCAGTCGGTGGCCGACCAGGCCGCCCACAGCACCTCCTCCGAACTGCCGCCCTCGGCCATCGCGACGCGGGTGGCGGCGATGGCCCGGTCCACGGCGGCGAGCCGCTCGTGGACCCGGGTGAGCCCTTGCGGCTGCCCCGAGTCCGGGGACTGCCCTGCGCCCTGGGGCTCCGGCTCCGCGGCTCGCTCGGCAGCAGCGGCGACGATGCGCCGATGCCGGCGCAGGTCCATCTGGTCGACGTCGCCCATCGGCCCCAGTACCAGCCGCTCGTACACGTCGGGGTCGACCTCCTCGGGTCCGAGCGCCGCGGTCACCACGTCCAGCAGGATGCGGACCGCAGGCTCGTCGACCAGAGGTGTGTCGTCCGGCATGGCGACCGGGATGCCGGCCCGCTGCAACCGGCGCCGCAACACCGCCTCAGCGGGGCCCCGGGATCGGGTGACCACGGCCATCCGATGCCAGGCGATCCCGAGCTCGTCGTGGCCGTTCACCAGTGCCTGCGCCACCGCGGCCGCCTCCTGGCGGGCATCGGAGCATTCGACGTACGCCGCCGATCCTCGCTCGGCCCGGTCGGCACGGCCGGCCTCGGGAGCCCGCCAGTCCGGCAGCGGCACGGACCGGGGCATCCGTAGGGTCGGCCGGTGGACCGCCGTGGCCAGCCCACCCCCGTGCCGATGGTCGGTCCGGAGCAGTTGCACCGGGGCAGGTCGACCGGCCGCATCCGCGAACCGGGCTGGGAAGTCGGCGACAACACCGGGGTCCGCCCCACGGAACGAGAAGACCGACTGGTCCGGGTCGGCGGTGACCACCAGTTCGATCCGGCCCGAGGGCGGGGCCAGCGCCCGGAGCAGGTCGGCGTGGGCGGGGACCGCGTCCTGCAGGTCGTCGACCAGCACGCAGCTCCACCGGGAGCGGATCGCCTGGCCGGTCTGCGGGTCGGCGAGCAGGATCCGCACCCGATGCACCAGTTCGTCGTAGTCGAGGACGCGCTCGGCATCGAGGACATCGAGGTACTCCTCGAACAGTCCCGCGGCCCCGACCCACTCGGGGTGGCCGCCCGCACGCCCGAAGGACGCCAGGTCGACGGGGTCGAGACCCAGGTGGCGGCACCGGGCAACCAGGTCCCGTAGCTCCCGGGCGAAGGCGCGGGTGTCGACAGCAGCGCGCAGCGCCGGAGGCCAGGCGACGGTGGAACCGGCCAGCACCTCTCGCAACCGCAGTTCCTGCTCCGGGGCGGTCAGCACCCGCCACGGGTCGGTGCGGCTGGCCTCGGCGTGCAGGGCGTGGCAGAAGCCATGCATGCTCAACACCGGCACGGCCGCCCCGGTGTGGCCGAGTCGTGCCGCGATCCGGTCCGCGATGGTCCGGGTCGCACCGCGCGAGAACGTGAGCACCAGTACCCGATCAGCAGGCAGGCCCCGATCCCGCACCCGGGAGACCGCGGCCTCGACGAGTGTCGTGGTCCGGCCCGTGCCTGCAGCGCCGAGAACGAGCAACGGCCCGGTACGGTGCTCCACCACCGCCTGCTGGTCGGGGTCGAGTCGCACCGGCGCCTCCGGGGGCAGCTCGGGAGCCGGTCGGGTCGCAGTATCGTCCACGGATCCATCAGAACAGGTGGCTACGACATTTCCTGTCCACGTCCCCGGAATGGGCCAGTCTGCCGACAGCGAACGGATCTGGGACTGCCCAACCGGATGTGGCACGGTGGAGACAAGCACAAGCGTGCGTACGTGAAAGAGAGGGCTCCCGTGGAGATCAAGATCGGCGTGAAGAACCTGGCCCGCGAGGTCGTGGTCGAGGTTGACGAGTCGCCGGAGGAGGTCACCTCGACCTTCCAGAAGGCGCTGGCCGACAAGACCATCCTCAGCCTCACCGACACTCATGGGCGCCAGGTCGTCTTCCCTGCCGAGAGCATCGCCTACATCGAGATCGGCCAGCAGAATGCTCGCCCGGTGGGTTTCGGCGCCCTCTGAGGACGCGGGTTCCGAGTCTCCCCGTTGGGCTGGGCTACACTGGCGTCGCGGCGCGTCCTCTTGACATGGACGCTGCCGCCGTACATCCCGGGCGTGCCGAGCAGAAGAGCGCGTCCAAGCAGGGCGCCGCACCGAGGTGCGCAGCGCCCGCGAGTGCAAAGGCAGAGCCCTGACGGACACCATCACCAAAACCTTCACCGATCTCGGTATCGAGGCGGTCTTCACTGACGCGCTCGCCGAGAACGGCATCGTCAGCCCGTTCCCGATCCAGGAGATGGCGATCCCGATCGCACTCCAGGGCACCGACCTGATCGGTCAGGCACGGACCGGGACGGGTAAGACGCTCGCCTTCGGGCTCCCACTGCTCCAGCGCATCAACCTGCCCGTCGATGCCGAGGACGGCCATGGCACCAGCCCGCAGGCCCTGGTCATCGCCCCGACCCGCGAGCTGGCGAACCAGGTCGGCAAGGACTTGGCGGCAGCCGCCGCCAAGTCCACTGCACGGATCCTCACCGTCTACGGCGGCACCCCCTACGAGCCGCAGCTCGAGGCCCTGACCGCCGGGGTCGACGTGGTCGTCGGCACCCCCGGCCGTCTCCTCGACCTGGCGAACCGTCGGGCCCTGGACCTCTCGCACGTACGGATCGCCGTGCTCGACGAGGCCGACGAGATGCTCGACCTGGGCTTCCTGCCCGACGTGGAGCGCCTGCTGGGCAAGACCGCGAAGGGGCGCCAGACCCTGATGTTCTCCGCCACCATGCCGGCGCCGATCGTGGCGCTGGCCCGTGCCCACCTGCACTCCCCGGTCAACATCCGGGCCGAGCACCAGGAGGACGTGCAGACCGTCCCGGCCACCAAGCAGTACATCTACCAGGCCCATCCGATGGACAAGCCGGAGCTGGTCGCACGGATCCTGCAGGCCAAGGACCGCGACCGGGTGATGGTCTTCTGCCGCACCAAGCGGGGGGCCCAGCGGGTCGCGGACGAGCTGTGCGAACGAGGATTCTCCGCAGCCGCGATCCACGGTGACCGTACCCAGGCCGCGCGCGAACAGGCGCTGAAGAAGTTCCGCGAGGGCCGGATCGACGTGCTGGTCGCCACCGATGTCGCCGCCCGTGGCATCGATGTCTCCGGCGTGACCCACGTGATCAACTACGAGTGCCCCGAGGATTCCAGCACCTACGTCCACCGGATCGGCCGGACCGGTCGTGCCGGGGCCGAGGGCGTGGCCGTGACCCTGGTCGACTGGGCCGACGTGACCCGCTGGAAGGTGATCAACAAGACCCTGGGGCTCGACCTGGCCGACCCGGTGGAGACATACTCGACGTCAGAGCACCTGTTCACCGATCTCGACATCGACCCCGAATCACCCGGCCACGTGGGTCCGGCGAAGCCGACCAGCGGCCGTGCAGGGCACCACGGTGGCCAGCCTGCCGACAAGGCCTCCGGCAGCGGGTCGCGCCGCGGAGGGCGCCGCCCGTCCACCCGTACCGAGGGCACCCGCCCCGGTCACACCGACGCCCACCGCCGGGCGGAGGAGCACCGCAGCACCGACCCCGCCTCGGCGAGCGCCAGCGCACCGGCCGAGGGCGAGACCACGATTCGCCGACGCCGCCGCCGGCGTACCCGACGTGAAGGTGGGGAGGGCCGGCCGGCCCAGACCCCCGAGGAGTGAATCCGGGATGAACGCCACCACCAAGCTGTTGCCGATCGCGAAGACGTTCGTCGACCTCGATGACGGGACCTCCCTGGCCCTGCACACCTGCACGCCCGACGATGATCGTGGCGTGGTCGTGCTGGTCCATGGGGTCTTCGGATCCAAGGAGGACTTCGACCCGGTGCTGCCCCGCCTCGCGCAGGAGGGGTTCACCGTGTGTGCCCTGGACCAGCGCGGTTGCTTCGAGTCCAGCTCGCCGGGCCCGTTCTCGCTGCGGGTCTTCGCCGAGGACGTGATCGCCCTGGTCGAGGAGGTCGGCTCCGATATCCCGGTCCACCTGGTCGGACAGGGGTTCGGCGGACTGGTGGCCGGCGAGGCGGCCCTGCTGGAGCCCGACTTCTGGGACTCCGTCACGCTCGTCACCTCCGGGCCCGGCGGCCTGGGCAGGACCCGTCCGCTGGTGTTCGTCGAGGAGCAGCTCGCCGCAGGCCGACCACTGGTGGAGATCCACGACGAGTTCCTGGCGATGCTCGGGGTCGCCCAGGACCACCCGACCGACTTCATCGCCGAGCGCCTGGCCCTCACCGACCGACGCGCGGTCGCCGCGATGATCGACGCTGTCCAGAACACCCCCGACCGCACCGCGGAGCTGCACGAGACCGGGATCGACTTCCACATCGTGTACGGCCAGTACGCCGACTCCTGGCCCGTCGGCGCCCAGATCGCCATGGCCCGCAAGCTCGGCGCCGAGCCGGTCGTACTGAAGGGCTGCTCCGAACACCCGGTCGACGACCGCCCGCAGGCGACCGCCCGCGCACTGGTGCAGAACTTCCTCCAACTCGACTGACTTCGCTCCGGGCTCAGCGCTCCACGAGGCGCCGCAGCTCGGCGTAGGTCGACGGGTCGGTGGTGTGGACCCCCAGCGGATTGCGGGTCTTGCCGGTGCCGTGGTAGTCACTGGAGCCGGTGGCCAGCACCCCCAGTCGCTCGGCGAGCACGTGCAGCTCCGCCCGTTCGGCCTCGGTGTGGTCGACATGGTCGGCCTCCCAGCCGGCCAGGCCCTGCTCGACCAGGGCTTCCAGGACGTGGGGCGGCAGGACATCGCGCGAGCCCCGGCCCCAGGGATGGGCGAGGACGGGCACGGCTCCGGCCGCCCGGACCAGGCCCACCGCGTCGGCGATATCCGGGGAGTATCGCTCCACGTACGCCGAGCCGCCCTCGGCCAGGTAGCCGGCGAAGGCCTCGTCCCGGCTGGCCACGTACCCGGCGGCGACCATGGCGTCCGCGACGTGCGGACGGCCGATCGACGGCGTGTCCCGGGCATGCACGGCGACTTGGTCCTCGGTGAGCGGCATCCCCAGCCTGCCGAGTCGCCGCAGCATCTCCGGTATCCGGTCCGTACGCCCCGCCCGGATCCGGACGAGCTCGGCGACCAGTCCCGGGTGCGTACGGTCCCCGCCGTAGGCCAGCAGGTGCACCGAGCGGCCGAGCCGCTCGCAGGAGACCTCCGCGCCGGGAAGGAACCCCACCCCGATCCGCTCGGCCTCCTCGGCTGCCTCGTCCAAGCCGGCCCAGGTATCGTGGTCGGTCAGTGCCACCACGTCGAGCCCGGCCGCCAGCGCAGCCCGGACCAGTGCTCGGGGGGTGTCGGTACCGTCCGAGACGGTGGAATGCGTGTGCAGGTCAATGCGCGCCGGAGCATTCATGCTCCATAGACTATCCGCGAGGCCGCCACGATCCCTGCTCCGGGCTGGCCCCCTCCACCCGTGACTTCATGGAGATCGCCGAGGACGCCGCCCACGACGTCGCTACAGCTGTGCTGCCTACCGAACGCCGACGCCGGGACGGTCGTGGCACCCGCCGTAGGGCGGTGCGAAGATGTCTCCATGATGATCTCCGCGACCGCACATTTCACTGCCGACCCCGCGCGCGTCTACGCGTTGCAGACCGACCGGAACTTCCTGGAGGAGGTGGCCCGCGCCGGCGGAGCCGTGAAGTTCGACGTGGAGATCGACGGCAACCGGACCCGGCTCTCCCGGAGCCTGCCGTCCCCGGACATTGCGAAGAAGATCGTCGGCGACACGATCACCATCATCGAGTCGTACGTGTGGGGCGACGCGGCGGCCGACGGCAGCCGGACGGCGCAGCTGGACGTGGCGGTGCCCGGCACGCCGGGCCGGATGACCGGCACCGCGACCCTCTCCCCCACCGACTCGGGCAGCCAGATCCACGTCGCCGGCGACCTGGTCGTCAGGATCCCGCTGGTCGGCAAGAAGTTGGAGCAGGCGGCTGCACCGGCCGTCACCGCGGGTGTCGAGGTCCAGGAGCGAGTCGCCCGCACCCATCTGGTCTGAGGCCGCCGCCTTCGGGAGACGACTCAGCCGACCAGCTGGTCGAGCTCCTCAGGGGCGTACCACAGCAGGTCGTGCTCAGCGACCAGGGCCTCGACCAGGGTACCGAACCGCTCCGGATCCTCGCGGGCGGCCCGGGCGGCGTGGACCGACTCCAGGGCCTCGCCGTCGTCGATGAACAGGGCGCTGACCTGCGACCAGGCGACTTCCTCGGCCGTCACCAGACCGCTGCCGTCGGGGCCGTACGACCGCAACTGGTCGGGGCCGACACGTGCCGCGATGACCATCCGCGGCCCGTCGGTCCGGGCGACCAGACTCTGCAGGGCCGCATCCGCCAGGGCCCAGTAGTCGGCCTCCTCCTCGTCGTCGCCGACGGTCAGGTCGAGATCACGTGCCCGGGCGTACGCCTCGTCGACCGCGACGCCACGGGCCTGCTCCAGCACCCCCGACCGCCGAAAGGCCTGGGCCGAGGCCGGGTCGCTCGGGAGGTAGACGATCCGGGTGGTGCGTGCGCTGGCCATGGTTGCTCCTCGATCCAGTGGCGGGCTGACTCCAGCAGGCTAGTCCAGCCGCCGGTGTTGTCCGTACCCGCCGCGGTGTTGTCCCCGGGGTTGTCCGGCGGGGCGCCGGTGTTGTCCGTTTCCGGAGCTGTCCACAGATGTGTTGTCCGGCCCTTCCGCCACGGCGCCGGGGTCGGAACAGTGGAGGCGTGCTCACGCTCCAGGTGCCCGAAACCCGTCCGCCACTGATCGGTCTGACCGCGCCGTACGATCCCGATCCCGGTCTGCCCGATCCCGGTCTGCCCGGTCCCGCTGCCAGCCAGCCCGAACTGTTCGACACCGGGCCCGATCCGGCCCCGATCCCTGCCGGCCAGGGCCGGGCGGCCGCACTGGCCACCGCCGGCCGGTCCTGCACCGGCGCGCTGGTCGACGTACTGACCGGTCGACGCAGTGCCCAGCAGTTGGCCCGCTGGACCACCGAGGCGGTGCTGGCCGACCTAGTGATGCTAGCCCGGTCGGCCCGCCGTCACCCGGTCCGACCGGCCAACCCCTACCTGCAGGTGGTGGCCGGTCAGGCGGTCGAGATCGTGATCCCGCTCCTGCCGATGGTCGGCGACTGGGCGCCGTTGCGGGTGCTCACCGCCCGGGTGGAGCCGTTCGCGGGCCGGTGGCGATGCAGCCACCTGGGCTGGATCGCCGCACCGCACCGCCCTGGGGGCCGTGCCGGCTGACGACCCGGTCCCGTACCGGGCCGGGTCGTCAGGCCTTCTTGCCGTGGCAGAACTTGAACTTCTTGCCCGAGCCGCAGGGGCAGAGGTCGTTGCGTCCGCCTCCCGCGTACGGATCACCGGCGTTGACCGTGGTGCGCCGGTCCGCGGTCTGCTGCGCCGCGCCACCCTCGTCCGGGGCGGAATAGGTCAGTCGCGTGTCCTGCTCCTCCTCCAGGCCGGGGGCCCGCAGGCTGGACAGCGCCGGCTGCCGCGCAGGGGTCGCCGGCCGCACCGGGGCGGCGGTTGCAGGCTGGACCTGCGCCTTGCCGGCGGCACCGACCACCACGGCCCGTCCCTGGGCGTCGCGGACCACGCCGACCCGGGGCTGGTCGGGCACCGTCACCTCGAGGTTGAACAGGTAGCCGACGACCTCCTCCATGAAGGCTTCCATCATCTGCTGGAACATTGCCGAGCCCTCGCGCTGGTACTCGACCAGCGGGTCGCGCTGGGCCATGGCCCGCAACCCGATGCCCTCGCGCAGGTAGTCCATCTCGTAGAGGTGCTCGCGCCACTTGCGGTCGAGGACGGTGAGCAGCACCCGCCGCTCCAGCTCCCGCATGTTCTGCTCGCCGATGGCCTCCTCGCGGGCGGAATACGCCTGCTGGGCATCGGCCTGGAAGTCCTCGATCAGCTCGGCTGCGGTCAGGCTCGTGTCGCGGTAGTCCTCGATGTCGAGGCTGACCGGGTAGACGGTGCGCAGCTGGGTCCACAGCGCCTCCAGGTCCCAGTCCTCCGAGAACCCGGTCGCGGTCGCCTCGGCGACATAGCCCCCGACGACCTCGTTGGTGGCGTCGCGCAGCCGCTGCGAGACGTCGGCGCCCTCGAGGACCTTGCGCCGGTCACCGTAGATGGCGTGGCGCTGGCGATTCATCACGTCGTCGTAGCGCAGGACGTTCTTGCGCATCTCGAAGTTCTGCGACTCGACCTGTTCCTGGGCCTGCTGGATCGACTTCGAGACGCGCTTGTTCTCGATCGGCTGGTCGTCGGGGATCTTCAGCGCCTGCATCACCCAGTCGACGATGTCGGACTTGAACAGCCGCATCAGGTCGTCCTCGAGCGACAGGTAGAACCGGGACTCCCCCGGGTCACCCTGGCGGCCGGAGCGCCCGCGCAGCTGGTTGTCGATCCGGCGCGACTCGTGGCGCTCCGAGCCCAGCACGTACAGCCCGCCGAGGTCCTTGACCTCCTCGTGCTCGGCCCGGGCCTGCTTCTCGAAGGTCTCCAGCACCTCGGGGTAGGCGGCCTCGTACTCCTCGGAGTTCTCCAGGGGGTCGATCCCGCGGTCCTGCAACGCCTTGTCGGCGAGGAACTCGGAGTTGCCACCCAGGATGATGTCGGTGCCTCGGCCGGCCATGTTGGTGGCCACCGTGACGGCCCCCTTGCGGCCCGCCTCGGCCACGATCGCCGCCTCGCGCTCGTGGTTCTTCGCGTTCAGCACCTCGTGCTTGACCCCGACCTGCTTCAGCAGCGAGGAGAGCAGCTCGGACTTCGCCACCGAGGCGGTACCGATCAGCACCGGCTGGCCCTTCTTGTGCCGCTCCACCACGTCCTTGGCGACGGCGAGGAACTTCGCCTTCTCGGTGCGGTAGATCAGGTCCTTCTCGTCCTTGCGGACCAGCGGCCGGTTGGTGGCGATGGGCAACACTGACAGGCCGTAGATCTTCTGGAACTCCGACTCCTCGGTCTTCGCCGTGCCGGTCATGCCGGCCAGCTTGTCGTACATCCGGAAGTAGTTCTGCAGGGTGATGGTGGCGAGCGTCTGGTACTCGTCGCGGACCTCGACCTCCTCCTTGGCCTCGATTGCCTGGTGCAGGCCCTCGTTGTACCGGCGGCCGGCCAGCGTCCGCCCGGTGTGCTCGTCGACGATCAGCACCTCGCCGTTGATCACGACGTAGTCCTTGTCCTTCTTGAACAGCTCCTTGGCCCGGATCGCGTTGTTCAGGTACGAGATCAGCGGGGTGTTCGCCGACTCGTACAGGTTGTTGATGCCGAGCTCGTCCTCGACCTTGTCGATACCGGGCTCGAGGATGGAGACCGTGCGCTTCTTCTCGTCGACCTCGTAGTCCCGGCCCAGCTCCAACTTGCGGCCGACCAGACCGGCGAACACCGGGTACCACTGCCGGCTCTCCTGGGCGGGGCCGGAGATGATCAGCGGCGTACGGGCCTCGTCGACCAGGATCGAGTCGACCTCGTCGACGATCGCGAAGTGGTGGCCGCGCTGCACGCAGGCGTCCAGGGACAGCGCCATGTTGTCGCGCAGGTAGTCGAACCCGAACTCATTGTTCGTCCCGTACGTGATGTCGCATTGGTAGGCCTTGGCCCGCTCCACCGGATCCATGTTGGCGATGATCGTGCCGACCGACAGTCCCAGCCAGTGGTGCACGCGGCCCATCCACTCCGCGTCGCGCCGGGCCAGGTAGTCGTTCACCGTCACCACGTGCACGCCCTCGCCGGCCAGCGCGTTGAGGTAGACCGGCAGAGTCGACACCAGGGTCTTGCCCTCACCGGTCTTCATCTCGGCGATGTTGCCCCAGTGTAGCGCCGCACCGCCCTGGACCTGGACGTCGTAGTGGCGCTTGTCCATCACCCGCTTGGCCGCCTCGCGAACCGTGGCGAAGGCCTCCGGCATGATCGAGTCGAGGTCCTCCCCGTTGTCGATCCGTTGCCGGAAGTCAGCGGTCTGGCCCCGCAGCTCGTCGTCGCTCATGGCGATGAAGTCCGGCTCGATCAGGTTGACCTGCTCCGACACTTCCTTGAGCCGGCGAAGGATGCGACCTTCGCCCATGTGCAGGATCTTGTCCAGGACTGCCACGGAACCAGCGCTTTCTCATCGGACAACAGGGACGTCCGCCCACGGCGGACGCCCCTATCGTACGGGGTCCCGACAATGGTCGGGACCGGCTCAGCTGCGCGGGAACGCGTAGCGACGCCCGGTGACCGCCGACGGGACGATCGCCATCACCTCGACCTTCGGGCTGTTGATCCACGGACGGACCTGCTGGCGGGCGGACTCGGCCTCCTCGCCCTCCAGCGGGACGACGAATCCTCGAACCACCACGCTGGTGCCCTGGTGGCCATCGATGTCGTCGACCTCGTAGGCCACGGTGGCCTGCCCGTCGATGCCGAGCAGCTTGGACCCCTGACCGGTCTCGAACAGGATCCGCTCCGCGGCCACCGAGTGGTTGATCGGCACGACGTTCACCTCGCCGTCCAGGACGTACGCGAGCCGGCCGTACTGCTGCTCGGCGAGCAGGTCCCAGCAGGCCTGGGTGGTCAATTCCTCCATGTGCTGCTCGGCTCCCATGAGTGTTCCTTCGTCTGTTGGGTGGGGGACACGGCTGCCGACTCCAACTGCTCCACCAGATGGGGCAGGTCGGCGCGACTCTGAGCGTACGTGATGACGTCCCCGGGGCGCGGCACGACAAGCTGACTGTCGTCATCGTCACCCGCCACCGAGCCACCCACTAGCGCCAGGGCCGCCGGCAGGTCGTCGGCCAGGCCCAGGGCGTACGTCCCCAGGGCCGCCGCTCCGACAGAGGTGCCGCCGGCATCTGAGGCCAACCGCAGGGGGACGTCCAGGTGGGCGGCCAGCACCTGCTGCCACAGGGAGAACCGGAAGGGGTTACCGGTGGCCCGGACCTCGGTGATCGGGCCGTGCTCATCACCGAGCGCGTCGACGACCTGGGCGATCTGCCGGCACACCCCCTCCAGCGTGGCCCGGATGAAGTGCTGGCGTCGGTGCGGTGCCCGGATCCCCAGGTATGCCCCCGGGATCGAGGCGTCCCACAGCGGCGCCCGCTCCCCGACCAGGTACGGGACCATCACCAGCCCGTCGGAGCCGGCCCGGGCCCCCTCGGCCAGGGACAGCACGTTCTGCTCCGCCTGGCCGCTGCTGGTGGCCAACAGGTCCGGCGCGAACGTCTGGGCGGCCCACCTGACCGCGCTGGAGCCGTTGCTGATCGCCCCGCCGCTGACCCACAGCTCGTCGGTCAGGGCATGGCAGGACAACGACCCCCGCTCGTCGTGAGTCGGTCCGGGAACGACGATCCGCACCGACCCGGCCGTGCCGAGGGACAGGGCGGCGACACCGGGGGTGATCGCTCCGGTGGCGAGACTGCCGAGCGGCCCGTCCCCCGCCCCGAGCACGACCGGCGTGCCCTGGCGCAGGCCGAGGGCGGCAGCCGCCTCGGCTGTCAGCGGAAAGGCTGCCGTGGTCGACTCGACCTCGGGCAGCTGCGTCCGGTCGAGCTGGGCGATCTCCGTCGCGACCGGGTCCCAGTCCCGGGTGGTCAGATCCAGCAGGCCGGTACCGCTGGCGGTCGACAGCTCGGTGACCCGCTGGCCCGTCAGTCGTACGACGACGGCCTCCTTGGGCCCACCCCACCACGCGACGCGCCCACTGGTCTCCGGCTCGTGCCGGGCGTACCACATCAGACGTGCCAGCGGGGAGGTGGGGTGCACCGGCATCCCGGTGGCGCGGCGCAGGTCCTGGGCCATCCCCTGCTCCTGGAGCCAGGTGGCCTCCTCCTCGGCCCTGCTGTCCGCCCAGGTCGCCAACGGTGTCATCGGTCGGTCGTACGCGTCGAAACCGACCAATCCGTAGAGCGGGGCCGACAGGCTCAGGCCACGAACCTCCTTGGGATCGACCTGGGCGACACAGAGCCGGATCGCGTCCAGCACGACGTCGACCAGGCGCCCCGTGTCCTTGACCTGCCAGCCGGGGAACGGCTCGGTGGTCTGCGGACAGTCGCGCATCCCGGTCGCGAGCGGACGGGTCCCGCCCAGCGCGAAGGCCGACACCTTGACGGCAGTCGTGCCGATGTCCACTCCGACCAGGATGCCCGACGCCATGGTCCGGCCTACTCGGCCCGGATGGCGGCGGCCTGCTCGACCACGCAGGCCACCAGCTCGGAGTCCGCACCCAGTCCGGGCGAGAGGGTGTCCAGGACCTTGGGCACGACGGCCTCGAGGTCGCCGGAGTCCGCCGCCTCCCGGGCCGGGCCGGCGAGCTTGTCCGCGATGGGCGCGCCGAGACCTCGCAGGTGCAGCACCCAGGCGGCAATGGCGGTCGCACAGCCACGGGGCAGGTTGCCCGCGGCCCGCTCGTTGAGGATCGTCGGGATCGTCCGCACCACCAGCTTGGTCGACCCGTCGTGGGCGATCTGGGCGAGGTTGTGGCGGATGTTCGGGTTCTCGAACCGCTCCACGAGTGCCTGGCGGTAGGCCGCGTTCTCCTCGGCCGGCAGGGTCAGGTAGCGGGACGCCTCAGCCCAGAACTGCTCGACCCATTCGCGGACCTTCGGGTCCTTGATCGCCTGCTCGACGGTTTCGTGCCCGCGGATCGGCCCGGCGTACGCCATCAGGGAGTGCGAGCCGTTCAGCAGCCACAGCTTGCGTTGCTCGTACGGCTCCACGTCGTCCACCATGGTGGCACCGGCGGTCTCCCACTGCGGACGGCCGGCCGGGAACCTGCCCTGGACGACCCATTCACAGAACGGCTCGGTCGGCACCGGCGACTCGTCGGTCCAGCCGCACAGCTGCTCGACCTTGGCCCGCAGCTCGTCGGTGGTGGCCGGGGTGATCCGGTCGACCATCGAGGTGGCGAAGTCCACGTTGTCGCCGATCCAGGCGGCCAATTCCGGGTCCAGGGCGGCGGCGAAATCAGTCACGACGCGCTGCGCCACCGCACCGTTGGCCGGCAGGTTGTCACAGGACAGCACGGTGAGCGGACCGGCACCGGCGGCGCGGCGGGCAGCGAGACCGACGGCGATCCGGGCCGGGGCGGACTTCACCAGAGCACGAGGGTCGGCCTGTGCCGCGGCCAAGTCGTCCCGGACGACCGCGTCCGCCATGTCGAGCCCACCGTCGGCGCCCCGGACGTAGCCCTGCTCAGTGACGGTGATGGTCACGACGACGACCTGCGGGTCGGCGACCTTGGCCAGCCACGCCTCGTGGTCGGTGGCCGGGTACACCTCGGCGATGGAGCCGACCACCTCGGGGCGGTCGCCGTCGGCCCCCATCGTGACGAGCGTGTAGAGGCCGTCCTGGGCAGACAGCGCGTCCGACATCCGGGCACTGCTGCCGGTGAAACCGGCGTAGCCCCACTCGGCGGCGTCCTCGGCGTGGGCGGTGTACCAGGCCTGGTGGGCGCGGTGGAAGTTGCCGAGCCCCAGGTGCACTATGCGGACCGGCGGTGCCGGCGGCATGTCGGGCAGGGAACGGTTCAGACGGGGTGTGGTGCTCACAGCTTGAACGCCTTTCGGGGGCAGGTGACTACGGTGTCATGCATGCCGTCAAGGGCCTCGTCCTCGGTCAGGCGGTGGGTCGCTACCAGGTTGGCGAGGAAGCCTGCGTCGAGGCGGCGGTTCATGTCGTGACGGGCCGGGATGGAGCAGAACGCCCGGGTGTCGTCGATGAAGCCGGAGGTCTTGAGCAGGCCGGCGGAGATCGTGGCGTTCTCCCGGAACCGGCTGATCGTCTCCGGCGCGTCGATGAACCACCACGGGGCCCCGACGTACACCGACCGGTAGTAGCCGGCCAGGGGGCCCAGCTCCCGGTTGAAGACCGTCTCGTCCATGGTGAAGACCACGAAGTTGAAGTTGGGGTGGTTGCCGTAGCGCGACAGCATCGGCTGCAGCGCGCGGGAGAACTCGACGGCGTACGGGATGTCGGCGCCGACGTCGGCCCCGTACGACTCGAATGCCTCGGGATCGTGGTTGCGGACGACCGCGGGGTGGATGGTCATGGTCAGGCCATCGTCGCAGGCCATCCGGGCCTGCTCGGTGACCATGTGGCGGCGCAGCGCCGTGCACTCCTCGACGGTGGCGGTCCCGGCGCGGGCGGCGAGGTAGATCCGCTCGGCCTCGGCGGTCTCCAGCACGTCGGTGCCGGCATCGGCGTGGCTGTGGTCGGTCGAGGTAGCCCCGTGTGCCTTGAAATAGGCGCGGCGGTTCTCCATCGCAGCGACCCAGCCGGACCAGGTGGAGGTGTCCTGGCCGGACACCTCGGCGAGCCGGTCGGTCAGCCGGTTCCAGTCCGGGCGGGCGGGTTCCAGGTACTTGTCCGGCCGGAACGCCGGCAGCACCCGGCCATCCCAGGTCGGGTCGTCGATCATCTGCTGGTGCCAGTGCAGGTCATCGCACGGGTCGTCGGTGGTGGCCATCACCTCGATGTTGAACCGGTGGTACAGCGAGCGCACCGAGTACTCGGGGGTGTGGATCGCCTCGTTGATCTGGTCGTAGATCTGGTCGGCGGTCTCGGCGCTGGGAGCGACCGTGATGCCGAAGACCTCGGCGAAGGTGTGCTCGAACCAGTACTTCACCGGGGTCCCACGGTAGATGTGCCAGCTGCTGCACAGGGTGCGGAAGGCCTCCCGCTTCTGGTCGGCGGAGAAGTCCTGCTGGTTGACGCCCAGAGCCGACAGGTCCACGCCGTGCGCGTGCATCAGGCGGTTGACGTAGTGGTCGGGGGTGATCAGCAGGGAGGTCGGGTCGTCGAAGTTGATGTCGTCGGCCATCCAGTGCGGCGGGACGTGCCCGTGCGGCGAGATGATCGGCAGGTCCTTGACCGACAGGTAGAGCCGCCTGGCGATGTCCCGGACCCCCGGGTCCGGAGGCAGGAGGCGATCGGGATGCAGTTCCAGCAGTGGCTCAGGCATGGCTCCATCGTTCCGACGGGGCGAGATCTGCGGCAACGGGTTGCCGGTAGTTGCCCGTTCGGCGCCCTGTTGCGCCGATCTGCTTGTGTGTCGGCCTCGAAAGGTGGCACGTTGGAGCCATGACCAGCCCAGCTTCCGCCGATACCGCCTACGGCACGTACGCCGGGGATGCCAGCAAGGCCGCCTTCCTCGGCGGCGCCGACCAGGTGCTCACCAGCGAGCAGGTCGAGGCGTTCGTCACCGAGGCGATCAGCGGCCTCGACGTCGACGGCAAGAACGTCTGCCTGATCGTCCCCGACGCCACTCGGACCTGCCCCCTGCCGCTGCTGCTCAAGCCGGTGCACCGGGCCCTGCAGGGACGCGTCGCCTCGATGAAGGCCGTGATCGCCCTCGGCACCCACCAGGCCATGTCCGAGAAGGCGATCGCCAAGTTCTTCGGCTTCGAGCCGGGGCACTCCCAGGACGTCTACCCGGGACTGGAGATCCTCAACCACGAGCACTGGAACCCGGACCAGATCGTCGACCTGGGCACGGTTCCTGCCGAGCGGGTCACCGAACTGTCGGGTGACCGGCTGCACGACGTGCCGATGCAGGTGGAGCTGAACCGGCATGCCGTCGAGGCCGACGTGGACATCGTGATCGGGCCGATCTTCCCGCACGAGGTGGTCGGCATCTCCGGCGGCAACAAGTACTTCTTCCCCGGCCTGTCGGTGCACAACGTCATCGACATCTCGCACTGGGTCGGTGCGTTGATCGGCACCCACCGGATGATCGGCACCCGGCCGGTCAGTCCGGTCCGGGCGCTGATCAACGAGGCCTGCCAGCTGATCCCTGCCGAGCGCTACGCCCTGTGCTTCGTGGTCAAGTCCAACTCCGACGTCCTGCAGGCGGTCTCCTTCGGAGTCCCCGAGGACGCCTGGGCGGCCTGTGCCGACGTGACGGTCCAGACCCACGTGGTCTACAAGGAGAAGGCGTACGACACCGTCATCTCCGTGATGCCGAAGAAGTACGAGGACATCTGGACCGCGGCCAAGGGGTTCTACAAGCTGGAGCCGATCGTGGCCGACGGCGGACTGTTGGTGATCTACGCCCCGCACATCACCGAGATCGCGGTGATGCACCCGGGTCTGAAGGACATCGGGTACCACACGATCGACTACTTCGTGAAGCAGTGGGACACGTTCGGCAGCCACCCGTGGGGCGAGCTCGCCCACTCCACCCACCTGCGTGGCCCCGGGGAGTACGACGCGCAGACCGGCGTGGAGACCGACCGGGTCCGGGTCGCGCTGGCCACCAGCATCCCGCGGGAGGTGGTCGAGTCGGTCGCCCTGGAGTACATCGACCCCGCGACCCTGGACCTGGAGGAGCTGGCCAAGGACCCGAACACGTTCGTGGAACCGCACGCCGGCGAGGTGCTCTACCGCCTCGAGTCCGAGCGTCCGCAGGCCTGAAACAGCTCAGCCGGCGGCGGCATCCTGGGGGCCGGTCCCCGAGCCGTTGGGTGCCCGCGCCGGTCCGGTGGACTCGCGCACCATCAACCGGACCGGCAACAGTACCGGGTCCCCCTGGTCGAGGGCGACGGGTTGGCGCCGCTGGCGCAGCAGGTGATTGACCGCGGTCGCCCCGAGCGTGACCTGCGGGGCGGCCATCGTGGTCAGCCGCGGTCGGATCAGCGAGGCCTCGGCGATGTTGTCGAAGCCGACCACGCTCACCTCGCGGGGGACCTCGACCCCGTTCAGTGCGAGCTGGCGCATGAACCCGATCGCCATCAGGTCGTTGTAGGCGAGCACCGCACTGGTGCGGTGCTCCATCCACGCCTGGGCGGCCCGGGCGCCCCCCTTGATGGAGGGGGTGTACGGCCCGATCCGGCGGACCCGCAGGTCCAGCTCCAGGCTTGCCTCGCGCAGACCACGCCAGCGCACCCCGTCCGACCAGGAGTTGTCCGGGCCGGCAAGGTAGGTGATCGTCCGGTGCCCCAGCTCCCCCAGGTGCTCGACCGCCCGTTTGACGGCGCGCAGGTTGTCGCTGCTCACCGAGGTGACCTGGCCGACCTGGCGGTTGAGGACCACCAGCGGGGTCTGCTTGGCCAATCGCCTGATGTCCACGTCGGGCAGCCGGGAGGCGCCGAGGATGATCCCGTCGACCACCGGGATCAGCCGCTCGAGGAGCTGCATCTCGATCCGCTCGTTCTCCTGGGTCTCCGCGACCAGGACCGAGTAGTCCAGTTCACGGGCCGTACGCTCCGCCCCGCGGATCATGCCCAGGTAGACCGGGTTGGCGATGTCGGCGACGACGAGCCCGAGCATCCGGCGGGACTGGTCCGGGAGCGAGCGACTGATGGACTTGGTGTGGTAGCCGAGCTCGGCAGCAACCTTGCGGATCCTCTTCGCCGTCTCGAAACTCACCCGGCCGGGCCGGGACAACGCCCGGGAGACCGTCGACGGTGAGACCCCGGCCTCGCGGGCGACATCGTAGATCGTGGGAGCAGCGGGCTTGTCCCCATTGACCCGGTCGTCCGCACTCACCTCGTCATCCGCATGCGCCGCCACAGCCAGGCCCCCTCGAGAAGCGAAGTTGTCGTACCCTGCACGGACAGCCTAGGGCACTGGGTGGAGAAGGTGCAGGACCCCTTGGGTAGGGGGTTCACCACCGCGAGGAGCAGGGGCAGGCTGGACGTACGGAACGGATCGGAACCCCTCGGATCCGGTCCGGACCCGACAGATCGGAGTGAACCGGCGGCCATCGGGGCCGACCGGGCGAAAACACCTGGCAACAACCCCCCGATCACCGGTGCTGCTGGGCATGATCGATCCTAGGAGTCGAAGATCACACCGACCAGCCCCGCAACACTGCATTGAAACAGACTGCAATGAAAGGCAGCACCCATGAGTGAACTCGCAAGCATCGGCGTCGTCGGTATGGCGGTGATGGGCTCGAACCTGGCGCGGAATTTCGCCAATCACGGCTACCGGGTCGCCATCTTCAACCGCACCTACTCGAAGACCGAGAAGGTCATGGCCGAGCACGGGGAGGAGGCCGGATTCATCGCGGCGAAGACCCCCGAGGAACTGGTCGCCAGCCTGGAGAAGCCCCGCCGGATCATGATGATGGTCAAGGCCGGTGCCGCCACCGACGCCACCATCGACACCTTCGCCCCGCTGCTCGAGGACGGCGACATCCTGATCGACGGAGGCAACGCCTTCTACAAGGACACCCAGCGCCGCGAGGTCGCACTCCGCGACCAGGGCATCCACTTCGTCGGTGTCGGGGTCTCCGGTGGCGAGGAGGGAGCCCTCAACGGCCCCTCGATCATGCCCGGCGGCTCCGCCCACTCGTACGAGTTCCTCGGCCCGCTGCTCGAGGACATCTCGGCCAAGTTCAACGGCGAGCCCTGTTGCACCTACATCGGCACCGACGGCGCCGGCCACTTCGTCAAGATGGTGCACAACGGCATCGAGTACTCGGACATGCAGGGCATCGGCGAGGCCTTCGCCCTGCTCCGCGCCGCGGGCCTGACCGTCCCGGAGATCTCCGACATCTTCCGCGAGTGGAACAAGGGCGAGCTGGACTCCTACCTGATCGAGATCACCTCCGAGGTCCTCGACCAGGTCGACACGAAGACCGGCAAGCCGCTGATCGACGTGATCGTCGATGCCGCGGGCCAGAAGGGCACCGGTTCCTGGACCGCCCAGATCGCGCTGGAGCTCGGGGTGGACCTGAACGCGATCGCCGAGTCCGTCTTCGCCCGGTCGGTCTCCTCCTCCCCCGAGCTGCGGGCCGCACTGCAGCCCCTGCTCACCGGGCCGGACCAGACCCTCAGGATCGAGGACCGCGACGCCTTCGTCGAGGACGTCCGGCAGGCACTGTGGGCATCGAAGGTGGTCGCCTACTCGCAGGGCCTGGACCTGATCCGGGTCGGTGCCCAGGAGTACGGCTGGGACATCGACGTCGCTGCGGTCGCCAGGATCTGGCGGGCCGGCTGCATCATCCGGGCCAAGCTCCTCGACCGCATCTCCAACGAGTACGCCGCCAACCGGCTGACCAACCTGCTGGAGGCCCCCTCCATCGTCGCGGACATGGGCTCGGCCCAGGAGGGGTGGCGTCGTACGGTCTCCCGTGCCGTCGAGGCCGGTGTCGCCGCACCGGTGTTTTCGGCCGCGCTCGCGTACTACGACAGTGCCCGCTCCCCGCGCCTGCCCGCCTTCCTGATCCAGGGCCAGCGCGACTTCTTCGGCGCCCACACCTACCGACGCATCGATGCCGAGGGCAGCTTCCATACCGAGTGGTCGGGTGACCGCTCCGAGTCCAGGGTCGACTGACCGCCGAGGGTCCTGACCCGACAGGACACCTGAGCCACCAGCACGCCCGGGCACACGCCAAGAGGAGGAGGGCCGGTCCACCAGGACCGGCCCTCCTTCGTCACAGCGGCGACCCGAGGGTCAGCTCACCTTCTCCTTCTCGGTCTCCTGCTCCCCGTCGAGGCGCAGCACGCCGTAGTCATACCCCTTGCGGCGGTACACGACGCTCGGGACCCCGGCGTCGGCGTCCTGGTAGAGGAAGAAGTCGTGTCCGACCAGTTCCATCTGGTCCAGGGCCTGGGCGAGGGTCATCGGCGTCGTCGGGTGCGACTTCTTCCGGACGACCAGCGGGCCTTCACCGGTGACCTCGATCCCGGCCACATTGTGCACCTCGTTGTCGGTGCTCTCCTCGGAGTCGGTGGTGAGGCTGAGCTCCGGCAGTTCGGCGGAAACCTCGCGCAGCGAGGCCGGACGATGGCGTCCGTGGTGCACCTTGCGACGGTCGGAGGCGCGCCGCAGCTGGGCACGCAGCCGGTCCATCGCCAGCTCGAAGGAGGCGAACTTGTCCGAGTCGGAGGCCTCGGCCCGGATGATCGGTCCCTTCGACAGGACGGTGATCTCGGTGCGATAGGTCTGGTTGGGCTGCCTCTCGGTACCGTACGCAGCGAGCTGGACGTCGACGCGGATCACGCGATCCCTGAGCCGCTCGATCTTCCCGATCTTGTCCAGTACGTGCAACCTGTAGTCCTCGGGCACCTTCGTGTGCCGGCCAGTGACATTCACGTCCATGGCAACCTCCAATTTCTACAACGACCGACCGCCCGTCTGCTGACGGGCTCCAGATCGGTCCCTGACATCAACACGGCACCGAGAACCCCTCAACGGTGGGCAGGACCTGGGTGTCCTGTCTGCCGGGTACTCGGGGAGCCGGTGCCATGCATTTACGTTACCCGCGTCGCGGACTCCTCACCACTTTGTTCACAGAACTCACACTTTCTGTCATGTTCTGGTCACCTTGTTGTGATTCGAAACACGCCCGATACACAACGACCGGAGTCCGAACACGGCCGTAACACCGCGGCAGGGCGCTGGAAACACACGCTGGATTCACTACTTGTCCATGACGACCCTCATCGACACCGGCGACACCGCGTGGGTGCTGACCAGCGCCGCGCTCGTGTTGCTGATGACAGTCCCCGGACTGGCCCTCTTCTACGGCGGCATGACCCGCACCAAGAACACCCTCAACATGATGATGATGTCCTTCTCCGCGCTGGCCGTCGTCGGCGTGCTGTGGGTCCTCGTCGGCTACTCGATGGCCTTCGGGAACTCCGTGGCCGGCGCCGGTCTGCTCGGCAACCCCCTGGAGTTCGCCGGGCTGCGCGGGTTGATGGCCGAGTCCGCGGTGTCGGGGACCATCCCCACCCTCGCCTTCGTCGCCTTCCAGGCCGCCTTCGCCGTGATCGCTACCGCCCTGATCTCCGGCGCGCTCGCCGACCGGATGAAGTTCAGCAGCTGGATCGTGTTCATGGTGGTGTGGTCGGTACTGGTCTACTTCCCGGTGGCCCACTGGGTGTTCGCCTTCAGCTCGGAGGACGGCTCGGTGGTCGGCGGCTGGATCGCCAACCAATTGCAGGCGATCGACTTCGCCGGCGGCACCGCGATCCACATCAACGCCGGCGCCGCGGCGCTCGCCCTCGTCCTCGTGCTGGGACGACGCCAAGGCTTCGGCACCACGCCGATGCGCCCGGGCAACCTGGTCTCGGTGATGATCGGCTCCGCGCTGCTGTTCGTCGGCTGGTTCGGGTTCAACGCCGGTTCGGCCCTCGGCGCCAACTGGGTCGCTGCGACTGCCTTCCTCAACACCGTCGCCGCCACCGCGGCCGCCGTCATCGGCTGGCTCGTGGTCGAACGGGTCAGGGACGGGCACGCCACCTCCCTGGGCGCCGCCTCCGGGGTGGTCGCCGGTCTGGTCGGCATCACCCCGGCCGCCCATTCGGTCTCCCCGCTGGGTGCCCTGGCGATCGGGGTCCTCGCCGGTACGATCTGTGCCCTGGCCGTGCCGCTGAAGTTCCGCTTCGGCTACGACGACTCACTCGACGTCGTGGGTGTCCACATGGTCGGCGGCCTGGTCGGCACGTTGCTGATCGGCTTCCTCGCCGACCCGTCCTCGCCGGCCGGCGTGGCAGGCCTCTTCTACGGCGGCGGGGCCGGACAACTCGGCCGCCAGGCGGTCGGCGCCTTCAGCGTCCTCATCTACTCGTTCCTCGTGACCCTCGTCATCGCGATGGTGCTCAAGTTGGTGATGGGCCTGCGGGTCGGTGCGGATGCCGAGCGGACCGGCCTGGACCTCGCCATCCACGCCGAGCAGGCGTACGACCTCACCGGCACGACCACCGCGTCCCCGGCCACCCACACCTCGATCCTGCCGACCAGCGGCATCCTCACCAAGGAGCACCAGGCATGAAACTCGTCACCGCCGTCATCAAGCCCCACCGTCTCGACGACGTGAAGGACGCCCTGCTCGCCACCGGCGTGACCGGCATGACCGTCTCCGAGGTCACCGGCTACGGCCGCCAGCGTGGCCACAGCGAGGTCTACCGAGGTGCCGAGTATGTCGTGGACTTCGTCCCGAAGATCCGCCTCGAGCTCCTGGTGGACGACGACGACG
Organism: Propionibacteriaceae bacterium; assembly: GCA_044508675.1. Taxonomy (GTDB): domain Bacteria; phylum Actinomycetota; class Actinomycetes; order Propionibacteriales; family Propionibacteriaceae; genus Raineyella. The sequence continues at coordinate 137,266 of JBIQHF010000002.1, read as the reverse complement.
TCGAGCGCGTCATCGACACCATCGTCGCCCAGGCCGACACCGGCAGGATCGGTGACGGCAAGGTCTGGACGACGCCGGTGGACGAGGTGGTCCGCGTCCGCACCGGCGAACGAGGCGCAGCCGCGCTCTGAGCATGTCCGATACCTCCACCATCCGCGCCGACAGGCTCCGGATCGCCGGCGTCCCGCGTCCTCTGGGCCGGGGCGCCGGCGCCCTGTCCCGGGCGCACATCACCGCGGCCACCGAGCAGTGGCTGCACGCCCTGTGGGTGGCGGCGACCGCCGACCACCCCGGCCCGGGCATCGCCCTGGCCTGCTCAGGGAGCCTGGCCCGGCGGGAGTCCGGCCCGCTCAGCGACCTGGACCTGGAGCTCCTGGTCGACGAACGGTGCCCCTTGGAGGCCGAGGAGATCGGGCAGGTTGCGCAGCGCCTGTGGTATCCGATCTGGGACAGCGGCCTTGGCCTGGACCACGCAGTCCGCTCGGTCGAGGAGGCCCGGGCCATCGCGCGGGCCGACCTGGCCACCGCTGCAGCGGCCCTGGACGTGCGATGCGTGGCCGGCGACGACCGCGTGGTCAACGCCCTGCGTGCGGTGCTCGCCGCTGACTGGCGGACCGAGGCGCGGGGTCGCCTGCCGGAGCTCGAGGAGTCGGTCCGGGTCCGCCACGCGCGCAGTGGTGACCTGGACCAGACCCTGGACCCGGATCTGAAGGAGGGTGACGGCGGCTTGCGTGACATGACCGTGCTGCGGGCCCTGGCCGCCTCCTGGCTGGCCGACTACTCCCACGACCGGGCACACGCGGCCCACCACGTCCTGCTCGACACCCGCGACGCCCTGCAGGTGTCGACCGGTCGGGCCCGCAGCAAGCTGGTCCTCGACGAGCACGAGTCGGTCGCGGCCCGGCTCGGCACCGACCGTGACGAACTGCTGCGCCGGGTCTCCGGCAGCGGCCGGACCATCGCCCGAGAACTCGAGTCGACCATGCGCCGGGCCCTGCAGGCCCGTGCCCCCCGCCGCGGGCTCCCCCGGCGACGACCGGACCTGCGGGCACTCGGCGATGGCTGCTACGTGCACGAGGGCGAAGTGGTGCTGGGCCGCGGCGCCGACCTGGACGACCCGCTGCTTCCCCTGGTCCTCGCCCGTCGCGCGGCCGAGCAGGACCTGCCGATCTCCCCGGTCACCGCGCGCAACCTCGCCGACCGGGTCGCGGACCTGCCCAGACCGTGGCCGCCGGAGGCGCTGGACCGGTTCGTCGCCCTGCTGGCGACCGGCCATCCCCTGGTCGCAGTCTGGGACACGTTGGACGATGCCGGGCTGATCGGTCGCTGGCTGCCGGCCTGGGAGGCGATCCGGTCGCGCCACCAGCGCAACACCCTGCACCGCTGGACGGTCGACCGGCACAGCCTGGAGTGCGTCGCGGTCGCCGGAGAACTGGTCGACCGGGTGCGGCGCCCGCACGTCCTGGTGCTCGCGGCCCTGCTGCACGACATCGGCAAGATCGCCGGCGCCTCCGACCACTCGATCACCGGTGCCAGGATTGCCCGCCTCTGCCTGGCGGACCTGGGCGCGGACGCGGCAACGACCGAGTCGGTGGTGGTCCTGGTCCGCGAACACCTCACCCTGTCCCGGATCGCCGCCCGCGAGGACAGCGAGGGCCCGGACGCCATCGCCCGGCTCTGCGCCGCCGTCAGCAACGACCCCGACCTCCTCGATCAATTGGCCGCCCTCACCGAGGCGGACAGCCGGGCGGCGGGCCCGGGGGTGTGGACCGCGTGGCGCAGGGACCGCACCCAGCTCTTCGTCACCGCGGCCCACCGCCGACTGTCGGCGGGGGCCGGCTGACCCGACCGGATCCCTCGGATATCCGCCGCGGGGTGGCAGCGACCGTCGCCGCGCCCAGCACCCGCGCCCCCGCATCGCGCAGCACCCGGGTCAGCTCGGTCATCGTCGCTCCGGTGGTGATCACGTCGTCGACCGGGACCACTGTCACCTCGCGGTCCACCGCAGCCGTTCGCACCGCCAGCCGACCGCTGAGGTTGACCATCCGCGCATCGGCCCCGAGCCCGGCCTGGTCGACCGTGCGGGGGGACATTCGCACCAGTGCCCGGCTGATGACCGGCCGGCCCAGGACGGCCCCGACCCGGCCCGCCGCCAGCGCCGTGAACCGTGCCGTCACGTCGGAGCCCCGCTTCAGCACGGCCGCCCGACGGGAGGGGGCCGGCGCCAGCACGACCGGACCGGGCTCCCACAGGCCGTCCTCCAGGCAACGGTGCAGCAGGGCCAGGACGGCCAGGGCCAGCCGGTCGGCGAGTACGTCGGCCAGTCCCCACGCCGACGCCTCCTTGTAGCGGTGCACGATCCGGCGCATCGGACCGGCGTACGGTGCCGACGCCGTGGTCATCGGCAGGCCCTGAGGGGTCGGGCGCGGGCGGACCACCCGGGGACCGTACGAGTCGAGCCAGTCCAGGCAGGCCGGGCAGAGCAGCGGGCCGGGTCTGCCGCAGCCGGAGCATGTACGGCCCAGCAGCAGGTCGGCGGCTGCTTGCTCCATCCGTTGCCACATGACCCGATCGTGGCCCCGGCCGGGCATGATCGACCGATCGGATCGCCTGCTGTGGATGGCAGGCCCGGCCGGCCGGCGAAGCTGTGGACGGTCAGCCCGGGTAGGCGGCAGCCGTCACTTGTTGTGGCAGTTGTGGCCAGGTGAAATCGTCCTCGTACCGCCAGGCGCGCCCGTCGCCGCCGACGATCACCATGCGGGGGGCCTCCGAGGTGGCGAGCGTGGCGATCGAGTCTGCCTGCCAGCGGTCCGCCTGCCCGATCTGCTGCACGGCCATCGCGTTCAGGTCCAACCGGTAGGGGCTGGGCTGGGTACTCCCCTCGCCGGTGGCGAGCAGGACCAGCCGACCGGCCCCGATCCAGCCCACGTCGCTGATGTCGGTCAGCTCCGTACGGGACTTCGTGACCAGCGGGATGACCCGGAGCCCATCGAGCCGAACGGTGTCCCCCTGGCGTTCGACCCGGGCCAGCGCGAAGATCCGTGCGCCCTCCCGCTCGAGGACCAGGGCGATCCGCACGCCGTCCGGGGACAGCCGGAAGTCGGTGATGTGCTCCTCGGCCAGGGCACCGATCTCGACGTCGCGCGGGACTCCCCCGCTGCTGATTTGCATGCGTTGGGCGCCCGGTGCCCCGGACACCAGCCACAGCTCCCCGGTGCGGGCGTACTGGGGCCGCAACAGCCCTTCGGGCACCATCAGGCTGGCGGTGGTGTCGCCACTGGCGACCGCGAACGTGGTCACCCGCGTCCCGCCGTCGGTGACGACCGCCACCGCGTCGCCCGAGGGCGTCACGGCCAGGCTCTCCGGTTCGACGCCGGGCTGGCCGAAGCTGCCCGCGACGGGCGAGACATTGGTGCTCCGTTCGCTCTGCTCCACCCGTACCACCTGCCCCTCGGACAGCGCGAACAGGTGGTTGTCCAGCCCTGTCGGCACCGGGGACAGGCTCGGCAGCGCCTCGATCGCGACGACGCCGTCGGGATCGGTCAGGTCGCCGAGTGGGTACTGCTCGCCGTTGGCCAGCACCCGCACCCCGGTCACGGTCGGGATCTGGTCGAGGGTCCAGGTCAGCTGGCCGACGAGCAGGCGCCGCTGCTGCAGGTCCAGCGTCTCCAGGGGACCGGAAAGGTCGACGGTGACGACGCCGTTCTGGTCGAGGTCCACCGGGGAGGCGAGCCGGGTGTTCTCCGGCAGCGCGCTACGGACGGCCGGCCCGAGCCAGTCCCCGGGCCCCGCCAGCAGTGAGCCCACCAGGGTCGCCGCGGACAGGTGCCCGTGGGCGAGGGAGATCGGGTCAGGTACCAGGAACTGGTTGCCCGGCTCGGGCCAGTACAGGTTGACGTGCTGGAAGAAGTTGTCGAACACGAACTGGGAGACGACCAGGCCCTCGGGTGGCTGCGAGATCCGCCACTGCCCGTCCTCGCCGCGCTGCAGGCCGAAGTCGGTGTCGATCCGGTCGCTGGCCGGTGTGTAGGCCCCACGGGCATCGACCCGACCGGTGACCGGTGCGCTGAGCCGTACGGTGCCATCGGTTTCGGTCGGGGCATGCCCGTCGGCGTAGACGGTCACCCCACTGGTGGGCTGCCAGGAGTCCCGTACCGAGGCCGCCAGGTAGAGGCGGGCGGTCGCGTAGTCGGGCTCGTACGCCGCCATCGCCTGCAGGAATCCCTCCACGACCGCCCGGGGGGAGGCATCCGGGGCGGGGGCCTGAGGGGCGATCTCCACCTGGGACGAGGCCTGGGTGGTGGCCTGGTCGGCCCGGATCACCGGTCCGCTGCGCGGGATCGAGACGCAGCCGGCAAGGATGACCGCACCGAACAGCGCGAGGGCCACCCGGGCCGAGCGCCGCAACCATCTCATGGCCTTCCTTCCCCCGGAGTCTTCTTCATGGCCGGTTGTCCGCCGCCGTGGGCCTGCGCCTCCAACACGTCCCGCGGCACCACAGGCAGTGGCGACACCTCGACCAGCCCGCCCGGCGTGCGCGGGATGGTCAGCCGGAACTGGGCACCCTGGCCGGGCCGGCCCCAGGCGTTGAGGGTACCTCCGTGCAGTTGGGCATCCTCCATCGAGATGGCCAGTCCCAGCCCGGTGCCGCCGATCGTACGGGCCCGGGACGGGTCACCACGCCAGAACCGGTGGAAGACCATCCGTGCCTGGTCGGCCTTGAACCCGACGCCATGGTCACGGATGGCGATGGCGGCGGCCCGTTCGTCACCGAACACGGTGATGTCGATCGGGCGCGACTCACCGTGCTCGATGGCGTTGGTGACCAGGTTGCGGATGATCCGTTGAATGCGGCGCGAGTCGACCTCGGCGAAGACCGGCCCCTCGGCGTGGACCCGGATCGGGGTGTTCTTGCTGTCCGCGAACGGACGCTGGGCCTCGACCTCGGCCTCGACCAGTTCCACCAGGTCGATCCTGGTGGCGGTGAGGACGGCCGCACCGGCATCGAAGCGGGAGATCTCCAGCAGGTCGTCCAGCAAGGAGGCGAAGCGATCCAGCTCGTCGTGCAGCAGTTCGGTCGAGCGTCGGGTGGCTGGATCGAACTCGTCGCGGGCCTCGTAGATGAAGTCACCGGCCATCCGTACGGTCGTCAGCGGCGTACGCAACTCGTGCGACACGTCGGACACGAACTGCTGCTGGACCTGGGAGAGGTTCTCCAGCTGGCTGATCCGGGTCTGCAGCTCCGAGGCCATGTTGTTCATCGACGTGGCCAGCCGGGCCACGTCATCGCTGCCGCGGACCACCATCCGGTCAGCCATGTTGCCCGAAGCCAGCGCCTCGGCCGCCTCCCTGGCTGCGCGCACCGGCAGGACGATCTGGCGGGCGATGAACGCCGAGATCAGGCCCAGGGCGATGACCACGACGATCCAGGTGGTGATCACCGCGCCCTGCAACACCTGCAGGATCTCCATCTCCTGGGTCAGCGGGAAGATCAGGTAGACCGGGAAACGGCCGGCGCCGGGCGCGTTCAGGGCCGATCCGACGACCCAGCCGGCCTCGGTCCGACCATCCTCGTAGACGATCGCGGTCGACTGGGCCCACACCCCGCTGGAGGTCCGGACCTGCTCGGACAGCGCAGCCGGGACCGAGCGTGGCAGGATGCCGCCGGAGCGGAAGCTCGACACCGGGCCCTGGACCAGGACATGGTATTGCCCGCTGACCCCACCCCGGGTGTCGAGGTCGATGGCGACCTTGCTGAGGATCTCGTTGATGCTGCCCGCGACCAGGTCGCTGGTCAGCAGCTGGGTCTGGGCGCTGCTGAACGCCACCTCGGCCTCGGCCATCGCCGCCCGCTGCTTGCCGCTGAGGACGCCCTCGCTGGCCTGCTGCATCAGCAGGAAACCGGCCAGGACCAGCACGACGGTGGAGGCCAGGACAGTACTGACCACCACCCGCAGCGGCAAGGACCCGCGCCAGACGACCTGGGGATGTCGCAGGAAGCCCCGCAGCGGCTCGGTCCAACGCCAGAGGGCCTCCCGCCGGGTGGTCGGGGCAGCCAGCTCGTCTGCCATCGGGTCAGTCGGCCTGGTCGGTGGCCACGCCCGCCTTGTAACCGACCCCGCGTACGGTCACGACGATCTGGGGGTGCTCGGGGTCCTTCTCGATCTTGGAGCGCAGCCGCTGGACGTGCACGTTGACCAGCCGGGTGTCGGCCGCATGGCGGTAGCCCCAGACCTGCTCCAGCAGCACCTCGCGGCTGAACACCTGGCGGGGCTTGCGGGCCAGGGCCAGCAGCAGGTCGAACTCCAGCGGGGTCAGCTGGATGTCGGTGGAGCCGCGGCGCACCGAGTGCTCCTCCACGCTGATCACCAGGTCCCCGATGGTCAGGGTCTCCTCGGCCACTTCGGCCGGCAGGCGGCGCAGGCGGGTACGGACCCGGGCGACCAGTTCCTTGGCCTTGAACGGCTTCGCGATGTAGTCGTCGGCGCCTGCCTCCAGGCCCGCCACGACGTCGGTGGTGTCGGACTTCGCGGTCAGCATGACCACCGGCACGTCCGACTCCGCGCGGATCTCGCGGCAGATCTCCACGCCTCCCTTGCCTGGCAGCATCACGTCGAGCAGGACCAGGTCGGGCTCCACGTCGCGGAACGCCTCGATCGCCGTGTCGCCGCGACCGCACCAAGCGGTCTGGAAACCCTCCTGCTGCAGCACGAGCTGAAGCATTTCAGCCAGCGCAGCATCGTCGTCCACGACGAGGATCGTGGCCCGCGGCACGGCGGGCCGGGCAGCGTACGCCACAGTCAGTCTCCTTACTCACACCAGACGTACACATCCTAGTGGCTGGCGCGGGGCTCCCCCGGGGGCGACCAGACCACAGGCAGGCTCCCCCATGGCAGCACGCGATCCGGGCAGTCAGTTCAGGTGGGGTGTCGAGGTCCAGGTGGCGTACATCGCCAGCTCCCCACCTTGCCGGTGCAGTACCTCGCGCCACAGACCCCACGGCGAGCGACCGAAGACATCGGTGTACGTGGCGGGGACGACGTACCACAGACCACGTCCGATCTCGGTCTCGAGCTGCCACGGGGACCAGCCGGCATAGCCGGCGAAGATGCGGATGTCGTCGTAGGCGCCGTTGACCAGTTCGACCGGTGTGTCCAGGTGCAGCAGGCCGATCCGGCCGGTCACGTGCCGCCATCCCGGCGGCTCCTCCGAGGGGTCCTTCACGCTGGCCAGGCAGACCGCCCCCTCGGGCAGGACCGGTCCACCGCGGTAGAGCACACGGGGGGCGCTGACCAGTTTGGACCAGTCCGGCAGGACGCGCTCCAGCGAGAGCTCGGCGCGCTTGTTCAGCACGACGCCGAGGGCACCGTCGTCATCGGCGTCGACCAGGAACACCACCGCCTGCTCGAAGAAGCCGCCGTCGTGCCCTTCAGCGGTCGAGACCAACAGGTCCCCTCGTTGGGGTCGCCGTACTTCCACCGGTCCATTGTCTCCCGATTCAAGAAACCTCGGTCGCAGCTTCCAGCTGTTCGGCGATGGCGACGTAGAACTCGCGCACGCTCCCGGCCCCGACCACCGGACCTCCGGCGAGCAGTCCATCGGCGCCGAGCAGGACCGCGCCGGGGGTGGCACCGACCGCCAGGGCGCGGGCCACCTCGCCGTCGGGATCGACCATCGCGGCCTCCACCCAGAAGGGCGTGTCGGACCTGCCGACCTCCTTGCTGTGCACCACGGCCCGGATGTCGATCGGGTGCTCGCGCTGCCGCCACCGGGGCAGGTCGCGGGCGATCCCGGCGCACGGACCACAGGTCGGGGACACGAACACCAGCAGCTGGGCGCGTCGGGCGGCCAACGGTCGCAGCGGGACCGGGTGGCCGTCGGGATCGTGCAGGGACACGTCGGGGATCTCGGTCCGCAGGTAGTCCTCCAGCCCGTCGTCCTCGTCGTACGCGGCTGCCGGCGCCGGCCCGCCGGAACCATCACCGTCTCCCGGCCCGGCCGGAGCAGACGCCGCGAGGGAGGTCACCGCCACAGCCAGCAGCACGCCCAGCAGCCACCACCGGGTGTCGGCGTCACCGAGGCGACCGACCACCGAACCGCCCAGTGCGGCATCCAGGACCGCCAGCCCCGCGGCCACGACGAGCACGAGGTTCCGGGCCAGGGTGCGGCGCGACACCGGAGCGGGGTCGCCGGCTCCGAAGCATCCGCAGGACACCGGCTCAGGGGCCCGTAGGGCCAGCGCCACCAGCACCAGGTACGCCACCACCAGCGCAGCAGCCCCGACGACGGCAAACAGGTTCCACCGGGCCGGGAGCAGGACGATGCCAAGACCGAGCGCCAACTCCGCGACCGGATGCCACCGTCGGACGAACGGCCTCCTGATCCACTCGGGGCCCACCCCGGCCAGTGTGCGGTTGTCACGGTCGGGGTGGCGCCACTTGCCGCCCGCCGCCAGCGCGAGCGTGACGGCGACCACCAGGTGGGTGAGGACGAGGGCATCAGGCACAGCCCCATCCTAAGGAGGCTGCCGGAGGAGAAAAAGAACAGGCGCCCCGCCGCAGCGGGACGCCTGTTCGTCAACAGAGGTGTGGAGATGCGGGGAATCGAACCCCGGTCCATGAAAGGCAGCTCAGACATTCTCCGGGCGCAGCTGGCTAGATGTTCTGCTTGGCTCCCACCCTCACGCCAGCAAGTGGTGGACGAGCCCAGTCACAGTAAATTTCCCCATCACTCCCTGTGACGCAAGGTGACGGGTGAGTTCCCTTGATGAGGCCAGACACCGAGCCGGGAACGCTCCCGGGCTGACCCTTCGATCACTGCTCAGGCAGCGAGAGCGAAGTCAGTGCGCTTAGAGTTGGCACTTATTGGTTTCCAGGGGGCATTAACGAGTTGACCCTGGATCCTCGGCCCGCTTCTCCTGGGACAACACTCCCATGTCGAAACCGATCATCCCCTGTTGAGTTGTCCGTGCGGCCGATCCCCTGAGGAACCGGTTGCCCACGTCAGACGCCCAGTATAACGCACGGCCAGCGAAGATATTCCCGGGTCGCGACTATCGATGCAGCTGGCGGGGATCCGGCTTGGACAGCAGCCGGATCGGCACCCGCTTCATGATCGGGTTCTCCCACGGCTCGCCGGCCGCCGCCTTGGCCCCACCGACGATCATCAGGATGAACCAGGCCAGGGCGACCAGACCGACGACGAATCCGAGCGGCTCCCAGATGACCGCCAGGATGATGCCGGCGACCACGCCACCGGCGCCGACCAGGGTGAAGTCGAAGGCAGCGGCCGACACACGCTTGCCCTCCGACCCCTCGGAGGCGACCAGGTAGCCGATCAGCGGCCCAAAGAACCCCAGGACAGGCGCCGAGAAGTAGCTGAACGCCCCGATCCCCCGGTCGGTGGAGTCGATCGGCCGCTGGCTGACCAGCGGGTTGTACCCAGGATGCGGGCTCATGGCCTGCGAGGTCGGTGCCGGCTGGACCAGGCCGTAGAAGGCAAGGTTGAGGTCCTTGCGGGTGCGTGCTGCGAGCGCCTGGTCCAGACGCTGGTCGAGCTCGGCCTCGGTGAGCCGACCCTCGGCATAGGCACGCTGCAACCAGTCCACAGCCCGCTCGCGCTGCTCGTCAGAGACCAGCAGGCTGAGGCTGGGGTGTTCGTTGTCCGGGTTCATGCCACCAACGATGCCACTGTGGTCCTGCCCGGACTATCCGGCTCAGCCCTGAGTGCGTCCCTGAAGCGGTCCTGACTTTCCGCTCACCAGGAGCCACCGCCGCCGCCACCGCCGCCGCCGCCGGAGAAGCCGCCACCGCCGAACGCGCTGCCGCCACTGCCGAAGCCGGTCCCGCTGCCGGAGAAGTCTGCGGGCGGCGGCCCCACGGTGGTGCTGACGGCATTGGAGAAGGCGGTCCAGGAGAAGGCATGCAGGTAGAAGTGCCCGGCGTACCAGTCGGGCTGGATGTCGGGGAGGCGGCCGGCGTCGACGAGCTGCTGGCAGATCCTCGCCCACCGATCAGCCAGGCCGAAGCTGATCGCCCAGGGCAGGTACTTGGAGAAGATGTCCTCCCCCTCCTCGAAGCGGATCTGGTCCGCCTCTGCCGTGGCCAGGTACTGGCGGAATCCCTCGCCCTGGTCGGTCAGGGCCCGACCGAGTGCCGTACGCTGCCCGCGCTTGAGGCGGTTGCGTACGACAAGAGCCGCAATGATGATGGGCACCACGGGGAGCACGAACAGCAGGCTGGTCATGATGCCGCTGCCCATCGACACGGCGATCAGGGCGAAGAACACGAGCGCTCCGGGGCTGAATCCGCTGCGCTGGCGGGTGGATGCACCCTCCGGCACCGTGGTGAACCAGCCATGCTGGGCGATCTCTGCCCGCAGCGCCGCCGACATCGCGTCGTGCGCCGCGGTCATCTGCCCCGCGGTGCCCAGGCTGACGACGGAGCCCGGCTCCAGGCTGGGGAACAGCGACCGCACCAGGACGGCCTCATGGTTGGCACGCACGGCGTACGGGTCGACCAGGGTGAGCTGGTAGTCGGTGGACTGGTCGCCCGACACCTTCAGCACGCCGTGGACCGCCAGGTCGATGATCGTCGCGGCGGTCTCGCGGGGCTCCAGCTGACCGTCCATCAGCAGGCCCGCCTCGGCCACCGTAATCGGCGGCGGGGTGAACGAGACCGGCACCTCGATGTCCCGCGTGGAGGGGCCGATCCGGCCCTCCTGGCCCCGCGGCGGGATCACACCCGGTGGCAGGTCGACGTAGCGCCGGTCGCGGCGGGAGCGGACCAGCAGCACGCCGCCGACGGCCGAGGCCACTGTCGTCGCGCCGGTGGCCGCCCCCACTGCGGCCAGCCGGCGCTGTTGCTGCACCTGCTGGCTGGGCACCAGCTGTGGGGTGTTGTTCGACACCAGGCCGGAGCGGATCTGCGCGCCGATGGTGAGGCCCTCCCCGGGCTGGATGGTGGCCTGCTCGGCCCGGACGACCCCGTCGGTGACGGTCAGGCTGTCGCAGTTCCGGGTGCTCTGGGGCGGGCCGACGAAGCAGGCGCCATCGGTGGCGCCCTCGGGGACGGTGACACTGACGCTGACGTTGTTCAGAGTCGTGTTCGGCCACTCGAAGCCGGTCGCGTCCCAGTAGAACTCGTCGTACGCGTCCTGGCTGCGCAGGCCACCGTGGATGGTGTACCGCAGCTCGTAGGTGGCCGTCGGCGCACTGATCGTCACATCGGGGTCACCGACCCGGATCCGCAGGTACTCCGTGCGCGAGGGGCCGGCCTGGGTGGAAGTGGTGAACTGGTCGGGAGCGTCCGGGCTGGTGACCTGGATGTCGGTGTACTCGTAGGCGATGTCGGTCGTGGTGTCGTTCAGCTCCGGCTCACGGGTGAGCAGGGACCGCTCGATGCCGTGGCGTCCCGAGGAGTCCCCGAAGCGGTAGACCAACGTCTCAGTGACGTCGACGGTGCCGTCGGTCTGCACCACGTAGTCGAGGGCGTACGAGTCGATCTGGTCGCCGGCGGCGTACGCCGGGATGGTGCCCCGGGGGGCGACCACGACCAGTAGGGCGAGGAGGCCGGCGACCAGCGTACCGAGGCCGATCCTGGCGAGGAGTTTCATCGGTGACCCTTCCGGCGAGCGGCGAGTGCACGCTCGGTCTCACGACGCGCATCACGCTCAGCCAGCGATTGGCGCTTGTCCCATTCCTTCTTGCCGGTGGCGACGCCGATCTCGACCTTGGCGTAGCCGTCCTTGAAGTAGATCTTCAGCGGGATCAGGGTAGTGCCCGAGGAGTTCAGGTCGCGCGCCAGCCGGTCGATCTCCTTGCGGTTGAGCAGCAGCTTGCGGGTCCGGCGGGCCGAGTGGTTGGTCCAGGTGCCATGGCTGTACTCGGGGATGTTGGCCTGCCGGAGCCAGACCTCGCCGTCGTCGACGGTGGCGAAGGCATCGACGATGGAGGCACGCCCCTCCCGCAGTGACTTCACCTCGGTGCCCTGCAGCACGATGCCGGCCTCGTAGGTCTGGTGGATCGTGTAGTCGTGGCGCGCCTTCTTGTTCTGCGCCACCACCTTGGTGCCCGTCTCCTTCGCCATGGCGCCCATCATTCCAGATCCCACCAACAGCGCGGGCAGGTTGCCGGCGGGCGGGTGGTGGGACCGGAGGCGGGGTCACAACACGTGGGCAGGATTCACCAGTGTGCCGTTGCGCCACACCATGAAGTGCAGGTGGCAGCCGGTCGAGTACCCCGTGGTACCGACGTAGCCGATTACGTCGCCCTGGGAGACCCACTCGCCGACGCTCACGTTGTACCCGGACAGGTGGTTGTAGGACGTGGTCGTCCGCTTGCCGCTCAACGTGCCGTGTTCGAGGAACAGCCGGTTGCCGTACCCGGCGTTGTAGTATCGCTCGGTCACCTTGCCGTCGGCGACGGCGCGGATCGGCACCCCACAGCCGGCACCGAAATCAATACCGTCGTGCAGCTTGTAGACCCCGGTGATCGGATGCTTGCGCATGCCGTACTGGGAGGTGACGGGGCCGTCCACCGGGTAGATCAGACCGTACGAGGACTCCTTGTTGGACACCGTGGCTTCCGAGGTGTCGGACTTCTCCCCAGCGGTGGCCTGCACCTCCGAGCTGGACTCCGGCTCAGAACTCGACTCCGACTCGCTCTCCTTCGCCGCCGCGGCGGCATCAGCGGCGGCCTGGGCGGCCGCGGCCTCACGGGCCAGCCGGTCCGCCTCGGCCTTGGCCTCGGCCGCCTGGCGATTCGCCTCGTCGCGCGCGGCGATCTCGGCATTGACCTGGTCCCGTTCCGACGACAGCTGCTCGTACGCCTCCTCGTCGGCGGCGACCTGCTTCTGCGCCTCCTGCTGCGCCGAGGTGTTGGCGCTGACGGCGGCGTCCAGGGCCGCCTTCTGCTCGGCCTCGGCGGACTCCAGCTGCTGCAGCGAGGCCAGCACCTGGGCAGCGGCGTCCTTCTCGGCGGAGACGCGCGCCTCCGCCTGGGCCTTCGCCTCCCGGGCGGCCTCGAGGGTTTCGAGCATCTCGTTCAGGCGATCCAGCTGGGCCTGGTTGGAGTCCATCAACGTCGTGGACAGCTGGATCCGGGTCTGCAACCCGGCCGATGACCCCTGCTGCACCAGGACAGCCATCCCCATCAGGTTGTGCTGCTGCTGGTACTGCTCCCGGGCGATGTCGCCGATCATGGCGCGCTGGTCCGCGACCGCACGTTCGCCGGCCTCCACGGCCGCGATCGCGTCGGCCAGCTCGGCCTGCGCGGCCTCCAGCGAGTCGGCCAGTCGGGCGTCCTCCGCCCGGGCCGCCGCGACCTGCCCGCGGGTCCGGGCCAGCGTCTCCTCGGCGGTGGTCAGCTCCTGCTGCGAGGTCTCCAACCGGGCCATCGCGTCCTGGAGTTCCTTGCTCGACTCTCCCATCGCGGTGTCGGCGGTCTGCACCTCTCCGGCAAGTTCCTGTTTGCGGTCATCGAGTTGGTCCGCGGCTGCCGGAACGGCGAATTGCAGGCCCAAAGCGGCGACGAGCCCGACGGCGGCGATACGAACGGCCGCCCAACGGCGTGGAGGCATTACCACGGTATTCCCCTGTCCCTTGTCCGGCGGTCCCCTGGCTATACCCGCAGGTACCGGTTAGTTGCAATCAATGTGGGAATAATAGAAAGGAGGATGGCGACCAAGGCAAGCCCGACCACGGCAATCCCTAGCTGTGGCCAGCCGATCCAAGGCAAAGTCTGAATCGAGACTTGAGCGTTTCTGATCACGAAGGTGTAGACCGCGGCAGTCAGGGTTCCGGCGGCGAGGGCGGCTCCGACCAGGCCGGCGAGGAGGGTCTCCAGCACGAACGGCAGCGTGATGTACGTGTTCGAGGCCCCGACCAATCGCATGATGCTGATCTCCCGGCGCCGGCCGAACACCGCCAGCCGGATGGTGTTGCCGATCTGCAGGGCGGCGGCGAGCAACAGCAGTCCGCTGGTCCCGATCGCTGCCCACTGGGCGACGCGCAGCCATTGGAACAACGGATCAAAGACTTCCCGCAGGTCCTGGACGGCCTGCACCCCCGGCAGCCCCGCGACGGTGTTGACGACACTTCGGTACTGCTCCGGGTCATTCAACTTGATCCGGTACGACTCCTGCATCTGGTCGACCGTGAGGGATTCCCTGATCGGGCTGTCCTGGTAGCTGGCGACGAAGTCGTTGTACGCCTCCTCCTTGGACTCCACGTGGATCTCCGCGACCTCCGGATGGGTGCGGAGCGACTGCTCCACGACCGCCTTCTGCTCCGCAGTGATGTCCTGGCCCGGTGTGCAGTTGTCGCCGACGGTTTCCGCGGTGCACAGGAAGACGGAGATCTCCACCTTGTCGTACCAACGGCCCTTCATCAGCTCGATCTGCTGGGCGGCCAGCAGCCCGCCGCCGAAGAGCCCCAACGAGACCCACATGGTGACGATGATCGCCGTCATCATCGAGGCGTTGTGGCGGATCCCGTTGAACGTCTCCGCCAGGACGTGACGCAGTCTCATCCCCGCACCCCCTCAGGCCTGGTATCCATAAATGCCCTTGCCCTGGTCCCGGACGAGGTCGCCGTTCTCGAGCTCGATCACCCGCTTGCGCATCTGGTCGACGATCGTCGAGTCGTGCGTCGCCATCACCACGGTGGTGCCCTGCTTGTTGATCCGGTCGAGCACCTTCATGATCCCGACGCTGGTGGCCGGGTCGAGGTTGCCGGTCGGTTCATCGGCGATCAGGATCATCGGTCGGGCCACCGCGGCCCTGGCGATCGCCACCCGTTGCTGTTCGCCCCCGGACAGTTCCTCGGTGAGCCGCTCGCCCTTGTCCCCCAGCCCGACGAGCTCCAGGGTCTCCGGGACCATTTGGCGGATGTCCCGCCGGCGGTATCCGGTGACCTCGAGTGCGAAGGCGACGTTCTGCTGCACGGTCTTGCCGGGCAACAGCCGGAAGTCCTGGAAGACCGTCCCGATCCGGCGACGCAGCCGCGGCACCCGCCACGACGGCAGGTCGGCGACCTGCTGGCCGTCCACGTAGACCTCGCCGCGGGTAGGGCGGAGTTCACGCAGGATCAGGCGGACGAACGTCGACTTCCCCGAACCGGAGCGACCGACGAGGAAGACGAACTCGCCCTCGTCGATCTCGACCGTGATATTCCGCAGGGCACCGCGTTGCTGCCCGGGGTATTTCTTGCTGACGTTCTCGAAGCGAATCATGGTGGCGCGAATCCTGGGGAAGGTGGGCCGACGGGCAACGGGGACGTCGGCGGCCGCACTGACCCCACGGAGGAAATCGCGACCCACGGTGAGCCTAGGCACAGATCGCGGACAGGTGCGGGATTACCTGTTCCGCGGCGCGTCACGCCCGCAGGCTCAGGACTCGGCCATTTCCTGCTGCTTGCGCCAGCGGATCCCGGCATCGACGAAGTCGTCGATCTCCCCGTCGAAGACCGCATCGGGGTTGCCGACCTCGCAGTCGGTGCGCAGGTCCTTGACCATCTGGTAGGGGTGCAGCACGTACGAACGCATCTGGGAGCCCCACGAGTTGCCGGAGTCGCTCTTCAGGGCGTTCATCTCGGCCTCGCGGTCCTTGCGGGCCTTCTCCAGCAGGCGGGCCTGCAGCACGCGCAGCGCGGCGGCCTTGTTCTGGATCTGGGACTTCTCGTTCTGGCAGGAGACCACCAAGCCGGTCGGCAGGTGGGTGATCCGGACCGCCGAGTCGGTGGTGTTCACCGACTGGCCACCGGGGCCCGAGGACCGGAACACGTCCACCCGGATGTCCTGCTCGGGGATGTCGATGTGGTCGGTCTCCTCCACGACGGGCAGCACCTCGACGCCGGCGAACGACGTCTGGCGGCGGCCCTGGTTATCGAAGGGCGAGATCCGGACCAGCCGGTGGGTGCCCTGCTCGACCGACAGAGTGCCGTACGCGTACGGGGCCTTGACCTGGAAGGTGCCCGACTTGATGCCGGCCTCCTCGGCGTACGAGGTGTCGTAGACCTCCGTGCCGTACCCGTGCCGCTCGGCCCAGCGCAGGTACATCCGCATCAGCATCTCGGCGAAGTCGGCGGCATCGACACCGCCGGCCTCGGCCCGGATGGTGACCACGGCGTCACGCTCGTCGTACTCGCCGGACAGCAGCGTCCGGATCTCGAGCGCATCCAACGTGTCGCGCAGCGCATGGGCCTCGGTGTAGGCATCCTCGAGGACGGAGGCGTCGTCCTCCTCCTCGGCGAGCTCGACCAGCACCTGCAGGTCCTCCAGCCGCTCCCGCAGCCCGGTGAGGCGCTTCATCTCGGCCTGCAGGACCGACAGCCGCGAGGTGATCCGCTGGGCGTTCTCCTGGTCATCCCACAGGTCCGGCGCCGAGACCTGCCGCTCGAGGTCGGCGATCTCCGTCGCCATGGCGGCCGGGTCGGAAACGGCCTCGATCTGCCCCAGGGCATGATCAAGGTCGGCAATGGTCTCGTTGATGTCTTCGGCTGCCACGAGGACCAAGTCTATATCGTCGGGTCCCAGTCCCAAGCCTGACCGCACCCGTGAGAAGCTGGGACCATGACGACTCACATCGTGACCATGGGGGGCGGTGGGTTCTCCACGTCGCCCACCGGCGCAGCAACGAAGCTGGACAAGTACGCTGTCGACCTGGTGGGCAAGCCCAACCCGGTGGTCTGCTTTCTTCCGACGGCCTCCGGCGATGACCCGCGCTACGTGAACCGATTCCTGACCGCGTACGGCGCCCTGGGCGTCCGACCGATCGTGGCGACCGTGTGGCAGGACGCCGCTCGCTCCGTCGCCCGCATCGACGAGGCGGACCTGATCGTGGTCGGCGGCGGGCTCACGGTGAACCTGATCGCGCTGTGGGATGCCCACGGGATCTCTGCGAAGATCCGCAAGATCGTCGACTCGGACCGCGACATCGTGATCGCCGGGTACGCGGCCGGGGGCGGCGCCTTCTTCGAGGGCTGCACGACCGACTCCTTCGGCCCGATCATGGCCTGGAAGGGCGGCCTGGGCGTGCTGAAGGGGTCGTTCTGCTCGCACTACAACTCGGAGGACCAGCGGGCCCCGATCTACGCCGAAGCGATCGGTGAGGGCTCCCTGCCGAACGGCTACGGTGTCGACGACGGTGCAGCGATCCACTGGGTGGACGGCCAGCCGAGGCACTTCCTGGCCGAGGACACCGAGGCCAAGGTGCACCGCGTCGAATCGACCGAGGAGCCCACGTCGTCGGGTGTCTTCATCACCGCCGAGCGGATGCGCGTGCTCTGACCCTGGAGCCAACCGGGGCGGGCCGGGTCGTGGCACGGTCGCCACGCCCCGGCCCCTACCTTCCTGTGACCCACCTGCCTGCGGCTCCCGCACGCGATCAGGACGCCGACGAGGTCATCGGGTGGCTCCCTCGGGTCCGCAGGGCCAGGGTGAGAGCCAGGCCCGCCAGGTAGAAACCGGTCACGATGACCCAGCCGATCCAGAAGTCCCCCGTGAGGTCGCGGACCACGCCCATGATGATCGGTCCGGCAGCGAAGCCCACGTACATGCCCATCGAGGTGACGCCGGTCGCGACGCCGATCCGCGTGCGTGGCACCACCTGCAGGATGGTGGCGTTGACGACCACACTGACGCCCAGGGTGGACGCCCCGAGGAGCACGGCACCGATCCACAACAGTCCACGCACTCCGGTCAGGTTGGCCCCTAGGAGCGCCAGGGCACTCAGCACCGCACCGATGAAGATGATCGTCAGCTGCGAGCCGGGCTGGGCGCCGAGCTGGAGGCGCCGGCTCCAGAAGATGCGCGAGGCGACGCCCACGACGCCGGTCACCACGGCCGCCAGGCCACCGACGACGAGCCCGTAGCCCAGCGACTGGACCGCGAACAACGGCAGGTAGACGTTGGTGGCCTGCATGCCCGCACCGGACAGCAAGGCGATGCCGGCCAGGAACCACACCGTGGCGGGGATCCCGGCCCCATCGTCCCCACCGGACCGGTCCTGGCCGGCCGGTTCACGGTCGGGATGCCCCTCGCCGGGGTCCGGTCGCAGAACGACCAGTCCCTGGACCAGCGCCAGGACGATCACGGCCGCGGCGCCGAGCGCCGCACCGGTCCAGCCCAGCCACAGGGTCATGGCCGGGAAGAAGAGTCCGCTGACCAGCTGGGCCACCTGCACGCCGGACTGCTTCGTCCCGATCCAGATGCTGCGCTGGGCGGTCGGTACCCGGTGCCTGATGATGCGATTCGTGGTCGGGTTGCAGATGGCGAGGGGCACGCCGGCGATCGCTGCCGCAAGCACCAGCAGCCAGTACCGGGAGGCCGCAGCGGCCAGCACCAGGGACACGATCGCGGCGCCATGGATGATGACGAGCTGCGCCCGCACGCCGATGCGGTCGGCCAGGCGCCCCAGTCCCCAGCTGCCCAGGGCTGCGCTGGTGAAGGCGACCGAAGCGAGCCCGCCCACCTGCCCCGGAGTGATGCCCACCTGTTCGATGACGGCGGCCGATGCGGCTGAGAGCCCATAGCCGAACAACGGGCCGGAGGACATGGCGGCCACCAGGGCGACGAGGAGCGAGATCGGGGGCTTCTTCACGGTCAGACCCTAAGCCAAGCTGCCGGTCGCGGAGCTCCTGATCGGAGTCAGGTGACGGGGCCGGGGCTCAGGGGCGGATCACCATCTTGTCGAATCCGTCCTGACGAGCGGCGAAGGCTGTTGCCGCGACGGGAACCTCCTCCAGTGACACCCGGTGCGACACCACCGTGCGGGGGTCGATGACGCCGGTGCTGATCAGCCGCCCGGCCTCCCACATCGCGGTGGCGGCGTTGGCGAAGCCGTTGAGCCGGATCTGGAGGTTCTTGAAGTGCATGTCGAACAGGGAGACGGGGAAGTCCTGCTCCAGGTAGACCCCGCCCCCGCTGATCACACCACCGGGTCGAGTGATCGCGACGGCCTGGTTGAAGGCCTCGCCCCGTCCGGCGAACTCGATCACTTTGTCGACGCCGCGCCCGCCGGTGGCCTCGGCCACGATCGCGGCGACGTCGTCGTTGTCCACGTCGACCGGTGTGGCACCGAGCTGCCGCGCGGTGGCCAGCCGGCCGGGGACCCGGTCCAGGGCGAGGATGGTGGTGGCGGTGCGGGTCCTGGCCAGCTGCAGCGCCAGCTGGCCGGTCGGCCCACAGCCGATCAGGGCGACGCTGTCGGTCGGTTGGATGTCCGCGGTGTCGACGGCGGTCACCGCACCGGGCAGGTTGCAGGACAGGAACAGCGCCGACTCGTCGTCGATACCGTCCGGGACATGCTCGAGGTGTCCGTCGGCCAGCGGGACCCGTACGTACTCGGCATGGCTGCCACCGAGGTCACCGAAGGCGACGCCGAAACCGTAGATGGCCTTCCCCGAGGTCTCACAGTGCGCCGTCTGGCCCTCACGGCAGGAGGTGCAACGGCCGCAGCTGACCGAGTACGGGAACGTGACCCGGTCCCCGATCCGGAACCGTCCGACGTTCGGCCCCACCTCGACGACCTCGGCGCAGATCTCGTGGCCCAGTGTCGTACGGCCGGGGGCGACCATGTGCTCGACCTCTCCGTTGAACAGGTAGAGGTCCGACCCGCACATCGACGTGGTGATCGTCCTGACGATCACGTCGTTCGGGTCCGTGATGGTCGGATCGGCCACGTTCTCCACGCGTACGTCTCCGGCTCCGTGGTACACCACTGCTCGCATGTCCTGCTCCTCGTTCCTTCAGTCGCTGTCGGCGACACATCGTCGCGTTGTCACAGCATCCATGGCCCCCCAGAAGCCGCGCCATGACCCACCAGGACCAAATCCATCGACCGATTGACCCTGACGGGGCGAGTCACTACCGTGGCAAAGTGTGAGATGCGTCACGACACCGAGGTCGGGCGCCCACCTGATCCGACAGGAGAACTCCATGCCGACCAGAGAGCTGGGAGTTCCGGGCCTGGCCCTCACGGCAGGTGACCACGTCTGTGGCTTCTACTACGGAGAGCAAGAGCGGGACGCGCTCCTGCTGCCCTATCTCCTGGCCGGCCTTCGTGACGGTGACAAGTGCCTGGCCGTGCTGGACTCCACCACGCGGGCCCAGGTCGTGACCCGGATCGACGGGGATGTCGACATTGCGGGATGCCTGCACTCGCGGCAGCTGGAGCTGTGGGACGCCGATGCCACGTACTTGAGGACCGGGGACTTCTCGGCCGAAGCGATGATCGACTTCTGGGAGCAGCAGTCCGGCGATGCCCTCGCCGCCGGTAGCTACGCATTCACCAGATTGGTCGGCGAGATGTCCTGGCTCGATCGGGTGGTGCCTTCGCGAGAAGCCGTCGTCGCGTACGAGACGTGGGCCGACCGGTTCGCGCCGCAGCAGCCCCAGTCGATCCTGTGCCTCTACGACGTGGGCAAGGTGGGCGCGGGACTTCTGATGGATCTGCTCAAGACCCATCGGAAGATCCTGGTGAACGGGATCGTCGTGGAGAACCCTCACTACCTGACTCAGGACGAGTTCACCGCCCAGCAGCAGACGGCCCCCACCGGGCCCCGGCCCCCCGAAGGGTCGGAACTGGAGCTGCGTGGCCAGCTGTCGGACCTGCGCGGGCTGCTCGCTCTCGCCATGCTGATGACCGGCCGACACAGCGAGGAGGAGATCATCGCACTCGCGATGACATCGGCACCGTGGCTGGGCCAGTGTCGGATCGTGGGCATCCATCTCGATGAGGATGGTGGTCCGGTCGGCAACGGCCTACCGGCCGAGATCCGCCAACAGCTGGCCCGGACCGACAACGGGGAGGGCACCCCGAAGCCTGGGGCCGCCGGAACCAGGGTCTTCCCCTTGCAGAGTCTTGATGGCGTGATCGGCCATCTGGTGATCGGTGCTGACGAGGAACCGTCGGCGGCTGAGCTGCTGCGCATCCGATCGCTCACCCAGCAGACCGGCGTGGCGTTGGCCAATGCCCGGCTGCACCGGCGCGAGCAGGCGGCAGTGGACGATCTGCGCGCCACAGTCACCGAACTCGCCCGTACGGTGCGGGAACTGGAGTACAAGAACGCCATCCACGACAGGTTCACTCGCGTCGCGACCGGCGACTCGGGCCAGCAGGGAATCGTCGATGCCCTCTTCGAGCTGACTGGCCTCCCCGCCTCGGTCGAGGATCGCCACGGGAACCTGGTCGCCTCGGCCGGGGGCGAGCCACCATCGTCCTGCGTACGGACGTCGGCCGCGACGCTCGCAACGATCCTTGGCCCGGCCGCGGTCAAGGCCCACCCGATCCGCCTCGGCCACCGACTCATCGCGGTGGCCCGGCCTCGTCCCGACGTCATCGGCGTACTGTCGCTGCACGACCCCGATGGTGCGGCGGGAGACCAGGAGATCATGGCGTTGGAACACGGCGCCACCGTCCTGGCCATGGAACTGGCCCGGCTGCGTTCGGTCGCGGACACGGAGATACGGCTGGGCCGGGATGTCGTGGCCGACCTGATCGGCGGCGACACCGAGGTCGGCCTGGCCCGGGCACGAGCTCTGGGATATGACCTGGACCGCCCCCACCGTGTGGTGGTCGTCGAGCTGCGGCCCGGGCCCACCGCAGCCACGGACACCCTGCTCACCGCCGTACGCGAGGCTGCCCGGCCGTTCGGCGCCTCGCTCATGTTCATGCCCCGCGCGGGAACCATCGTCATGCTCGTCGCCGATGTCCCCCACGAGGGCGACCGTTGGACCCTCCTCCGCGACGCGGTGCAGGTGGAGCTGGGCTCCCGATGCCTGATCGGCGTAGGCACCGTCTGCCGGCGACCCGCGGACTTCTCCCGGTCGCACCACGAGGCCAAGCTGTGTGGGCGCATGCTGCACACGACCGGGGACCCCGACGGCGTTGCCGTCTACGAGGATCTCGGCGTCTACCAACTGTTGTCGGAGGTCCCCGATCCCCAGGCCGTGTCGCGGTTCATCCGACGATGGCTCGGCGCCCTCCTCGACTATGACACCAGCAACGGTGCCTCGCTGACGCTCACTCTGAGCCGGTTCCTGAAGGGCGGCGGCAACTACGACAAGGCGGCCGCCGCCCTGTCCATCGGCCGCAGCACGCTGCGCTACCGCCTGCAACGCATCCGCGAGTTGTCCGGCCACGACCTGACCGACCCCGACACTCGCTTCAACCTCCAACTGGCCACCCGGGCATGGCAGACGCTGCAACTGAACCATACGGTCAGCGATTCTTGAGTGGGCGCAGTTCTTGAGTGGGCGCAGAGGGACTCGAACCCCCGACATCCTGCTTGTAAGGCAGACGCTCTAACCAACTGAGCTATGCGCCCGGGCAGGGGCCAACTATAGCCCCCATCACACCGGGAAGTGGTAATGGACCGCGGGAAGGTGTTCGTTCATGTCACGGGTCTGCGGCAGGTCGACCTCCTTGGACCAGGCCAGCCTGCCGTCGGGGCCGATCAGGAACGACTGGCGCCGATCGCAGCCGAGCTTGTCGTCGAAGGCCCCGTACGACTGGCCGATCGCCCCGTGCGGCCAGTGGTCGCTGACCAGGGTGAACCCCAGGTTCCGTTGGCGATCGAGCTCCCGCAGCACGAACGTGGTGTCGGTCGAGACGGCAAGGATGCGGCAGTCGGCGGCGTCGAACAGGTAGGCCGTGTCGCGCAGCATCTCCAGTTCGTCGGTGCACACCGAGCTGAATGCGAAGGCGAAGAACACCAGCATCGCCGGCTTTCCGCTCCAGGCGGACAGCTCGAAGCTGCGACCGTGCTGGTCGTAGCCGTGGAAGTCGCGTACGGGCTGCCCGAGCGCTGGGCCGGCGCCTCCCATCAGCGACGGGCGCCCTTCGGTCGGACGAGCTTGGAGCCGCTCCAGTCCCCGTCCAGGTTCGTGGTCGAGGTCTGCGTGAGCCCTGCGGTCAACGCCGCCTCCGCGATATCGGCCGGATCGACGTGCCCGTCGCGGCCGATCTTCGGGGTCATCAACCAGACGACACCATCGTCCTTCAGGTCCGTGAGCGAGTCGACCAGGCCGTCGGCGAGATCACCGTCATCCTCACGCCACCACAGCAGCACGACGTCGACGGCTTCCACGGCATCCTCCACAAGTTCGCCGTCCACGGCGTCCTCGATCTCGATGCGCAGATCATCGTCCACGTCCTCGTCCCAACCCAGCTCCTGGATGAGCTGGCCTGCGGCAAGCCCCAAACGGCTCACGGCGTCGCTGGCCACGGAAGTATCCCCTCTCAACGGTTTTCATCGGACGAACACCTCCGGTATGGAACACCAGAGGCATGCGAACACCAGATTGCCAGAAGGGGGCCCCCACGTCACGCCCCACGGACCGTCTTGGACTTGTAGGCTGTCGATGTTGTTCATAACAAAAGCTGATCGTTCAGCTCACACGACGACCACGGTCGGCACGAACGGATAGGACATGCATGACCACTCGAGGTGACCGCCCCGCACTCACTGCGCAGGGCCTCCCGAGCCAGCTACCCGACCTGGAGCCCGAAGAGACCGAGGAATGGATCTCCTCCTTCGACGGACTCCTCGACGAGAAGGGCCCCCACCGGGCCCGGTACATCATGTTGGAGCTCCTGGCGCGCGCACGGCAGCGCCAGGTCGGACTGCCGTCGCTGCGGTCCACGGACTACATCAACACCATCAGCACCGCTGACGAGCCGCTGTTCCCCGGTGACGAGGACACTGAACGGCTGATCCGGCGCGCGATCCGCTGGAACGCCGCGGTCATGGTCTCCAAGGCCAACCGCAAGGGTCTGGAGGTCGGCGGTCACATCGCCACCTACCAGAGCGCCGCGAGCCTCTACGAGGTCGGCTTCAACCACTTCTTCCGGGGCAAGGACCACCCGGGCGGAGGCGACCAGGTCTACTTCCAGGGCCACGCCTCCCCCGGCATGTACGCCCGGTCGTTCCTCGAGGGTCGACTGTCCGAGTACGACCTGGACGGCTTCCGCCAGGAGGTCTCCCGCGGCCCGCACAACGGCCTGTCGTCCTATCCCCACCCGCGGCTGATGCCGGACTACTGGGAGTTCCCAACCGTCTCGATGGGCATCGGTCCGCTCAATGCGATCTACCAGGCCCGCTTCAACCGGTACCTGCACAATCGCGGCATCAAGGACACTTCGCAGCAGCACGTCTGGGCCTTCCTCGGCGACGGCGAGATGGGCGAGCCCGAGTCCCTGGGCGCGATCGGCGTGGCCGCCCGCGAGGAGCTCGACAACCTCACCTTCGTGATCAACTGCAACCTGCAGCAGCTGGACGGCCCGGTGCGCGGCAACGGCAAGATCGTCCAGGAGCTGGAGTCCACCTTCCGCGGTGCCGGCTGGAACGTGATCAAGGTCCTCTGGGCCCGTGACTGGGATCCGCTGTTGGCCGCCGACGACGACGGCTCGCTGCTGCACAAGATGAACAGCACCCCGGACGGCCAGTTCCAGACCTACTCGATCTCGGACGGCTCCTACATCCGGGAGAAGTTCTTCGACACGCCGCGGCTGCAGCGGATGGTCGAGGGCTACACCGACAACCAGCTGCAGCGGCTGGGGCGCGGCGGCCACGACTACCGCAAGGTGTACGCCGCGTACAAGGCGGCCAGCGAGCATGTCGGCCAGCCGACCGTCATCCTGGCCCAGACCGTCAAGGGCTGGACGATCGACGCCCTGGAGGCGAAGAACGCCACCCACCAGATGAAGAAGCTCACCTCGGCCGATCTGAAGGCGTTCCGTGACCGGCTCCACCTGCCGATCCCGGACTCCGCCCTCGAGGACGCGTACAACCCGCCGTACTTCAAGCCGGCGGACGACTCCCCCGAGATGCAGTACATGCGCGAGCGTCGCGCCGCCCTCGGTGGCCCACTGCCGAAGCGCCGGATCACCCCGATCCACCTGGACCTGCCCGGCGACGATGTCTACAAGGAGCTGATGGTCCCGGGCAACCCGAAGGCCAAGGTTGCCTCGACCCAGGCGTTCGTCCGGCTGCTGCGTGACCTGATGCGCACCAAGGGGTTCGGCGAGCGGATCGTCCCGATCGCCCCGGACGAGTTCCGTACGTTCGGCATGGACTCGATGTTCCCCACCGCCAAGCTGTACGACCCGCAGGGCCAGACGTACGAGTCGGTCGACCGCAAGCTGCTGCTGGCCTGGAAGTCGTCCACGAGCGGCCAGCTGCTGCACGAGGGCATCTCCGAGGCCGGCGGTATGGGGTCCTTCACCGCGGCCGGCACCTCGTACGCGACGCACCGCGAGCCGATGATCCCGGTGTTCATCTTCTACTCGATGTTCGGGTTCCAGCGGATCGGGGACTTCATCTGGGCGGCTTCCGACCAGATGGCGCGCGGCTTCCTGATCGGTGCGACCGCCGGCCGTACGACCCTGACCGGCGAGGGCCTGCAGCACGCCGACGGGCACTCCCCGCTGCTCGCCTCGACCAACCCGGCCGTGGTGCACTACGACCCGGCGTTCGGCTTCGAGATCGCGCTGATCGTCAAGGAGGGGCTGCGCCGGATGTACGGGCACGACGACCCGGAGCATCCGAACGGTGAGAACGTCATGTACTACCTGACGGTCTACAACGAGCCGGTCCAGCAGCCCGGCCCGCCCGCTGACCTGGACGTCGAGGGTGTCCTCAGGGGCCTGCACCTGTTCCGTCCCGCCGAGGACCACGGCTATGCGAAGGTCCGGCTGCTGGCCTCCGGCGTCGCGGTGCCGCAGGCCCTGGAGGCGCAGCAGATCCTGCGCGACGAGTGGTCGGTGGACGCCGACGTATGGTCGGTGACCTCGTGGAACGAGCTGAACCGCGAGGCCATCGAGTGCGGCAAGTGGAACCTGGGTCATCCGGCCGAGGAACACAAGGTGCCCTACGTCACCCGCAAGCTGGCCGAGACGACCGGGCCGGTCGTGGCGGTCAGCGACTACATGCGGGCGGTCCAGGAGCAGATCCGCCCGTACGTCGAGGGTCGGTTCACCTCGCTGGGCGCCGACGGCTTCGGCTTCGCCGACACCCGCGCCGCCGCGCGCCGCTACTTCCAGATCGACGCCCAGTCGATGGTGGTGGCAGCACTGGAGTCGCTGGAGGCCGAGGGCGGCTACCGCAAGGGGGCCGCGGCCGAGGCGTTCGCCAAGTACCGGCTGGATGACCCGACCGCCGTGTCCCACGTCGCCCAGGAAGGCGCCGGCGCCTGACCATGGCCCTGACGTGGATCCAGCTCCCGTCCACTCGCACCCGCGCGTCGATCGCCCGCCGTCTCAAGCAGGTGGCGGCCAAGATGACCACCGCCGCCATCACGGCGGTCGATGCGCGGTACGAGTGGTTCGGGGGCCTGACCCCGGAGCACCGGTCCTCGGTGACCCTGGTCGCCAGGGCCGGTGTCGACGGCTTCATCCAGTGGTTCGGCGACGGGGGCGCCGACCATCCGGTACAGATCTTCGCCCGGGCACCCCGTGAGCTGTCCCGGCACCTGTCGCTGAAGCAGACCGTCGACCTGACCCGCACCATCGTTGACACCGTCGATGCGCAGATCGATGAGCTGCTGCCGCGGGCGGACCGCCCGTACCTGCACGCGGCGCTGAACGAGTACAGCCGTGACGTGGCGTTCGCCGCGGCCGAGGCCTATGCCACGGCCGCGGAGGCCCGCGGCGCGTGGGACCTGCGGCAGGAGGCGACCGTCGTCGATGCCGTGATGCGCGGCGACATCGACGACGCGATCCTGTCCCGGGTGGCGACGCTGGGGTGGAGCTCCACCTCCGGCGCCCTGGTCATGCTCGGCCCCTGCCCGAGTGAGCGGAACACCCGCGCACTCGAGGACATCCATCGGGTGGTCCGTGCGCTCAAGTTGGACTGCCTCACGGCGGTGCACACCGATCGGTTGGTGATCGTGCTCGGTGGCGAGCCGCTCGGGCCCGATGTCGACCTGCTCACCCTGCTGGCTCCCCTGGCCGAGCGGTTCGGTGAGGGTCCGGTCGTGGTCGGGCCCCGGGTCAACCACCTGACCGAGGCCGGCGGCAGCGCCCGCGCCGCCCTGTCGGGACTCCGGGCGGCGCCCGGCTGGCCCCAGGCCCCCCGGCCGGTGCACGCCGACGACCTGCTGCCCGAGCGCGCGCTGTCCGGGGACGGCCATGCCCGGCGGGCCCTGGCCCGCGACGTCTACGGCCCGTTGGTCGAGGCCGGTGGCGGCCTGCTGGAGACCCTGACCTGTTTCCTTGACGAGGGGTTGTCCATCGAAGCCTCGGCCAGGGCGCTGTTCGTGCATGCGAACACCGTCCGCTACCGGCTGAAGCGGATCCACGAGGTCACCGGGTACTCCCCCACCGATCCACGCGACTCGTACACGCTGCGCCTCGCCCTCACGCTCGGCCGGCTGCTCGGACCCACGACCGCCTAGCGTCGTCGGCCGACCGGCGGGGGCTGTAGCGGACGTTGTGTCCG
>JBIQHF010000002.1:105385-109731 GCA_044508675.1 Propionibacteriaceae bacterium | reverse complement strand
CGACCGCCTAGCGTCGTCGGCCGACCGGCGGGGGCTGTAGCGGACGTTGTGTCCGCCCCGCGGGGAGGTACCGCGGACGTTGTGTCCGACCCGGAGGGGTGCCGCGGACGTTCTGTTCAGCCGCTGCACTCAGGACTGCAGCGGCTGAGCAGAGGATCCGCCACAGCTCCGGTACGTCCGCAGCAGTCGTCCGGGTCCACGGTGTGCGACGCATGCTCACCGGGCGGCACGTCATTTTCGGCACATGCACGACGTCGTTTCGGGTCATCGCGTTCGGTTCCGCCGGCTTGGCATAGCGCCCGCTGGCGGGCAGCCTCCCCGCTCGTGCCTACGAGGGTCATCGCGTTCGGTTCCGCCGGCTGGGCATAGCGCCCCCGGCGGTGGCTTGTGGGAATCCGACAAGAATGGCTCACGGCTTTTCGTACGCCGCAGCTCGGCATTTCCTGCCCCGAAGCGGGAAGGTTGAAGCGTGCTCGCAGTCGTCGCGCCAGGACAAGGCGCTCAGAAACCAGGATTCCTCGAACCATGGCTGGCGGACTCGGCGTTCGCCGATCGGCTGAATTGGCTGTCGGCCGTGTCCGGCCTCGACCTTGAGTACTACGGGACCAAGGCCGACGAGGACACCATCCGGGACACCGCCATCGCGCAGCCGCTGCTGGTCGCTGCAGGAATGCTGTCCGCGCTGGCACTCTTCCCCTCCCCACCGGAGGCGTTCGGCCGGATCGGTGTCGTGGCCGGCCACTCGGTCGGTGAGATCACCGCGGCCGCCGCGGTCGGTGTGCTGTCGGCCGAGCAGGCGATGGTCTTCGTCCGCGAGCGGGGCAAGGGCATGGCCGAGGCCGCCGCCGTACGCCCCACCTCGATGGCCGCCGTGATCGGCGGCAAGGAGGACGAGGTGCTCGCCGCGATCGAGGCCGCCGGTCTCACCCCGGCCAACCACAACGGTTCAGGCCAGATCGTCGCCGCCGGCACGGTCGAGCAGCTCGAGAGGCTGAAGGAGAACGCCCCGGCACGTACGCGGGTGATCCCACTGAGCGTCGCCGGCGCCTTCCACACCGAGCACATGGCCCCCGCCACAGCGCGTCTGGAGCGCCTGTCCCGAGCCATCATCACCCACGACCCGCAGGTCCGGCTGGCACAGAACCGGGACGGCCGGATCGTCCAGTCCGGCCGCGAGATGCTGGCCCGTCTCGTCGCGCAGGTCGAGGCCCCGGTCCGTTGGGACCTGTGCATGGACACCATGCGTGACCTCGGCGTCACCGGACTGATCGAGCTGCCCCCGTCCGGCACCCTGACCGGCATCGCCAAGCGCAACCTGAAGGGCGTCGAGGTCTTCGCCCTGAACACTCCTGACGAGCTGCCCGCCGCGATGGAGTTCGTCGCCAAGCGCGATGAGATCGGCTCCGGCCCGGTCCAGACCGCCACGCCGGCCCCGCACCCGACAACCGAGAACTACGACGCCACTGAGGTGACCCGATGACCTTCGCCCCCACCACCCCGATCAAGTCCGCCGAGGGCTCGCGCTATGCGCGCATCTACGGCATGGGCGCCTACTCCCCCTCGCGGATCGTCACCAACGAGGAGGTCTGCACCTGGATCGAGTCCTCCGACGAATGGATCCGCACCCGCTCGGGCATCTCCCAGCGGCACTGGGCCACCGGCGAGGAGACCGTCGAGTACATGGCGGTCCAGGCCGCCCGGAAGGCCATCGAGCGCGCCGGGATCGCCGTCGAGGAGATCGGCACGATCGTGGTGGCGACCGTCGGATGGTTCACCCAGACCCCGAGCCTGGCCTGCGTCGTCGCCGGTGACCTCGGCAGCACGGCGGCCGCGTACGACATCTCCGCCGCCTGCGCCGGCTTCTCGTACGCCATCGCCCAGGGCGATGCGCTGGTCCGTGCCGGCGCCGCGAAGTACGTCCTCGCCATCGGTGTGGAGCGGCTCTCCGACCTGACCAACAAAGAGGACCGCTCGACCGCGTTCATCTTCGGTGACGGTGCCGGCGCCGCGGTGATCGGCCCCTCCGACGAGCCGGGCATCGGCCCGGTGGTGTGGGGTTCGGACGCCGAGCAGGGCCACCTGATCCAGCAGGAGCCGCACTGGCCGCAGGCCGTCGACGAGGGCAAGCAGCCGGTCCTGGTGATGGACGGCAACCCGGTCTTCAAGTGGGCCTCGTTCACCGTCTCCAAGTACGCCGCCGAGGCCATGGCCGCTGCCGGCCTGCAGCCGGAGCAGCTCGACGTCTTCGTTCCCCACCAGGCGAACGACCGGATCACCCAGGCCATGGTCCGCACGCTGAAGCTGCCCGAGTCGGTGCTGGTCTCGCACAACATCGCGAACACCGGCAACTCGTCGGCCGCCTCGATCCCGATGGCGATCGAGGCCCTGTACCAGGACGGCCAGGTCCACTCGGGTGAGACATGTCTCATCATCGGATTCGGTGCCGGTCTGGTCTACTCGGGCCAGGTCATCGTCCTGCCCTGATACCTTCCAACCTGACCAAAGCCGCCAACACCTAGGAGAGAAGTATGGCTACCACTGAAGAGATCCTGGCCGCCATGGGCGAGATCGTGAACGAGGTCGCGGGCATCCCCGTCGAGGACGTCAAGCTGGACAAGTCGTTCACCGACGACCTGGACATCGACTCCCTGTCGATGGTCGAGATCATCTACGCCGCCGAGGAGAAGTTCGGCGTGTCGATCCCCGACGAGGAGTCCAAGAACCTCAAGACCGTCGGCGACGCCGTCGCCTACATCGAGCGCGCCTCCAACTGACGCTCACGGCTGTGGGGCCGGCCTCGCCGGCCCCATGCCCGCTCAACCCTCCGTCCACCGCCTCTTCTGCGAACCCAAGGAGCCCCTGAATCATGTCCTCCACCGTTGTCGTCACCGGTTATGGTGCCACGACGCCCTTGGGCGGCGACGCCGTCACGACGTGGACCAACGTTGTCAAGGGCACCCCGGGCGTGCACGCCCTGACCTACGACTGGGCCGCGGAACTGCCGACCCGGATCGCCGCCGAGGCCGCCGTGGACCCCGCGACCCTGATCGAGCGGGTCGAGGCCCGCAAGATGGACCGCTCCACCCAGCTCGGTGTCGTCGCCGCCCTGGAGGCCTGGCAGCGCGCCGGCTTCGGGCTGGGCGACGAGAACCCCGTCGACCCCACCCGTCTTGCCGTGTCTGTCGGGACCGGCATCGGCGGCCTGCACACCCTGGTCGGCCAGTGGGACACCCAGAAGGAGAAGGGCCACCGCCGGGTGAGCCCCTTCACCATCCCCAAACTGATGGCCAACGCGCCGGCCGCCACCATTGGCCTGAAGGTGCGGGCCCGGGCCGGCATCCACACCCCCGTCTCCGCCTGTGCCTCCGGCAACGAGGCCATCGCCCAGGGTCTGGACATCATCCGGTACGGCCGGGCCGACGTCGTCATCGCCGGTGGTGCCGAAGGCGTGATCCACCCGCTGCCGGTCGCCGCCTTCGGCCAGATGCAGGCGCTGTCGCGCCGTAACGACGCCCCCGAGCAGGCCTCCCGCCCGTGGGACAAGGACCGCGACGGCTTCGTTCTCGGTGAGGGCGCGGCCGTCCTGGTGCTCGAGTCC
Source organism: Propionibacteriaceae bacterium (assembly GCA_044508675.1). Lineage (GTDB taxonomy): Bacteria > Actinomycetota > Actinomycetes > Propionibacteriales > Propionibacteriaceae > Raineyella. The sequence continues at coordinate 106,133 of JBIQHF010000002.1, read as the reverse complement.
CTGGAGCACGCCCTGGCCCGCGGCGCCACGATCTACGGCACGCTCGCCGGGGCCGGGATCAGCTCCGACGCGTACGACATGGTCGCCCCCGACCCGGACGGCATCGGCCAGTCCACCGCCGTCCGGCTCGCCGTCCGCGACGCCGGCCTGCAGCCCTCCGACATCAAGCACGTCAACGCGCACGCCACCTCGACCCCGGCCGGGGACGTCACCGAGGCCCAGTCGGTACGCGCGGCGCTCGGCGACGCGACCGACGAGGTCATCTTCACCGGAACCAAGTCGCAGACCGGCCACCTCCTCGGTGCCGCCGGCGCGATGGAGTCGGTGTTCACGGTGCTGGCGCTCCACGACCGCGTGGTGCCGCCGACGATCAATCTCGACAACCCCGAGGACGGTCTGGACATCGACATCGCGACGACCGCCCGCAAGCTGCCGCAGGGCGACCTCGCCGGGATCAACAACTCCTTCGGCTTCGGCGGACACAACATCGCCCTGACCTTCACCACGGCCAATATCACCGAGGCCTGAGACGGCCGACGGCCGCTGGTCGTTCTGGTCGACGTCCCCGGGTCGAGGAGGAATCGGCCGCTAACCGCGGCGAGCGCGGGCGACACACCACCATCCCGCGCTGACCCCGATGGTCAACCGGCCCCAGCGGCCGGTTGACCTCGTCGAACTCGACGACCCGGTGACCTCGTCGGGCTAGACGGCCCGGTGCAGCCAGCGCACCGGGGCGCCCTCCCCGGCC
>JBIQHF010000002.1:73871-105285 GCA_044508675.1 Propionibacteriaceae bacterium | reverse complement strand
CTCGTCGGGCTAGACGGCCCGGTGCAGCCAGCGCACCGGGGCGCCCTCCCCGGCCCAGCGGAACACCTCGAGCTCGGCGTCCCACGGATCTCCCAGGAGGTCCCGGAGCGCCGCGCTCGTGTCGTCCTGCTCCAGCACCCAGCGCAGCCGCTCCTCGGTCACCACGATGTCGCCGCTCTGGCCCACTTGGCCACGGAACACCCCCAGCCTCGGGGTCGACATCCAGCGGTGGCCATCGCTCTGCTCGGTGGGGTCCTCGGTGAGCTCGAATCGCAGCTGGTCCCAGCCACGCAGGGACGACACGATCTGCCCGCCGGTGCCCACCGGCCCCTCCCAGAAATACTCACAGCGTTGCGTGCCGGGCTCTGCCGGCTGCGCCTGCCACTGGAGTCGTACGGGCACGTCCATCACACCGGCGACGGCCCATTCGACATGCGGGCGCAGAGCCGACGGCGCTGAGTGGACGTACAGGACGCCCCTGGTATTCGACATGTGCGTTTCCTCCCGAGGCTGAGATGTGCCTTCCCCAGCAACCTCGATCTCGGCGCGGAACTGGTGCCCATTCTGGTGCACAGCCGGTCCAAACGCCAGCGGTGTGATCAGGTCAGCGTTTCCCCGGGCGTGTTCGCGGGCCGGCGCCCGAAAACCGCCTGGCCGAGCCGTACGCACGTCGCGCCGTACTCGATCGCCAATTCGAAGTCCCCGGACATGCCCATCGACAGCTCGTCATAGCTGCCGGCCGCACGGTCGTCCTGGCGCAGCCGCTCCTGCAGGGTCCGCATCCGGTCGAAGCAGGCGGCGACCTGCGTACGGTCCGACGAGCGGACAGCCAGCGTCATCAGGCCCCGGACCCGCAGCGCGTCGAAGGAGCGCAACTGCTCGGCGAAGTCCGGGACCTGGTCGGGGTCGACACCGAACTTCTGCGGCTCGCCCGAGGAGTTGACCTGCACCAGCACGTCGAGGGCACGCCCCTCGGCCTGCAGCCGCTTGTCCAGCTCGCGGGCGACCTTGAGCGAGTCGAGCGCCTGGAACTCGGCGGCGAAGCGCGCGACGTCGCGGGCCTTGTTGGTCTGCAGGTGGCCGATCACGGCCCACTCGATGCCGGGCCAGTCCCGGGTGCGCTCCCATTTGTCGAGCGCCTCCTGGACCCGGTTCTCCCCCATCCGGCGGTAACCGTCGTCGTACGCCTCTCGGATCCGGTCCAGGTCGACGGTCTTGGTGACCGGCAGCAGCCGCACCTGCGACGGGTCACGCCCGTCGTCGCGACAAGCCCGTTCGATCCTCGTGCGGATGGTGTCCAGATTGCTGCGTACGTCTCCCACGACTGGCCAGCCTACCCAGCGCCGGCGCGCGGCCGGCTCGCGACCAGTGCAGGACCGGCCCAGGCCAGCCCGGATCCCCGCAGGCTCAGGGCCAGCGCGAGGCGAGCGAGACGACCCCGAGGGAGGCCAGCAGGGCGAAGACCACCGCGACGCCCACGTACCGGTTGGAGACGTCGACCGCCACCGGCTCCTTGCCGATCGAGGAGCCGATGTCGCGGTAGACCTCCCGCAGCTGGCCGGCGCTCTCGGCGCGATAGGCGGAGCCGTCGGAGATCCGGGCGACGTTGGCGAGCTCGTTGTAGTCGACCGGGACCGGCTGGCGGCTGCCCTCGATCAGGATCGTCCCGTGCGTGGTGCCGTACGCGATGGTGTAGATCGGCACCTCCTGTGCCTTCGCCTCCTCGGCGGCCATCGCCGCGGGCCGGCCGACCGTGGTGAAGCCGTCGGACAGCAGCACGATGCGTGCCGGCGGCGGATCATCGGGGTGCTCCGGGTCCGGGGGCACCTGGTTCAGCGTGCCCAGCGCTGCGTAGATCCCCTCGCCGATTGCCGTGGAGGGCTGGAGCTGCAGGGTGTCGATGGCGGCGGTGACCACCCCACGGTCCTGGGTCGGTGGCACGACCACGGAGGCGGTGCCGGCGAAGGAGACCAGCGCGACGTTGTACCTGGGCGGCAGGGACCGGACGAACTCGGTCGCCGCCGCCTTCGCCGCCCCCAACCGGTCGGGTGCGACGTCGTCGGCCTCCATCGACAGGGACACGTCGACCGCCACCACGATCGTGGCCCGCTCCCGCGGCACCATGACGTTCTGCTTGGGCCGGGCGAACGCGACGACCAGTGACACCAGCGACAGGACAGCCAGCCCGACCGCGAGGTGGCGCAGCCAGGGCCGGTCGACCGGCAGCCTCACCTGCAGGGTGTTGCGACGGCCCCGGCCGTTCGCTTCGCGCAGGGCGAGCAGGGCGTACATCCCGACCAGGACCGGCACCAGGGCGAGCAACCACAGCCGGTTCGGGGACAGGAACTCGATCAACGGAATCATGGCCAGCGTGCTCCCAGGGAAATGGCGGCCACGGCTGCCAGTGCCGCCGCGATGATGGCGTACCCGGCGAAGGTGGAGCTGACATCGGTCGACTTCTTCTCCACCCCGACCTCGGAGCGGATGTCCTTGTAGACCCGGTCCAGCTGGTTGGCGTTGTCGGCGGTGAAGGCGCGCCCACCGGTGATGTCTGCCACCTGACGCAACGTCTCCTCGTTGGGCGGGACGGGCTCACGCTTGCCGTCGATGTCGACGTAGCCGTTCTCGGTGCCGTAGGCGATCGTGTGCACGGGCACCTTGGCGTCGGCGGCGCGCGCCGCCCCCTGCTGCGCGGTGCTACCGGTGGTGTTGTCGCCGTCGGAGAGCAGCACGATCGCCCCGGGGGCGAGCTCGTCGGGATGGTCCGGGTCGCGGGGCGCCTGTTCCAGGGCGCGCAGGGCGGTGGCGATCGCATCACCGATCGAGGTGGACTCCTGCGGCTGCAGGCCGGCCAGGGCCCGGGTGATGGCCCCGTGGTCGAGTGTCGGGGGGACGACGACCGACGGGTTGCCCGACAGCGTCACCAACGCGACGTTGTAGGTGTCCGGGATCGAGTCGACGAAGCCGGTGGCCACCTCCACCGCTGCCTCCAGCCGGCTGGGACGTACGTCGACCGCCTGCATCGACAGGGAGACGTCCATCACCAGCACGACGGTCGCCCGCTCCCGCGGGACATCAGCGATGGTGGTCGGCCGGGCCCAGCCGATGACGGCCGCGGCCAGTGCCAGCAGCGAGAAGGCGACCGCGAGGTGGCGTCGCCACTGCGGCCGACTGCCGCCGACCACCTGCAGCAGGGCGGTGGTGGTGAAGCGCAGGCCGCGCCGGCCGCGCCGGTGGGACGCCCAGACGTACAGCGCGATGATCGCCGGGACCACCAGCAGCACCAGCAGCCGCCACGGGTCACCGAAACTGAGGTTGCGCCAGAACTCCATCAGCGCGCCACCCCTCGGGGCGGGCGGTGCAGGATCCCGGCGGTGCGCCGGTAGGCGAGCACGAAGCGGGCGATTTCGGTCACCCAGTCACCGTCGGTGCGCAGCCGGATGTGTCCCACCCCGGAGCGGCGCAGCGCCGCCCGGGTGCGTTCGCGCTGCAGGGTGGCGGCACGGTTCATCGCCTCGCGCAGCCGCGGGTCGCCGGTGTTGACGTACCCCTCGAAGCCGGTGTCGGTGGAGCGCAGCAGCATGTCGCCGACATCGGGGAACTCCACCTCGTGGCGGTCCAGCACCTCCACCGCGATCACCTGGTTGCGTACCGACAGCCGGCGCATCGACCGCTCCCACTCCGGCGGGACAGCGACATCGGTCTCGGCGTCCCCGGGGGTCAGGAAGTCCGACACCACGAGCCGCAGGCCGCGCCGGCGCTGGGTCCGGCCGAGTTCGTCGATGGCACGCGAGAGGGGAATGCCCGGGTCGGTGCTGTCGGGGGCGATCGGCTCGTCCAGCAGCGACCGCAACAGCGCGTACAGGGCCGTACGACCGGAGCGGGCCGGCAGCCGGCGGACGCCCTCGGGGCGCATCACCAGGCCGCCGAAGCGGTCGCCCATCCGCTGGGACAGGAAGCCGAAGGTGGCCAGAGCCGCGATGCCGAGGTCGCGCTTGGTGATCCCGGCGGTGCCCCAGTTCATCGACGGGGTCATGTCGATCAGGCCCCAGACCTCCAGCTCCCGGTCGGCGATCGTGTCGCGGACGTGCGTCACCCGGGTCCGTGCCGTCACCGGCCAGTCGATCTTGCGGACGTCGTCCTCGCCCGGCTGGTAGGGCCGGGCATCGTTGGGATCCGAGCCGGGGCCGGGCAGCACACCCAGGTGGTCGCCCTGCAGGAACCCCTCCAGGCGCCGTACCACGGTCAGTTCCAGCCGTCGCAGCGCCGCCTCCGGCGCCAACCGGTGCAGCGGGAGAGTGGGCCGATCCGGTGGCCGGATCAGGGAGGCGGCGGCGGAGTCAGGCATGGGAGTGCGGTCAACCACGGAATTCGGGCCGGTAGGCGTGCTGCAGCTGGGCGGTCTCGCGCTGCTGCTGGCTCCAGACCGGGGTCGGGGCCGGGACCATCGCCAGGACCCGGTCCACCACCTGCACCGGGTCGATGTTGTCCGCCACCGCATCGAAGCCGAGCTGCAGGCGGTGTGACATCACGTCGCCGGCGATCGCCTGGACATCGGTGGGCAGCACGTAGTCCCGCCCGTGAATCAGCGCCAGGGCACGCGCCGCGCCGACCAGGCCCAGGGTGGCACGCGGCGAGCAGCCGTTCGCGATCACGTCCGCCAGGTCCGGCATGCCGAAATCGGCCGGGTTCCGGGTGGCCAGCACCAGTCGGACGATGTACTCGGCGACCAGGTTGTGCACGAAGACCTCGTTGGTCTTCTGCTGCAGCGCCAGCACCTTGGCGTTGTCGAGCACCGGTTCGGGCCGCGGTGCCCGGATGCTCATCCGCCGCAGGATCTCGAACTCCTCGTTGCCGTGCGGGTAGGGCACGTCGACCTTGAGCAGGAAGCGGTCGCGCTGGGCCTCGGGCAGCGGATAGACACCCTCGGACTCAATCGGGTTCTGCGTGGCGATGACGATGTAGGGGTCCGGTGCCGGGTAGGTCGTGCCGCCGATCGACACCTGCTTCTCCGCCATCACCTCGAGCATCGCCGACTGCACCTTCGCCGGCGCACGGTTGATCTCATCGGCGAGCAGGAAGTTCACGAAGATCGGGCCCAGCTCGACGTCAAAACCCTCCTGCGAGGCCTTGTAGATCCGGGTGCCGACGATGTCGGAGGGGACCAGGTCGGGGGTGAACTGCACCCGGGCGAACTCGCCGCCGACCACGGTCGCGAATGTACGCACCGCCAGCGTCTTGGCCGTGCCGGGCACCCCCTCGAGCAGGCAGTGGCCACGGGCCAGGAGGGACACCATGAGGCGCTCCACCATGTGCTCCTGCCCGACGATGACCCGGCGCACCTGTGCCAGGGCCTCACCGATCAGCCGGGCCGCCTCCTGGTTGTCCACATTTTCTCCCTCCGCTGCGCGATCACTTGCCATCCTCGCAGACAGCACCTCCATCACCCGGCACCGGCCAAACGCTCCGGTGCCCCGAGCTTGGCCCGATGTGGTCTCATTGGGGCTGATGACCGCAATGACGTCCCCCGAGCCGATCGCCCGGCCGCTGCACCCCGAGGATCCTCCCCGGGTCGGCGGCTTCTGGCTCGATGCCCGCTGGGATGCCCAGACCGCCGGGGTGGTGTACCGGGCACACGCGGACGCCGAGTCGGCTGGGACCGGCCGGACCGGCACGGGGGAAGAGCCCGCCACGGACCGGCAGGTCGTGCTGGTCCTGCTGTCGCAGGGCGCTGCCGCGGACCGGGTCGCCCGGGACCGCTTCAACGGAGAGATCGATCCCCTGCACGTCGACCTGGTCGTGGCCCGGGGCGGACAGGACCAGGACTCCGGCCGGCTGGCCCGGCGCTACCGCGAGTCCGGGGCACCGGTGGAGACCGGTGTGCCCGAGGCGCCGTGGGTGGCCCTCACGGCCGACCAGGCCCCGCTGGCCTCGACCATCCTGGAGCGCGTCGGCCTGGAGATGCTGGGCCCGATCGGTCGTCCTGCCGGCCCGGACTACCAGCTGCCCTGGGCCGACGAGACGGCGCCGGGGCGTACGTCCCAGTGGCCGATGCCCTGGCCGGGGCGCCACGACCGAGCGGGCTGGGTCAGCCTGTTCGTGTCCTGGCTGCTGATGGTGCTGGTCACCGCGATCGCCGTGCTGGTGGCGATCCTGCTGTTCCGCAACGAGGCTCCGCAGAGCCCGCCGCCACCGCAGCCCTCCTCGGCGAGCGCCTCGCCGCAGTCCGGGTCGCCCTCGCCGCAGTCGGAGTCCCCCTCGCCGTCGCCGGACTCCGCGTCGCCCTCGCCGCAGTCCGCCTCACCGACCCCTCAGCCGGCCTCGCCCTCCCCCGGCGCGAGCCCGACCGAGGGCGGCACCGGCAACCCGGAGAGGTCCAAGCTGTGACGCCCCGTCTGGTGGCCACCGACCTGGACGGCACCTTCCTGCATCCGGCCGGAGCCGTCTCCGAGCTGAACGCCCGTGCCGTCCGTACGGCCCTGGGTGCCGGCCTGCACGTGGTCTTCGCGACCGGCCGGCCTCCCACCTGGATGCAACCGATCATCGACATGGGCCTGGACCGGGTCCCGGTGATCGGCTGCAACGGTGCGATCCGCTACGACGCAGCGACCGGCGAGGTGTACGAGGTGGTCAGCATCGCACCGGACCTGATCGCTGCCCTCGGCGCGCACGTCCGCACCCGGCTGCCCGGCGCCACCCTGGGGCTGCAACGGATGGACTCCTTCGGGTACGAACCGGGCTACCTGGACCGCCCGCCCCTGGTCCCGGGATACCATCAGGCCACGCTGGCCGACCTGCTGCACGGCGGTCCGGTGCTCAAGGTGCTGGTCCAGACGTTCGGCTATTCGCTGGCCGATGTGGTCGACACCCTGGCGGAGGTCACCGGGGACGACCTGACGCTGACCTGGTCGACCCACGGGGTCGAGGCCGGCGACCGCGTGCTGATCGAGGTCGGGGCGCGCGGGGTGGACAAGGCGGCGATGCTCGCCCGGCACTGTGCCGAGCTGGGGCTCGGCGCGCAGGACGTCGCGGCGTTCGGTGACATGCCGAACGATCGCGGGATGCTCCAGTGGGCCGGCAGCGCGTACGTCATGCCGCCGCGCCATCCGCTGCTGGAGGGGATCGGCGAGTCGGTGACCGTCGGGTGCGCCGACGACGGCGTGGGTCGTACCATCCTTGGCTGGTTCGACGGGGTGGCGGGGGCGACCCAGCCCTAGACTGGCGGCCATGGAGAACCCGAAGATGCGATACCACTCCAGGATGTGGGTCCGCCCCGAGAACCTCAATGCGAATGGGACTCTCTTCGGTGGCCACCTGTTGTCCTGGATCGATGAACAGACGGCGCTCTACGCCATCGTCCAGCTCGGGAACGAGCGGGTGGTGACGAAGTACATGTCCGAGATCAACTTCGTGTCCTCGGCCTGGCAGGGCGACATCATCGAGCTCGGCGTGTTCCCGGTGAAGTTCGGCCGTACGTCCCTCACCCTGCAGTGCAATGTCCGCAATATGGTCACCCGCGCCTCGATCATCACCATCGACCGGATCGTGATGGTCTCCCTGGACGAGCAGGGCCGGCCCATGGAGCACGGCTACAAGGGCATCACGTACGCCCGGGACCGCATCCCGCACCGGATGAAGCCGATCCCCCGGCCCGAACCGGTCATCCCGGAGGAACTGCTCAACAAGCCGGTGCAGGACCTCGACGGCTGACCGGCCACCCCGGGCATCTCGGATTCGGGGGCCGGCCCCGCCCCTCCAGATCGGGCATCTCCTCCCGCAGACACCGGCTACTACAGGTAACGTAGGGGCATGTCGATGCATCCGGCCGGCCACCCCGGCGTCGTCCGAACCCTCCGCCATGACGCCGGGGACCGCCCCCACGTGCTGGTCTGGGAGGTGACCCGGGCCTGCCAGCTCGCCTGTCGGCACTGTCGGGCCGACGCGTTCCCGGACCCGGATCCGCGCCAGCTGACCACGGCCGAGGGCAAGGCGCTGCTGGACGACTTCGCCGGGTACGGCACGCCGCACCCGATCGTGATCCTCTCCGGCGGCGATGCGTTCGAGCGCGACGACCTGGAGGAGCTGATCGCGTACGGCACCTCCCTCGGGCTGCCGATCGCCCTGTCCCCCTCGGTGACACCGCTACTGACCGACGAGCGGCTCGGCTCGGTCCGGGCGGCCGGGGTCAAGGCGTTCTCGCTGTCACTGGACGGGGCGAGCCCGGCGACACACGACTCCTTCCGGGGGATCGACGGGACGTTCGACGCGACCATGGCGGCCGCCGAGCTCGTGGTCAAGCACGGGTTCCGGTTCCAGGTCAACACCACGATCTGCAAGAACAACCTGGCCGAGCTGCCGCAGATCCTCGCGACCGTAATCGGCATGGGTGCCAATCTTTGGTACACCATCTTCCTGGTCCCGATGGGGCGCGGCTCCGACCTGCAGGGCCTGGACCCGGACGAGATGGAGGACGTCATGCACTGGCTGCACGACGTCTCGGACCGGATCGCGGTCAAGACGACCGAGGGCCAGAGCTACCGCCGGGTCGCGATCCAGCGCGACGATGCCCTGACGGCCGGCGACCCGCTGCCGCCGACCGGTCCGCTGCATGCCCGGCTGACGGCCCGTACGGTGGAGCTGCTCGGCGAGGGCGGCAACCGGCGTCCACCACGGCCGGCCATCGGCGTGAACGCCGGCAACGGCTTCGCGTTCATCGACCATGTCGGAGACGTCTACCCCAGCGGCTTCCTGCCGTTCAACTGCGGCAACGTCCGCCAGCGGCCGTTCCACGAGATCTACGCGCAGGCTCCGATGATGCAGGCGCTGCGCAACCCGTCCGGCTACTCCGGCAAGTGCGGGGTCTGTGACTTCAACTGGATCTGCGGCGGGTCGCGGGCCCGTACGTACGCGATGACCGGCGACCCGCTGGCCTCCGACCCGAGCTGTGCGTACGTGCCGCCGGGCTGGCACTGACCCGGAACGTAGCGCGGGCTCAGAGCGCGGCGCGGACCCCGGCCAGCGCGTCCTGGATGCGCTGGCCCGGCTGGGGGGAGAGGTCACCCTTCGCGGTGAGCCTGTTCACCTGCCGGGCCGTCTTGCCGATCTCCCTGGCTGCGTCCTCGGGGTCGCCCTTGGCCAATTCCTCGTCGATCTTCTTCAGGCTGTCGGCCAGGTCCTCGGCCTCTTTCCGGTCCAGGCCGCTGGACCGCGCGGCATCGACGGCGGCCTGCAGCTCCGCGCGGGCCTGCGTCAGGTCGGTGCCGGCCTGCAGTGGTGCCGGCGCGGTCGCCGTCGGGGTCCAGACGGGCACCATTGCCGGCTGCCGCGTCGGCTCCGCCAGCACCGACCCGGTCGTCGTCGGGCTGGCTGTCGGGCTCGGAACCACGCTGGGGGCCGCCTCGGAGGGCGTGTCGCCCGCCGGGGCCTGCGCCTGCCCCGTCTGCTGGCCGAGCACCAGCACGGTCGCCCCGAAGGAGGCCGCCAGGACCGCCGCGGCAGCCACCGCCACGAGCCGCTTCGGCACACCTCGCTCCACGGCGGGCAGGGCTCGTTGCGGCGCCCCATCGGCGACTGCGAGGGTCTGGGCGGGTCCGTCCGGCACCGGCATCGCAGCAGTTGCACTGCGGGTGGGGGCGGTCTCGGCTACCGGGCTCCAGCCCGGGACTGCCGCGATCCGGCTCGTGGCGGCTGCGCCGTCCCCAGGCTCCAACCGGCGTAGCCGGTCCGTCACCGCCCGGCAGGTCGGGGGGCGCTCGTCCGGGGTCCGGGCCAGCAGGTCGCTCACCAACCGGTCCAGCCCAGCGCTCACCTCGGGACGCCGCTCCCGGATCCGGGGGGCCACGCCGTGCACGTGCTTGTTGATCACCGCCATGACGTTGTCGCCCTCGAACGGCGGCCGACCGGTCAGCATCACCGTCAGGACGCAACCGAGGGCATAGATGTCACTGCGTTCATCGGCCGGGCGACCCAGGATCTGCTCCGGCGACAGGTAGGGGGCACTGCCCACCACCGCGTTCGTCTGCGTCAGGCGGGCAGCCGAGGTATGGGCCAACCGGGCGATCCCGAAGTCGACGATCTTCACCGTGTCGGCCCCGTGGAACATCACGTTCGCCGGCTTGACGTCACGGTGGACCACCCCGGCCGCATGGGCAGCGGCCAACCCAGCCGCGATCTGCTCGGCCAGCCCGACCACCTCGGCCTCCGGCAGTTCACCGTGTTCGGCCACGTACGCCGCGAGCGTGGGGCCGGGGAGCAGCTCCATGACCAGGAACGCCGCGTCCCCGTCGACGCCCGCGTCGAAGATGGTGACCACGTTCGGGTGTCGTACGCCCGCCGCGGCCCGGGCCTCCCTCCGGAAGCGCTCGAGGTCCTCGCTCGACCCGCCTGCGACACCCTGGATCTTGATCGCGACCTCGCGGCCCAGCAGCTCGTCGCGGGCGGCCCAGACCTGCCCCATCCCGCCGGTCCCGACGGTGCGTTCCAGCCGATACCTTCCTGCCAGCAGTGTCCCGGGTTGCATGAGTCCTATCCTGTACGCGCGTGGAATACCGTGGACCCACTGTTCCACTGACGTCCAGAAGCGCAAAATGGTGCGCCAGGAGCACCGGATTGTGCGCCAGGTGGGGCTTGAACCCACGACCGACGGATTATGAGTCCGCTGCTCTGACCGGCTGAGCTACTGGCACGACCTCATGATTCTAGGACGTCAGCAAGTTCCGTCAGCCACTTTGCCATGCCATCCGTACCATTGACGACCACATCGGCCCGAGCGGCCAGTGGGCTGGGCTCACCCGCTGCCTCGGGGAACACCAGCACGGTCGCACATCCCTGCTCCCGCAGCTCCTCGACCGCTTCGTACGCGGCGATGTCCCCCAGGTCGTCCCCGGCGTACACGAAGGTCGCCGGGTCGAGCCGTCGGGCCAGGTCCCGGACCGCACCTCCCTTGTCGAACCCGGCGGCACGGATCTCCAGGACGTTCTTGCCCGGCTCCAGGTGCAGGTCATGGGCCCGGGCCAGTGCCTCCACCGGCCCGGCCAGGTCAGCCAGCGCGGCCTCCGGATCCGGCAGTCGACGGGTATGCACGGCCACGGCTCGCCCCTTGTCCTCGATCCAGGCCTCCGGGTGCCCGGCATCGGCCACCAGCCCCGGCAGGGCCTGCTTCACCGCGGCGATGGCCTCCGGCACCGGCGGGCCGGCCACCTCGCCGCTCACGGCGTCCCAGCGTTCGATCCCGTACTGGCCCAGCACGACCAGGTGCTCCAGACCGGCACCGCCGGCGAGGCCGCCGAGCTCGACGGCCTTCAGTGCCGGGCGGCCGGTGATGATCGCCACCTGCTGCAGGTGCGGCGCGATCCGCCGCAGCGCGGCGATCGAGCCGGGGTGGGCGAAGGCCCGATCGGGGTCGGGAACGATGGGTGACAGGGTCCCGTCGAAATCGAGGCCCAGGATCGTCCGGTCGGGGTGGCGAAGAACTGCGGCGAGGGCATCCATGCCCCAACTGTGACACGAGATAGATTTGTCCCCAGACACTGGGAGGTTGATTCCGTGATGACAGAGCAACCCGCGATCGCACCTGTCGATTTCGTGGTGGTCGCCAACCGGCTACCCGTGGACCGCAGTACCGACGAGGACGGCAACTCGACCTGGCGTACGTCGCCGGGCGGCCTCGTGACGGCCCTCGAGCCGGTGATGCAGGCCCAGCACGGAGCCTGGGTCGGTTGGCACGGCGCAGCGGACGAGGTCGTCGAGCCCTTCGAGTACAGCGGCTACCAGCTCCTGCCGGTCCCCCTCAGCACCCAGGAGGTCGAGGAGTACTACGAGGGCCTGTCGAACGGAACGCTGTGGCCGCTCTACCACGACGTGGTCGCCAAGCCCGAGTACCACCGCGAGTGGTGGGACGCGTACGTCACGGTGAACCAGCGGTTCGCCGATGCGGCCGCCGCCGTCGCCGGGCACGGCGCCACGGTGTGGGTGCAGGACTACCAGCTCCAGCTGGTGCCGCAGATGCTGCGCGCCCAGCGGGAGGACCTGCGGATCGGGTTCTTCCTGCACATTCCGTTCCCGCCGCTGGAGCTGTTCGCCCAGTTGCCGTGGCGTCGCCAGATCATCGAGGGGCTGTTGGGCGCCGACCTGATCGGTTTCCAGACCCCGGGCGGGGCGCAGAACTTCACCCGGATCGCACGCCAGCGCCTGCGCCTGGAGACCCACCGGGAGTCGATCACCCTGCCCAGTGGCCGGGTCGCCCGGGCATCGGCCTACCCGATCTCCATCGATGCGCGCGGTTTCGAGTCGCTGGCGCTCTCCGGACCGGTGCAGCAGCGGTCCCGGGAGCTGCGCCACGAGCTCGGTGACCCCGAGGTGCTGTTCCTCGGCGTCGATCGGCTCGACTACACCAAGGGCATCTACCACCGGCTGCGCGCCTACGGGGAACTCGTCGCCGAAGGCCTGGTGGACCCGGCCCGGGTCACGTTCCTCCAGATCGCGACGCCGTCGCGGGAGCGGGTCGAGGAGTACAAGCGGCTACGCGACGAGATCGACATGTTGGTCGGCCGGATCAACGGCGACCTCGGACCGATCGGTCGGCCGCCGATCACGTACATGCACACGTCCTTCCCCCGCGAGGAGATGGCAGCGATGTACGCGGCGGCCGACGTGTGCGTGGTGACCCCGCTGCGCGACGGAATGAACCTGGTCTGCAAGGAGTACGTGGCCTGCCGCAGCAACAACGACGGCGCGTTGATCCTGAGTGAGTTCGCCGGTGCCGCCGGAGAACTGCGCCAGGCGTACATGATCAATCCGTACGACGTGAACGGCATGAAGAGCAGCATGATGCTGGCCATGAACGACACGGTGCAGAACAAGCGCCGCCGAATGCGGGCGCTGCGCCGCCAGGTGTTCACCCACGACATCGACGCGTGGGCGAATTCGTTCCTGGAGGACCTCCGCGCCGTCCCGAGCAACGCATGAGGGGCCGGCGCACCCATCTGCCTGCGACGATCCGTGACGACGCCGCAGCAGCGCTGGCTGCGGCGGCGCCCGGGACGCCGACCCGGGTGCTCGCCTGGGGTCGGCACGGCGAGCACTACGCCTTCGGCTTCATCAGCCACCTGGTGTACGACAACGGCTCCGAGTGGCGGATCCTGCCGTGGCACCGGATCGCACGCGGCGGGTGGGACAAGGACGCCCAGCGGCTGACCTGGGTCGACTACGACGGCGGGCGGGGAGATCTTCCGCTCACCGAGCCGGGCTCGGTTCCCGAGCTGTTCAAGGAGCGGGTCGAGGCGAGCATCCTGGTGAGCCGCCAGGTGCCGGTCGAGGGCACCAAGCACGGTGTCGTCGTGATCGGTCGACGGGTGCTCGGCACGGAGCCGGCGGTGCTGGAGTGGCATGCCTCGCTGAACACCGGGACGCGGTGGAGCGACCCCGGTGCCCGTGAGGGTGCCGAGGCGGCGCTGGCGGCTCTGAAGGCCGAGTACGACCCGTACGAGGGCCGCTGAGTGGAACGATTTTGCCCGGACCCCTACCCGGTGCTAATGTTCTATCTCGGCGCCAGCGCCAAGGGATAATCCTCCGTAGCTCAATTGGCAGAGCATTCGACTGTTAATCGAAGGGTTACTGGTTCGAGTCCAGTCGGGGGAGCTGAATGTGGCTCTGATTAGAGAAGTAGTTTTTCCTAGTCAGAGCCACTTTTCATTTGTGGGGCCATCCCAGTAGTGAACCGAACGTTTTCCGAGGCGTATTTCCGCAATCCGATGCCCCCGTGTATTCCAAGTTCTCGCTTGTCGGCACGATGAACAACACGGCACGATGCGGAACGCGAGTGGCCCACGAGTAGTCCCGGATGACGGCACTCATCCCAGGTCGGCGGCGACTGCTTTCCGCAGCGACCTGATCGCCGCCTCCTCGGTCGCCCGGACCCGCTTGACCGGCATGCCGAGCTGCCGCGAGGTCACCTGCTGCGTACAGATGCCATGGCCGGCGAAACCGTAACGGTGCGCCAGCACCGACCTCTCCTCGACCGAAAGTTCGCCCAGCGCGGCGAGCACGTCCGTCCACCCCGGCTCCTCCGCCTCTGCCGCTGTGCCGTCGCGCCACCAGGACAGTTCGAGCTCGTCGGTGCCGTGCAGCGAGCAGACGCTGAGGGCCGGCTCGCCCGTCGCTGCGGCCGCCCGCATCCTGCGCACCGGGATCCGGATGCCGCCCCGATCCAGCCGCCGGGCGTTGGCCACCCGGCTGCGTACGTACGGCACGGCCCAGGTCGAGAACCGTGTCCCCCGGGCCCAGTCGAAGGACTCCAGGGCCTCCGCCAGCCCCACGAACCCCTCCTGGAACAGGTCGTCTGTCTCCCGGCCGGTGCCGGCGTCCCGGTGCAGGACATGGACGACCAGCCCGACATTGGCGGCCAGGAACCGTTCCCTGGCCCGTTCCCCGGCCTCGGCGACCGCGGCCAGCTCCGCGGCGGTCCCGAGACCGTACGGTTCGCCGAGGTCGAGCAGGTGGCGGGCGACCACCCCGGCCTCGATGGCTCGGGCCAGGTCACGCTCTTCGGTAGGGGTCAGCCGGGGTTCGTTGCTGCAGGGGATGCTCATGCCCCCAGCCTCGGCCCGCCGTCGGCGTGGCGGACCGGGCCCGTCGCTGCCTGTGGACGACACTCCCGGCCGTCCCGAGCCCTGTGGAGGGGTCGGGACGGTCAGTCCGCGACGGCCACCGAACGAGCTTGCAGGTCCTTGCGGGCGGTCTCCCAGGCGAGCAGGTCGGTGAACATCTGCCGGTGCTCCTCGGCGTGCTCGATCGGGTTCGTCCGCTGCATCCGCCCCTTCAGCGCCCCGATCGCCTCGTTCACCCGCTGAAGCTGCAGGCGGGCGGCGTACGCGTCGGCATACATCGGGTCCGGCCGGCGCAGCAGCGGCTCGACCGACAGCGCGATCAGTACCTGTTCGGCGTTCGCGTCGTCGCAGCCCTCGCGCAGCAGTTGCATCCAGCCCGTCGCATCGAAGGCCTGCGGCATGGTCCCGTCCGGGTCGCCGTACATGGCGTAGACCACGCGGGCGGTCTGGGCGATCCGCTGGTAGGTCGGGTGCACGAAGTCGTCGGACTCCAGGCCGCCCCAGTCCGGGGCGAACAGCCACGGCACCTGCACCAGTAGTTGCACCGTGCCGCGTTCGATCAGCAGCCGGGGGTCGCGGGGATCGGGGAGCGGCAGCAGCTCCGGTCCCGGCTCCGGGACCGGAACGTGCTCGGGTGCGGGTGCGGTCCCGGCCGCGGCGTGCCGGCGGGACTCCCCCGCCGCCCCGCGGTCCTGACCCCCGACGGGCCGCCGACCGTGCCTCTCGGTGGCTCCCCGACCGGGCCCGGACCTGTCGGCCCGGGCGATCTCCCGCCGTACGTCGTCGGGCTCCATGCCGAGCATCCCACCCAGCTCGTGGGCGTACGCCGACACCAGCGAGCGGTCGCGGATGGAGGCGACCAGGGGTGCGGCCGCCCGCAGTGCCGCGACCCGGCCGTCGGCCCGGTCCAGGTCGTACTCAGCGATCACGTTCTCCATCACGAACCGGTATAGCGGCACCCGTCGGCCGATGAGTTCGCGGACGGCGGCCTCGCCCTCCTTGATCCGCAGGTCGCAGGGGTCCCAGCCGTGCGGTTCGACCGCCACGTACGTCTGGGTGATGAAGTTCTGGTCACCCTTGAACACCTTGAGCGCCGCCGCCTGGCCGGCCGCGTCACCATCGAAGGTGAAGACCACCTCGCCCTGGGTGGCCGAGGTCTGGCCGATCAGCCGTTGCAGGATCCGGGCATGGTCGTCGCCGAAGGCGGTGCCGCAGGAGGCGACGGCGGTGTCGATCCCGGACAGGTGTGCGGCCATCACGTCGGTGTAGCCCTCCACCACCACGGCCTGGGACCGCTTGGCGATCGGCTGGCGGGCCAGGTCCAGCCCGTACAGCACCTGGGACTTCTTGTAGACCACGGTCTCCGGGGTGTTGATGTACTTGGCGGGCATCCGGTCGTCGTCGAACAGGCGCCGGCCGCCGAAGCCGAGCACCAGGCCGCCGGCATCACGGATCGGCCAGATCAGTCGGCCCTGGAAGAAGTCCCAGCCACCGTTCTCGCGAATCAGGCCGGCCCGGACCAACTCGTCGTCGCGGAAGCCGCGGGAGCGCAGGAAGCTGTGCAGGTCGCGGCCGCCCCGGGGGGCGAATCCGATCCCGAAGCGGTCGGCTGTCTGCCGGTCGAAGCCGCGCCCGTCCAGGAACTGTCGCGCCGCGAGCGCCTCCGGTCCGGCCAGGTGCTCGGCGAAGAACTCCGCCGCCAGCCGGTTGGCCTCGGTGACCCGACGGCGGTTGCCGGAGTCCGACGTCCGTCCACCATCGTCGATGTAGCGCAGCTGGACCCCGGTCTGGTCGGCCAGGCGCTCGACCGCCTCGACGAACGACAGGTTCTCCTTCTTCTGCAGGAAGGAGATCGCGTCGCCCCCCTCCCCGCACCCGAAGCAGTAGTAGAGGCCGCGCGACGGCGTCACCTGGAAGCTGGGGGTCCGCTCGTCGTGGAAGGGGCACAGCCCCTTCAGGGAGCCGGCGCCGGCCCGCCGGAGGGTAACGTACGGACTGACAACATCATCGATGCGCGCGCGCTCCCGTACCAGCGCGATGTCCTCCTCGTTGATCCTGCCTGCCACAACGGGTGAGTCTACGTCGCCGGCAAGGGAACTTGTCCTCAACCCGCACACAGGGAACCAACAGGTTCCTTGAACCCGCTGGGATCATTATGATGCCACCAGCGTCCCTGCCATTGGAGAACAGCCATGTCTGATCGCCCCGGATACCCCTCCTTCGATCCGCCGGCAGGGTCGACACCACCCCAACGCCCGGACGGGCCGCCGCAGGGGCAGCCGCCGCAGACCCATGCGGCCGGGCCGAGCACCGCCGGGCGGCCGCCGAAGCGCGGGGGCGCCGGCACGATCGTGGCGGTGGCCCTGGCAGCCTCCCTGATCGGTGGTGGCGTCGGCTCGGTGGCCACCCTCGCCGCCACCCAGAACGACCGGGGCACCCAGGTCACCCAGACCGGCAACACCACCCCGGTCATCGAGGGCAGCGGCACCGCGGTGGACTGGGCCGCCGTCGCCAAGGCGGTGGAGCCGGCCGTGGTCTCCATCAGTGTCACCAGCGGCCAGAGCGGCTCGGAGGGGTCCGGCGTGGTCCTCGACCCCCAGGGCCACATCGCGACCAACAACCACGTCATCAGTGGCGGCCAGAACGGCCAGATCAACGTCACCCTGAACGACAACACCATCCACCGCGCCTCGATCGTCGGCACCGACCCGGGCGCCGACCTGGCGGTGATCAGGATCGACGATCCGCCCAGTGGCCTCACCCCGATCGCGTTCGGGGACGTGAGCGGTCTGGCCGTCGGGGATCCGGTGATGGCCATCGGCAACCCGCTGGGGCTGTCGGGCAGCGTCACGACCGGCATCATCTCCGCCCTGCACCGCCCCGTACGCTCCTCGGCGAGCGCCCCTGAACCGTCGTCGCCGTTCAACCTCGGACAGAACGAGTCCGCCGACACCACCGTCGTCACCGACGCGATCCAGACCTCGGCTGCGATCAACCCGGGCAACTCGGGCGGCGCCCTGGTGAACGCGAACGGCCAGTTGATCGGGCTGACCTCCTCGATCGCCACGCTGGGCGGGTCGGGCGAGCAGTCCGGGAACATCGGCATCGGCTTCGCGATCCGCGCCGACCAGGTGCAGTACATCACCGGGTCGCTGATCGAGACCGGGAAGTCGGTCACCCCTGTGCTCGGTGTCTCCACCACTGACGGCATCGCCCAAGTGCAGGGCCAGTCCGTGGTCGGCGCCCAGGTCAGGGAGGTGGTCTCGGGCTCCCCCGCCGACGAGGCCGGCGTACGCGTCGGGGACGTGGTCACGGCCGTCGACGGGGTGCCGATCACCGGGTCGCTCGGCCTGGCCGCCCGGATCCGGAGCCAGCGGGTCGGTGACGTGATTACCCTCGACGTCAACCGGAACGGCAGCACCGAGCAGCTCAAGGCCACCCTCGCCGGACGCTGACCCGACCGCGGTGCGCCTGCCCACTGTTAGGCTCGCCGCGTGACTGTCGTACTGGGGTGGGGTCTGGCCGCTGCACTGGTCATCCTGGTCCTGCTGGCCATGGCCTTCTCCCGGCTCGGGGAGCTCGGCCTGGCCCGTCAGCAGCTGGTCGCGGCCCTGCGAGCCGTGCTGCAACTGGCGATCGTCTCCCTGGTCATCGTCGGCGCCGTGCAGTACGTCTGGTCGGCCCTGTTGTTCGTCCTGTTGATGTTCACCAATGCGGTCTGGACTGCGGCCGGGCGCGCGGACGTACGCAACGCGATGCCGTGGGTCGCCCTGGCCATCGCCGGTGGGGTGGTCCCGGTTTCGGCCCTGATCTTCCTGACCGGGGCCTCCCCCTTCGTCGGATCGGCGATCATCCCGATCGTCGGCATCATCGTGGGCAACGCGATGAACGCCCATACCCTGGTGACCCGACGAGCGTTCCCCGCGCTGCGGGAGCAGCACGGGCAGTACGAGGCGGCCCTGGCACTGGGCTTCGAACGCTCCTGGGCGATCCGCCAGGTCATCCATCCCGGCACCTCCGAGGCACTCGTCCCGAACATCGACACCACCCGGACGGTGGGCCTGGTGACGCTGCCCGGCGCCTTCATCGGCGTGATGCTCGGCGGGGGCTCCCCCATCCAGGCCGGCGCCTCCCAGCTCCTGGTGCTGTTCGGCATCATGGCCGCCAACGCCGGGGTGGCCGTGCTGGTGGAACGACTGATCAGTGCCGGCAGACTGCTGCCGGCCGACCTCAAGCGCTCGCTGCAGCCGTGACCGGGAACGTCCGGGTCTGTCCTCGCTGTGCCGGGATGCCAAAGGGCGGCACCGCCGGTGCGGTGCCGCCCTCCGGGGATCAGTCGGAGACTAGATCTTGATGCAGACGTTGGAGATCTCGGTGTAGAACTCCAGTCCGTGCACGCCACCCTCGCGGCCGATGCCGGACTGCTTCATGCCGCCGAACGAGGTGCGCAGGTCGCGAAGGAACCAGGAGTTCACCCACACGATGCCGGCCTCGAGCTGCGGGGCGACACGCAGGGCACGGGAGACGTCCTTGGTGAAGAAGGTCGCCGACAGTCCGTACTTGGTGTCGTTGGCCAGCCTGATGGCCTCGTCCTCGTCCTTGAACGGAATGAGGGCGACACAGGGGCCGAAGACCTCTTCGGTCGCGGTGCGGGAGTCGTGGGCCAGACCGGTCCAGATGGTCGGCTGGACCCAGGAGCCGTTGTCGCGCTCGTCGTTGAACTTCGGGGCGCCGCCGCCGGTGACGACGGTCGCGCCCTCCTCCTCGGCAAGCTTGTAGTAGGAGAGGACCTTGTCGCGGTGCTCGTCGGAGACGACCGGGCCGAAGTTCATCGACTCCTCATCCGGGTAGCCGTACTTCAGCTCGTTCTCGGCGTAGTCCTTCAGACGGTCGCGGACCTCGTCGAACACCGACTCGTGCACGTAGACGCGCTCGGTGCCGAGGCAGACCTGACCGGAGTTGAGGAAGCAGGAACGGCCCAGCTCCTTGATCGCCAGGTCGAGGTCGGCGTCCTCGAAGACGATGCCGGCGTTCTTGCCGCCCATCTCCATCGAGGTGGCCTTCAGCGTATCGGCGGTCGCCTTGATGATGATCGAGCCGGTCACGGTCTCGCCGGTGAAGGTGATGCCGTCGACGTCCGGGTGCGAGGTGATCATCGCTCCGGTGTTGCCGAAGCCCTGGACGACGTTGTAGACGCCCTTCGGCACGCCGACCTCGTTCATGACCTCACCGAGCAGCGAGGCGGTCGAGGGGGTGACCTCGGACGGCTTCACCACCACAGTGTTGCCCATGGCGAGGGCCGGGCCGACCTTCCAGGTCATCAGCAGCAGCGGCAGGTTCCACGGCGAGATGACGCCGATGACGCCGCGGGGGCGACGGACGCCGAAGTTCCAGGCGCCGTTGCCGTCCGGGGTGTCCATCCGGAAGGCCTCGGTGGCGTGCTCCTTCAGCGTGTGGGCGAACGCCTTGAAGTTGGCGGCACCACGGGGGATATCCACATGGGAGGCGACCGAGTACGGCTTGCCGGTGTCGAGGACCTCGAGCTCGAGGAACTCGTCGAAGCGCTTGTTGATGCCGTCGGCGATGCCGAGCACCATCTCGATGCGCTCGTCGGTCTTCAGCTGGCCCCACGGACCCGACAGGGCTGCGCGGGCGGCGGCGACAGCCGCATCGACCTGCTCCTGGCCGGCGGCGTGGACGCTGGCAGTGACCTCGCCGGTCACCGGGTAGAGGGTTTCGAAGCAATCGCCGGTCTCGACGTACTCGCCGTTGATGAAGTTGGCGACATTGCGGGGCGTGATGTTCTTACGCATTCCCAGGTTTCCTATTCTGTGCCGTTCGAGTTGATCGAATGGTTGGGTGTCAGGCCGGGTCGGCCGTTTGGGCCAGGCGCTCGGCGCGCTCGGCCAGCGTCTCGTCCGCAGCCGCGAAGTGCGTCTTGGGCACCTCGCGGATCACGACCCGGACGCTCTCCTTCTTCGCCACCTCGGTCCGCACGACGGATTCGGTGAGCTCGTGGATCAGGGCCCGCAGCTTCTCGGGCGTGCGCCCCTCGGCGAGGGTGACCTCGATGAGCGGCATCACTCATCACCACCGTAGAAGTAGATCGAGCCCAGGTTGGTGAAGTGGAACCCGATCGAGGTGCCGGGGGTGGCGAAGTACGCATCGGTGATGCCACCGGTGAGGACGATCCAGCCGGCCTCGATGGCCAGGCCACGCTTGGCCAGGTCGTTCGCAGCCAGTGCCAGCGCCTCGCCCGGGTGGCCCTGGACGGCCGCACCGGTCGAGGAATCGACGATCTCACCGTTCACCTCCACCAGAATACCTTCGGTACCAAGGTCAATATCCTCCGGCTTGACCGAGATCCCACCGATCGAGAACGCTCCGGAGGAGGCGTTGTCGGCGATCACGTCGCCCGCGGTGAAGCGGAAGTTGCGGTAGCGGGAGTCGATGACCTCGCCACCTCCGAGGACCTGGCCGACGGCGGCCATCGCCTGGGCGGCGGTGACACCCGGGCCCTCGAGGCGGTCCTTCATCACGAAGACGATCTCCGGCTCGATCCGGGGGTGGATCAGGCGCTCCTGCGGCACCGGGTCGCCCACGGGCAGGATCATCTGGTCGGTCAGCCACGCGACGAACGGGGTGTCGACGCCCATCCGCTGCTGCTTGGCGCGCGAGGTGAGCCCCAGCTTCACGCCGATCAGCTTCTCGCCCCGCTCGATCCGCTTCTGGAGGTTGGCGTCCTGGATCCCGTAGGCGCCGGCGATGTCGCTCGCCAGCTCCGGCCACTCGTCACTGATCGGCTCGCGCTCGCGGACCTCGGCCTCACAGGCGAGGAGTTCGGCGGCAACGCTGTCGTAGTCCCAAGCCATCGGTCAGTTCTCCTTCGTGGTGTTGGCGATCAGGGCGGTCACTGCGCCGAGGCCACCGAAGGTGGCGGTGACGCGGTCACCGGGGGCGACCGGCACCATCTTGGTGACCGAGCCGGGCAGGACGACCTTGCCCGCCTCGAGGGTGGTGCCGAGCGGGCCGACCGTGTTGGCCAGCCAGACGAGCGCATTGATCGGGGAACCGAGCACGGCGCCGCCGGCGCCGGTGCCCGCGACCTGGCCGTTCTTGTGCATGGTGCAGCCGACCAGGCGCAGGTCGAGGTCGCCCAGGTAGGCCGGGGTCGAGCCGAGCACGACGCCACCGCCGGAGGCGTTGTCGGCGACGGTGTCGCCGATCTTGATGTCCCAGTCGCGGACGCGGGAGTCGACGACCTCCAGTGCCGGCAGGACGTAGTCGATGGCGCGGATCGCGTCGACGACGGTCACGCCCGGGCCGCGCAGGTCCTCGCGGAGAACGAAGGCGATCTCCGGCTCCACGCGCGGCAGGATGTGGTTGCTGAGGTCCATCGGCATGTTCTCGAGGTAGAACTGGTCGACGAAGATGTGGCCGAAGTCCGGCTGGTTCACACCGAGCTGCTTCTGCATCGCGGGTGAGGTCAGGCCGACCTTGTAGCCGCCGATCTGGCGACCCTCCGCCAGCCAGCTGCGCACGGTCAGCATCTGGATCTCGTAGGCGTCCTCGATGGTGAGGTCGGGGTAGGTCTCGCGCAGGGGCGGGATCGCCACCCCACTGCGGTTGGCCTCCAGTAGCGCCTCGGCGGCACTGGTCCGGCTGATCGAATCCACGTTCGTCTCCCTCCGATGGGTTGATGAGATTGCTTTGGTTCTGGTCAGCGGCCGAGGGACCGGCCGATGCGTTGGGCTGCAGTCTGCAGCAGCCGAGCGAGGCTTGGCACCTTCGGTCCCAACAACTCGTCCGGTCCCAGCAGCGAGAGGGCGCCGTACGCCGAGTCCTCCAGGTCCAGCAGCGGAACCGCGACGGTGGCGATGTCCTCGTACGACTCGCTGTCGGCGTGGGCGTAGCCGACCCGCCGCACCTCGTCCAGGACGGAGCGCCACTCCGCCTCCGAACGGATCGTGCTGCTGGCACGAGGCGGGAACCCGGCCTCGCGACGGGCCCGGTCGGTCTCCGCGTTGAACGCGGCGATGACCTTGCCCGAACTGGTGGCGTGGCTCGGCAGGCGGCGGCTGCCCGACTGGGCGAGCAACTTGCTGCCCGGGCTCACCTCGATCCGCTCGACGTAGACGACATCGGCCCCGTCGGGCACCGAGAGGTTCACCACGAACCCGGTCTGGCGACCCAGCTCGATCATGGTGGGCATCGCGACCTGCCGCAGGTCGAAGCGCGCCTGGGCGAGGTGGCCCAGCTCGTACAGGTGAATCCCCAGGCGGTAGCGCCCGGTGTGGGGGTTTTGCTCGACGATGCCGCGCGAGCAGAGCGTGGTGAGCAATCGATGCGCCGTGCTCTTGGCGATGTCCAGTCGGCGGGCGATGTCGGACACGCCGAGTTCACCGTCGACCGAGAAACACTCCAGCAGGTCGAGCGCAGTGCCGACCGAACGCAGACCACCCTGGGGAGTCGACCTCTTGCCCCCACG
Source organism: Propionibacteriaceae bacterium (assembly GCA_044508675.1). GTDB lineage: Bacteria > Actinomycetota > Actinomycetes > Propionibacteriales > Propionibacteriaceae > Raineyella. Next base: position 82,191 of record JBIQHF010000002.1, on the reverse strand, counting down.
CGTACGGGCCGGGGTCCGCACCTCCATGCTGGTTGCGGGTGCAGGAGTCATCAAGGCCTCAGGCCGTCACCGCGGCGGCGCCGGCCTCGGCGATCGCGCGGTCCTCCTCGGAGGAACCGCCCGAAGCGCCGACCGCACCGATCAGCTCACCGTCGACGACGACCGGGATGCCCCCGCCGAAGATGACCAGGCCCGGGCGGAGCGGGATGCCCTGGCCGACCGACTCGTGGTCGCCGGCGAACAGGTCGGTCCAGGCATGGGTCGGAAGGCCCTTGAAGGACACCACCGAGATCGCCTTGTCCTGGGCGATGGATGCCGACATCAGCGCTGCCCCGTCCATCCGGTCGAAGCTGACGAGGTTACCGCCGGCATCGGCGACGGCGATGTTCACCGGAACCCCGAGTTCCTCGGCCTTGGCGGTGGCTCCAGCGATGGCCTTGCGGGCACCTTCGAGCGTGATGACGTTCTGCGAGCGGCTGATGGACATGGGGCTCCTTCCGAGCAGGGAGGGGTTCGGGTCAGGTCACAATCTGTGCCCGGGAACACCGTGCGGCGTCCCCGGGCACAGATCATGTCGTGCTACTAGGTCAGGACGGTGGAGAAACGCTCGTTCAGCTCACGGGCGTGATAGAAGATGCCCTTGGCGATCTGGTCGACGGTCCAGGTCACCATCGGACGGTCCGGGTAGGACGGGTAGCCGCCAGCGAAGACCTCGTTGCGGTTACCGGCCGGGTCGAAGAAGTAGACCGTCTTGCCGCGGGTGATGCCGTGGCGGGTCGGGCCGACGTCGATCGGCACGTCGTCCATCGCCATCAGGTCGGCGGCCCGGGTGACCTCCCAGCCCTCCTCCAGGCGGAAGGCGAAGTGGTGCAGCTTGCCCTGCGGGCCCTCGAGGACGGCCAGCTGGTGGATCTGGTTGGTGGCGGTGGTCCAGATCGCGATGTTGTGCTGGTCCTGCGGATCGAGGGAGGTGGCTACCTTCTCCGCGGTCCAGAAGCCGAAGACGTCGTGCAGGAAGTGCTCCATCTGGCCAACGTCCTCGGCGGTGATGAGGGCGTGGTCGAGCGCGGGAACACCGATGCCACGCAGGTCGCGCGGGAAGGCCTCCGGATTGACGTTGCCGACGTCGGACTGGCCGGTCGTGATGTCGCTGTAGACGTCGAAGACGTGCTCGGACGGGGTGTGGATCCGCAGGATCTCACCGACCTCGAACTCCTCGCCCTTCGACAGCCGCTCGGTGGTCACACCGAACTTCTGGGCGCGACTCTCGATCTGGGCCAAGTCGTCCTCGTGCTCGGCCTTGAAGCCGAACTTCGCGGCGCCGACGCCGCCGTCTTCAAGGATGACCGAGTGGTGGTCCCACTCGTCCCAGCCCTTGAGGTACAACTTGTCACCCTGCGTGGCCACCTCGTTGAGGCCAAGCGTCTGGGTGTAGTGCTGACGGGCTTCCGCCAAGTCCGTGACGCGGACGTGTGCGTAACCCATGCGGAGGATCGCCATGAGAGAACTCCCTTGTTGTCGTGGCGGTGATGATGAGGATGCTAGGTGGACTCAGCCTGTGATGATGGCAACGTAACCAAAGTCACACGTGAGCTGCTGTACGCGGCTTCTTCGCCGGGACCTCCTTGTCCGACAGCATGTAGCGCATCAGGGGGTTGACCAGTCGGAGGGAGTTCTCCCGGAACTCCACGACCATGTCTTCGGTAGGGACGGCGCGGCAGGGCAGGCAAACACCCTGAGCCGCCTCCTGGGGGGTGACGACCTCGTCGGAGACGGGACGCTCGTACTCGAACGAACCATCGTGGACGTCGATCTTGCAGTAGCCACAGCCGCCTCGCTTGCAGCCGATCCGCATCGCGTAGCCGATGCGGTAGAAGGCGCCCATGATGGTCTCACCCTCGCGGACCTCGACGACTTCACCTGTCGGGTGAACGGTCACCTTCGTCATGGTGCTCCTTCGCTTCGTTGCGACTGTGTGCCTGTTCTAGGGACCAGGTCGTGTCCAGTCCCTGCGGACGCATTCCGGGCCTGCCCGGATGGACAGTCCTTGCCTGTCACTCTGGACAGCGTGTACTACTGATGATAGGGCGAACTGTTCCGGAAGCATGTGATCGGAGCCACACACGTTCCGCCATGCGAAACACCGTTCCCTCTGCCACGAACCCTACCCGGCGGCGGGGATGGGTGACCTAGGCAAGCTCCCGGATGGCCTTAGGCAATCTTCCCGGGTCCCAGCGCAGCTCCCGGACGGCAGTGTCGAAGGCGTAGCGGTCCGTCATCCCACCGATCCACGTCACCGCTGCCCGCACCACCTCCGGAGAGTCGGCCGGGGCATCAGGGGCGTCGGGGAGCTTCTCCGGCCGGTGCGAGTAGTGATCGACCAGGGCGCGCAGCACGTCCACCACGGCGCGGGCCTGGGCGATCGATTCGGGGCGGGTGTAGATCCTCTCGTAGTTGAAGGACCGCAATCCGGCCAGCGCGGCGGCCTCCTCCGGCCCCATCGCGATCTCTCCGTGGTCGGCGGCGGTCAGGACCACCGCCCGGACGAAGGTCCGGATCTGGCTGCGCCGGTCCCGGCCGCACACCGCGGCGATCCCGGCCGGCAGTTCGTCCGCAGACACGATGCCGGAACGGGCCGCATCCTCCAGGTCATGGGCGCAGTACGCGATCCGATCGGCCCAGGAGACGATCTCCCCCTCGATAGTCGCCGGAGCCGGGCGGGACCAGGAGTGGTTCCGGATCCCGTCGAGGGTCTGGGCGCACAGGTTGAGCTCGACCAGAGCCACGTCCGCACCCCAGGGCCCGTGGTCGTAGCCCCCCGGCACGTACGGGTCGAAGGCGTCCTCGGAGGCGTGGCCGCCGGGCCCGTGTCCGCAGTCATGGCCCAGGGCGATCGCCTCGGTCAGGGTGGTGTTGGCCCCCACCCCCCGCGCGATCGAGACCGCGACCTGGGCGACCTCGATGGCATGGGTGAGCCGCGTGCGCTGGTGGTCGGTCGGATGGACCACGACCTGAGTCTTGCCGGCCAGCCGTCGGAAGGAGGTCGAGTGCACGATCCGGTCCCGGTCCCGCTCGAAGCAGGTGCGCTCGGAGTCCGGCTCCTCCGGCCTGACCCGCTCGCCCGCGCCGTACGACAGCGTCGCGCCGGGGCGCAGGGTGGCCCGCTCCCAGGCCTCCCGGGCCTCCCTGCCGACGACCTCCCCGGTCCCGAGCGAGGCACCGGAGTCCGCATGGGCGCGAACCACCTCACCGCGGGCGCCATGGCCCGACATGGTGCGGGCCCACTGCTGTGCCCGGGCGGACGGGAGTAGCAGGTCAGGGCCTGGATCGTGGTGCATGGCCCCATCCTGCCAGCAGCCACCGACAGTCCCTCCGGGCCCGAACAGGCCTGCCTGCGGTCAGCCGCCGGAGACGCCGAGCTCGGCCGCGGACAGGTCCCGGTCCAGTCCACAGGTGTCGGCCAGCCACCCCTCAGGCATCGCGACCTTCTCCCGCGGAGAGCCCTGGCGGCCCCGGGGAGCCCCCAACGCCGTCTCCGGGAACCTGACCTCGGCATCGAGTCGGCCCAGCAGGTCGTCCAGCTCGGCAAAGCCCGACACCATCGCCAGGCCCCGGCGGATGTCACCGCCGACGGGAAAACCCTTGAAGTACCAGGCGACGTGCTTGCGCAGGTCGGTCAGGCCACGGCGCTCCCCCATCAGGGCGGCGAGCAGCTCGCCGTGGCGGCGGAACATCGCCGCCACCTCACCCAGGGTCGGCAGGGTCCGGGTGGACCGCCCGGCGAAGGCGTCGGCCAGGTCTCGGAACAGCCAGGGCCGTCCCAGGCATCCCCGGCCCACCTCGACGCCGGCAACCCCGGTCTGCTCGACCATCTCGAGCGCGTCGGAGGCCTCCCAGATGTCCCCGTTGCCGAGCACGGGGATGGACACGTGCTCCACCAGCCTGGCCATGGCGTCCCGGTCCGCCGCCGAGGAGTAGGCCTGCGCCACGGTGCGTCCGTGCAGGCAGATCGCCGCGCAGCCCGCCTCCTCGGCGATCCGACCCGCCTCGAGGTAGTACGGATGGTCGTGGTCGATCCCGATCCGGGTCTTGATCGTGACCGGCACGCCGTAGCGGTCCGCCGCCCGTACGGTCGAGCGGAGGATCTCCGCCAGCAGGTCGCGCTTCCAGGGCAGGACGCCCCCACCGCCCTTGCGGGTGACCTTCGGGACCGGACAGCCGAAGTTCAGGTCGACGTGGTGCACCCCGAACTCGTTGCACAAGATCTCGGTCGCCCGGCCCATGGTCGCCGGATCGACCCCGTAGAGCTGCACCGACCGGGTCTCCTCCGCCGCGGAGAAGGCCAGCATCTCCAGTGACTTGTGGTCTCGCTCGACCAGGCCCCGCGAGGTGATCATCTCGCACACGTAGAGACCGGCGCCCTGTTCGGCACATAACTCACGGAAGGCGGCGTTCGTCACCCCGGCCATCGGGGCGAGCACCACCGGCGCGTCCACGACCACGGCATCGGGTCGGGACGGGGCGGACAGGCGAAGTGGCGGGGCGACGGGCACCGGCCGAGTGTACGCAGCGAGGCGAGGGAACCGAAAGTGCCGCCCTCTACGATGGCAGCATGACCCCACGGGCGATCGTGTTCGACTTGGATGGCGTACTCACCGACACCGAGGTGATCTGGGACGAGGTGCGGCGCGGGCTGGCCGCCGAGGACGGCGTGCCGTGGCCCGACGAGGCCACCACCGCCATGATGGGGATGAGCACCCCGGAGTGGTCGCGCTACCTGGTGAAGGCGGTGGGTTTGCACGGGCCCCCCGAGCAGGTCGCGGACCGTACGATCGACGCGATCGTGGCCCGGTACGCCGAGCACCTGCCCACCCTGCCGGGGGCGGTGGCGGCAGTGGAGCGGCTGGCCGGCGTGTGGCCGCTGGGGCTGGCCTCGTCCTCTCCCCGGCGGATCATCGATTCCAGCCTCGCCACCCTCGGCGTGGCGGACCGGTTCGTCGCGACCGTCTCCACCGAGGAGGTCGAACGCGGCAAACCGGCCCCCGACGGCTACCTGAGGACCTGCGCACTGCTCGGCGTCGACCCTGCCACTGCGGTGGCGATCGAGGATTCCAGCAACGGCCTGCGCGCGGCGGCCGCGGCCGGCATGGCGGTGGTCGCCGTCCCACGACCCGAGTTCCCACCCGCCACGAATGCGCTCGCCCTGGCGGCCGTGGTCGTCGACGGGCTCGACGAGGTCACGGTCGAGCTGGTGGAAGGACTGCGCTGATGGCGACTCCCGACTTCGTCCTCCGGCAGCGGGAGAAGCTGGGGCATGACCTGTTGTGGCTCTCCGGGGCGACCGCGGTCGTGCTCCGCGAGGGCGCCGATGGCCTGGAGACGTTGCTGGTCCAGCGCGCCGACAACGGCCAGTGGACCCCGGTGTCCGGGATCATCGACCCCGGCGAGGAGCCGCACGTCGCCGCCGTGCGCGAGGCGCGCGAGGAGGCCGGCGTGGTCACGGAGGTCGAACGGCTCGCCTGGGTCACGGTGACCGACGTGGTGACGTACGAGAACGGTGACCGGTCGCAGTACATCGACCATACGTTCCGCTGCTGGTGGGTGTCCGGCGAGCCCCGGCCCGACCACGAGGAGACCACCCAGGCCCGCTTCTTCCCGGTCGACCGGCTGCCGGCGATGGCGCCGGTCCATGCCAACCGGGTCCGGGTGGTCCTGGAGGACCGACCCGAGACCCGGCTGGGACCGTACGTGGTCTGATCAGGTGCGGGGACGGATCAGCCGGGCCAGTTCGCGGCGAGCTCGCGGACCCGCGCCACCCGGGCCAGGATGGCGTCGACGTCGGAGGGATCGGACACCAGACCGACCAACATCGCCGTGAGCGGGGCTCCCGGGCGGCTCGGACCGTGGGCCACCTCCGCGATCATGTCCAGCATCGGCGTACGCAGCTGCTCGAGAACGCCTGCCTCGAGACCCAGCTCGGCGAGGACGGCGTCGAGCCACTCCCCCATTTCACGCATCTTCTCCGCCTCGACGGCGGGATTCGATGACTTGGCCATGTCAGCACCCTACCAACCGGGCGGCGAGGTAGGACTCGACCTGGTCGAGTGCGATCCGCTCCTGGGCCATGGTGTCCCGTTCGCGCACGGTGACGGCCTGGTCCTCGAGGGTGTCGAAGTCCACGGTGACACAGAACGGGGTACCGATCTCGTCCTGGCGGCGGTAGCGCTTGCCGATGGCCTGGGCATCGTCGAAGTCGACGTTCCAGTACTTGCGCAGGGTGGCCGCCAGGTCCTTGGCCTTCGGGGTGAGGGACTCGTTGCGCGACAGCGGCAGCACGGCGACCTTCACCGGGGCCAGGCGCGGGTCGAGCTTGAGTACGGTGCGCTTGTCCACCCCGCCCTTCGCATTCGGCGCCTCGTCCTCGACGTACGCGTCGACCATGAACGCCATCAGCGAGCGGGTGAGTCCGGCCGAGGGCTCGATCACGTACGGCGTGTAGTGCTCGCTCTTGGCCTGGTCGAAGAAGTCCAGCTCGGTGCCGGAGTGCTTGGAGTGGGTCCCCAAGTCGAAGTCCGTACGGTTGGCGATGCCCTCCAGCTCGCCCCAGTCGGAGCCCTGGAAGCCGAAGCGGTACTCGATATCGATCGTTCGCTTGGAGTAGTGCGACAGCTTCTCCTTCGGGTGCTCGTAGTAGCGCAGGTTCTGCGGATCGATGCCGAGCCCGAGGTACCAGTCGCGACGGTTCTCGATCCAGTAGTCGAACCACTCGTCGTCGGTGCCGGGCTCGACGAAGAACTCCAGCTCCATCTGCTCGAACTCGCGGGTGCGGAAGATGAAGTTGCCCGGGGTGATCTCGTTGCGGAACGACTTGCCGACCTGGCCGATGCCGAACGGCGGCTTCTTGCGGGCCGACGTCATCACGTTCTTGAAGTTGACGAAGATGCCCTGGGCGGTCTCCGGGCGCAGGTAGTGCAGGCCGGACTGGTCCTCGACCGGCCCGAGGTAGGTCTTCAGCATCATGTTGAAGTCACGCGGCTCGGTCCACTGGCCCTTGGTGCCACAGTTGGGGCAGTTGATCTCGGTCAGCGGGACGCTGTCGGGATCGTCGATGCCGTGCTTCTCCGCGTACGCCTCCTGCAGGTGGTCGGCCCGCTCACGCTTGTGGCAGGACAGGCACTCGGTCAGCGGGTCGGTGAAGACGCCGACGTGGCCCGAGGCCACCCACACGTCGTGCGGCAGGATGATCGAGGAGTCCAGGCCCACGACGTCCTCGCGACCGGTGACCATCCACTTCCACCACTGCCGCTTGATGTTCTCCTTCAGCTCGACGCCGTAGGGCCCGTAGTCCCACGCGGAGCGGGTGCCACCGTAGATCTCCCCGCTGGGAAAGACGAAACCGCGCCGCTTGGCGAGGGAAATGACATTGTCGAGCTTGCTCGGGGCCACGTGTTCACTCCGTTGGTCAGTCAATTGGGGACATCAGGCTGATGCCACCAGCGGCCACCCTAGCCGAACGACACTTGCCGGTCATTCCGGGTCACGACCCCGGTCAGCGGGCGCCGCGGGGGATGTTGTCGCCCAGTTCGTCGGCCGGGAGGTAGGCGCTCGGCTCGTCGAGCGCGTACGCCATCACCGGCATCAGGGCGTACGTGGCCGCAGCCCCACCGATCGCCCGGCGGTAGCTGCCCGGGTCGGGCCAGCGGGTGACCATCGCCCACAGCTGTGGGTCATCGATGTTGGCGACCAGGTCGACGCCCTGCACGTCCGGTCGGGCCCGGAAGTGCTCCAGGGCGGCATCGGCGGCGGGCAGGAATTGGGCGCGGCGGTCCTCGGGGACCCGGAAGCGGTGGATCACGAGCACCCCGCGAGCCTAGCCGAGGCGAGCGTGGCTCCCTTACTGGTTTTGACTTTCATTAGACCCTTAGATGAAAATGATTCTCATGAAGATCTCTCACCTCCTGACCGGAGCGGCAGGACTGGCCGCCCTGACCCTGTTGTCCGCCTGCGGGACCGAAGCGACCCCGTCCGCCGGCCCCGACCAGACCGGGAAGGTCCATGTCGTCACCGGCATCTACCCGTACCAGTGGTTGGTCGAGCAGGTCGGCGGGGACAAAGTGGCGGTCGATGGCCTGATGCAGGCCGGCGGTGACGCCCATTCCCTCGAACTGACCCCACGCCAGACCGCCGCCATCACCCAGGAGGCCGACCTAGTGGTCTACGAGGCCTCACTGACCCCGGCGGTCGACGACGCGGTCGCCAGCGGCACCCAGGGGACGGCCCTGAACGCGGCCACGCTGGTGCCAGCGCTGGAGGACCACGC
>JBIQHF010000002.1:58475-73771 GCA_044508675.1 Propionibacteriaceae bacterium | reverse complement strand
CACGCCACCGAAGACCATGCCGATGAGGACGGCCACGCCGATCCGCACGTCTGGCTGGACCCGAAGAACATGGAGAACATCGCCGTCGGCGTCCGCGACGAACTCAGCCGGATCGACCCCGCGAACGCCTCGACGTACGCGGCCAACACCGACGTGGTGGTCCAGCAGCTGCAGGGCCTGGACAACGAGTACGCGACTGGACTCGCCACCTGCGAGCGCACGATCTTCATCCCGTCCCATGCCGCATTCGGCTACCTCGCCGACCGGTACGGCCTGGAGCAGGTCCCCGTCCGCGGCCTCGACGCCTCGGTCGAACCGACCGCCGCACGCCTGGCCGAGGTCCAGGACCTCGCCGCCCGGGAGGGCGTCACCACGATCTTCTTCGAGACTGCGGTCTCCCCCGCGGTGTCCGAGGCGATCGCCAGGGACGGGAACCTGCGGACCGACCTGCTCGACCCGATCAGCGCACCGGCCCAGGACGACTCGCGCGGCACCGACTACCCGAGCCGGATGCGGTCCAACCTCGAGGCCCTGCGCACCGCGAACGGCTGCCAGTGACCGGCGCACGCCCCCTGCGACCCCGACTGTACGATCCGAGACCCGTACCATGGGGAAAGTGACAATCGATTCCACTCCGGTCGTGGCACTGCGTGACGTCTCGGTCAGTCTCGGCGGCCTGCCGGTCGTCCGCGGGGTCACTGGCGACATTCACGCCGGGGAGTTCGTCGCCCTGCTGGGACCCAACGGTTCGGGCAAGACCACGCTGCTGCGTGCGCTGCTCGGCCTGGTGCCCCACCAGCGCGGCGACATCGAACTGTTCGGCGACCGTCTGGACGGGTTCCGCTCCTGGCAGCGACTCGGCTACGTCCCCCAGCACGTCGACCCGGCCCTGCTCAACGCCACCGTGCGCGAGTTGGTCGGCACCGGCCGGCTGCCGCGACGGCGCCCGTTCCAGCCCGCCGGACGCACGGACCGGGAGGCCGTGACCCGGGCGATCGAGGAAGTCACCCTCGCCGGGAAGGCGACAGCCCAGATCGCCCACCTGTCCGGTGGCCAGCGCCGCCGCGCGATGATCGCGCGGGCGCTGGCCACCGAGCCGGACCTGCTGGTGATGGACGAGCCGCTGGCAGGCGTCGACCGGGAGACGCAGCAGTCCCTGGCGGACCTGATGCGCGAACTGACAGGCTCTCGGGCACTGACCGTCCTGGTGGTGCTGCACGAGACGGGGCCCTTCGCCGAACTCGTCACCCGCACCCTCCTGCTCCAGGACGGCCGGTTGGCGTACGACGGGACGGGGTTCGAGCTCTCCCTGCCGCACGAGCACCACCTCCCGCCCGAACATGTCTCCGCGTCCGCCGACTGGGTGCCGAGCTACCCGACGACCCTCGAGCACCCCGGGGAGGACTGATGGAAGCCTTCAGCTACGCCTTCATGCAGCGCGCCCTCATCGCCGCGCTACTGACCGGGCTGATCGCCCCGACGATCGGCATCTATATCGTCCAGAAGCGGCTGAGCCTGCTCGGCGACGGCCTGGGGCACGTGGCCATCGCCGGCGTCGGCCTGGCCCTGCTGACCGGCACCAGTCCCCTTCCGGTCGCCATCGTGGTGTCGATCCTGGGCGCCATCCTGATCGAGTACCTGCGGCAGCACCAACGAGCGTCCGGGGATGTCGGCCTGGCGATCCTGTTCTACGGTGGCCTCGCCGGCGGTGTCTTCATGTCCGGGCTCGCGGGCTCCGGCGGGCTGAACCAGTACCTCTTCGGCTCGATCACCACGATCAGCAACACCGACCTGGCGATGATCCTGGGCCTGACCGTCGTTGCCCTGATCGTCTCGCTGGGCCTGTCCGACCGACTCTTCGCCGTCTCCACCGACGAGGAGTACGCCCGCACGCTCGGGCTGCGGACGAGCTTCTACAACTACCTGATCGTGGTACTGGCCGCGGTGGTCATCTCGCTGTCGATGCGTACAGTCGGCCTGCTGCTCGTCAGCGCGCTGATGGTCGTCCCGGTGGCCGCCAGCCGCAACCTGGTCAGCGGCTTCCGGTGGAGCATGGCCGTCGCGATGGTGATCGGCGTGGCGGCCGCCGGTGGCGGCATCCTCGGCTCCTACTACTGGAACGCACCACCGGGCGCGCTGATCGTGCTGCTCGCGATCGCCGTGTTCGTGGCGTCGTTGCCGATCGGCTCCCTGCTGACCCGCCGTAGGCGCGGGCGCCGCACCGTTCCGGTCGCTGACGAGATGGTGCCGGCTGTCCACGAGACCGCGGAGGCGCATCCGCACGTCCACGGCGGCCCGGACTGCACCCATCCCACCGTGCGCCACGGCGACCACGTCGACTACCTGCACGACGGCCACCGGCATGCCCTGCACGGTCAGCACTACGACGAGCACTGAACAAGGAGGAGGAGCCGACATGAGGGTCGGTCAACGTACGACCAGGCAGCGGGAGGCGGTCGCCCGCGTCATGGCCGAGGTGGAGGAGTTCCACACGGCCCAGCAGGTGCATGAGCTGCTGCGCGAGCGCGGGGACCAGGTCGGGCTGACCACGGTCTACCGCACCCTCCAGGCGATGGCCGATGCCGGTGAGGTCGACATGCTGCGCACCAGTGAGGGCGAGGCAGCATACCGACGCTGCACGTCGGACCACCATCACCACCACCTGGTCTGCAAGGACTGCCGGCGCACCGTCGAGGTCGAGGATCCCGACGTCCTCACCTGGACCCAGTCCCTGGCCGCCGAGAACGGCTTCCACGACGTCAGCCACGACCTGGAGATCTACGGCGTCTGTGCCGACTGCTGGGACAGGCGCGGCTGAGCAGTCGACAATCACCGCCCACAGGTGGCCGACGGCCCCTGATCCAGGTCAGTGGACAGATGTTCAGGCAACCCAGTCCGGTAGGAGACTGCGGGTTGGTCAGGCCGGCAGTAGCCAGCCGAGGATGGGTGTGGCCAACAGGCCGACCACGAGGCACAGGAACACGAGCAGGCCCAGGCTCCAGGGCAGGATCCTGCGCAGGATGATGGACTCGTGCCCGGCCAGACCGACCGAGGTCGCGGCGATCGCGAGGTTCTGTGGGCTGATCATCTTGCCGAGGACACCACCGGAGGCGTTCGCGGACACGGTCAGGTAGGGGTCGATGCCGATCTGCTGGCCGACCGTCGCCTGCAGGCCGCCGAACAGGGCATTGGCAGTGGTGTCGGAGCCGGTCACGTACGTACCGATCCAGCCGAGCCCCGGGGACAGGTAGGCGAACAGCGTGCCGGTGCCGGCGATCCAGGTCCCGATCGTCAGCGTCTGGCCCGAGAAGTCCATCACGTACGCCAGGGCGACGACCGAGGCGATGGTCAGGGCGGTGAAGCACATCTTGCGGGCGTTGCGTCCGAGCGACCCGAAGGTCGCCCGCATCGGGACGCGGTAGATGATCGCGGTCACCAAGGCGACCAGGGCCAGCAGGGTGCCCGGCGAGGACAGCAGGCCGAGCTTGTAGGTGGTCCGGCCGATCGGCTCGCCGGTGGCATCGAGGACATTGCCGGCCAGGCCCGGCCAGCCGAAGACGATGTCGGTCGAGGCGATCGCGGTACGGATCGGGTCGATCAGGTTGACGATCGAGAACAGTGCGACCACCAGCACGTACGGCAGCAGGGCCATCCAGATCCGGCCGGCGGTGAGTCCGGCCGGATCTACCGGGGCGAGTTCCTCCACTGCCAGCGTGGGGGACGGCTCGCCCTTCATCGGCAGGCCGACCCGGGCCCGGGCCTCGGCCGATGCCGACGGCTTCCAGAACCGCATCAGCACGACCCCGGCGGCGATGCCGGCCAGGGAGGCGATGACGTCGGTCAGCTCCACGGAGATCCAACTGGACGTGATCCACTTGGCTGCGGCGAACACGGTGCCGATGGTGAGGGCGGCCGGCCAGGTCTGCTTCAACCCACGGAAGCCATCGATCAGCAGCAGAATCAGGAACGGCACCAGGAACGCCAGGATGGCGGTCTGCCTCCCGACGAAGGCGCCGATCCGCATATAGTCGAGTCCCGAGACATTGCCGGCCATGATGATCGGGGTGGCGATCGCCCCGAAGGCGACCGGGGCCGTGTTGGCCAGCAGCGCAGTGAGCGCCGACCGCAGCGGCGCGTAGCCGATCGAGACCAGCATCACAGAGGTGATCGCGACCGGCGCACCGAAGCCGGCCAGCGCCTCCAGCAGTCCGCCGAAGCAGAACGCGATCAGGATCGCGAGCACCCGCGGGTCATCGGTGATGAGGGAGAAGGTCGATCGCAGGTCCTCGAACCGACCGCTCACGACGGTCACGTCGTACATCCAGATGGCCGTCAGCAGGATCCAGGTGATCGGGAAGATGCCGAAGGCGGCGCCCTGGAGGGCGGACAGCCCGGCCATGCGGGCCGGCATGTCGAAGGCGAGCACGGACACCACCAGTGCGGCGAGCAACGAGGCCAGCCCCGCCCGATGCGCCCTCCACCTCAGCACGCCGAGGGTGAGCAGCATGACGAGGATGGGAACCAACGCCACCAGGGCGGAGGCCGTCACACTGCCAAGAGGGGCGAGTGTTGGCTGGAAGACTGGCATGGGTACTCCGTTGTCCGAAGCATTGGTCTGACCCTCGATGTCAAGGTAGGGCACTGGCCGGATCACTGGCCACGTCGGATCCCGTGACGCGATCCTCCCGCTCGGGACCTCCTAACGCTCGACTAGGGCGATCGAGCGCAGCCCACGCTCCATGTGCCAGTTGACGAACGCGGTCGCCAGGCCGCTGGCCTCGCGCTGGATCCTGTCCTCGACCGCAGTGGTGGCAGGCCAGTCCCCCACCAGCAGGGCACTGAGCAGGGCGAGCGTCTCCGGCTGCGGGTGTGCGCTGGCGGGCGGTCGGCAGAACCTGCACACCACCCCGCCGGCAGCCGGGGAGAAGGCGGTGTGCGGCCCGGGGGCACCACACGAGGCACACTCCGTGAAGGTGGGCGCGTATCCGGCAACCGACATCGATCGCAACAGGTAGGAGTCGAGCACCATTGACGCCGGACGCGGTCCATCGCCGGTCCCCCGCACCAGGGTTGCCACGGCGCCGACGAGGAGCCGGTATTGCTGCAGGGCGGGCTGCTTCTCCTCGAACACCAACTTGTCCGCAGTCTCCAGCATCACCTCGCCCGCGGTCCAGGCCGGGTAGTCGACCGCCAGCGCCCCTCCGTAGTGGTGGATCGTCTCGGCCTGGTTGACGTAGTCGAGGCTGCGTCCGGTCGAGAGTTGCAGGTCCACGTGGCTGAACGGCTCCAGCCGTGCCCCGAACTTCGAGTTGGTCCGCCGGACGCCGCGCGCCACCGCCCGCACCTTCCCGTTGGCGCGCGTCAGGAGCGTGATGATGCGGTCCGCCTCGCCGAGCTTGTGCGTCCGCAGCACCACCGCTTGGTCTCGGTAGGTCGGCACCGATCCATTGTGCCATCCGGTGGTGACGCGACCTGCTCGCTGGATCCGGGCTCCTCTGCTGAGCCGGTTGTGAACGACCACCGCGTTCGCCACGACTAGGCTGACCGCCATGTCCACGCGCACTCCGGTCCCGCCGCCCCAGCACCCCTCCGGCGCCCGTCCGCCACAGATCCCGGCCGGCAAGCTGCCTCGCCACGTCGCCATCGTGATGGACGGCAACGGCCGCTGGGCCACGCAGCGCGGATTGAAGCGAGTCGAGGGCCACGCCCGCGGCGAGGCCGTCCTGATGGACGTCATCGCGGGCGCGATCGAGATCGGCGTGAAATACCTGTCGGCGTATGCCTTCTCCACCGAGAACTGGAAGCGTTCCCCCGACGAGGTCCGCTGGCTGATGGGATTCAACCGCAACGTCATCCAACGTCGCCGCGACGAACTCGACGCCATGGGCGTCCGGCTGCGCTGGGCCGGCCGCTACCCGCGGTTGTGGAGGTCGGTGATCCGTGAACTCGAGGCGACCGAGGAGCAGTCGAAGGACAACGACGTACTCACCCTCCAGTTCTGCGTCAACTACGGCGGCCGGGCCGAGATCGTTGATGCCGCCCGCCAGATCGCCCGGCTCGCCCGCGACGGGAAACTACGCCCCGAGGACATCACCGAGTCGTCCTTCCATCGGTTCCTGGACGAGCCGGAGATCCCCGATGTGGACCTGTTCGTGCGCTCCTCGGGTGAGCAGCGCACCTCCAACTTCCTGGTCTGGCAGTCGGCGTACGCAGAGATGGTTTTCCTCGACACGCTGTGGCCCGACTTCGACCGGCGCGACCTGTGGGCGGCGATCGAGTCATACGCGGGGCGCGACCGCCGGATGGGGGGTGCGGTCCCGAACGAGGTCGGTCGACCTGCGGACCTCTCCAGCGGCGCCACCGCGTTGCACCCGAACACGCTGCACGTCGACAAGGTGCCCTATGACCTGCCGGCCCCGGTGGCTCCCGAGGTACTCGCCGCCGTGGTCCCCGACGAGGAGGAGGCCGTCCCGGACGACGGGGCCCTGTCCTGAGCGCGGGCTCAGAAGCCGAGTAGCCCCCGGACGTACGCCGCCTGTCCGGCGTGCTGGGCGGCATCATCGATGATGCTGACCAATCGCACCCCGCGCGTCACCGGCGGATCCCACCGGGTGTCGACCACCTCGTCGAACCGGTCGTCGGAGAGGGAGGCGATGTACTCCCGGGTGGCTTCGGTAGCGGCGTCGAGGTAGCCGGTCAGCAGCGCGGTGTCATCGACCACGACCTTCGCCACGTCCTGGGAGGAGTGGCCGTACCCCATCGACCCGGGCGGTAGGTCCAGGTCGAACCTGTCCTGCCAGTGCTGCGCGATCCAGACCTGAGGCGTGCCGCAGAGTGGTGCGATCTGGGCATCCTGTTCGCGTGCGATGTGCCACACCAGCCAGGTGATCGAGTTCGCCCGGTCGTTCGGCCGGGCGTTCGCCTGTTCCGGCGTGAGCCCGCCCAGAACGCCGTGACAGGCCTCACGGCTGCGATTCAGGGCATCAATGAGCAGGTCGTTGGGGGTCATGGTCCGACCATACCGGCAGGATTGAGTGACGTAGATCACGGTCATTTAGTTCGGGATACCCAAATCAATGGTTTAGTGTTCCGGCATCGCCAACGAAGGAGTTTGCATGCTGTCGGAGAAGTCGCGCCCGATCATCGAGGCCACCGCACCCGTGGTCGCCGAGCGCATTCCCTACATCACCCCGGAGTTCTACAAGGGGATGTTCTCTGCCCGTCCCGACCTGCTGGACGGGATGTTCAGCCGTTCCAACCAGATCACCGGCGAGCAGCCGAAGGCCCTTGCGGGTTCGATCGTTGCGTTCGCCACCTGGCTGCTCCAGCACCCCAACTCGTACCCGGAGTCGGTCCTCTCGCGCATCGCCCACAAGCATGCCTCCCTCGGGCTGCAGGAGGACGAGTACCCGACGGTCTACGAGCACCTGTTCAACGCCATCGCCGCCGACCTCGGCGACGCCGCGACCCCCGAGATCGTCGAGGCCTGGACCGAGGTCTACTGGCTGATGGCCCACGCGCTGATCGCGATGGAGAAGGGCCTGTACGCCGGCACCGCCAACGATCGGCCGTTCGCCCGGTGGCGTGTCACGTCCAAGGAGATCACCGGCGGTGACGTCGCGGTCCTGAGCTTCGAGCCTGCCGACGGCACCCCGGTCACCGACGCGGCCCCCGGCCAGTACGTCTCCATCCTCATGCCGGTGCCGGACGGCATCCGCCAGCCGCGCCAGTTCACGCTGATCCCCTCCCCGGTCAACACCCGCCGGATCGCGGTCAAGCTTGACCCGAACGGCGAGGTCACCCCCCTGATCCACCGCGACCTCAACGTTGGCGACGTCGTCGACCTGTCCAACCCGTACGGCGACATGGTGCTGCGCGAGACCCGGGTGCCGCTGGTGCTGGCCTCCGCCGGCATCGGCGTGACGCCCATGCTGGCCCTGCTCGAGGCGCTGCGCGAGCGCGGCTCCGAGCGCGAGGTCATCGTGCTGCACGCCGACCGTTCCCCGGCGACCTGGCCGCTGGCCGACGAGATGAAGGCCCTGGTCGCGGGTCTGCCGAACGCCCGGATCGAGACCTGGTTCGAGGAGAGCGCCGAGGGGGACCACCAGGGGTACATGGACCTGTCCGAGGTGCAGATCCCGGCCGATGCCAACGTCGTGATGTGCGGCCCGCTGCCGTTCCTCAAGGCGGTCCGCGAGCAGGTCGTCGCCTCCGGCCACCCGGCCGAGAAGGTCTTCTACGAGATCTTCGGCCCGGACCTGTGGCTGCTGCAGGGCACCGACGAGAGCTGAGCCGATAACCGCTGTCCCCACGCCACGAGCCCCCGCCTCTCCTTCTGGGAGTGAGCGGGGGCTCGTTCAGGTCGGGTCACCGGGGGTGGTGGTGCTCCGACGCCGCGCGGATCGGTGGGTCAGCGGATGGCGCGGTTGACTGCGTGGGTCACTGCCTGCAGTGACGCGGTGATGATGTTCTCGTGGATGCCGACGCCCCACACGATCTGGGCGTCGTCGCCGTCGCCGACCTCGCACTCGACGTACGCGGCGGCCGTGGCGTCACCGCCGGCGGCCAGGGCATGCTCGGAGTAGTCGAGGATGCGTACGGCCCGGGTGCCGAAACTGGACAGCGCGTCGACGTACGCGGACATCGGGCCGTTGCCCTCGCCGTGGATCTGCAGTTCCTCGTCATTCATCCGGACCGTCGCATCGATCGTGTCGATCCCGTTGTTCTGGGTGCTGACACCCAGGACCTGCAGCGGGCCGTCGGTCTCGACGTACTCGTTGACGAAGATGTTCCACAGGTCCTCCGAGCTGATCTCGGCTCCCGAGGCATCCGTGGCGCGCTGGACGACGCGGGAGAACTCGATCTGCAGGCGGCGGGGCAGGTCCAGCTTGTGGTCGGCCTTCATCAGGTAGGCCATGCCACCCTTGCCGGACTGCGAGTTGACCCGGATCACGGCCTCGTACGTACGGCCGACGTCGTGCGGGTCGATCGGCAGGTACGGGGCCTCCCAGGGGGTCTCGGAGACGGTCGAGCCGGCAGCGTCGGCCTTCTTCTCCAAGTCCTCCAGACCCTTCTTGATCGCATCCTGGTGGGAGCCGGAGAAGGCGGTGTAGACCAGGTCGCCCGCGTACGGGTGGCGCGGGTGGACCGGCAGGCCGGTGCAGTACTCGACGGTGCGGCGGATCTCGTCCATGTTCGAGAAGTCGATCATCGGGTCGATGCCCTGGCTGAACAGGTTCATCGCCGTGGTGACCAGGTCGACGTTGCCGGTGCGCTCGCCGTGGCCGAACAGGCAGCCCTCGACGCGATCGGCGCCGGCCATCAGGGCCAGCTCGGTCGCCGCGACGGCGGTGCCGCGGTCATTGTGCGCATGCAGGGAGACCGTCACGAACTCACGGTTGTTCACGTGCCGGCAGAAGTACTCGATCTGGTCGGCGTACACGTTCGGGGTCGACATCTCGACGGTGGCCGGCAGGTTCAGGATGATCTCTCGATCAGGGCCCGGCTGCCAGCGGTCCATCACCGCGTTGCAGACCTCGATGGCGTAGTCGGTCGGGGTCTGGGTGAAGATCTCCGGGCTGTACTGGTAGCCGAACTGCACCTCACCCAGGTACTGCTCGGCGTACTTCATCACCAGGTCGGTGCCGCGGCAGGCCAGGTCCTTGGCCTCGTCCTCGTCCATCTTGAACACGACGCGGCGGAACATCGGGGCCAGCGCGTTGTACATGTGGATGTTGGCCCGGCCGGCTCCCTGCAGCGCCTGGGCGGTGCGCTCGATCAGGTCCTCACGGGCCTGGGTCAGCACGGTGATGGTCACGTCGTCCGGGATGGAGTCGTTCTCGATCAGCTGGCGGACGAAGGCGAAGTCGGTCTGGGAGGCCGACGGGAAACCGATCTCGATCTCCTTGTAGCCCATCCGGACCAGCAGGTCGAAAAGCTTCTGCTTGCGCGCCGGGGTCATCGGGTCGATCAGGGCCTGGTTGCCGTCACGCAGGTCGGTGGACAGCCACCGGGGGGCCTTGGTGGTCTTCTGGTCGGGCCAGGTGCGGTCAGGCAGGGAGATGGGCTCGAACGCATGATAGCGCTGGATCGGCATACCGCTGGGCTGCTGCACGGGGCGCGCCTGCGGGACGGTGCCGAAAGAAGTGGTGGCCGAAACTGTCTGGTTGGTCATGGTTTCCTCGCTGGGGTGAGTTGCGGACGGCACGCCTGAACTCCGCAGCGAGGAGGCCGACCTCAGCGGGCCTCGCTGCGGCAAGGAAGGAGAATCAGCACCTGAGCCACGTACCGGACTCTATCCGATGGAGCCAAGTCCCTGTCAACCCTCAGGCCTCACCCACCGGCATGGCGCGCTCGACCAGCAGCGCCACCTGGACCCGGGTGGGCGCATCCATCTTGGCCATCGCCCGGCTGAGGTGGGTCTTGACCGTGGCTTCGCTGCACCGGAGGCGTTGGGCGGCCTGGGCGTTGGACAGCCCTTCGTGGATGAGCCCGGCGACATCGCGCTCCCGGTCGCTCAGGGTGCCGACCAGTTGCTTGGCTTCGGACACCCGCTCCCGCTGGACCGAGTGCGCGAAATGACGGATCACATGCTTGGTGCTGCGTGGGGAGAGAACGGCGTCCCCGTGGTAGACGGTACGGACGGCGGCCCGCAACTCCTCGGGGCGTACGTCCTTGAGCAGGTAGCCGCTCGCACCCGCCTCCAGCGCCTCGAAGACGTAGCGGTCGAGGTCGATCGAGGTCAGCGCCACCACCTTGGGTGGGTTGACCTCGCGCATCAACTGGGCGGTGGCGCGGATCCCGTCCAGCCGGGGCATGTGCAGGTCCATCAGCACCACGTCGGGATAGTGGGCGTGGACCGCGTCGATCACCTCGTCGCCATCGGCCACCTCGGCGACGACCAGCAGCCCCGGATCGTGCTCCAGAAGCGCGCGGACACCGGTCCGCACCATCGCATCGTCGTCCACGACCATCACGCGAATGGGGCGCATCGGGGCTGTAGAGGAGGTCTGGGACACGACTCCAAGTCTAGGAGTGACCCCTGACAGTTCAGGCCGAGCTCCGTGCCTGCCACGGCAGGGTCGCCTCGACCACGAAGCTGCCCCGCCCGTCGGGTCCCGCGCTGAACGACCCGCCCAGCACGTCGGCCCGCTCCTGCATGCCGATCAGTCCGCTTCCCGATCCGGGCAGGCCCGAGTCACCGGCGCCGATCCTGTTCATCACGACCAAGTGGACACCGGCCGCCGGGGAGGCCGTGACGTCGACCAGGATCGGCTGGCCCGGCGCATGCTTGAAGGCGTTGGTCAGCGCTTCCTGGGTGATCCGGTACGCCGCCCGGTTGAGCAGGTCGCTGGCCTGGTCGGCCTCCTGCACCATCACCGTCGCCTGGACGGCGGCGCCGGAGGCCTTCGCGGAGCCGACGAGCTCGGGCAGCGCCGCCAGGCCGACGGATGGTACCCGGCTCGGCTCCCCCGCCGCGGCCGGGCGTCCGGCACCGGCGGGCTCGCGCAGGGCGCCCACCAGGTCACGCAGGTCCTCCAGGGAACGGTGGGCGTTGTCCCGCAGCACCTCGGCGGCCTGGGACACCTCCGGGGACTCGTCCTTGGCCGCTTCCTCGAGAGCACCGGAGTGCAGCGAGATCAGCGACAGTCGGTGCGAGAGCGCATCGTGAACCTCGCGGGCCAGGCGTTCGCGCTCCTCCAGCCGGCCGGCCGTGGTCTCGAGTTGTTCACTGCGCGACTCCGCCTCGTCCTTCGCATGGCCGGTCACCTGCAGATCGCCGCGGAGGCGGACGAGCCAGGCGGTGCCGAGCACGATCACGATCGCGATCACCGCGATCCCGAGCGCCACGCTCATCTGCAGGGTGGGGTCCGCCGCCTTGTCCAGCCCCGGATCACTCAGCATGATCTCCCAGGCCGACTGACCGGCAGGGCGCAGCCCGTCCCGGACTCCCGCGACCAGGGTCAGCACCACGGCGATGCCCGTGGCGATGAAGCCCTGGCGCCGGTCGCGGCGCAGCACGACGGACCCGGCGCCGATCAGCAGCAGGAGGGTGTCGAGGCGTAGCACCAGCGTCAGGATGACTCCCGCCACCACGGCGACCCAGGGGTTCCGGGCGCGGAAGAACAGCGTGGGCATGGCCAGTATCCAGATCAGGAAGGCGAGGACGCCGACGCCGGTGAGCTGCCCGTCAGCCGTCATGTAGGTGGGGATCGCCGAGAGCGCACCCACCACCGAGAACATGCACGCCACAATCCCCAGCACTCCGCCACCGACGGTCCACAGCACTCTGCGGACGGCGGGTAGCGACGGGGCGAGGGCTGGACGTTCTGACACGTGAATGATCGTACGGCGGGCCCCTGACACCGCCATCACCCGATCGGTCACCCGGACGGCCCGCCGGCTGGCCTAACGGATGAGGTCGGCCACCCGATCGATCGATGTGGCCAGGGGGTGGCTCGCGATTCGATGGAGTCACCAGCACGACGAATCACAGGAGTTGACCATGTCGCAGTCCCCCAGCCCCCAGCAGCCGAACCCGTACGGCCAGGCCCCCGGCCAGCCCTACCCGCCGCAGCCGCCGGCGAAGCAGAAGAAGAAGTGGTACAAGCGGCCGATCGTCTGGATCCTCGCGGTCATCGTGGTGATCGCCATTGCTGTCAATGGTGCCAATGGGGGCAACGACAAGGCCGCCTCGTCCACTGCTCCGGACTCCACGACGTCGGAGGCGGCCGAGCCGCGGACCCCGATGAGCGTCACCGCGGCCACGATGATCGATGACCTCGAGTCGAACGCCCTCAAGGCCGAGACCACCTACAAGGGCCAGTACGTCGAGGTGACGGGCTACGTGTCGAACATCGACGCCCAGGGCAAGTACTTCTCGGTCGACGGTGGTCCGGACACCTTCACCTTCACCAACGTGCAGGCCTTCATCACTCCGGAGCAGCAGGCACAGGTCGCCGAGTTCTCCAAGGGTAACCAGGTGGTCTTCACCGGAGAGGTCACCGATGTCGGTGAGGTCATGGGGTACTCGATCGACGTGGAATCGATCCAGTGATCGTGGCCTGACACCAGATCCTCCGCCGTTGGGGGGCGGTGGAAAGGCGGATGGCCCGCGGGTTCACACCCGCGGGCCATCTGGTTCCGTTCGCCGGCCGGCTGGAGGTTCAGTCGGTGCCGTAGTCGAACGCAGCGCGGTCGAGCGCCTCGCCCTCCTCGTCCGGTCCCTGGCCGGCAGCGATGGCCGAGGCCTCGCCCGGCTCCAAGGCGCCGACGAGCTCGGCGGTCGCGCCACCCACGATGCCCTGCTGGGCGTACATCTCGAGGCGGGCGCGGGAGTCGGCGATGTCCAGGTTGCGCATCGTCAGCTGGCCGATCCGGTCGGCCGGACCGAACGCAGCGTCCGTGACCCGCTCCATCGACAGTCGCTCCGGGTGGTAGCTGAGCGCCGGCCCCTCGGTGTTGAGGATGGTGTAGTCATCGCCGCGGCGCAGCCGCAGCGTCACCGAACCGGTGACGGCCGAGCCGACCCAGCGCTGCAGGGACTCGCGCAGCATCAGCGACTGCGGGTCGAGCCAGCGCCCCTCGTACATCAGGCGGCCGAGGCGTCGGCCCTCGTTGTGGTAGTTCGCGATCGTGTCCTCGTTGTGGATGGCGTTGAGGAGTCGCTCGTAGGCGATGTGCAGTAGTGCCATGCCTGGGGCCTCGTAGATGCCGCGGGACTTGGCCTCGATGATGCGGTTCTCGATCTGGTCCGAAACGCCCAGGCCGTGGCGCCCGCCGATGGCGTTGGCCTCCAGGACCAGCTGCACGGCGTTGGCGAAGGTCTTGCCGTTGATCTGGGTCGGGCGGCCCTGCTCGAAGCTGACCGTCACCTCCTCGGTCCTGACCTCGACCGACTCGTCCCAGGCCTTGACGCCCATGATCGGCTCGACGATGTCGAGGCCGGCGTCGAGCATCTCGAGCTGCTTGGCCTCGTGGGTGGCGCCCCAGATGTTCGCGTCGGTGGAGTACGCCTTCTCCTTCGAGTCGCGGTAGGGCAGCTTGCGCTCGCCCAGCCACGCGGACATCTCGTCGCGTCCGCCGAGCTCCTCGACGAAGTCGACGTCGAGCCACGGCTTGTAGATCTGCAGCTGCGGGTTGGCCATCAGGCCATAGCGGTAGAACCGCTCGATGTCGTTGCCCTTGTAGGTCGATCCGTCACCCCAGATGTTGACGTCGTCCTCCTTCATCGCCCGCACCAGCAGCGTGCCGGTGACGGCGCGGCCCAGCGGGGTGGTGTTGAAGTACACCTTGCCACCGGAGCGGATGTGGAAGGCGCCACACTGCAGGGCGGACAGGCCCTCCTCGACCAAGGCCTCGCGGCAGTCGACCAACCGCGAGATCTCGGCGCCGTACTCGTGGGCACGGCCGGGGACCGAATCGATGTCCGGCTCGTCGTACTGGCCGATGTCAGCGGTGTAGGTGCACGGGACGGCGCCCTTCTCGCGCATCCAGGCGACGGCGACGGAGGTGTCGAGACCTCCGGAGAAGGCGAGGCCGACGCGCTCGCCGACGGGGAGGGAAGTCAGAACCTTGGACATGGGGGAAAGACTATCGCCACCCCCACGCCGAGCACCGAAGGTCTCGCCTCGGGACGTCCATTCACCACTGCCTGCTCGACCACCACTGCCTGCTCGACCACCACTTCCTGCTCGACGGATCCGCCCGACAGGGCGACGTCAGCAGCCGTACGTCTCGCCCACCGCCTCGGGATCAGGGAGCGGGCGCATGCCGGATCCGGCCGGGCCCCGTTCGTCGAACGAGTTCCAGGTACCGACCAGCACGACCCGGCCCTCCGCGTCGCGGACCACCCCGGTGGCTCCGCTGAACCACGCCCGGTCGCCGAGCAGCGAGTCGACCGGGGCGGCGGATCGAACGACCACTGCGGGCTCGTCGGAGCGTACCGGCGCCTCGGTGGTGACCAGCGCTGGCGTCGGGGCCAGCCCGTTGATCGGCACCAGTAGTCCGGCGCTGGCGGTGTCGAGTGGCAGCCGCCAGTGCGCGACCTGCGCAGGCTCGGTCTGGGTCGCCGTCTCCAGGGGCAGGATCGCCCCGCCGCCGTCGACGGGCGTACGGGTGTCGCCGACCCGGATCGAGGCGCTGTCGGTGGTGGTGACGACTGCCGGGTCGATCTCGCAGTAGACCTCGTTGGCCATGCTGTTCGGAGCCAGGGCGCGATCGACGCTGTCGAGGACGACCGGGCCGCGCCGCTGCAGCGAGCGCTCCGGCCCACCGAGCGCCAGCGCGTCGTACGT
>JBIQHF010000002.1:298-58375 GCA_044508675.1 Propionibacteriaceae bacterium | reverse complement strand
GGCCGCGCCGCTGCAGCGAGCGCTCCGGCCCACCGAGCGCCAGCGCGTCGTACGTGCCCAGGCCCTGGGCCCACGCCCCGGCGGGCCAGGTCGCCACCCGGGCGGGAACGGAGGCCAGGTCCGCGCCGGGGAACAGGCGCACCGGCGTGTTGCCGACCAAGGCGACCCGGTACTCGACGGTGGAGCGGCCAGGATGCTCCGGGTCGTCCCCGGAGGGATAGGTCAGCTCGACCGCCAGGCGGTCGTCCTCGACTTCGATGATGGCGCTCTGACCGGCGGCGACCAGCCCGAGGTCGGCGGCCTCCCCGTCGGCCTGCCCCACCAGGTGCCAGCCGCGCAGGGAGTCGACCCCGGAGGTGCAGCGCAGCTCGACCAGCGCGAGCTGGGTGTCGGCGAGCTCGACCGGGCGGGAGGAGACGACCTCGGCCCGGCGACTGGTGCCGTCCA
Organism: Propionibacteriaceae bacterium; assembly: GCA_044508675.1. GTDB lineage: Bacteria > Actinomycetota > Actinomycetes > Propionibacteriales > Propionibacteriaceae > Raineyella. The sequence continues at coordinate 57,928 of JBIQHF010000002.1, read as the reverse complement.
TCATCACCGGCGTCGCCTGGCGGCCGCCGGTCATCGGTGTCAGTCGGTACGGAGCCTCGATGCCGCAGCCGCCCAGGTAGGTGAGCTCGTCCAGCACCCGTGGGTCGGTGACGTCCCCGGAACCGCTGGGGGTCGGGGTGGCCGTGGGGCTCGGCGTCGCGGGCGCCTCGGTGACCGATGGCTCCGTCGTCGGGGGGTCGGTCGGCTCCGGGGTGGCTCCGCCGCCACCGCAGCCGGCGAGCACGGTGGCCAGGGCGAGCAGCGCGGCCACCGGGAGGGCCCGTACGCCCCGGCGGCGGGCCGCCGGTTCTGCCCCGCGCATCAGAACCCCAGGCGGTTGAGGTACTTGGGGTCGCGCTGCCAGTCCTTCATCACCTTCACCTTGATGTCCAAGTACACCGGGACGCCGAGCAGGTGGGAGATCTGCTTGCGGGCGGTCGTGCCGACAGCGCGGAGTCGCTCACCCTTGCGCCCGATCACGATGCCTTTCTGGGACTCCCGCTCGACCACCATCGAGGCGTAGATGTCCAGCAACGGCTTGTCCTCGGGGCGGTCCGGGCGCATCGACATCTCGTCGACGACCACCGCGATGGAGTGCGGCAGCTCCTCGCGCACACCGTCGAGTGCTGCCTCGCGGATCAGCTCGCAGACCAGCTGCTCCTCCGGCTCGTCGGTGAACTCGTCATCGGGGTAGTACATCGGCCCGGGCGGCAGCATCCCGAGCAGCACGTCGCCCAGCTCCTCGACCTGGTCGCCGGTGAGGGCCGAGACCGGGAAGATGTGGGCCCAGGTGATACCGAGCTTCTCCTCGAGCGCCTGGATCGACAGCAGGTGGTCGCGCAGCCGCTCGCCGCTGACGGTGTCGGTCTTGGTGGCGATCGCGACCAGGGTCGGGCGCTGGCGCAGCTGCGCCAATTGCTCGACCAGGTAGGTGTCGCCGGGGCCGAGCCGCTGGTTGGCCGGCAGGCACACCGCGACGACGTCGACCTCGGACCAGGTCTCGCGGACCAGGTCGTTGAGTCGCTCCCCCAGCAGGGTGCGCGGCTTGTGCAGGCCGGGCGTGTCGATCAGGATCAGCTGGCCGTCGGGCCTGCTGATGATGCCGCGCACCACGTGGCGGGTGGTCTGCGGCTTGTCCGAGGCGATGGCGATCTTCTGCCCGACCAGGGCGTTGGTCAGCGTGGACTTGCCCGCATTGGGGCGGCCCACGAAGCAGACGAAGCCGGAGCGGTAGTCGCCCTCCGCCGTCCCCTGGCCCTGCTGCTGCCCACTCATCGCTTCTCCCCCGCATCCCCGGCCGCGCGCAGCACCGCTGCAGTGGCCCGATCGTCTCCGGCTTCCTTGTCGTTGCCCACCTGGGTGACCAGGATGGTGTCGATCTGGTTGCGGCGCCCCTGGCCACGCTCGGCCACCAGCTCCAGCCCCTCCCAGTGGACCACGGAGCCGGCAATCGGGACCACGTTGAGCACCTTGGCCATCAGTCCTCCCACCGTGTCGACATCGTCGTCGTCCAGCTTGCGGCCGAACAGCTTGCCGACCTCGTCGACTGCGAGTCGGGCGGAGACACGGTAGCGGCCCTCGGACAGCTCTGTCACCGGTGCCATCTCGCCGGCGTCGTACTCGTCCACGATCTCGCCGACGATCTCCTCCAGGATGTCCTCGATGGTCGCCAGCCCGGCGGTCCCGCCGAACTCGTCGACCACCATCACCATGTGCGAGTGCGTCGCCTGCATTTCGCGCAACAGGTCGTCGACCGGCTTGGAGTCCGGGCACCAGGTCGGTGGCCGCATCAACGAGGACACCTTCTCGGTGGTCTGCGCCTGGGGGTTGTCGTACGTACGCTTCATCAGGTCCTTCAGGAACACGATGCCCAGCACGTTGTCGAGGCCGCCCTCGCCCACCACCGGGATCCGGCTGAACCCGGAGCGCAGCGCCAGCGACGTGGCCTGGCGCAGGGTCTTGTGGTCCTCGATCGAGACGATGCCGGTGCGAGGGACCATGACCTCCTTGACCATCGTGTCACCGAGCTCGAAGACCGAGTGGATCATCCGCCGCTCACCGGCCTCGATCACGTCGGACTGCTCGGCCATGTCGACCAGCTCGCGCAGCTCGGCCTCGGAGGAGAACGGGCCGTCGTCGAAGCCGCGGCCCGGGGTGAGCAGGTTGCCGACCCAGATCAGGATCTGCGGGATCGGGCCGAGCAGCGAGGTGAGCACGCTGACCAGGCCCGATGCACGGGTCGCGACGCTGTCGGCGTGCTGGCGTCCCAGGGTCCGGGGGGCGACGCCCCAGGCGATGAACGACACGATCACCATCGAGCCGATCGCGACCAGCAACTGGACCCAGGTGCGCAGGTCGAACGAGAACACCACCCGGGTGACCAGGACGATCGAGGTGACCTGCAGGATCGTGCTGATGAACAGCACGGCGTTCAGGGTCGGGGCCGGGTCCTGGGTGATCAGCTCCAGGCGCCTGGCGCCGGGCTTGCCCTCCTGGACCAGGTTCTGGGCTCGGGCGTGCGAGAACGACTGCAGGGCTGCGTCGATCGCGGACAGGATGCCGGCCCCGATCGCCAGGACCGCGGCGACGACCAGTTGGATGATGTCGGGCTGGCTCATGCCTGGGAATCACCGCTGCGGTGCGTCTCGTACGCGGCCAGCAGCCGGTGGTGCAGGCCGAACATCTCGGCGTGCTCCTCGGGTGTCGCGTGGTCGTAGCCCAGCAGGTGCAGGATGCCGTGCACCAGCAGGTACTCGGCCTCCTGGTCCGGGGTGCGATCGTTCTCGGCGGCCTGGCGGGCGGTCACGGTCGGGCACAGCATGATGTCGCCCAGGATGCCCTCGGGCGAGGGCTGGTCCGGGTCCGGGATCCGCAGCTCGTCCATCGGGAACGACATCACGTCGGTCGGGCCCGGCAGGTCCATGAACCGCTGGTGGTAGGCGGCCATCGCCTCCTCGTCGACCAGCACGATCGACAGCTCGGCCTGGGGGTGGATGCGCAGCTCCTCCAACACCCAGTCCGCGAGCGCGGCCAGGCCCTGCTCATCGACCTGCTGGCCGGACTCGTTGTTCAGCTCCACGCTCATCGGCGCCGGCCCTTGGTGTCGTGCGGATGCTCCGCCTCGAACTGGTCGTAGGCGGCGACGATGCGGCCGACCAGCTTGTGCCGGACCACGTCCCGGCTGGTCAGCTCGCAGAACGCGATGTCGTCGACATCCTGCAAGATGTCGGTGACCATCCGCAGCCCGGAACGCTGGCCACCGGGCAGGTCGATCTGGGTGACGTCGCCGGTGACGACCATCCGCGAGCCGAAGCCGAGACGGGTCAGGAACATCTTCATCTGCTCGGCGGTGGTGTTCTGCGCCTCGTCGAGGATGATGAACGCGTCGTTGAGCGTACGGCCACGCATGTACGCCAGTGGGGCGACCTCGATCGTCCCCGCGGTCAGCAGCTTCGGGATCGAGTCCGGGTCGACCATGTCGTGCAACGCGTCGTACAGCGGCCGGACGTACGGGTCGATCTTGTCGCTCAACGTGCCCGGCAGGTAGCCGAGGTGCTCACCGGCCTCGACCGCCGGGCGGGTGAGGATGATCCGGTTGACCTCCTTGCGCTGCAGCGCCTGGACGGCCTTCGCCACGGCGAGGTAGGTCTTGCCGGTGCCGGCCGGGCCGATGCCGAAGACCACCGTGTGCCGGTCGATCGCATCGACGTAGTGCTTCTGGTTCAGTGTCTTCGGCCGGATCGTCCGGCCGCGGTTGGACAGGATCGAGTGCGTCAGCACCTCGGCCGGGCGGGCCTCGGACTCGCCGGCCAGCATGCCGACCAGGCGCTCGACGGCGTCCGCGGTCAGGCCCTGGCCGGTCCGCACGATGGTGACCATCTCGGTCAGCGCCTCGGTGCCGGCCCGCAGCGCCGCGGCGTCGCCGCGCAGGTGGATCTCGTTGCCCCGCACGTGGATATCGGCATCGAGCACCCGCTCGAGGATTCGCAGGAACTCATCGCCCGGCCCCAGGACCGACACCATGTCGATCGAGGCGGGGACGATGAGCGTACGGTCCCCGGGACCCTTGCCGTCGTCGATCACGTCGAGGGTGTGCACGCTGGACAGGATGCCTCCGAAGGTCGCCGGGCACGGTGTCCCTGGTCGGGACGACCGGATACACCCATGCTAGTGCCTCAGTCGTCGCGACCCTCGGCCTCGATCAGGTCGTCCTCGTCGACCACCTGGACCGCGGCCTCCTCGGCACTGGCCGCGCCACCGGAGATCCCCACGTCGCGGCCGACCAGGGTGGACTCGCGGTCCTCCTGGTCGAACCCGCCGTTGGCATCGACCAGTCGGCCGGCCCGCCGGTACTCGGTCTCGTCAAGACCCTCGCCATCCCAGTTGGGCTCCTCGTAGGGATCTCGCCCGGGATCCTCCTGCTTGAGCCGCTGCCGGAGCCCCTCCGGCTGGTCCAGGGCCTCGTGCATGGCTCCCGACCAGTCCTCCGGGGCAATGATGCCCTCGTCCAACGGGTCGGCCACACCACGCTCCACGAGGCTCTGCTCGGGATCGAGCTGGTCGGTGACCTCCGAGGGGTCAAGGGGATTGAAGTCGTCGATGTTGGCCATACTCAAGTGTGCCGCACTTCGGCGCGGGGGGTCGAGGTTTCGTCCTGATCGGGCGTAAATGCGTCCATCGGCGGCTGGCTGCCGGGGACGGACCAGGGTGAGGACGGCACCCAGCGCCATCAGCACGAAGAAGGTGCCGTACGTGAGGAGGAAGCCGGCGTCCAGACCGGCCCGGCCGGCACCCACCGCGGCGGCATCACCGGACAGGAAGGTCCTGGCCACCTCGCCGGGCACGAACGCGACGACCAGCGCCATGGCCAGCGCCAGTCCGATGCCTGCCCCGAAGCTCTGGGTCATCACCCGGATCGAGTTCACCACCCCGGTCCGTTCCCGGGGGGTGCTGAGGATGATCATGCTGGAGTTCTCGGTCTGGAAGACCCCGTTGCCCAGGCCGACCAGGGCGAGGGCGACCATCGTGCCCCAGCCGGTGGCCAGGTGGACATCGGCGGCGAGCAGCCCCATCCCCACCGCCGACACCGCGGCGCTGGCGGTCAGGGCGGCACGATGGCCGATCCGGCGGCCGACCCGGCCACCGACCAGGGACCCGAGGGTCAGGCCCAGGGGGAATCCGAGGATCTTCAGCGCGCTGACCGCGGCGGGGTCGCCCATGACGCCCTGGAAGTAGAGGCCCGCGACGGTCATCGCACCGATCCGGGGCATCGTCACCAGGAACCCGTGCAGCAGGGCGAGCGGGAAGTCCCGGGTGCGGAACAGTTCGGGAGCGAGCACCGGTCGGGACAACCGGCGCTCGACCAGGGCGAGCAACGGGAGCAGCAGCAGGCACCCGGCCAGGGCCGACAGGACCCGGCGGTCCCCCAGCCCGACCTGGGCGCCCAAGCTCAGCGCGAGCTGGGAGCCGCCCACCACCAGGGCCAACAGCAGGCCCCCGGGCAGGTCCAGGTGGGCCTTGCGTGGCTCGCCGACCGGCACGACCCGAAGCGCGGACATCCCCCAGACCACTGCCGCCAGGGCCACCGGCACCAGCCCCCAGAACAACCAGCGCCAGCCGATGGTGGAGACGATGACACCACCGACCAGCGGGCCGAGGACCTGGCCGATGGAGAAGCCCGACAGGTACACCCCCATCGCACCGGCCAGGCGATCGGCCGGGAAGACCGCGGCCAGGATCGCCACCGCATTGCTCAGCAGCAGCGCCGAGGCCGCCCCCTGCAGGGCACGTCCGCCGGCCACCCAGGCGATGTCCGGGCTCAGCCCCATCAGCAGGCTGACCACCGCGTACAGGCCGAGCGCGGCCAGGAACGTACGTCGCCGGTTGGCGGCATCGGCGACCTGTCCCATCGGGATCAGCAGCATGGTGTTGACCAACTGGTAGGCCACCACGACCAGGGAGCTCTGGCCCGCCGAGGCGTGGAAGTGCGCGGTCAGGGCCGGCACCGCGATGTTGAGCATGTTGGAGCTCAACGACATCAGCAGCGTGGCGATGAACACCACCCCGAGGACCCCACGTGCCCCCGGCACCCCGGGTGCTCGTCGCGCTGCCACCTACCGTGCCCCGGAGCCGCAGTAGGGGATCTTGGTGGACAGCCGCCGGGCGGCGCCCTGCAGGGCCTCGATCCACAGTCGGACGACCTGGCCGCTGACGTCGCGGGGCAGTTGGGACAGGCGCAGGATGTAGCAGAGGTTGCCCTCCATGTCCTTCACGGGCACGATCACCGAGCCGATGTCGTACTGGCGGTCGGGCTCGATCCGTCGGACCCGGTAGCACACCGCGGCGCGGGCGATCCTGGCCCGGACCTCGCGGTCCATGGCCGGGGTGAGGTTGCCGGCGGAGTACATCCGGGTGGCCTCCACCAGCTCCTCGTACGGGTTGCTGTCCGCCTCCGGCAGGAAGGAGAGCGAGTAGCCGGTGCGACGGACGAACTGGACCCGCTCCCGGAACGTGGCCAGCACCTGCTCGTCGGCACCGATGGCCCGGCTGAGCCACTCCTCCTCGGCCTCGGGCCCCTGGGCCGCAATGAACTGGTCGCCCAACGGCGGGATCAGCGGGATCCGCTCCCCCAGCACCTGGCCCACGTCGATCCCCGGGCCGGTGGCCGTGGCGAGCGTGGCCAGCTCGTCACCCTTCACCGCGGCCAGGACCGCAGCCTCGCAGGAGAAGCGCATCGCCAGGCGTTCCAGCTCCGGGCGGGCCACGGTGGCCTGCTGGATCGCGCCGGCCAGGTCGGTCTCCATCCGGGCCACCAGGGAGGGGACGGCAAAGCGCCCGTACCCGCCCTGGAAGAACAGCAGCGGGTTGGAGGGATTGAGCACGGCCAGGTCGTGAACCGAGCACATCGCGATGTAGTGGTCCCCGGCCTCGATCACCTCGCCGAGTCGTACGTCGAGCCAGGCGACCGAGCCGGCCAGGATCGGGGCGCCCGAGGGTGAGGGCTCCCAGTCCACGCCGTCCAGCTTGTTCTCCCAGCGCTTGGCGATGGTCCGTCCCATCTGTTCCTGGTCACCGGCCAGCACGTTGATGCACAGGCTCGGGCACTCGCGCAGGCGGGTGAAGGTCCGGGAGGTGCGCATCGGTAGAAAGCACACCAGCGGTGGATCCAAGGACACCGAGGTGAAGGTCCCCACCACCAGCGCGAGCCGCTCACCGTCAGGGTGGATGCCGGTGACGATGGTGACGCCGGTCGGGTAGTGGCCCAGGACCTCGCGGAAGACGGCGGGGTCGATCGCCGAGGAAGTCATCGTTGACTCGCTCATGGTGAACTCCTTGGTTCGGTCCCGGGTCCGGAGTGGGCCACGGTGTGCACCGAGTATGACCCCGGCCCCCTACGGTCCCTCAACGAGAGCGTTCCGGGTTGCTGAACACTCTCGAGGCCCGCCAGAACCCGCTGAAAATGTGTCTTGCATCACTTTGTAGCGAACGTTACAGTTTCCCGTAGCATCCACTACAGAACGTGGACCCGCGCCAAGGACGGACGGAGAACCATGACTGCCACCCTCGACCACCTCCAGAGCGGATCCCTCGGACCGGCCGCCTCACCCCAGCCCGCCGAGCCGGGCGGACTCGCCTCGGTCAGCAAGGCGCTGATGCTGCTCGACGCGCTCGAGGACGCGAACGAGCCGACCGGGGTGAGTGCCCTGGCCCGTACGATCGGGATGCCGAAGTCGACCGCCTTCCGGCTGCTGGCCTATTTGGAGGAGAGCGGCCTCGTGGAGCGGTCGGGCAAGGCCTACCAACTGGGCCGGCGACTCTTCGAGCTGGGCAACCACGTCGAGGCATGCCGCCCCGACGGACTCCGCGACATCGCCCAGCCCTTCCTCACCGACCTGCACGCCCGGACCGGCATGGTCGTGCACCTGGCCGTGCTCGACGGCCACGCCGTGGTGTACCTGGACAAGATTCACGGGCTGCGCACCGCCGCGATCGCCACCACCGTCGGCGGACGCGCGCCGGCCACCTGCAGCGCGCTCGGCAAGGCGCTGCTCGCGTACGCCGAGGCGCACGCGGTCAAGGACGTGATCGAGACAGGCCTGGCCTCCCGCACCCGCTTCTCGGTCCGTCAGCCGGGCCTGTTGCTCCAGCAGCTCACCGAGACCCGGCGCACCGCCATCGCCCACGACCGCGAGGAGTCCCAGCTGGGGATCAGCTGCGTGGCCTCCCCCATCCTGCTGGACGGCCGCGCGGTCGCCGCGGTGTCGGTCAGCGCCCCGACCCGCCCGGTCAACGCCGAGGCGCACGCCGTGCTGGTCCGCCGCGCGGCCGCCGAGATCTCCCGGCGCCTTGCTGCCGCCCGTACGGCAGCGGCCTGACCAGCGACATCCACCAGCGACACCGGAGGGACAACGACACCGCTCGGACGACGAACGAGGGGGCTGCGGCACTGCCGCAGCCCCCTCCGGCGTTCCCGGTCGGGATCAGCCGTAGTTCTTCGGGTCCCCCTTGGACAGGGTCAGGTGCTGGCTGTGGCCCCAGTACTGGGTTTCGGTGTACCAGGTGGGGGTCCAGGTCGAGTCATCGATGAGCAGGCCACCGGTGCCGAACTCCACCCCGAAGTTGGACGGGCAGTTCATGTAGAACGAGATCATCTTGTCGTTGGTGTGCCGGCCCAACCCATTGATCAGCTGGGCGGCACCGTTGAGCACCTTGTCGTGCGCGCGACCGACGTGGTCGATGTCCTCCACCTCGAACATCAGGTGCCCGATCGCCGTCGGCAGCCCCGGTACGCCGCCCCCGAACGCGAACGTGTGGTGCCGTGGATTGCAGTGGGTGAAGGTCAGCTTCAGTCCCTTCATGGCGATCCAGTCGCTGAGCTTAAAGCCGAGCACCTCGAAGTACAACTTCTCGTACGCCTCGACGTCCTTGACCAGCTGGAAGACATGGCCGGCACCGCCGGTCCCGGTCACGAACCTGTGGCCGAGCGGGGAGGCGAAGTTGTCCAGGGAGTCGTGCAGGGCGTAGTGCAGCTCCAGTTGCACGGTGCCGTCAGGATCGGTGAAGCGATACATGTCGACCACGCAGCGATCGACGATCTCCTCCTCCGCGGGTCGCTGGGGGTCGTAGCCGGCCTCACGGACCGCGGCGGCCAGCTCCTCCAGTTCGCGTGGCCCCTGCACCTCCCAGCCGACGTGGGTGATCCGGTCATCGTCGGCCTTGTTGATCTCCAGGCGGTACAACTTGTTGTCCATCCGGAACCGGATCCGCTGGTCCGTACGCTCCCCGACCTGCAGGCCGAGGACGTTGACGCCGTAGTCATACCAGGCGTCGAGGTCGGTGGCGTTGACGATGGCGTAGGCGAGGCTCTTGACTTCGGCCATGGGGCTTCCTTTCGTACTCCGCCCTGCGGGGGCGGCGCGTCGGCGGTGCAGGTCCTGCAGCCGTGGCGGCACCGGAGGCCGCCGGGATGAGCACCACGATCCGGCACCGGCCCGCACCCCGCACACCAACTCGTTCCGGGTGCCGGAACCCTCCTGAAGATCCGGCAGAAACCGCCTCTGGCTAGGGACGACGGTCGACCGGCCGGAATGTTCCGGTATCCGGACCCGAGCGCTGGCACCGTGCCGCTGGACCGGTCAGGCTGGGGCCAACTGCCCGGGCCGCTACCGGCTGCCCACGAGACTTCCCTCGGAGGAACCATGGACGTGACCTACGAAGACACCTTCCGCACCGTCGAGCTGCCCGACGGCACCACCGTCGCCTACAACGAGGCCGGCAGCGGGGGCATCCCGGTGATCCTGATCCACGGCAGCGGGCCCGGTGCCACCGGGTGGAGCAACTTCAACCCCAACATCGGCGCCCTGGCCGACACCTTCCACGTCTACGCCGTGACCATGCCCGGCTGGGGCGAGTCCAGCCCCCGCGCTGCCGCCGACTACCGCCACCCCGAGGTGCTGGTGCAGTTCATGGACGCGGTGGGAATCGAACGCGCCGCCCTGGTCGGCAACTCGATGGGCGGCATGATCGCCATCGCCGTGGCGGCCCGCAACCCGGAGCGGGTCTCGCACCTGATCACCATGGGCCCCGGCTCCGGCGGCGTGACCCTGTTCGATGCCGGCGACGGCCTGACCGAGGGCCTGAAGATCCTCTACAAGGGCTACGCCGACCCGTCGCCGGAGAACTTCCTGGCCACCGTCGACATCATGACGTACAACACCCCGCAGGAGGTCGCCGCCCCGCTCGCCGAGCAGCGCTCGGCCAATGCTCGCCAGCACCAGGAGCACCTGGACAATTGGCTTCAGGGCTCGGTCGACGGGCCGCCGCTGCGCTACGCCGCCACGGAGCAGGAGATCATGTCGATCACCGCCCCGTCGCTGCTCATCCATGGTCGCGACGACCGGGTGGTGCCGTTCGAGCACACCCTGCGCCTGGTCCGGATGATCCCCGACTCGCGCGCCTACCTGATCAACCGTTGCGGCCACTGGGCCCAGCTGGAGCACGCCGCCGAGTTCAACCGCCTGGTGCGGGACTTCATCCTGAGCACTGCCGGGGCCGACGACGAGGAGCAGCTCGTCTCCCTGGGTGGCTGACCCGTACGATCACCGGCCCTGCCGGGCACAGTGAGGGGCCGACCGGAAGTACCGGTCGGCCCCTCACTGTGTCCGGACCTGCGGGTCCGGATCTGCGGGTCCGGATCTGCGGGTCCGGGTCTGCCGGCGTCAGGAGAGTCCTTCGCGGACCAGCTCGGTCATCGCCCAGTCCAGTCCGGCCGCGATCGCATCCGAGGCATCGGCCAGCGGCCACAACGGGGAGACCGTCTCGACCATGAACAACCCGTCGGCCAGGGTCATCATGGCCCAGGCCAGGATCCCCGGCACCGTCTCGGTCGCCGCCTGGGTGATGTCCATGGTCGGGGGGTCCACCCCCAGCCAGCCGGAGATCTGTTCGGAGTTGCCCTGGGACACCTCACGACGGATCTGGCGGAAGCGCTGCCGAGCCTCCGACGGGCCGCGCTGGAGCAGCAGCATGAAGCCGATCCGGAAGGCCGCCGGTTCCTCGAGCATGTTCAGGAAGGCGGTGCGCAGCCTCTCCCCCAGCATCGCGCAGGAGTCGGCACCGGGAGTGTCGGTCCACGGACGCATCCTCGCTGACCAGCGCTCGAACGCGGAGTCCAGGGCCGCGGCGAGCAGGGCATCGAGGTCGTCGAAGTGCCAGTACAGCGAGCTGGGGGGCAGGCCCGAGCGCTCGCAGATCCGGGCCACCGTCGTGCCCGCCAAACCATGGTCGCACACCACGTCGACGGCCGCCTGCACCAGGGCCTCCCGGCCGTTCTCGTCGGTGCGGGTCCAGACGCGATCCCCGGACAGGGTCGTCACCTCGTCCTCCGGCAACGGGCCGCCCTCGACGAAGTAGGTGGCGGAGCCGATCAGGATCAGGGCCAGCAGCCGGGTGTTGGCCGGGGCCAGGGTGAGGTCGCGGCCGGTGAGGTAGCGGCCGTCCAGCACGGCCAGGGTGAACCGGGACATCGCCTCCGCAGCCCGGGGATCCGGGCGCTCGTCGGCCATCCGTCCGAGGGCGAGCCGCCACCAGGTGACCAGCCGGCGCTTGGACTCCTGGCGGATGTCGAGGAAGACCTCCCGCGCGGCCGGGGCCGAGGACCGGCGCTGCAGGGACAGCGCCAGGCCGACCCGGATGTAGTCGGCCTCCGAGCCGTCGCCCTCCAGGTGCCCCAGGGCCTCGACGACCTGGTCGAGCAGTGGACGGTCGTCGGGCTCCTCCGGCCACGGCGTCCGGTCGCCGTAGCGTTCGTCGTACGAGTAGCGGATCGCGGCAGCGACGATGTCGTCCTTGCTGGCGAAGTGCCAGTAGACCGAGCTGGCCGGCAGGCCGGTGCGCCTGGCGAGCTCGGCAATGGTGGCGCCCTCGAAGCCCCGCTCGTCGACCAGGGTCAGCATCTGTTGCAGGATCCGGGTACGCCCCTCCTTGCCGCGCGCCTGCATCCGGCGGGTCCGCGAATCCTGGTTCACCCCCGCGCGTGCCATGCCGTCTCCTCCGCCGTGCTCCCGAGGCCAAGTATGCCGGAAGGACGGGAAGCGGTCGCCCACCTATTGGCCACCGCTTCCCGTCCTGTCACTGCCCCGGTGCTCGCTTCGGGGGAGCGATCACCAGAACGCCATCTCCAGGTTGTGATCCAGACCGAAGTTGACCCGGGCCCAGATCTGGTAGATCGGGTGCTGGTTGTTGCAGACGTGGGCCAGCGTCGTCTTGGCGTCGCGCAGGCCCCGGCTCACCGGGCTGGACAGCTGCAGGGAGCGCGCCCCGGCGTAGTTGAACACCTTCTCCACCGCATCCGCGGAGCGGCGGATCGCCCGGACGCCATTGGCGCGGATCTCGGCGCGAGTCGCCATGCTCAACTGGCCGTCGCGGACGACCTCGTCGTACATCCGGTGCCCATCGGCGATCAGCACGGTGCGGCCGGCCCGGATCTCAGCGGCACACTCGGCGATCACGGTCATCTGGTAGGGATCGTCCAGGGTCTTGGTGCCTCGGGCATCGATCCGCTGCAGGGAGTTCTCCATCACGGCGGCCATCGCGCCCTCGGCGATGCCCTGGCTGGCCACGTTGATCGCGTACGAGAAGATGACCGGGAACGGGATCCGGTAGAGCGGGGCGTCGTTGCCGACCTTCTCGAAGGCCTGGCCGTGGTCGAAGACGTACGGGTCGTAGACGCGGTGCTCCGGAATGAACGCGTCCTCGACGACCAGGTCCTTGGAGCCGGTGCCGCGCAGGCCGATCACGTTCCAGGAGTCCTGGTCGAACCAGTAGTCGTCGCGCGGCAGCACGATGTGGCGGACCTGCATCGACCCGTCCTCGGCCGGCAGCAACGCTCCGATGATGGCCCACTCACAGGCCTCGCCACCGGAGGAGAAGGGGACCCGGCAGCTGATCCGGTACCCGCCGTCGGCCGGCTGCAGCACGCCCGTGGGGGCGTACGGGGACGAGATCCAGGTGTCCGGGTCCAGGCCCCAGATCTCCTCCTGCAGTTCCCGGGTGAAGCCGGAGGCCTGCCAGGGGTGCACGCCGACCACGCCGGAGACCCACCCGGCCGCGGAGTTGATGGAGGCGATCTTCATCACGGCCTCGGCGAACTCGACCGGGTGGCTCTCGTAGCCGCCGTACTGCTTGGACTGCAGCATCTTCACCACTCCGGTGCGGTGCAGGTCGGCGACCGTACGGTCAGGCAGGCGGCCCAGCTGGTCCGCTTCGGCGGCCGCGCCGGCAAGGCTGTCCTTCAGCTCGTCGATGCGGTTCAGCACCTCGGCGCCGGTGACGCCTTCGCTTCGCTCGAGTACTTCGTTCATAGCAGGTCCTTCTTCGTCGGAGGAGTGCGGGTCGATGCGTCGATCTTCAGCCCCGCACGAGCCCTGGGAGAACGAACCGGTTCCGATCACTGGAACAACGCCCGGAGAGAAAGTCGGGCGACGGTTTTCCCGGTGGGTGGAACAGATGAATCGGCGGGAGAACAAACCTGTCCCCACACTCGTCCTGCGGCACAACAAACCACGCGCGTGCTGGCTGCCGCTACCTCTCGACATCTCAAAGGAGAGATCCATGTCAGAAGCAGGACTCCAACGGCACAGCTGGCTGGTCATCGCCGCTTCCGCCGTCGCCCTGATCGTCTCGGTCAACACCCTCGTCCTGACCCCGCTCGGTGTCCTGATGGACCCGATCGCCCAGGACATGGGGTGGGAACGGGCCACCGTCTCCAACGGCCTGAGCATCTTCGCGTTCTCTGCCGCCCTCGTCATGCCCTTCGCCGGCCGCCTCCTCGACGCGTTCGGCATCCGCCGGGTCGGCATCCCCAGCGTGCTGCTGACGATGGCGATGATGGTCGCCATCGCGTTCGTCCCGAACAACCAGGGTGCCTGGTTCGCCCTGTTCGCCATCCTCGGCGTCGTCTCGGTCGGTCAGGGCGGCATGACCTACATGAAGGTCGCGTCCGAGTGGATCGACAAGAATCGGGGCCTTGCCGTCGGCATCGTCGGCACGGGTCTGGCCGCCGGCCAGGCGTTCGCCCCGATCATCTCCCAGACCCTGATCACCGCCCTCGGCGACTGGCGCAAGGTCTTCATCGCCCTGGCGATCATGCTCGGCCTCTTCGCGCTGCCACCGCTGCTGTTCGTGGTCCGCGAACCCCGGCAGGAGGAGCGCGAGCGGCTCGGCACGATCCGTTCGATGGGCTCCACCGCCGAGTTGCCGGGCCTGACCCTGGGCGAGGCCGCCCGCACGCGTCAGTTCTGGATCCTGCTGCTCACCACCCTGGTGCTGGGTTGCGCCGTCCCCGGCGCGCTGGTGCACATGGTCCCGATGCTCACCGACCAGGGCATCACGCCGGCCCTGGCGGTGACCGCAATGAGCCTGGCCGGCCTTGCCGCCATGGGCGGCCGCCTGGTCGGCGGCTTCATCATCGACCGCTTCCATGCCCCCTACGTGGCGGGTGTGGTCTTCCTGATGCCGGTCGTGGGCTTCGTGCTGCTGAGCGGCGTCGTCGGCTCCACCGCTCTGGTGCTGCTCGGCGCGATCCTGATCGGCATGGCGATGGGCGGTGAATCCGACCTGGTCAGCTACATGACCTCCCGCTACATGGGCATGAAGCGGTTCGGCCAGATCTACGGCATCTACTACGCCCTGCTGGCACTCGGCTACGCCGCCGGCCCGTTCGTCTTCGCCACCGTCCAGGCGCAGACCGGAAAGTACACCATGGCCTTCGTCATCTTTGGCGTCGGTCTGGTGATCTGCTCGGGGCTGGGGCTGCTGATGGGCACGTACAAGTACCCCGCGGGCATCGCCATCCCGGTCGCCGACGACCCCAACGACCCCTCGGAGCGGATCGCCGAGGAGGTGCTGGTCGACAACCCGGTCATCGGGCCTCGCCACGCCCATGCGGCCCACCGGACCGGTCCGGCCGACACGGCCGGCCGACCGGACACGGCCGACCCCGATACCGACGAGCGCCCGAGGGTCAGGGGTCGGATCTGACCTGGTCCGACGCCACGGCGCCAATCCCGACGATGCCCGTACGCCCCGCCCCGGATGGCGGGGCGTACGCCTGTCAGCGTCCGGCGTAGAAGCGACCCAGCACCTCGACGCGGAACTCCTCGAAGCGGTCCTGCTCGATCGAGGCCCGGATGTCGTCCACCAGCCGTACGGTGAAGCGCTCGTTGTGGATCGTCGCCAGGGTCGAGGACAGCATCTCCTTGGCCTTGAACAGGTGGTGCACGTAGGCGCGGGAGAAGTTCTGGCAGGTGTAGCAGTCGCACTCGGGGTCGATCGGCTCGAAGTTGCGCCGGTTCTCGGCCCGGGTGATGTTGAACCGCCCGTCACGGCTGTAGACCGCGGCATTGCGGGCGACCCGGGAGGGCTGGACGCAGTCGAAGGTATCGGCGCCGTTCTCGATCGCGGTGAAGAAGTCGTCCGGCTCGGAGATGCCGAGCAGGTGGCGCGGCTTGTCCGCGGGCAGTTCCTCGCTCACCCAGCCGACGATGGTGCCGAGGTTCGTCTTCTCCAGTGCCCCGCCGATCCCGTACCCGTCGAAGCCCCGACCCTCGACCTGCATCCCGGCCAGGCCGCGGGCGGCGCTGCGCCGCAGGTCCTCGTACTGGGCCCCCTGCACCACCCCGAACAGCGCCTGGTACGGCTTGCCGACCCGTTCGGCGGTCAGCCGACCATGCTCGACCAGGCAGCGCTCGGCCCACCGGCGAGTCCGTTCGACCGACTCGACCTGGTAGTCGCGGGTGTTCATCAGCGTGGTGAGCTCGTCGAAGGCGAACATGATATCGGCACCGAGCTGGTGCTGGATCTGCATCGACACCTCCGGGGTGAAGCGCAGCTGGTCCCCGTTGAGGTGGGAATGGAAGGTCACACCCTCCTCGTCGACGAAGGCCCGCCGGGTCTTGCCCTCGGCGATCACGTCGTCGTCCTGCAGGCCCTGGGTGTCCATCGCCAGAACCTTCTTGAAGCCGGCCCCCAGGCTCATCACCTGGAAACCGCCCGAGTCGGTGAACGTCGGTCCGGGCCAGTTCATGAAGCGACCCAGTCCCCCGGCCTCGTCGACGACGTCGGGGCCCGGCTGCAGGAACAGGTGGTAGGCGTTGGCGAGCACGGCCTGTGCGCCCAGGTCCTCGACCTGGGCCGGGGTGACGGCCTTGACCGTCGCCTTGGTCCCCACCGCGATGAAGGCCGGCGTACGGATCGGGCCGTGGGGCGTACGGATGGTGCCGGTGCGTCCCAGCCCGTTCGCCATCGTGGTGCCGATGCTGAACCCGAACGTGGCAGGGTCACCGGGCACGTCAGTGCTGGGCTCGGCCACGTCAGCGGCGTCCCAGCGCCTGGGCCTGGGCCAGGCCGACCAGCCCGGCGGAGGAGGCGCGCAGCACCCCGTCGCTGACCAGGACCGGGATCGCACCTGCCGCCACCAGCAGGTCCAGCTCGTCGGGGGCGATCCCGCCCTCGGGGCCGACCACCAGCAGCACGCTGCCCTCACCGGGAAGGTCCAGGTCTGCCATCCACCGGTCGGCGGCCTCGTGCAGCACGTACGCCGCGTCGACCGCACCGACCAGCCGCGCCAGGGCCGCGGTGTCGACGACATCGCGCACGACCGGGACCCGCAGCCGACGGGACTGCTTGGCGGCCTCACGGACCGTGCGCCGCCACTTCTCGGCACCCTTGACGGCCTTCTCGCCCGACCAGCGGACGATCGTCCGGGCGGACTGCCAGGGCACGACCTCGGCGACCCCCGCCTGGGTCATCATGTCGATCGCTTGCTCGTCGTGGCCGGCCTTGGCCAGCGCCTGTGCGACGATCCAACGCACCGGGGCCTGCGGGGCGGCCAGCAGCTCCTCGACCCGCACGGCAAGGCCCTTCTTGGTCACCTCGACGACCTCGCCACGAATGCCCTGCCCCTGCCCGTCGGAGAGCACAACGCTCTCCCCGACGCGGATCCGGCGGACGACCGCGGCATGGTGGCCCTCGTCCCCGGCCAGGGGCAGCACGTCACCGACCGAGCGGCCGGCGGGCAGCTCGGTCAGGAACACCGGATCGGTCACCTGGCCGCCCGTTCAGCCGTCGAGCCGGTCGCGCAGCTTGCCGAAGAACCCCTTCTCCCGGTGACCGGCGTGGACCTCCGTCTCACCGCGCAGCTCGGCGAACTGCTGCAGCAGTTCCCGCTGCTCGTGGTCCAGCTTGGTCGGGGTGGTGACCAGGAAGGTCACCCCGAGGTCGCCGCGGCCGTTGCCACGCAGCTTCGGCACGCCCAGGCCCTTGACCGTGATTCGGGTGCCGGACTGGGTACCGGCCGGGATCTCGACCTCCACGGTCGACTCCTCGGCAGTGGCATCCTCCTTCTCGGCATCCAGCGTCGGGACCTTCACCGACGTGCCGAGCGCGGCGGCGACCATCGGTACGCGGACCACCGTGTCGAGGTCGGTGCCGTTGCGGGTGAAGTCCTCGTGCCTCTGGACGCGCAGCTCGACGTACAGGTCGCCGGCCGGGCCACCACCGGCGCCCACCTCGCCCTGGGAGGCCAGGTGGATCCGGTTGCCGGTGTCGACACCGGCGGGAACCTTGACGTTCAGGGTGCGATTGGCGCGGACCCGCCCCTCGCCACTGCACTCCGGGCAGGGGTCGGGGATCACCGTGCCGTACCCGCGGCAGGTCGGGCAGACCGAGGACGTACGGATGTCGCCGAGGAAGGAGCGCTGGACCTGGGTCACCTCGCCGGCACCATGGCAGGTGCGGCAGGTCACCGGGTCGTTGCCCTCGGCCGAGCCGGAGCCCTGGCAGCGCGAGCACAGCACCGCCGTGTCGACCTGCAGTGCCTTGGTGACCCCGAAGGCCGCCTCCGGCAGGGTGAGGGTCATGCCGACCAGGGCGTCCTGGCCCTTGCTGACCCTCGAGCGCGGGCCACGGGATGCCGCCTGGCCGAACATCGACCCGATCAGGTCGGTGAAGTCGAAACCGCCACCGGAGAAGCCGCCGGGGAAGCCGCCGAAACCGCCCATGCCGCCGGAACCCATCGGGTCCCCGCCGCGATCGTACATCGCGCGCTTCTGGGGGTCCTTCAGCACCTCGTACGCCTCGTTCAACTTCTTGAACTCCTCGGCGGCGCCATCGGTCTGGGCGACGTCCGGGTGCACCTTCATCGCGCGCTTGCGATAGGCCTTCTTGATCGTGTCGGCGTCGGCGTCCCGGCTCACGCCGAGGGTCTCGTAATAGTCCTTGCTCATGTCCTCGTCATCCTTGGGCCAGGAAACGGCCCACGTATCGTGCGACTGCGCGCACTGACGCCATCGTCGACGGATAGTCCATACGGGTCGGTCCGACAATACCGAGGGTCGCCCACACTTCCGAGTGACGACCGTAGGAACTCGCCACCATCGAGGTCGACTGCAGACCCTGATACGGGTTCTCCTGGCCGATCCGGACCAGGAGATCGTCGGACTCTGCGGCGGCCCCGAGCAGGTGCAACAGCACCACCTGCTCCTCCAGTGCCTCCAGCACCGGCTTCACACTCGACTCGAACTCGCCGGCGAAGCCGGCCAGGTTGGGGACCCCGCCGACCACGACCCGCGTGTTCGTCGGTGAAGCGACCAGGTCGAGCAGCACGTCGACCACGGCCGTGGCCGCAGTGCGCTCCTCCGGCGGGTACTGCTCGGGAACCGACCCGAGCGCCTCGCGGGCCTCCTCGGGAGAACGACCCACCAGCGCGGCCGACAGCTTGGACCGCAGGTCGGAGAGCTCGTCGTCGTCGGCGTGGAGGTCGAAGGCCTGCTGGTCGACCCGGCCGTTGGAGCTGATCAGGATCACCATGGCGACGTCGCCGGCCAGCCGGATCAGGTCGACATGGCGCACCGTGGTGGTCGAGACGATCGGATACTGCACGATCGCGACCTGGTGGGTGAGCCGGGCCAGGAGGCGTACGGTCCGGGCCACGATGTCGTCCATGTCGACGGCGCCGGACATGAACGTCTCGATCGCCCGGCGTTCGGGTGCCGACAACGGCTTGATCTCGCCGAGCTGGTCGACGAACAGCCGGTAGCCCTTGTCGGTCGGGATCCGGCCGGCGCTGGTGTGCGGCTGGGTGATGTACCCCTCGTCCTCCAGCACCGCCATGTCGTTGCGCACGGTCGCCGGGGAGACCCCCAGGTGGTAGCGGTCCACCAGTGCCTTCGACCCGACCGGCTCCTGGCTGGAGACGTAGTCGGTCACGATGGCGCGTAGCACCGTCAGCTTGCGCTCGTCCAACATGACCTCACCTCCATCGCCGCTTGGCACTCGCCTGTTGCGAGTGCCAGTCTAGCCCCATGACCAATGCAGACCCCGTTACTGTTCCGGACACTGCGCTGGGTGGATGGGAGGAGCTGGGGGATCGGACGTGGCGCGCCGTGGCCGAACCCGAGTCGGTGACCATCGGCCTGGTCGCCGGAACCAAGGGCGCCCTGGTGATCGACACCGGCTCCTCCCCCGCGCAGGGCGCCCAGATCCGCCGCACCGCCGAGGAAGTGGCCGGGGTTCCGGTCATCGCGGTGGCCCTGACCCACGCCCACTACGACCACGTCGGCGGTCTGGCGGCCTTCGCCGACCTGCCGATCCACGCCCAGGTCGGCCTGGCCGGGCATCTGAGCGACCAGGCGCTGCTCGCCGATCTGGCACCGTACGGGGTCGGCCCCGGCGACCTTCCCGAGCCGGACCGGACCTTCGGGGTGGCGCGCGCGGTGGGCCTGGGCGACCGGGTGGTCGAGCTGATCGGCGTCGGGGTGGCCCACACCGACCACGACGTGATCGCCGTGGTCACCGACCGCAAGCTGGTCTTCGCCGGCGACATCGTCGAGCCGGCCGGCCCGCAGTTCGGTCCGGACTCCGACCCGGAGCGCTGGCCGGCCGCCCTGGACCACCTGATCGGCCTGATGCTGCGGCCCGGCTGGCTGGCCTATCCGGGGCACGGTGCCCCGATGACCATGCAGGACGTCAGCCTGCAGCGCGGCTGGCTCGCCTCGATCCTGGGTGAGGTGACGAACCTGGTCTCCGACGGCACCCGCTTCGAGGACGCCGCCGCCCGCGGGGACTGGCCGTTTCCCTGGGAGGGGATCGCCCCCGGCGTACGGACCGCGTACGACCGGCTCGCGGCGCGGGGGTTCGCCCCTCGGGACCAGTTGCCGATCATCCGCAAGGACGTCCGCGAGGACTGATCGGCAGGGTGCTCGGGCCTACTCTGCCTGGGTCGGGGTGGGCCGGGTGCCCAGCCGCGACCCGAGCGCGGTCCGCACGGCTGCGGTGACGTACGGCGTGGCGCCGACCACCAGGCCGAACCCGTCCACGCCCGGAACGTACTCGGACCCGTTGGTCAGCAGGGCCGAGCCGCCCAGTTCCTCGACCATCAGGATGCCCGGCACGTGGTCCCAGGGCCGCGGGCGGCCGTAGACCAGGAAGTCCGTCTCGCCGGTGGCCATCCTCGGGTAGTCGATACCGCAGCACAGCGCGCTCATGGTGATCCTCCCGAGCGCCGCATCTGCCGGGCGCTGCCGCACCACGGTCCGCGCCGAGTGGCCGACCCATCCGGTGGGATCCTCACCCGGGGCGCCCCTGCTGAGCAGCACACCGTTGCGGGTCACGCCCTCGCCCCGGACCGCGACGTACGCCTGCTGGTGCTCGGGCTGCCAGATCCAGGACCGGACGGTCCGTCCGTCACGGACTTCGCCGACCATCACCGCGTAGTCCTTCTTGCCGTGCACGAAATTCTTGGTGCCGTCAACCGGGTCGATGGTGAAGCCATGGGCCGCCCCGAGCAGCCTGCCGGGCAGCCGAGCGTCCTCGGCGGTCGCTTCCTCCCCGATGATGACGGCGTCGGGATAGGCCCGGCCGAGGATGTCGGTGAGGCGGACCTCGGATTCGCGGTCGGCAACGGTGACCAGGTCCCCCGGCGCCTTCTCGGCGATCTCGTGGGTGGCGAGGGCGCGAAAACGAGGACGGATCACCTCGTCGGCGACCTGCTGGATGATCTCGAGGATCTCTTCGGTGGACAGCTCACGCGGGGAAGCCATGTGCCCCACTGTTGCACACACCGGGGAGAGGGCGGTTCAGGCCTCGGCGCCGAGGTGGTCCTGGGTGACGAAGTCGATCAGCCGCTCCACCTCGCGCAGCAGGCCGGGATCGAGGTGGTTCCAGTTGCCGACCCGGCCCAGGATGTGCTGCCAGGCCCGGGCGATGTCGGCCTGGTCCTTGTGCGGCCAGCCGAGGGCGGCACAGACGCCGTGCTTCCAGTCGGTGCCCTTCGGGATCACCGGCCAGGCCTCCAGGCCCACCCGGGCCGGCTTCACGGCCTCCCAGATGTCGATGTAGCGGTGGCCGGTGACGAAGACGTACTCGCCCCACGGGCCGGCCGCGACCTTCTCGACGATCCGGGACTCCTTGGTGCCCGGGACCAGGTGGTCGACCAGGACCCCGAGACGGCGCCCCTGCTGCGGCCCGAACTCCGCCACGATCGCCGGCAGGTCGTCCATGCCACCCATGTACTCCACGACGACGCCGACGTGGCGCAGGTCGTCGCCCCAGACCTTCTCGACCAGTTCGGCGTCGTGCCGGCCCTCGACGTAGATCCGGCTGGGCAGGGCCACCTTGGCGGCCTCCTCCGCGCCGACCCGCGAACCGGACCGGGTGCGGGTCGGCCTGGACGATGCCCGCGGCGGCATCTTCAGGGAGACAGCCTGGCCCTCGAGCAGGAAGCCGGGCCCGAGCGGGAAGGACCGCCGCCTGCCCTTGCGGTCCTCGAGGATGACCAGGCCGTTCTCCCAGCGGATGATCGCGCCGACGAAGCCACTGGCCGGGTCCTCCACGACCATGCCGACCCTGACGACCTCATCGCGAGAAGTCTTCTTCTTTCCACGCTGCCAACCCGCGGCAAGCACATCGGAGGAATAGCGGTTGGAGGGCATGACGTGACCCTAGGCCGCCAGGGGTCCCCCGACCGCACGACACGCCTCAATCGAGCAGGTCCAGGACGATCCCGTCGGCCAGCAGCCGGCCGCGCAGGGTCAGCACCAGGCGCTCATCAACTACCTCGGCCAGGCCACGCGCCACCAGGTCGGGGACGCGTCGGCGCTCGGTCGCGGTGAGCACCTCCAGTGGCAGCCCCTCGGCCAGCCGCAGCTCCAGCAGCACCCGCTCGACCCGTCGCTGCTCGGCGGTGAGCATCTCCTGCCCCTGGGCCGGGGTGGTCCCGGCGGCGAGCGCCTGCGCGTACGCGGCCGGGTGCTTGCGATTCCAGAACCGTACGCCGCCGATGTGGCTGTGCGCACCGGGACCGATGCCCCACCAGTTCGCGGCCTGCCAGTAGCCGCGGTTGTGGTGGCAGCGATCGGCCGGTGTACGGGCCCAGTTGCTCACCTCGTACCAGGACAGGCCGGCTGCGGTCAGCTCCTCCTCGGCGACCAGGTACTTGTCGGCCAGGTCATCGTCATCGGTCATCGGGACCTCCCCGCGCCGGACCCGGGCGGCGAACCGGGTGCCCTCCTCCACGATCAGCGCGTACGCCGACAGGTGGTCGGGGCCGGCGGCCAGCGCGGCGCGCAGGGTGTTGCGCCAGGAGTCGACGCTCTCCCCCGGCGTGCCGTAGATCAGGTCCAGCGACACGTGCGCCAAGCCGGCCTGCCTGGCCAGGCCGACCATCTGCGCCGCCCGCCCCGGGGTGTGCATCCGGTCCAGCAGCCGCAGCACGGACTCGTCGGCCGACTGCATGCCGAACGAGATGCGGTTGAAGCCGCCGGCGGCGAGCTCCGCCAGTCCGTCGGCGTCGATCGAGTCCGGGTTCGACTCGGTGGTGACCTCCGCGCCCTCGACCAGGCCGAAGCGGTCCCGGACCCCGTCCACGAAGCGCACCAGGTCGCCGGGGGGCAGCAGGGTCGGGGTGCCGCCGCCGACGAAGATCGTGGAGACCGCCGGGGCCTGCGGCCCGAGCGTACGGGCTGCGATGTCGAGCTCGGCCAGGGCCGCGTCGACGTACGTGTCGCGGGCCGCGCCCGGCTCGGTGCCGAGCTGCTCGGAGGTGTAGGTGTTGAAGTCGCAGTAGCCGCAGCGGGTGCTGCAGAACGGCACGTGCAGGTAGATCTCAAGGGGCCGCGAACCGATGTCGGCGAGGGCCGCCGGGGGCAGGGAGCCGTCAGCCGGTACCGGATCCCCGTCCGGGAGGGTGGATGGCATGCAGGTCAGTGTCCTTTCCTCATCGCGGACTATTCTGCCCCGCGGGTCCAGCTCGTGGGATATTTGACCGTTGGAGCACCGTTCTGAGGGGTGCTCGCATGCCGTTCACCCTAGGAGAATCGTGTCCGATCATCCGATCCGCGTCGCCATTGTCGGCGTGGGCAACTGTGCCTCGTCTCTGGTTCAGGGCGTGCACTTCTACCGGGATGCCGACCCCGCCGATACCGTGCCCGGTCTGATGCACGTGAAGTTCGGGGACTACCACGTCAATGACGTGCAGTTCGTGGCAGCCTTCGACGTTGATGCCGACAAGGTGGGCCTGGACCTGGCCGAGGCCATCCATGCCGGCCAGAACAACACGCACACGATCTGCGAAGTGCCGACCACCGGTGTCAAGGTCCTGCGCGGGCACACCCTTGACGGTCTGGGCAAGTACTACCGGGAGACCATCACCGAGTCGGACGCAGAGCCGGTCGACGTGGTGGCTGCCCTGAAGGGCGCCGAGGTCGACGTGCTGGTGTCGTACCTGCCGGTCGGGTCGGAGGATGCGGACCGCTTCTACGCCCAGTGCGCGATCGATGCCGGCTGCGCCTTCGTCAACGCTCTGCCCGTGTTCATCGCCGGGACCCCGGAGTGGGCGAAGAAGTTCGAGGACGCCGGCCTGCCGATCATCGGCGACGACATCAAGAGCCAGGTCGGCGCCACCATCACCCACCGCGTGATGGCCCGCCTGTTCGAGGAACGCGGCTACACCGTCGACCGTACGTACCAGCTGAACGTCGGCGGCAACATGGACTTCAAGAACATGCTCGAGCGCGACCGCCTCGAGTCGAAGAAGATCTCCAAGACCCAGGCCGTCACCTCGAACCTGGACCACAAGTTCGCCGAGAAGGACGTCCACATCGGCCCGTCCGACTACGTCGGTTGGCTCGAGGACCGCAAGTTCGCGTTCGTGCGGCTGGAAGGACACGGTTTCGGCAACGCTCCGATCAGCCTGGAGTACAAGCTCGAGGTCTGGGACTCCCCCAACTCTGCCGGCGTGATCATCGATGCCATCCGGGCTGCGAAGATCGGTTTGGACCGTGGCATCGGCGGCCCGCTGCTGTCGGCTGCCTCCTACCTGATGAAGTCCCCGCCCGAACAGCGCCCCGACGACGTCGCGCGGGCCAACCTCGAGGCGTTCATCATCGGCGAGTTCGAGCGCTGAGGGTCGAGAGCGCCCCGTACGCCTGACGGGCGGTCATCCGGTAGATCCGGATGACCGCCCGTTCGGCGTCATTCGGGTCGGCGTCAATCGGGTCGGCGTCAATCGGGTCGGCGTCAATCGGGCATCGTCCATCGAGGGCAGGTCCGCGCCGAGCGGCCGGCGTGAGGTCAGCGTTCGATGATCACCGAGGCCAGCTCCCCTACCTTCAGGGTCGTCGAGGACGTGTTGGTCAACGGGAACGAGCCCGACTGCCCCATCCCCGACCATTCCAGGCCCCACGTATGCGTCGCCCTGATCGTGTACACCCCCGGCTCCGCATACACATACCCACACGTCGGCGACGCCGTCCCCGGCGGCTGGGCCCCCTTCACCCACGGCGTCGACACCGCGCACCGGACCACCTGCCCGTCACCCATGTCATACGAGGTCGACTCATAGGTGGCCACCATCACCAACGAGGCCCCCGACAACGCCACCGACTCCCTGGTCGTGACCGGACCCTCCCGCCACAGCCACACCGGGTAGCCCACCGCCAGCATGTCCCACTTGTTCAACGACGGATCCGGCCCCACCCGCACCGCCTGCACCGGCAACCGCAGGTCAGCCGCCGCCTGCTGGGCCACCACCTGCGGCGACACCCCCGCCCCGGCATACGGAGTGAACGCAGGCGCCGGCAGCAGCACCGGACCACCACCATTGCCCGCCGCCCCCTCACCGACCAAAGAACGCTCCTCAGACACAGCGGCCCCCCTGGCCGACCCCGAACCAGCCGTCCCTTGCTGGGCCGCAGTCCCCGGCTTCGTCGTGGTACTGCGCACCACACCCCTCGCCGAATCCCGACCGGACTGGCCCACAGCACCCGCCCAGTCCGTTCTTGCCCTGTCCTCAGCGTGGGCAGGGGAAGCAGCACACGAAGCCATGATGACCGCGGATACGAGAACGACCCCTGCCGTCAGGCACCGCACAGCTCGACCTCACTGTCGAAGAAGTTGACGATCACCCAACGGCCTTCGAGACGCTCGAAATGCAGATCGACGGAACCCCGACTGCCGACACCAAGCACCTCCCCCGTAGGTCCTGTGATGACATTTTCACGCCCGTCTTCACAGGCACGGAGGATGAGCGAATCACCCTCCACCGATACGGGCTCCAGGGCTTCGATCTTCACTCCTGGCTCAGCGATTTCACCCATCTCCCACATCAGGGCAAGGCCCTCCGAGAAAAAGGACAGATATTCGCCGGCGGCATAACGCTCAAAGACCTCGCTGGGAGGCGATTCGAGCCCACCGGCGGCCATGATCCGGTTCCGTTCCTTGGTGAACTCCCGGTACGCGTGCATCGCCTCCGCGTACGCCTCCGCCTCCTCGGCCTGAGCCGCTGCCTTCGCCTCGGTACACGGCTCCCCCGAACCATCCGCAGTACACGACCAGGTCGGCACCGGATCCGGACCCGACCGCGACGCAGTACCACACCCTCCCAACAACCCCACCGCAATCCCCGCGCTCGCCACACCGGACAGCATCGTCTTCAGGCCCATCCCTCATCCCCTCGGTCAGCCACCACCTGTCCTACACGACGTAGGGCGCCGTCGGGGCCACCTCGACGAATCTGTGGACAACCACATCGACTGAACCCGAAATCCACAGCCCCGGACACCACCCGAACAACAGATGGCCCGAACGTGAGGCCGACAGCGCCGTTGACGTTCCCGCGGGAACGCGGGAACGCCCACACCCGGGACCCGGGACCCGGGACCCGGGACCCGGGACCCGGGACCCCACACCCGGGACCCGCGGAGACGTTCCCGCGGGAACGTCTCCGGCCGCGTCGGGCGTCCCGTTGGACGACTTCAGTCCTGCCGATCCAGGAGATCGGAGTAGACCTCGACGGTCTGCGCAGCCGTCGAGGCCCAGGTCATCTCACCTGCCCGGTCCGCGGCGGCCCGGCCGAGCCTGCGGCGCAGCTCTGGGTCCTCGATCAGCGTACGCAGCGCCGCAGCCCACGCCTGCGGCGTACGCTCCGGGACGAGAATCCCGGTGAAGCCGTTCTGCACCGCACCGGTGAGTCCGTCGATTCTGCTCGCGACCACGGGGGTGGCGCAGGCCTGTGCCTCGAGGGCGACCAGGCCGAACGTCTCGGACGAGGACGGGACGGCGAGAATGTCGGCGGAACGCATCCGTTCGGCCAGCGCCGGTGCCGGCAGGGCCGGCCGGAACGTGACCTCGGCAGCCAACCCGTGACGGTCGACCAGCCAATGCAGCCAACGGAGATAGTCGGGGTCGCCACTGCCGACGATCGTGAGATGTAGCCGCACGTGGTCCGCGACCAGGATGTGGATCGCCTCGATCAGGAGCCCGGGCCCCTTCAAGGGCTGCAGTCGAGCAGCCATCAACACCTCGACCGGCCCTTCGGTCGACATCCGATCACGTGGATCCGGGTGGGGTGGGTGGTGCACCGTCGGGTCGATACCCGGTGTGATGACGTGCAGGTGGGAGGCGCGGGCGCCGTAGAGGTCGACCATCTGGCGACCTTCGGTGACGGTGTTGACCACCAGGGCGTCCGAGCCGTCGACCACCTGCTGCTCGCCCGCGATGCGGTAGTCCGGTTCTGGGTCCTCACCGACGGCGGCGCGCAGGTTCTTCACCAGCGCTGCGGTGTGCAGGGTGGACACCAGCGGCACCCCCAGTAGTCCAGCCACCCGCAGCCCGGCCACCCCTGACAGCCAGTAGTGCGCATGGACCAACTGACCCGGAGCGTTTCCGGCCACCCGGGAGACCGCATCGGCGAAGGCATCGACATGGTGGCGCAGGTCGTTCTTGCCCACGCCGCCGTCCGGCCCTGCGGGCAGCGTGACGTGGCGTACGTCGAGACCGTCCGCCACCACGACCCGGTCCGGATCCTCGGGATCCCGTCGGGCGGCCCACATGGTCACCGGAACGCCGAGCTCGGCGAGCTCGCGGGACAGGTGGGCGACGTACACGTTCATGCCGCCCGCGTCGCCGACCCCGGGTTGCGCCAGCGGCGAGGTGTGCATGGACAGCATGTGCACGTGCTGGGGTCGGGGCATGACAGGCATGCTAGCCGGGCCTCGTACGGCCCGGCCGGCGAAGAGACAACGGTGCTATCGGCCGGTGATCGTCCCGGCGTCACCGGTGGTGCCGGCAGCGTCGGTGCCTCCGATCGAGGAGCTGCCCGACGTGGTGCCGTCCGACGTGGTGCCGTCCAAGCCGTTTCCGGTGTTGGGATCCGGGGCCTGCCTGTTGTCCTGTGTCGTGCCGGTATCCGTGCTGGCGGCGGTGCTGGGACGTGCGGTCGGCGCGGTGGAGGCGGCACCGTCGAGGGGCGAGCGGCGGGTATCGGGTTCGGCCACGTTCGGGTTGACCCCCTTGGAGTCCGTGGTGCCAGAACCGGGGGAGCCGTCGTGCGTACGGTCCCCGTTCGAGGGCGTGTCGGCACCCGGCTTCTCGGTCGTGCCGGCCAACTCGCTGGTGCCCGGGGTGATCGGGGCCGGGGTGCTGCGCTCCAGGCCGACCATGATGCCCAGGCCGAGGACGGTACCGATCACTGCTGTGATCACCGTCCAGATGATCATCTTCCGGCTGATGCGGGGGCGGGACGCGCCCGACGCCGGCTCCTTGCCCGATGGCTGGTCCTGGCCCGACGGCTGCTGCGCGCCGAAAACTGCCGTGGCCTTTCCGCCGGCAACCGACCGGCGTTCGAGCTCGGCCGGCTTGACGTTCTTCACCCGTTGGGCCGCCGTGCGCACGCCATGACCGGCCCGCCGCAGCGTGTTGTCATACAGGTTGAGCGCGAGCGTCGTGACGATACTCGCCAGTGCCGCCCCGGCGACCGTTCCGGCAACTCCCAACTGGCCACCGACCAGTGTGGACGTTGCCGCGGCCGCAGCACCGGCCAGCACGCTGGCCCAGTGCGGAAGGTTCCAACGGGGTTTCTCCGCCGCCCCCTCTGCCTCGGCCGACCCCGCGTCCACCGAGCTCGAGTCGGGTGCCGTCGCAGGCGACTTTCCCGGCCTTGGCTTCACCGGCAGCGGATTGAGGCGGGTCGTGTCCGACACCTCGGCGCTGTCGGTGTCGAGCTCTCCAAACGGTGCGGCCGGGGGTAGGGCGTCCTTCCGGTCGTCGTCCCGTTCATCCGCAGGGGATGCGTGGGTCGTCGTGAAAGAAATGGTGTGACCTCCGTCGTGCAGGGAACAGTGGACCGGACCGCCCTTGGCCCTGCTTCCACCGTGCCACGCGCTCAGCGACGGTCAAAACTGCTTGCCCACACTTTCACCGGGCTCACAGGTGCTGCTACTTGTCCTTCTTGTCCGGCTCGGTAGTGGACAGCGCGGCGACGAAGGCCTCCTGCGGGACCTCGACCCGTCCGATGGTCTTCATCCGCTTCTTGCCCTCCTTCTGCTTCTCCAGCAGCTTGCGCTTGCGGCTGATGTCGCCGCCGTAGCACTTGGCCAGCACGTCCTTGCGGATCGCACGGATCGTCTCCCGGGCGATGACGCGGGAGCCGATCGCGGCCTGGATCGGCACCTCGAACTGCTGGCGCGGAATGAGGTCCTTCAGCTTGGTGGCCATCATCGTGCCGTACGCGTACGCGTGGTCGCGGTGCGCGATCGACGAGAACGCGTCGACCGTCTCCCCCTGCAGCAGGATGTCGACCTTCACCAGGTCCGATTCCTGCTCCCCCGACTCGTGGTAGTCCAACGAGGCGTAGCCCTTGGTCCGGGACTTGAGTTGGTCGAAGAAGTCGAAGACGATCTCGGCCAGCGGCAGCGTGTACCGGATCTCCACCCGGTCCGAGGAGAGGTAGTCCATCCCCTTCTGGACGCCGCGCTTGGCCTGGCACAACTCGAGGATGGTGCCGATGAACTCGGCCGGGGCCAGGATCGTCGCGTCCACGACCGGCTCGAACACCTGGGCGATCTTCCCGTCGGTCGGGTACTCGGACGGGTTCGTGACGATGCGCTCCTCGCCGTTCTCCATGACCAGCCGGTAGACGACGTTCGGGGCGGTCGAGATGAGGTCGAGGCCGAACTCGCGCTCCAGGCGCTCGCGGACGATCTCCATGTGCAGCAGCCCCAAGAAGCCGACCCGGTAGCCGAAGCCGAGCGCGGTCGAGGTCTCCGGCTCGTAGACCAGGGCGGCGTCGTTGAGCTGCAGCTTGTCCAGGGCCTCGCGCAGCTCCGGGTAGTCGGAGGCGTCGATCGGGTAGAGGCCCGAGTAGACCATCGGGTTCGGGTGCGCGTAGCCGGACAGCGCCTCCGTGGCGGGCCGGACGGTCGAGGTGACAGTGTCACCCACCCGGGACTGGCGCACGTCCTTCACCCCGGTGATCAGGTAGCCCACCTCGCCGACGCCGAGGGCCGCCCCCTTCGTCGGCTCCGGTGAGATCACACCGATCTCGAGCAACTCGTGGGTCGCCCGGCTTGACATCATCTGGATCTTCTCCCGGGCCCGCAGCTGCCCGTCGACGACTCGTACGTACGTGACGACGCCGCGGTAGACGTCGTAGACGGAGTCGAAGATCAGGGCCCGGGCCGGCGCATCCGCATCGCCCTGGGGCGCCGGCACCCGCTCCACGATCCGGTCCATCAGCTCAGGCACGCCCACGCCTGTCTTGGCGGAGACCCGCAGCACCTCGTCGGGCTCGCAGCCGATGATGCCGGCCAACTCCTCGGCGTACTTCTCCGGCTCGGCGCCGGGCAGGTCGATCTTGTTCAGCACCGGGATGATCTCGATGTCGGCGTTGAGCGCCAGGTAGAGATTGGCGAGGGTCTGGGCCTCGATCCCCTGCGCCGCGTCGACCAGCAGCAGCGCGCCCTCACAGGCCTCCAGCGAGCGGGAAACCTCGTAGGTGAAGTCGACGTGACCGGGGGTGTCGATCATGTTCAGGGCGTACGTCTGCCCGTCGACGACCCAGGGCATCCGGACGGCCTGCGACTTGATCGTGATGCCACGCTCGCGCTCAATATCCATCCGGTCCAGGTACTGGGCCCGCATGGTGCGGTCATCCACCAGCTTGGTGAGCTGCAGCATCCGGTCGGCGAGGGTAGACTTGCCGTGGTCGATGTGCGCGATGATGGAGAAGTTGCGCAGCAGGGACGGGGCGGTCCGGCCGGGCTCGAGAACGCTGTGTGACACGGGTGGTGGGATCTCCTGGGCGAGGAACGTACGGGCAGCCTCCAGTCTCTCACGCCGGTCCGGTCGACCGCGATTCCGGGCCAGAGGCATCCTGGGAGCAGGCGGTTTTGGTGGTTTCGGCCGCCGCTGGTAGAGTACCTGCTTGCGTTGTGTTCCGGATGTCCGGGACACCGACCCGATCTCATTGCAGTTCAGAATCTAACGTCCGAGAGTACAGAGGCCTGCCCCGTGGCAAATATCAAGTCCCAGCAGAAGCGCAACAAGACGAACGAGAAGGCTCGTCAGCGCAACAAGGCGGTCAAGTCCGCCCTGCGCACCTACACCCGTCGCTTCAACGAGGCGGTCGAGGCCGGCGATGCCGAGAAGATCCAGGCCACCGCGCGCGTCGCGACCCGCCACCTGGACAAGGCCGCCTCGAAGGGCGTCATCCACAAGAACCAGGCGGCGAACCGCAAGTCGTCCATCGCCAGCAAGGCCGCCAGCTTCGCCTGAGGCCCGGCACTCCTCCAGCGAGCGCGGGTCTCCTGTCGTCCGGCGTGACACTCGCCGGAACGACCCCAAAACAGCACCAGCGTCCCGATCCTCGGAGGTCGGGGCGCTGGTTGTGGTACTCGGGGATCTCCCCTATTGCCCCTGATGGGCAGACTGGAGCACATGAGTATGCCCGGCGGATACGGATACCAGCCAGTCCCTCGTACGAGCGGCACGATCGAGAAGCGACCGGTGGAGACCCCGGCCGGGGCCGCGAAGTTCATGGTCGGGGCGCTGGCCCTGCTGTGGCTCATCGAGCTGGTCGACGTGATCAGCGGGAATCTGCTCGACACCTTCGCGATCCGCGCCTGGGACCCGCAGGGACTGCTGTTCATCTTCACCGCCCCACTGCTTCACTTCGGCTGGCAGCACCTGATCTCCAACTCGATCCCGTTCTTCCTCTTCGGGTGGTTGGTGATGATCTCCGGCCGCAACAGATGGATCGTGGCCACTGCGCTGAGCGTGGTCGTCTCCGGATTGTTCGCTTGGCTCTTCACCCCGCCCGGGGCGTACATCGCCGGGGCCAGCGGCGTGATCTTCGGCTGGTTCGCCTATCTGCTGGTGCGCGGCCTGTGGACCCGGGACTGGCGCCAGATCCTGATCGCCGTCGGCCTGGTCGTCGTGTACGGCGGCATGATCTGGGGCGTCTTCCCCACCACTGCCGGGGTCTCCTGGCAGGCCCACCTGGGCGGCGCCGTCGGTGGCGTGGCCGCCGGGGCGATCATGCACCGCAATCCGCAGGGCAGGTCCCGCGCGATCGAGCGATTCTGATCCACCGAGGGGCCGGCATACATTCGCGTATTCGCGATGGAATCGAGATCTGCGCGCCCTACTGCCTTTTTCGGCCGACGAGTAGGCTTGGACGCTACACCGCGGACCCGGAGGCCCCATGTCCACCACGCAGATCAACCGCACCATTCAGAAGAGTCCCAGTGTCCAGGAGGCACGCAAGGTCGCTGAAGCCGCGCGCGAGACTGACTGGGCCAAGCCCAGTTTCGGCAAGGAACTTTTCCTGGGAAGGCTCCGGCTCGACCTGATCGACCCGTGGCCGAGGCCCACCCCCCAGGCCCGGGCCAAGGGCGAGGCCTACCTGGCCCGGGTGGCCGAACTGACCGAGCGTATCGACGGGCGCCGGATCGAACGCGACGCACGTATCCCGGACGAGCTGTTCGGCGAGTTGGCCGACATGGGTGCGTTCGGCATGAAGGTCCCCGAGGAGTACGGCGGCCTCGGGTTGAGCCAGCTCTACTACAACCGGGCCCTGATGCGCTTCGCCTCCGGCAGCCCCGTCGTCGGGGCGCTGCTCTCGGCCCACCAGTCCATCGGCGTCCCGCAGCCGGTCAAGATGTACGGTAACGAGGAGCAGAAGCGGCGCTTCCTCCCCCGCGTCGCCGCCGGGGAGGTCTCCGCCTTCCTGCTGACCGAGCCCGATGTGGGCTCCGACCCCGCCCGGCTCGCCACCTCGGCCGAGCCGACCGCCGACGGCACCTACCGGATCAACGGCGTCAAGCTGTGGGCCACCAACGGCACGGTCGCCGACCTGCTGGTCGTGATGGCCCGGGTGCCGGCCTCCGACACCACCAAGGGGGGCATCACCGCCTTCGTCGTGGAGGCCGACAGCCCCGGCATCACCGTGGAGAACCGCAACGCGTTCATGGGGCTGCGCGGCCTGGAGAATGCGGTGATCCGCTTCCACGACGTCGAGGTGCCGGCCGAGAACATCCTGCTCGACGTGGGACGGGGCCTGAAGATCTCCCTGAGCACCCTCAACACCGGCCGGCTCTCCCTGCCCGCCCTCTGTGTCGGGGCCGCCAAGTGGGCACTGCACGTGGCCCGGGGCTGGTCCGGCGAGCGGATCCAGTGGGGGCGCCGGATCGGCGACCACGAGGCCATCGCCACCAAGCTCGCCTTCATGACCGCGACCACGTACGCGATGGAGTCGATGCTCGACCTGTCCTGCATGCTCGCCGACGACGACCGCAACGACATCCGGATCGAGGCGGCCCTACTCAAGCTGTATGCCTCGGAGATGGCCTGGCGGATCTGCGATGATCTGGTGCAGATCCGTGGCGGCCGCGGCTACGAGACCTCCGAGTCGCTGGAGGCCCGCGGTGAGCGGCCCGCCGAGGTGGAGCAGATGCTGCGTGACATCCGCATCAACCGGATCTTCGAGGGCTCGTCCGAGATCATGCACCTACTGATCGCACGCGAGGCCGTCGACGCCCACCTGTCGGTGGCCGGCGACATCATCGACCCAGAGGCCAGCACCGGCGACAAGGCCCGCGCCGTCGGTCGGGCGGCCGGCTTCTACGCGGCCTGGCTGCCCACCCTCGCGCTCGGCGCGGGCACCGTACCGGGCACGTACGCCGAGTTCGGCTCGCTCGCCGGACACGTACGGTGGATCGAGCGGGCCTCCCGACGCCTGGCCCGGTCCATCTTTGCCGGCATGGCACGCTGGCAGGGCCGGCTGGAGCACCGACAGGCCTTCCTGGGCCGGGCGGTCGACATCGGGGCCGAGCTGTTCGCCATGTCCGCCTGTTGCGTCCGGGCCAAGGCCGAAGCCGACAGCAATCCCGAGGGGGTCGAGCTGGCGGACGCGTTCTGTGGACAGGCCCGGGTCCGCGTCGACGCCCTGTTCACCTCCCTGTGGCACAACTCGGACACGGCCGACCGACGGCTCACCAAGCACATGCTCGACGGCCGCTTCGAGTCGTTGGAGGACGGGGTTCGCCACATCAGGGACGACCTGCCCTGGGTGAGTCAGTGGGAGCCCGGACCGTCCCGGCGCCCGGACGTGCGGCGCACGATCCGGCGCTCCTGAGGACCTGCTCCGGCGTACGTGCTTGTGGATACGTACGCCGGAACCGGCCTCAGCGTGCCGTGAGTCGGCTGATCTGCAGCACCATGGACTCCAGCGCGTGGTCCGGTTCATCCGCGGCGCCCTTGACGTCGGCGTCGGCCCGCGCCACGATCCGCACCGCCCGGGCCAGCCGTTGACCGTCCCAGTGCTGCAACTGCGTCCGCAGCGTCCGCAGCTTCCACGGCGGCACCCCGATGTCCGAGGCGATCTCGCCGTCGTTCCCGCGGCCGCGCACCCCGCTGAGGCGCCCCAGGCTGCGGACCCCGGAAGCCATCGCACTGGTGATCAGCACCGGCGATGTGCCGGCCGCGAGCGCCCACCGCAGCTTTGCCAGCGCGACCGAGGTCTGACCGGCCAAGGCCGCATCGGCGACGGCGAAGCCCTTCACCTCCGCCTCGCCCTGGAAGAACTGTTGCACCAGTTCCTCCCGGATCATCCCGTCCTCGGAGTCCTCCGCAAGCTGGCGAACCGCCCCGGCGAGGGCCCGTAGGTTCACCCCGACCGCGTCGACCAGCTTCTCCGCCACGTGCCGCTCGATCCGGGCCGAACACTGCCTGGCCTCGTGCTCCACGAAGCCGACCAGCTCCTTGGGCTTCAGTGCGGTGGCCGGAAAGACCTTCACCTTGGCCTTCTTGAGCCTGTCGACCACTCCCCGGCCCTTGTTGCCGCCGCGGTGGACCAGGACCAGGGCGGTCTCCGGCGAGGGATCCTTGGCTGCGGCGAGAAGTGCCGTGGCCAGCGACTCGGAGGCCTCGGCGAGATCGTCGACGACCAGCGCCGACCGGGCGGCGAACAACGACCCTGACGTCATCTGCAACAGGTCCCCACCCTCGAGCGAGGAGGCAGAGACCCGCGCCACCTCGACGGTCGGATCCTGGGCGCGACAGGCGGCCACGAACGCGTCGATCGTACGATCCGCCAGCAGCTCCTCGGGCCCATGGACCAGCACGACCTTGCCGTACGGGGTATCGAGGTCCTTGAGCTGAGCATGTCCGGAAGTCGCCACCTCCCCACTATGGCAGGCCGGACCGACACCGCGGTGGCCGGACCAGGCGACCGCCCCACCGGACGATTCCGCCGGTCCTGGCGTGGCTCGACGGTGCGGACCCCACGGCTACCTAGACTGCGGGCCCATGGACAACCACGGCCGGTCGGCCCCCCTGTTGCCCGCACCCACACCGGGGCCGGCGGCGAGGCTGCTGCACTGGGGCCTCGACCTCGCGGCGGGCGCCAGCCTGCTGGTCAGCCCTCGGCCGATCGCCCTGCTGACCCGGAAGCTGTTCGCCCGCGGTGGCGCCCGGACCAAGGCGGTGCTGGACAGGCATGCGGCACCGGGGATGGCGGTACTCGACGACGAACGCTACGGCGACCAGGCGGACATGCTCCTCGACGTGGTGCATCCGGACACGGCTACGGGCCGGCTGCCGCTGGTGTTGTGGGTCCACGGCGGCGGCTGGGTGGGCGGCACCAAGGACGAGCTCCGGGGCTACTTCACGTTGCTCGCCGAGGATGGCTTGGTCGTCGCGGCGCCGCGCTACTCGCTGGCCCCGGAGTCCCAGTACCCGACCCCGGTGCAGCAGGTGATGGCGGCGCTGGAGTACCTCCAGGCGCACGCCGAGCGGTTCCACATCGATCCGGAGCGGATCGTGGTCGCCGGTGACTCGGCTGGAGCACAGATCGCCGCACAGGTCGCGGCCCTGGTGACGGCACCGGAGTACGCCTCCCGCGCAGGGATCGCGCCGACGACCTGTCCGGCACAACTGCGGGGCGCCGTCCTCGCCTGTGGCGTCTACGACCGGATACTCGTCCGCACCACGGCGAGCAGCCCGGTGGCGGAACACCTGTTCGAGGCGATCCTGTGGGCCTACTCGGGTCAGCGCCACTTCCTGGATGACCCGGCCTCGACCCTGTGGTCGGTCACGGACAACGTCACCGC
This sequence comes from Propionibacteriaceae bacterium, assembly GCA_044508675.1. Taxonomy (GTDB): domain Bacteria; phylum Actinomycetota; class Actinomycetes; order Propionibacteriales; family Propionibacteriaceae; genus Raineyella. The sequence goes on along the minus strand of JBIQHF010000002.1, from coordinate 21,986 downwards.
GGACTTCCCGCCGACGCTGGTCACCGTCGGCAACGCCGACCCGCTACGCCCGCACTCCGAGCGGCTGGTCGAAGTGCTCCGCGCACACGGAGCCGAGCCCGAGACGGTGTTCTGGAGCAGGGGCCACGAGCCCTCGCTCGGCCACGAGTACCAGTTTGACCTGGACCTCGATGAGGCCCAGCACTTCCTCGCGACGGTCCGCCGATTCCTGCAGCGACATCTCGGGACGTAGGACGTAGTTGCCGCGACAACCGTTGACACCGCTTCGCGCGCTGTTGCAGCCTTGGAGGTGGAGGTCGTGGTCCTCATCCGAGGCCCCGACCGTGACAGGTGAGAGAACGTGGGTCGCATGCCCGTCGAACTCAATTCACTCGTCGTGGCAGCGCACGTCCTCGGGGCCTTCGCGTTCGTGCTCGGTCATGGTTCCTCGGTCGCCGCCGCTTTCCGGGTCCGACGTGAGCGCGACCCCGCCCGGATCAGCGCGGTGCTGGAGACATCGTCCTGGGGCATCTCCTTGATGTACATCGGCTTCCTGGTCCTGCTCGCCAGCGGGATCACGTCGGCCTTCCTCGGCAGCAAGTGGGGCGAGGCCTGGCTCTGGTGGTCGATCGGCATCCTCATCGCCGTCATGGTCGCGATGTACTTCATCGCCATGCCGTACTACCTGGGCCTGCGACACCTGACCGGCGCCCACATCAATCCCGGCCAGCGGGCGCTCGCCGAGAAGTACGCTGCCCGGGGCACCGGGCTGGCCGGCCTGGCGACCTCATGGCGGCCCCAGGCCCTGGGCGCCGTCGGGGGAATCGGGCTCGCTGCGATCGTTGTGCTGATGGTGCTCAAGCCCGGGTAGCCGGCCACGCCCTCCGGACGTCACGGTCAGTGCGCGCCGACGGTCCGGCAGCGCTGGCCGTCGCAGCGGACGGCGATGTCGCCCTGCCGGTCGGTCCGCACCACGGTCATGCCCAGGCCTGTCAGCCTGTCGAGGGTCTTTGGATGCGGATGACCGTACGTGTTGTCGCGCCCGACACTGACCAGGGCGATCCGTGCGCTGCTGGCACGGAGGAAGGCCTCCGACTGGTCGCGTGATCCATGGTGGGGCACGACCAGGAACACCGCGGAGACGTCGGCGCCGGTGCGTAGCAGGCGGTCCTGCCCCTCCGCCTGGAGGTCACCGGCCAGGAGCACGGTCATCTCCCCGACCCGGGCACGACCGACCAGGCTGCCGTCGTTCTCGTCGGCCGGATCGAGCGCTGGCGGAGCGCCGGGCCGGGGCGCCAGCGATTCCCAGGTCACCTTGCCCACCCGGACCACGTCTCCCGCTGCGCTGGTCAGGTGCGGCACGCCACCGGTGTCGGGGTGGTGACCCGGCGCGGTCATCACCGCATCGACCGGCACCTTGTGCAGCACCTGCGGCAGTGCCCCGGCATGGTCGTCGTGCAGGTGGCTGAGCACCAACAGCGGGATTCGCCGGACCCCCAGGGAACCCAGGCAGCGGAGCGCTGCCGCCGGGTCTCCTCCGGTGTCGACCAGCACCCCCTGCCCCGGGCCGGCGGCGAGCACGATGGCGTTCCCCTGTCCGACGTCGCAGACGGCGAGGTCCCACTCCCGGGGTGGCCAGCCCGGCTGTACCGGGCCCCGCAGCAGGAGCACCAGCATCACCAGCGCCAGCAGGAGCGAGAGCCACCACCGGGTGAGCACCCCCGGCACCACGATCACCAGGAAGCCCGTCGCCGCCACCAGCAGCACGACACCGGCTGGCCCCGGCGGCCACCACAGGGTCGCACCCGGCAGACCGGCCGCGACCCGGGCCACGATGGCGATCCCCCAGGCGGCCAGGGCGGCCGGCCAGGCGACGATCTGCGCGGCGGCAGGCCAGACCACGCCCAGCCCGGCGGCAGCGAACCCGAAGACAGTGGCCGGACCCACCAGTGGCCCCACCACGACATTGGCCAGCAGCCCGACCGCACTCACATCCCCGGACAGGGCCACCGCGGTCGGGCCAGTCGCCAGCTGCGCGGCCAGCGGGACGCACACGGCCTCGGCGATCGGACGCGGGGCCCATCGCGCCATGACCTGCGCCCACCCGGTGGCCCACAGGACGATTCCGGCGGTCGCCGAGGTGGACAGGACGAAGCCCGCCGACCGGGACAGCCAGGGGTCCAGGAACAGCAGCACGATGACAGCCACCGCCAGGGAGCGCAAGCCCCGCCCGGGCCCGTCTGCGGCCCCCGCCATCAGGGCGACCAGCGCGACCACGCCCATCGCCGCGGCCCGCATCACGCTCGGCTCGGTGCTGCACAAGGCAATGAAGACCACCACTCCGGCGCCCGTGACGCCGTACAGTACGCGGCCGCGGACCCCCAGGAGCTTGGCGGTGGTGAGCAGGAAGGCGAGCAGCAGGGTCAGGTTGCTGCCCGAGACCGCCATGACGTGCAGCAGGCCGGAGGCCCGGAAGTCCTCCTCCATCCCCGGGTCGACAGCGCTGGTGTCCCCCACCACCAGGGCCGGGACCAGTGCCTTGGCCGGCGTGGCCCGATCCGCCACGGCGTCCCGCAAACCCTGGTGGGTCGCCCTCACCGCGCGCTGGTCCCAGCGCGGCTGCCCGGTCACCCGGGCCGGACCGCTGGCCCGCAGGATCGCCGCCAGGTCCGAGCCGGGATCGGGGGATGCGAGGGTCCCCCGGGTGCTCACCCGGGCACCGGCGCCAGCCTCCCGCCAAGCGTCGGCATCCGTGCCGGAGATGATGACCAGCACCGGCGCTGCGACGGTGGACTGCTGCCCGCCGACGGTGACGGCCTCGACGCGGCCGCGGACCCACAGGCGGCTGGCGGGTGCCTCGGTCCCCTCCCCCGGTCGGTACGGCGCGATGCTGACCGGATCGTGCAGCAGGACGACCTCCACCTCGACCCCGGCGCGTTCCTCGGCCAGCAGTCGCACCGGGCCCGAGTCGACCGGCAGCGCCTGCAGCCAGCCGGCCAGCAGTGCACCGACCAGTGCCACTGCGCCGGCCATCCAGCCCCAGCGACGGCGACCGAGCGCGACCAGCACCACGACGAGGGCGACCGCCGCCACCGCCATCACCAGGCGCGGCTCCCCACCGGTCCCCAGCCAGGTGCCGGCCCAGGCGGCCAGGGCGGGCGGAACCAGCCGGAGATCCGCCCCGAACGCCCGGCACCGGGCGCGCCCGGCCGCAGCGGCGGATTCAGACACTGGCACGAGGAGCGATCTCGGCGAAGGTCTTGGGACCGATGCCGGGAACGTCCATCAGTTGCTCGACGGTGGCGAATCCCCCGTTCTGTTCCCGCCAGGAGATGATCTTCTGGGCGGTCGCCGGCCCGACACCCGGTAGCTCCTCCAGTTCGGCGGACGAGGCAGTGTTGAGGTTGATCGTCGCCCCGGCACTGCCGGAGACCGCACTGGCGGCAGTGGCTTGATCGGGTCCCCGGACCTCGCCGCCGGGCTTCGCTGCGGATCCGACGACGATCTGCTGGCCGTCGCGGAGGGGCTGGGCGAGGTTGAGGTCACCCGGATCCGCCTCGGAGGTGAGACCCCCGGCCGCGGTGATGGCGTCGTCGACCCGGGCACCCTCGGGGAGGGTGATGAGTCCCGGTCGTTCGACCTCACCGATGACGTGCGCGGCGACGGCCGGACGGGACGCCGAGGTCGAAGCGAGGGGCTCGGACGCCGGTGGCGATGCCTCCGGAACCGATGCATCGGCTCCCGGGGAGGGCTGACCACCCGGCATGACCGATGCTGCCACCGGCGTAGCGGTCACGCCGGTCAGCTCCAGCGGGGAGGAGCGCAGCGCCACGAGGCCGCTGATAACGATCCCGATCAGGACGATGGCGCACACCACGAGGACGGTCTCGCGGCGCCAGGGCACCGACGCGGACCTCGCCCCGGCCCGGTCTGCCCGGTCCGAGGGCTGGTCATGGTCGATGGCGTCGGCTTCCTCGTTCCATTCCGTGTCCGGAGTGGAGTCGAGTAGGTCGGCGAGCCGCTGGCGGGTGTTCTCCGGAGAGGGCAGGGGCAGGTGTCGTGCGCGCATGACCGGAGGATGGGCCGGTGGCGGTCCTCAGCTCCCGTTCGGACAACACCCTGTGGACGGCGTCGCCGCCCGGTGGTGCGGCTGTGGACGATCCGGCCGGTGACATGGCAGCCCGGGCCGGTGGTGCGTACGGATCAGGTGGTCGTCGTGGGCTTGGCCGTCACCCGGCAGGCCCCCGGTTCGCTGAAGGGGAAGATCTCGACCTCGGACGGCTCACCGAGGCCCTCCAGCATCGAGTCCAGCACGCCACGATGGACGTTGCAGACGACCTCCTGGTGCCGTCGGGCGGCATCGAGCAGCGGGCAGCGATACAGGCGCCACTCCCCCGGGGCGGTCCGCTCCGGGGCGAACCCGACCTCGGCCAACTGGCGGTCGACCGCCTCCTCGGGCGAATCCTCCTCCGAAGTGTCGTCGAGCAGCCGCCGTCCCCATCGCTGTCCGGCCCGGAAGGCAGCCTTCTCCGGATCCTCGACCGACTCCAGCACCTGCTCGACCAGCACTTCGGCCAGCGCGGCGTACTGGCGCCCGGTCGGCCACATCGGCGCGCCGGGTAGGACGCGGTAGAGCGTCGCGGGGCGTCCACGGCCTCTGGGCTTCTCGGTCGTGGCCTCCGCGAATCCGTCCGCAACGAGCCCCTCAAGGTGCTCGCGCGTGGTGTTCACGTGTTGGCCGAGGGCCTTCGCGACCTGCTGGGCGCGGAGCGGCCCACCATCGGCCTCCGCCAGTTGGGCCAGGACGGCGGCCCGGGCACTCGACAGCGGCGTGCCCATCGCTGCAGGCAGAGGCCCCATCCGCGGCTCGGACATGGGCTCGTTCATATTCACACCTTCATCGTACAAAACGCCCGAAGCCGGCGGGTGCGCCTACCCGACGCACGTACGGTCCGATGCAAGCGCGGGTACAGGGCTTTCGCCCGAGGGCCACCGAACAATCCTACCTGCACCGCGCGGTCGGCAGCAGCTGGTCGTGCCGTCGCGTACGGGCCGGCACGACCCGGCAGACGACTCAGGCGGGAACGATGCTGACCAGCTTCGGAGCACGAACGATGATCTTGCGGATCTCCCGCCCGTCGAGCGAACGCTGGACGTTGGCATCGGCCAGCGCAAGCTCCTCCAGCTCGGTCTCACTGATGTCGGGTGCGACCTCGAGCTTGGCCCGGACCTTGCCCTTGACCTGCACCACGCAGGTGACCGCGTCAACCACCAGCAGCACCGGGTCGGCCGTGGGCCACGAGGAGGAGGCGACGGAGGGCTCCTGCCCGAGGGCCTCCCACATCTCCTCAGCAACATACGGGGCGACCGTGCTCAGCGCCTGGGCGACGAACTCGGCGGCCTCCCGCACCGCCGGATCGGCTGCTCCGGCCCCGGAGTCGACGGTCTTACGGGTGGCGTTCACCAGTTCCATGATCCGGGCAACGACCACGTTGAAGCGCTGGTCGTCGAGCAGGGCGGTGATGTCCCGGATGGCGTGGTGGGTCGCGCGGCGCAACTGGATGTCGCCACCGGACGGATCGGTGCCGACCGCGGAGGTGACGTCCGCGGCGAGCCGGTAGGTGCGCTGCAGGAACTTCAGGGAGCTCGACGGCGACATGTCCGCCCAGTCGATGTCCTCCTCCGGAGGACCGGCGAAGACCACGGTCAGACGAATCGCATCGACGCCGTAGCGGTCGATCTGCTCACCGAGGTCGACCCCGTTGCCCAGCGACTTCGACATCGCCTTGCCCTCGTTGATCACCTGGCCCTGGTTCAGCAGGCGCTGGAAGGGCTCGGTGAAGGTGACCATGCCCATGTCGTACAGCACCTTGGTGAAGAAGCGCGAGTACAGCAGGTGGAGGGTGGCGTGCTCGACGCCACCGACGTACTGCTCGACCGGCATCCAGCGGGCGACATCGGCCTCGTTGAACGGGCCATCGGTGTAGCCGGGCGAGCAGTAGCGGAAGAAGTACCACGACGAGTCGACGAAGGTGTCCATCGTGTCGGTGTCGCGCTCTGCCGGGCCACCGCAAGACGGGCAGGCGACCTCCCGCCAGGCGGTCGCAGCCGGTCCGGCCAGCGGCGAGGTGCCCCGGGCGACCAGGTCCTCGCCGCGCAAGTCGGGCAGCTCGACCGGCAACTGGTCGTCCGGCACGGCGACCTCGCCACAGTTCGCGCAGTGCACGATCGGGATCGGGGCGCCCCAGAAACGCTGGCGGCTGAGCAGCCAGTCACGCAGCCGGTAGGTGACCGCACGCTTGCCGCGGCCCTCCTGCTCCAGCCGGTCGATCATCGTCGAGACACCCGAGTCCTTGTCGGACAGCCCGTCGAGGAAGTCGGAGTTGACGTACGTCCCGTCGCCGGCGGTCGCGACCCCGGTCGTGGCCGGATCCGGCTCGCCGGTGTCGACGACCATCCGGACCGGGATGTCGTAGGTCCGTGCGAAATCGAGGTCGCGCTGGTCGTGGGCGGGCACGGCCATCACGGCGCCGGTGCCGTACTCGGCCAGCACGTAGTCGGCCGCGTACACCGGCAGCTTCTCGTTGTTGGCCGGGTTCGTGGCGTAGCGGCCCAGGAAGACGCCGGTCTTGGGCCGGTCAGTGGACTGGCGCTCGATGTCGGTGATCTGCTTGGTCGCCTCGAGGTAGGCCTCGAAGTCCGCGCGCCGCTGCGGGGCACAGATCTGGTCGGCGAGGTCGGACTCGGGGGCGACGACGAAGAACGTCGCCCCGAAGAGGGTGTCGGGCCTGGTGGTGAAGACGGTGACCGCACCCTCGTGCCCCTCGACCTCGAAGTCGACGTACGCACCCTCGGACCGGCCGATCCAGTTGCGCTGCATCGCCAGCACCCGGTCGGGCCAGTGGCCCTCCAGCTGTTCCATGTCGTCCAGCAGCCGCTGGGCGTACTCGGTGGTTCGGAAGTACCACTGGTTCAGCTTGCGCTTGGTGACCGCCGCACCGCACCGCTCGCAATGGCCCTGGATGACCTGCTCGTTCGCGAGCACGGTCTGGTCGTTCGGGCACCAGTTGACCAGTGAGTGCTTGCGGTAGGCCAGGCCCCGCTCGAAGAACCGCAGGAATAGCCACTGGGTCCACCGGTAGTACTCGGCGTCCGAGGTGTGCAGGCGGCGGCTCCAGTCCAGGCCCAGGCCATAGCGCCTGAACGAGCGTGCCTGCGTCTCGATGTTCCGGTAGGTCCACTCCGACGGATGGGCGTTCCGCTTGATGGCGGCGTTCTCGGCCGGCAGCCCGAACGAGTCCCAGCCGATCGGGTGCAGGACGTCGTAGCCGCGCATCTTCCAGTAGCGCCCGACCACGTCCCCCATCACGAAGGCCTCGGCATGGCCCATGTGGAGGTCACCGGAGGGGTACGGGAACATGTCGAGGACGTAGCGTCGTTCCTTCGAGCCGTCGTCGAGCGGGACGAAGGTCCCATCGTGCTCCCAGAACGCCTGCCAGCGCTCCTGGGCCGCTACCGCATCGTACGAAGTCGTTTCCTCAGACACCCGGCGAGTCTAGCCCACGGCCCGTTCCTCCCCGTCCTCCTGACCAGCCTGGGATGCGGGGCCCAACGGACCGAACTCCAGCAGGCTCTCCCGACGCATCCGGTGCCACTCGTCCGGGTGCAGCCCCAGGTCGACGACGTCGTTGAGCAGGCCCACCAGACCGTGCTCGGGGAACCGCTGCTCGGCCTCCTCCAGGCACAGGCACACCAGCGCTCCGTCGCCGTGGGCCCAGGCAGCCATTCCGACCAGGGCGAGCGGGCCGACCGTGGCAGTGCCCTCGGTACAGCGGGCCGCCGCGGACCAGACGTCGGTCCACAGTGGCGCACTCCGGCGCTCGATCCGCAACGTCGCCACGTCACGGGCGTACGGGTTGGTCACGAAAGCGGTCAGCGCGCCCAGGTCCTCCGGGGCGGGCACCGCCCCGGCCGACTCGACCTGCCGCAGCCGCCGGTCCATCTCCACCGCCACCTCCCGTGGCGTACGGGTCCCCAACCAGACCATCGCGGCGACCAGTCCGCGCTCGAACGGTGCGGTCGGGGTCTGGCTGCCCGGCCGGATGAGGGCACGGCGGTCCTCCCGGTCGGCGAGGGCGGGCAGGCCGCTGACCACCGCCTCGGCGGCCGCCGGATCGCTCAGTACCCCGGCATAGTCGAAACCCTCGGGGGGACAGCAGGAGGTGTCGCGGCAGGTGACCGAGCGATAGCGCCCGGCGGCGACGTGGACCACGTCGAGGACCTCCGCGGCTTCGGGCCGGTCCCAGCCGTCGCTCTCGACGGCGAAGGCCAGGCATTCCAACGCGTGCTCCACCTGTGGGTCGGCCAGATCGGTGTAGCCGACGGCCAACACGCTGGTGGCCTCGGTGCGCCCCAGTTGGTCGACGACGAACTCCTGCGTGTCGGCCGGGTGCTCGACCAGCCGGTCGATGTCGAGGCGCAGGGTCAGGATGACGCGGGGGCCGTGGAACAACACCAGAACCAAGGACTGGCGGGGATGGAAGCCGAGCAGGTACGGGATGGTCGCCAGGATGCCCTGCAGGCCGTGCGTGCGGATGGTGACCTGGTCCGGCTCGGCCGGCCGGTCGGGGTCGGTGGACTGCTCGATCGTGGTGGCCGGCTCGTGGGGGCCGGACGAGGATGCGGTGTTTCGTTCCATGCCCGGAGGGTGGGACAACGACGTCCGGGTCGGCCGTCGACACCGGGAGTTGTGGATAGCCGGCTCCGGCCGGACCTGCCTGTGGACGACTAGACTCGACGGGTGAGCATCCAGGGGGATTCGTCCTATCGCGTCCGCACCTTCATGGCGGCGACGGTGGCGATCGCCGCAGTCACGGGCACCGCCCTGTTCACCGCGGAAGGCCCCCGGCGCCCCGCCTCCGAGTCGCCCTCCCCGAGCACCGTGACGTCCGAATCGACCGTCCCACCGGCCCCGGTGCCCTCAGGGCCGACGCTGTCCTCGATCGACTACGTCTCGTCCGAGGGCTCGGGTCGGCTCACGATCACCGGGCACGGCAGAAGCGACGGGCTCACCCTCGTCGAGGTCGCGCTGTCGGCGGCCACCGGCTACCAGTCATTCACGCTGATGGCGTACGACGACCGGGGCGCGCAGTACGACGCGGTGTCCGACCGGACGCCGTCACCGCAGGTCATCTCCGGGACGATCGCCGCCGGGGAGACGCTGCAGGGGAACGTCGCCTTCGATGCCCCGCCCGGTCCGTTGGTCCTGGTGCTGGTCAACGACCGCTACGAGGCGGTCGCCGCGCTCCGCGTGTCATGACCCCGCCCGTCCACCGTGACGAGGCCGGTCACGTACGAGAGGTGTCCGCGCCTCAGTCGTCCTTGCGCTCGCAGGGCACCGGTTCGGGCGTCGGCTCCGCCGCCTGGGCCATGCGGCGCCGCAGGACGGCGCGCCGGACCAGCCAGAGGGCCAGGGCCACGAGCGCCAGGATGATGAGCACGTAGACGACGTTGGAGAACCGGTCCATCCAGTCGGTGACGAGGTGCCAGTTGTCGCCGAGCAGGTAGCCGGCCACGACCAGCAGGGTGTTCCAGATCAGGCTGCCCAGCGTCGTGTAGAGGCCGAACTTCAGCAGCGGCATCCGGTCGATGCCCGCGGGGATCGAGATGATGGATCGGATGCCCGGCACCAGGCGGCCGAAGAAGACGGCACCGGAGCCGTGCCGGTTGAACCAGTCGATCGACTTGTCGACGTCCCCGCCGTCCACCAACGGAATGTGGTCGGCCACCCACCGGATCCGTGCGGCACCGACGGCTGCACCGAGCCAGTAGAGCAGGGCGGCACCGACCACTGAGCCTGCGGTCGCCCAGATGATCGCGGCGACCAGGCCGTAGGGGGCATCCGGTTGTGCGGCGGTGAAGCCTGCCAGCGGCAGGATCACTTCGCTGGGGATCGGGGGGAAGACGTTCTCCAGCAGGATGGCCAGGAAGACACCGGGACCGCCGATGGCCTCCATCAAGGTCGTGACCCAGCCGACGATCGTGTCGATCCAGCCCATCAGGGATTCCTTCGCTTGTCGGGGTTGTGGAACTGCTCGGTCGGCGTCAGTAGACGACGACGCGGGTCGACATCACGTCGACCTCGGCAAAGATCTGCGCCAGCGCAGCCTTGTCGCGGACGTTGACGCAGCCATGGGAACTACCGTTGTAGCCACGGGCGGCAAAGTCGGACGAGTAGTGGACCGCTTGGCCGCCCGAGAAGAACATCGCGTACGGCATCTCCGAGCCGTACAGGTTCGACGTGTGCTCGACCTCCTTGCGGAAGACCAGGAAGTTGCCTTCACGCGTCCGGCGATCCGGGTCGCTCTCCTGGCCGAATCGTACGTCCAGGGTGGAGACGACCGTGCCGTCCTGCATGAAGTGCAGCTTGTTCGTCGACTTGGAGATGCAGAGCACCTCGCCGTAGCCGCACCGGGGATCGGTGGTCGAGGCGTCCACCTGGCCCGACTCCTGAGCCTTCTCCTTGTCAACCGCGGCCTGCTTGGCAGCAGCGTCCGCATTGGCCTTGGCATCCATCGTGACCTCGGCGCTGGGCGTCGGCTTCGGCGTTGCGGTGAAGTTGACCTTGATCGGGGTCGGGGTGGCATCGGGTTGTGCCTCGGGGGTCACCGACGCGCTCGGCGTGGGAGGGGGAGTGACGGAGGCGGAGACCGCCGGTGCCGGCGCCTGGAGCTCGGCGGGCACGGCCTGGGTGGTCTTCGGTGTGCAACCCGCGACGGCAAGGGCCACAACGGCGGCGACCGCGGCGAGCACGGCAGGACGACGCAACCTCATACGATTCCCCTCGGCTATGGACAGGCCGATCCAGCATAAGCACACGGGGTACCCATCTCCGAACCGCCGTTCTGGCTGCTCGGGCAGCTCCGACTCAGTGGTCGGCGTCGGCCAGAACGGCCTCGGCGGTCTCCAGCAGACGCCGGCGCAAGGGTGCGGCCCGCTGCTGGAAATCCCGCTGGGCGGCCACGTAGGCCGCTCGCCCCTCGGCCGTCTCCACCGCAACGGCCGACAGTCCGTACGCGCTGACGTCGTAGGGACTGGCGGCCATGTCGAGGTCCCGGATCTCGCGGGCGAGCTCGAAGCAGGCCAGCACCAGCGCGGAGTCGACCAGCGGGGACAGCTTGTAGGCGACCCGGTAGAGGTCCATGTGGGCGTGGAGGCAGCCGGGCTGCTCGAGGACCAGTTGGTCAGCCCGGGTCAGCTGTCGGTCGTTGAGCGTCCGGCCGGTGGGCGTGAAGAACCGGTAGGCGTCGTAGTGCGTGCAGTGGGCGCCCAGGCCCGCCACGACCTCGTCCGTCCCGGCCTGCCCCAGTCGCAGGGGCAGCGGGTGGCGATGCTCGGGCGTGCTGTGCACCATCGCCCACTCATGCATGTTGAAGCAGCCGAACCAACCGGGCTCCGACTCCACCGCCACCAGCAGGTCGCGGCAGCGGCGTACGGTGGCGGCCCGGTGGGCCAGCACCGCAGCGGTGTCGACGCTCGCTCCCCCATCCACGGCGCGGTAGTCGCGCCGCCGCAGGATGTCGGTGACGTCGCCAGTGAGGACGACACCATGGCCCGGGTGCCAGCGCCGCAACTGGGCCGGCCGATAGGTGTAGTAGCGCCACAGGAAGTCGTCGACCGGGTGCGCGATCCCCCGCGCGGCACGCCACCGGTGGTCGGCCAACAGGTCGTCGACGTACGCCTCGTGCGCCGCCTGCCGGTCGCGCCACTGCTCCTCGGACACGACACGACAGGCAGCTACGGGCACCGCGCCAGTCTAGTGTCCGGGCCCGGGACCAGGGCCCACCGGTTCCAGCCGGTCGACGATCGGCACGGCCATCGTGGCGGGACCGGTCGCGTTGCAGGTCAGCCGCCGGGGCGGGCTCAGTTCGGTGTGGCCGGTGGCCCGCACGCTGCCGAGGCCGGCAACCCCGAGCGCCACGGTCCAGTGCTGCCGGTCGCCGGTCTGGCCGTGCACCTCGACGGCACTCCAGTCCAGCGGACCCCAGTGCTGGTGCGCCGCTACCACTGCGGCCTGGGCGGCCGGTGTCCGGCCGGTCGGGCCGCGCAGATGGGTCGGGTCGACCCGGCCGGCCAGGTGGGCGCGCAGCACCGGCTCCACGTCCGCCGGGTCGAGTCCGCCGTAGCAGGCGCCGTCGGGCAGCACGACAAGGTTCGCGGCAAACCGGTCGCCGCCGGTGTGGGTGCATTCCCACGTCGCCTCGGGCCACAGCTCGGCGGCGGCGGCCGCGACCGGCCGGCCCCGTACGGCGCAGCAACGGTCGTGGCGGCCGTGGGTGCAGACCAGGAGGATCCGCTCGCCTGGCTCGTGGTGGAGCGGAGAGGGATCGGCAGCCAGGGAGTGGCCGAGCAGGGTGCGGGCGGCCTCGACCAGGTCGTCGTCGCTGCGGCGCAGTCCCCAGCGCACGCGCGGGACCGCGGTCTCGTCGACGGTCGCCCAGCGGGCCGGTTCGTCGCCGTGCGAGCGGCCGGGCCGGCGGATCAGCATCAGCCGTGCGCCTGCTGCAGACAGGATCTCCTCCAGTCTGGCCTTGACCGGGGCCGCGGCGGCGAGTCCTTGCCAGGCGGTGCTGCCCCAGTCGGTGGCCTGGGTGACCAGGAACCAGCGCCGGGCCGGTGGCGCGGTGCCGACCCAGCGGTCCCCGCGCGCCCGGGCGGCATCCGAGCAGGGCTGTTCGGCGGTCACCGCAGCACCTCGACCAGGCCGGTGCGGACCAGGGCCGCGACCGCCTGGACCGTGGCGCCCGGGATCGCGCCGACCTTCCGCTCGGCGCCGTCGAGCAGCTGGGTGAGCGCGTCGGCCTCCGCGGCCTCCAGTCGTACGGTCCCGGCCCGGCTGGTGGCCCGGTGTTCGGGACCCTGGCCGGTCAGTCGCAGCTGCAGGTGGCGACGCAGCCGTACGCAGTCGTGGGCGGTGAGCGCCTCGGCGGCCTCGAGCTGGGACAGCGGCGCGAGCGGAGCCGGCCGCTGGGCGGCGGCCTGCCGGGCCAGGCCGTCGAGCACCGTACCGACGTCGAGGGTCCGGACCGCCTCCACCAGGGCCTCGCGGAACCGTTCGACCTGCGGACGCATCGCCTCAGGGTCAGCGAGGTCGCTCCCCACCGCCAGTGCCCTGCGGACCTCCGGCAGGTCGCGGACCGCCTCGGCGGCCGCGGCGAGCACCGCCTGGGTGAGGTGCAGGCCGGTCCAGGTGTGGATGCCGATGGTCAGGTGGATGCTGGTGCCGTCCCCGGCCCGGGCCGAGTGGAGGAAGCCGCGGGGCAAGTAGAGCACGTCGCCGGGATGCAGCCGTAGCTCCGCCAGCGGCTCGGCGCCGGCGGCGGCCTGCACCTGGTCGCGGCGGTCGCCCCACGGCTCGTCACGGTGCGGGTGGACCAGGACCGGCGGGTGGAGGGTCCACTGCTTGGTGCCGTGGACCTGGAGCACGAAGACGTCGTGCACGTCGTAGTGCGGCTCGAATCCCTGGTGGGCCACCGGGGTGATGTAGCTGTTGACCTGGACCGGGTGGCCGAGGTCGGCCGCCAACCGGCCGGCGAAGTCCTCCACCGGCGCCCAGGTGCGGTGCAGTGCCTGCAGCACGATGCTGGCCCCGTCGACGAAGAGCCGGCGGACCTTGTCGGGGTCGACCTGGTCGGAGACGGTGGCACCGACCCCGCCACCGGAGGTGAAGGCCGCCTCCGGCAGGACCCGGCCCTGCTCGGCCATCCGCAAGAACGGGACCCTCAGGCCGCGCTGTGCCAGCAGTTCGTCGGCCGCGGCCAGGCCGAACAGGTCGTTGAAGGTGTCACCGCCGCGTTCCGCGGAGGTGAGGTGAAGGGGGGCCAGACCCCAGATCCGCTCGGCGAAGACCTCCCGTCCGTGGGGGACGAGTCGGTCCAGTGCCGAGCGGATCGGTGTCATCTGTGTGCCTAATGGTGTCCGGTGAGCGTCATACGGGGTCAGCTTGCGGCCCCGTCGGCCCCGCCGTCGCCGCCACCTTCTCCGGCGCGACCTTTGGCCCCGCTGTCTCCGCCGGAGTCGGCACCACCGTCGGCCCCACCGTCACCCATGCCCGCGCCCATCGCGCCGCTGGCACCGGAGTCGGCACCACCATCGGCCCCACCGTCACCGGCGCCGCGGTCGCCTCCTCGGTCGTCGGCGCCACCGTCGGCGCCACGGTCAGCAGCGCCGCCGTCGGCCCCGGAGTCGGCGCCGCCGTCGGCTCCTCCGTCGCCACGGGACGAGGTGGTCGGGTCCTTCTCGAGAGGATCGGTCTCTTCAGCCATGACATCTCCTTCGATCGAGCGCCGGCGATCGACCGACGCTGTGGTCCTCTCCCAGTCTCGTCACACGTGACGCAGGCCACAAGACCTGGGGTCGGCGGGTGTCACCGGGTCAGTAGCGCAGCACCCCGATCAAGGTGTCCGTGGTGGTCTCGGGCATCGGCAGCACCCGGCCACCGCCGCGCAGGGTGGCGAGGATGGCGCGGTCGACGATGTCGTCGTCCGGGCCGTCGCCGTTGGTTTCCCCGTCCATCGCGCCGACCAGCAGCGCGTCGATCCGGGCCTCCTCCGCGGCGCTGACGATCGACAGGGGGTCGTCCTCCAGCCGGGTGCCGGCCCGCAGTTCCTGCAGCCGCTCCGATCGGCGCTGGGCCTTGTCCGCCCGATGCCGGTCGAGCACCGGACGCGCCCGCTCGAACAGCTCGTTGGCGGTCATCCCGTCCGCACTTCCCGTGACGGTCACGTCGGTCATCCCCGGGTAGCCACAGACCGCGCGGAAGTCGGCGGCGACCTCCTCGGTGCAGGCCAGTACGAGCGGAACGGCCGGCTCTCGTCGTCCCAGCCGCTCCTCGACCGTACGGGCGACCTCACGCAGGAAGCGCTCATCAGCCGCCTCCTCCGCACCCGAGTCGGCGCCATGGGTCTGCAGTGCGCCGCCGCCGCTGGCGGTGGCGAACTGGACGCGCTCCTGGCCCTCGCGGTCGCCCTCCACGTCGTCCATCGATCCAGGGATCGGGCCCCGGTCCAGTTCTTGGATCCCCTCGGGTGAGACCTCGAACAGGCGGATCTGCTTCTTGGCCAGCTGCAGCAGGTAGTACGTGCGCTCGGGCAGCATCGCCGGGACGATCGGGCGCAGTCGGGGGACCTGTCCGATGGTCACCGAGGGAGCGAGCGTCACCGGCACCCGGAAGGTGTGCATCCCCTTGTCGGAGATGTATAGCGCGATCCCCTCGGACTGGCGCAGCCAGAAGCCGGTGTCCTCCACCAGTGCCCGCGCCGGCGCCAGCCGATCAGTGCCCAGCCCTCGCTGCTCCAGCAACTCGTTGGCCTCGCGCAGCAGATTCGCCAGCTGGGTGCTGCCTGCCCGTCTGTCCGGCGCGTTTCTCAGGGACGGTAGCAGGACCGAGACCCACAGGTCCGTGGGTTCCTTCTTGACGAAGTCGAGGTCCAGTTCATCAGTAGCCGGCACGGACATTCAGCAGCCTCCTACGTTGGTGGTTCTGACCACGGTACCCCCCGGGCACCGCGATGTCATGGGAGGGGGTCCCCGCCCCGCGCGCCGTCTGCGGGCACCGCCGCCAGCACGTCCTGAAGCACCGCCAGGGCCCCCTCCAGGGCCGCGGGCATGACATAGCCGTAGTCGAGCGCCACCCCCGTACTGCCGGGGGAACCGGACCACCCGTCGGCCAGGTCGCCCAGCAGCACCCCGCGCTCGGCGCACCGGGCCAGGATCTGCGCTGAGCGGTCGGCCGGACACTCGATCACCAGCGTCCGACCCTGGTCGACCGCACCCGGAAGCCGGTCCAGGCCGTCCACGACCAGCCGGTGCGCCGCGGTCAGGCGACGCCTGGCGCGCTGGAGGCGTCGGCGCAGGCCCCCGTCGGCCAGGTAGCCCGCGACGGCGCGCTGCAGGGTCGGGGCCACCGGTCCGCCCAGGTCCTCGCGGACCACCGCCACCGGGTCGACCAGGTCCTCCGGCAGGAGGAGGTAGCCGGTGCCGACGTCCCGCGACAGTACCGCGGCGAAGGTGCCCAGGTGCACCACCGGCGTGCCGGGAACCAGGTCGTAGAGTGCCGGGAGGGGTGGGCCCAGGTAGCGGAACTCGCTGTCGTAGTCGTCCTCGACCACCAGGGCGCCCTCGGTCGCGGCCCGGTCGAGCAGTTCGGTCCGGCGGGTGGCCGGCATCGCCGAACCGTACGGGTACTGGTGGTTCGGGGTGACCAACACGACCCCAGGGACGTCTGCGCCCGGGCCGGGAATGACCAGCCCCGACCCGTCCACGGGCATCGGCACCGTCTCCACGCCCCGTCGGGCGAGCGTGCGGCGCAAGCCCGGGAAGCCCGGATCCTCCACCCCCACGCGCAGGTCGCCGCCCCGATCGGCCAGCGCGGCGAGCAGGAGCGCCAGTCCTTCCCGGGACCCGGCGGTCACCACAACCCGACCAGGGTCGACGACCAGCCCACGCATCAGCCGCAGGTGTTCGGCGATGGCCTGCCGCAGCTCGGGCACGCCCAGCGGGTCGATCGACCGGTGCGCGTACGCCGGCCGGACATCGGCCGCACGCCGCCACGCCGAGCGCCAGGCCGGATCGTCCAGGGGGGCGTTGCGCTCGTGGCCCGGGGCCAGGTCCAGCACCCCCTCCGGTCGCACCGGGGGGGCCGGCCGCGGCTCGACCGGGGCGGGGACCGGAACCGCTGCGGTGGATCGCAGGCGGGGATTGACCAGGGTCCCGGAGCGCGGGCGCGTCAGCAGGTACCCCTCAGCCATCAGCTGGTCGTACGCTGCCTCCACGGTGCCGCGGGAGACACCGAGCGTACGGGCCAGGGTGCGGCTGGAGGGCATCGGCTCGCCCGGTCGCAGCGTCCCGGTGCCGACGTCGCGACGGACACCGGCGGCGATCTGGGCCGGGAGGGCCGGCCCGGAATGCCGGTCGAGGACGGGCGCCCAGCCCCGGAAGGCGCGAGACATGGACCAACGCTACAACTGGCCCACCGAAGTTCTCAAGAACTGGACCTTTCATGGGCCAGTTCGGTTGGTGATGATGGACGATCGTACGCATCCGTTCGATCACGACGAGGAACCCATGACCGACACAGCCACCCCCACCACCCCCACCGACGAGCGCGCCGTGGTCAACCGCGGCCTGGCCCAGATGCTCAAGGGCGGCGTGATCATGGACGTGGTCACCCCCGAGCAGGCGAAGATCGCCGAGGAGGCCGGCGCTGTGGCGGTGATGGCACTGGAGCGAGTGCCCGCCGACATCCGTGCCCAGGGCGGCGTGGCCCGCATGAGCGACCCCGACCTGATCGAGGCGATCATCGAGACGGTCTCGATCCCGGTGATGGCGAAGGCCCGGATCGGCCACTTCGTCGAGGCGCAGGTGCTGCAGGCGCTCAAGGTCGACTACATCGACGAGTCGGAGGTGCTGTCCCCGGCCGACTTCGTGAACCACATCGACAAGACCCGGTTCGAGGTGCCGTTCGTCTGCGGCGCGACCAACCTCGGCGAGGCGCTGCGCCGGATCACCGAGGGCGCCTCGATGATCCGCTCCAAGGGCGAGGCCGGCACCGGTGACGTGTCGGAGGCGATGAAGCACATCCGTACGATCAAGGGCGAGATCCGCGCGCTGGGGGCCAAGTCCGACGACGAGCTGTTCGTGGCGGCCAAGGAGCTGCAGGCGCCGTACGAGCTGGTCCGCCGGGTGGCCCGCGAGGGCCAACTGCCGGTGGTGATGTTCGTCGCCGGTGGAATCGCCACCCCGGCCGACGCCGCGATGATGATGCAGCTGGGCGCGGACGGCGTATTCGTCGGCTCGGGCATCTTCAAGTCCGGCGACCCGGTCAAGCGTGCCGCGGCGATCGTCCGCGCCACCACCCACTTCTCCGATCCCGAGGTGATCGCCGACGCCTCGCGTGGCCTGGGCGAGGCGATGGTCGGCATCAACGTCGCCGATGTCCCGGCGCCGCACCGGCTCGCGGAGCGCGGCTGGTGACCACGATCGGTGTGGTGGCACTGCAGGGCGCGGTGAGCGAGCACGTGGCGCTGCTCACCGCCCTCGGTGCCACCGTCCGGCAGGTCCGGACCCCGGGGGGCCTCGACGGCCTCGATGGGGTGGTGCTGCCCGGTGGCGAGAGCACGGCGATGGCCCGGGCGGCCGCGAAGGTCGGCCTGTTCGAGGAGTTGCGCTCCCGACGGGCCGGGGGCCTGCCGGTCTTCGGCACCTGTGCGGGGCTGATCCTGCTCGCCGAGCAGGTCGAGGACGGCGAGGCACTGTCGGGCTTCACCACCGTCGGTGGCCTCGACATCCGGACCCGGCGCAATGCGTTCGGCGGCCAACTGGCCTCCTTCACCGCCGACCTGGAGGTCGACGGGCTGGAGGGTGCGCCCTTCCCGGCCGTGTTCATCCGGGCACCCCAGGTGGTCGAGGTCAACGCCGGCGTCCAGGTGTTGGCCCGTACCTCCGGTGCAGGCCAGGCGGATGAGGGTCCGATCGTGGCCGTCCGGCAGGGGAATGTGCTGGCCACGGCATTCCACCCGGAACTGACCCGCGACGACCGGCTCCACCGGTTCTTCCTGCAGATGTGCCGGGACCGCGTGGACGCGGCGGTGTCCCCGCAGGTGGAGTCCGCCACCGTCTGACCCGGACCCGGACCGGGCAGGCCGCAGCCTGAGCGATCAGGCTGCGGCCTGCTCCAGGTCCAGCAGCATCCGCTTGGTGGCCAGGCCGCCGAGGTAACCGCCCAGTCCGCCATCGGATCGCAGCACCCGATGGCATGGCACGACGATCGGCAGCGGGTTGGTCGCGCAGGCGGTCCCGACCGCGCGCACCGCATTCGGTCGGCCGACCTGCGCGGCAACCTGCTTGTAGCTGGCAGTGTGGCCGTACCCGATGTGCGGCAGCCACCCCTGCACCTCCCGACGGAAACCGGTCGACAGGCTGAGGTCGAGCCGGAGGTCGAAGGCGGTGCGGGTGCCGGCGAAGTACTCCTCCAGCTCCTTCGCGGCCGCGTCCAGGCGCCGCGGATCAGCCAGGATCCGCGGGCCCAGGCGTTCGGCGAGAGTGGCGAGCACCGTGTCGAAGTCCTCACCGGCGAAAGCGACCCGGACCAGGCCTCGGTCGGTCGTGGCGAGCATCAGCTCACCGATCGGGGTGTCCAGCATCCGGTAGGCGACGTCGACCAGTCCGTGGTCGGTGGCCTGCTCGGCCAGCCGCCGGTGCAGCCGCGCCAGGTCCCCATCTCGTACCGGAAAGAGCGCGGCGTCATCCACGTCGGGCCCGAGACTGCGGGAGATCGTTGGTTCGGTGCTCATCGTGCACTCCTTTCCGCGGCGGCCGGGAGGGCGCCGTACGTACGTCGCAGGGTCCTGAGCCCGTCGGCGGCCGCGCGCCGGACGGCGTCCGGGGTCCCGCCGATCAGCTCGGCAGTGACGGTGTGAGGCAGGCCGCCCAGGTAGTGGTAGGCGATGGCGAGCCGCTGGCGCTCCGGCAGCGCGGCCACCGCCGCCCACAGGTCGACATCGGTCCCGCCGGGGATCCCGATGGTCGACCGCCCGGCCGGGGGGTCCGCGGTGGGCACGTCGCGGCGGGCGCGGATCACATCGATCGCCTTGCGGTGGGCGATGCGCACCAGCCAGGCCTCCACGTTGGTGTCCTCGCCGAGCCCCGGCCAGGCCCGCAGGGCCGCCAGGAACGTGTCCGCCCAGGCGTCGTCGGCGTCCGCGCCGGCCCCCAGCACGGCGCGGCAGACGCGCAGCACGGTCGCCCCGTGCCGGCGGACGGCCTGTTCGAACGGTTGTCTCATCTCCACGCCCTGTAGTCGCGCCGGCGGGCCCGAACGTGAGATCAGGTCCCGGTCCGACTCCACGGGGCACTCACGGACGCCGAATCCGGCGCAGCCCCCACTCCACCGCCGAGAACATCCGTGCGTACGCCCTGGCGCCCTGCCCAGCCAGTGGCGCCAACGGTAGCGCGCGCTGGGCGGCGACCGACTGGAGGGCGGTGAACCGCACCAGCCCCTCGCGGCCGTTGCGGTAGCCGAGACCGGAGTCCCGCATGCCACCCATCGGCGCGTCGATCGACCCGAAGGTGGCCCGCCAGCCCTCGTTGATGTTCACCATGCCGCACCGGATCCGCCGCCCGACCGCGGTGGCCCGGCGCACGTCCCGCCCGTACACCGAGGCGCTCAGCCCTTCCTGCCCGCCGTTGGCCAGGGCGATGGCCTCGTCGATATCGCCGAACCGGTACAGGGACACGACGGGGCCGAAGGTCTCCTCCCCGTAGCACCGCATCGATGGGGAGACGCCCTCCAGCACGGTCGGCTCGTACATGAAGGGGGCGAGGTCGGGGCGGGCCCGTCCGCCGACCAGCACCCGGGCGCCACCGGCCCGGGCGTCGTCCACGTGGGCGACCACCCGGTCGAGTTGCTGCTGGCTGATCAGGGTGCCGAAGTCCGAGTCCCAGTGCATCCCCGGCCGCAGGCGCAGCCGCCGGATCCGATCCACCAGCCGGTCGCGGAACTCGCCGTAGAGCGCGTCGGCGACGTACAGGCGCTCGGTGGAGACGCACAACTGCCCGGCACTCGGGTAGCAGGACCGTACGGCTCCCGCGGCGGCGCGGTCCGGATCGGCGTCGTCCAGGACGATCATCGGGTTCTTGCCGCCGAGCTCGAAGGTGGCCGGGAGCAGCCGTTCGCCCGCCCGGCCGGCGATCCGCCGCCCGGTGCTGATCGCCCCGGTGAAGCACAGTCCGTCCGCCAGCTCGATGACCTGGTTGCCGACCCGCTCCCCCGGGCCGGCCACGACCTGCCACAGGTCGGGCGGGATACCGACCGCCGCCAGCAGGTCGGCACCGTACGCCGCGGATCGCACGGTCAGTGAGGCCGGCTTGACCACCACGGCGTTGCCCGCGACGAGCGCAGCCAGTCCGTCACCCATCGACAGGAAGAACGGGTAGTTCCACGGCGAGATGATCCCCACCACCCCCAACGGCTGGGCGGCGACGGTCACCCGGGTCAGGACCGGCACCAGGCCCCGGACCCGGTACTCGGCGAGGTAACGGGGAGCCAGGATCCCGTAGTAGCGGGCCGTGGCCGCCACCTCGAACACCTCCTCGAACGCCTCGACCGGCGTCTTGCCGGTCTCGGCGACGACGACCTCGACCAGTTCCGTACGGTGCCGCATCACCAGGTCGTGGAACGCCAGCAGTCGGTCGGCCCGGTCCCGGACCGGGACCGCTGCCCACGCCGCCTGGGCCGTACGGGCGCGGTCGAAGGCAGCCATGACGTCCTCCGGGGTGCTCTGGGGCACCTGGGCCATCGGCCGGCCGGTGAGCGGTGAGATCTGGGTGACCGTCCCCCCGGATGCCGCGACGCTCCGTGTCCATCGGTCCATGGATAGGGAACTCCTCCACTGCTTGCGAACAGGTCAGGGGCATACCTCGACCGGGGGTGCCTCATCGGATGCGGGCGGGGGTGCCTCACCGGACGCGGGCGGGGTCGCGGGATCCTCCGAGGCCGGCGTACAGGACGTCACCGGAGGCGGCGCCGTCTCGGTCGGGGCCGGTGCGGGCGGCTCACTCGGGGCGGGGGCGGGCGGCTCACTCGGGGCCGGCGCAGGCGGCTCACTCGGGGCCGGCGCAGGCGGCTCACTCGGGGCCGGCGCAGGCGGCT
>JBIQHF010000002.1:0-198 GCA_044508675.1 Propionibacteriaceae bacterium | reverse complement strand
CACTCGGCGGTGTCGTCGTGGGATCCGTGGTCGGGGTGGTGCTGGGCGTCGACGCCGGGGGTGTCGTCGTGGGATCGGTGGCCGGAGTGGTGCTGGGCGTCGACGCCGGGGGTACCGTTGCGGGATCGGTCGTCGGGGTGGTACTGGGCGTCGACGCCGGGGGTACCGTTGCGGGATCGGTCGTCGGGGTGGTACTGG
>JBIQHF010000015.1:23205-82430 GCA_044508675.1 Propionibacteriaceae bacterium | reverse complement strand
CAGTCAAATCCACAACCGGACCCAACCAGAAACCAAGTTCCAAGCCCCAGCAACCCTTCCAGGCCACCAGTTCCACCAATTCCTCGACTTTCGAAAAATACCCTGGAAAGGCATTTCTCGACCTTCTCGGAAAGGCAGCTCGTTTACCTTAGAGAAGTTGTCTCGCCAAGTCAAACTCGGCTCGACTCCTCCTCTTCTACCCACACCCCATCCGTTGTGGATCCGCTCGGAGAGCGCAACCCACCCCAGCACGTTCGTTGGAGTAGAGATGACCCTGATGGGCAACCCCTTGCGGGGGCCTGTTTCCCTCAAGGCCAGATGAACATTACGCGTCCAGTTGGTGTCCGTCAAATCGGGCTCGGAGGAACGTTCCATGACCACCGAGCGGCGGGCTTGCACCCGCTGCGGCTGCCGCTCCCCTACACACTCCGGCGTGCCACGTTGGTGGCTCCGGATGTCCCCTGTAACAGTCCCAGCCGTGAGACGACGGAGCCCCGCTCGCCGGCGTACGTGAACGCCGAGGAGCGGGGCTTGGGGAAGTGTCGGTGGTCAGTGCAGGACGACCTCGACGCGCTGGAAGTTCTTGACATCGGTGTAGCCAGTCGTGGCCATGGCGCGCTTCAGTGCGCCGACCAGGTTCATCGTGCCGTCGGCGGTGTGCGAGGGGCCAAGGATGACCTCGCGCAGGGTCCCGACCGTCGGGAAGTGCACCCGCTCGCCACGCGGCAGATCTTGGTGCCAGGCCTCGGCCCCCCAGTGGTACCCCTTGCCGGGCGCTTCCTCGGCCTTCGCCAGGGGGGCGCCCACCATCACCGCATCGGCCCCCATGGCGATGGCCTTGGCGATGTCGCCCGAACGCCCGACCGCACCGTCGGCGATCACGTGGACGTACCGGCCCCCCGATTCGTCGAGGTAGTCCCGACGTGCCTCGGCGACGTCCGAGATGGCCGTCGCCATTGGGACCTCGATACCGAGGACGCTGCGGGAAGCGTGGGTCGCCGCACCGCCGAACCCGACGAGCACCCCGGCCGCACCGGTCCGCATCAGGTGCAGCGCACTCTGGTACGAGGCGCAGCCCCCGACGATGACCGGCACGTCCAGCTGGTAGATGAACTCCTTCAGGTTCAACGGCTCGTGTCGGGTCGAGACGTGCTCGGCCGAGACGACGGTCCCTCGGATCACGAAGAAGTCCGGGCCGGCGGCCACCACGTCACTGGCGAACTCAGCGGTGTTCTGCGGTGACAGCGAGCCGGCGACCGGGACGCCGGCATCGCGGATCTCGGCCATCCGCTGCCGGATCAGCTCGGGCTTGATCGGCGCAGAGTAGATCTCCTGCATCCGTCGGGTCGCCAGGTCCGGATCCGCGATGGACCCCAGCTCCTCCAGCAGCGGCCGCGGGTCCTCGTACCGCGTCCAGATCCCCTCGAGGTTCAGAGCGCCCAGACCGCCCATCCGGCCGACACTGATCGCGGTCTCCGGGGACATGATCGAGTCCATCGGGGCGGCGATCAGCGGGAAATCGAACGTCAGGGCATCGATCGTCCAGGTCAGGTCCACCTCCTCGATCCCACGCGTACGCCGTTGCGGGACGATGGCAATGTCATCCAGGGCGAAGGCCCGTTCGGCCCGCTTGCTGCGACCGATGTCGTCCATGACTTCTCCTTCTCGGACCGGGGGCCGCTGCGACCCCCGGGCTACGACCGCGGACGATCCGGCCCGCGACGGGTGCGGACGTGGTCCGCGTGGGTCAGCGCATCACCTGTCGAGCGAGGCGTAGTTCGGGGCCTCGACGGTCATCTGGATGTCGTGCGGGTGCGACTCGCGCAGGCCGGCACTGGTGATGCGTACGAAACGTCCCTTGGCGTGCAGCTCGGGGATCGTACGGGCCCCTGAGTAGAACATCGACTGGTGCAGGCCGCCCACCAACTGGTAGGCGACGGCCCCGAGCGGGCCCTTGAAGGGCACCTGGCCCTCGATGCCCTCCGGGATCAGCTTGTCGTCGGAGGCCACGTCGTTCTGGAAGTAGCGGTCCTTGGAGTACGAGGCGTCGCGGCCGCGGGTGGCCATCGCCCCGAGCGAGCCCATGCCGCGGTAGGACTTGAACTGCTTGCCGTTCCGGAGCACCAGCTCACCGGGTGCCTCGGCGCAGCCGGCCAGCAGGGAGCCGAGCATCACGGTGTCGGCCCCGGCGACCAGGGCCTTGGCGATGTCACCGGAGTACTGCAGGCCGCCGTCGCCGATGACCGGCACGCCGGCCGGCCGGGCGGCGCGGGCCGCCTCGTAGATCGCGGTGATCTGGGGAACGCCGACACCGGAGACGACGCGGGTGGTGCAGATCGAGCCGGGACCGACCCCGACCTTGATGCCGTCGACGCCCGCCTCGACCAGGGCCTTGGCGCCGGAGTACGTCGCGACGTTGCCGCCGATGATGTCGACCCCTTCGACCCGCTTCTCCTTCTTCAGGCGCCGGATGATGTCGATCTCGGAACGGGAGTGGCCGTGGGCGGTATCCACCACGATGACGTCGACGCCTTCTTCGACCAGGGACATGGCCCGCTCCCAGGCGTCGCCGAAGATGCCGATACCGGCGCCGACGCGCAGCCGACCCTGGGGGTCCTTGGTGGCGTTGGGGTACTGGTCGGACTTCACGAAGTCCTTCAGGGTGATCAGACCGCTCAGCCGGTCATGGTCGTCGACCAGCGGGAGCTTCTCGATCTTGTGCTTGGCCAGCAGGGCCAGCGCATCATCGCTGTTGATGCCGACGTGGCCGGTGACCAGCGGCATCTTGGTCATCACTTCGTGGACCTTGCGCTTCGGGTCGGACTCGAAGCGCATGTCGCGGTTGGTGATGATGCCGACGAGCTTCATGTCACCCTCGACCACCGGGACCCCGGAGATGCGGAAGTGTGCGCAGAGCTGCTCGACATCCCGAAGCGTGGCGTCCGGGGCGATCGTGATCGGATCCTTGATCATGCCGGCCTCGGAGCGCTTCACCTGGTCGACCATGGCGGCCTGGTCCTCGACCGAGAGGTTGCGGTGCAGGATGCCGATGCCGCCCTCGCGGGCCATGGCCACAGCCATCCGCGTCTCGGTGACGGTGTCCATGGCGGCGGACAGCAGCGGCACCTTGAGCTCGATGTTCTTGGTCAGCCGACTGGTGGTATCGACCTCGGAAGGGATGACATCGGATTCGTTCGGCTGGAGCAGGACGTCATCAAAGGTCAGGCCCAGCACCGAGAACGGGTTGGGCACCTTGGACGCGACGTGATCACCGAAGTCATCGAGCTCGGACACAGAATTCACCTTTCACCGGGGGTCGCGCCCTAGCGACGGTGGCGCGACGGTCCCATGGTAAACGGCCAGGGAAGCCGATCGATTCCCTGCCCGTTCCACGCACCGTCCCGCGTGCCGATGCAGGCTTGCCGCTCGGGTGGGTCAGTCGTCGTCCCCCGGGCTGCCGTCCAGGCGTCCCAGGAAGTCCACGATCGCACCGTTGAAGGCCTGCGGATCAGCCTGGTGCTGCGGAAGGCCCGGCAGTGCGAGGGTGCCGGCACTGCGCATCCGTGCGGCCAGCTCGGCGGCGAGCTTGCCGGTGGCCGGCTGGGCGGTGCTCGAGATGACCAGCGTCGGGCAGTCGACCTGCTCGGGGGCATCCCCCAGGTCCAGGGTGGCGAGCATGTCCATCGCGGCGAGCAGGTGGTCCTTGTCGAGGTTCTGCGCAGCCAGCCGCGATCGCGGGGTCATCCGCAGGGCGGCCTTCTGCATCTTGAGGATCGCACCGGGCGGCGCGACCAAGGGGTTGACCAGGACCAGTCCGCTGACCATCTGCGGACTGTCGGCGGCACAACGCAGCGCGACCGCAGCCCCCAGACCCACCCCGCAGATCGCGAACGACTCCACGCCGTGCTCCAGGGGGATCACGCTGAGGGCATCCGCCGCGGCCTGCAGGTCGAAGTCCTCCTTGTCGATCGGCTTCATCCCGCGCAGCCACGGGGTCAGCGGGCGCCAGCCCTCCGGCAGGGCCCCTACCTGGTCCTGCCAGGTCAGCGGCGTGTCCGCCATGTCGTGCAGGAACACGAGGATCTTGTCAGGACGCCGGGAGACCTCCGGCTGATCGGGCTGCGGCATGGGCTCTGGCATGCTCCCACTCTAGGGCCCCGGGCGCACCCGGGCGGACGCAGAACGGGGGCCCCTGGCGGGACCCCCGTTCGTTCGCAGTTGGGTCAGGCCGGTCGTACGACCAGCGACCCTCAGGCGGAGTGGATCACTCGGCGCCCTGAGCCCCGTCCTCGGACGGCTTCTCGACCACCAGCGTCTCGGTGGTGAGCAGCAGGGAGGCGATCGAGGCGGCGTTGGCCAGCGCGGAGCGCGTGACCTTGACCGGGTCGATGACACCCTGGGCGATCAGGTCGCCGTACTCGCCAGTGGCCGCGTTGTAGCCGTGGCCCGGCTCCATCTCGGCGACCTTGGAGGTGATGACGTAGCCCTGCTCGCCACCGTTCTCGGCGATCCAGCGCAGCGGCTCGACGACCGCCTTGCGGATGATCTCCGAACCGGCGAGCTCGTCACCCTGCAGGTCGGAGTCACGCAGCACCTTGGAGGCGTGGATCAGCGCAGTGCCGCCGCCGGCGACAATGCCCTCCTCGATCGCCGCACGGGTGGCGGAGACGGCATCCTCGATGCGGTGCTTGGTCTCCTTGAGCTCCACCTCGGTGGCAGCCCCGACCTTGATGACGCAAACGCCACCGGCCAGCTTCGCGACCCGCTCCTGGAGCTTCTCGCGATCCCAGTCGGAGTCGGTCTGGGCGATCTCGGCCTGCAGCTGGGCGACGCGGGCCTCCACTTCGGAGGTCTCGCCGGCACCGTCGACGATGGTCGTGTTGTCCTTGGTGACGACCACGCGGCGAGCGCGGCCGAGTACGTCCAGACCGACCTGGTCGAGCTTGAGGCCGACCTCGGGGGCGACGACCTGGCCGCCGGTGAGGATCGCCATGTCCTGCAGCATCGCCTTGCGGCGATCACCGAACGCCGGGGCCTTGACGGCCACGGAGGTGAAAGTGCCACGGATCTTGTTCACGACCAGGGTCGACAGCGCCTCGCCGTCGACGTCCTCGGCCACGATGAACAGCTGGCCGCCGGCACCGATGACCTTCTCCAGCAGCGGCAGGAGGTCGTTCATCGAGGAGATCTTGCCGGAGTGGAGCAGGATGTACGGGTCCTCGAGGACGGCTTCCATGCGCTCGGTGTCGGTCACCATGTACGGAGACAGGTAGCCCTTGTCGAACTGCATGCCCTCGGTGAACTCCAGCTCGGTGCCGAAGGTCTGGGACTCGTCGACGGTGATGACGCCGTCCTTGCCGACCTTGTCGAAGGCCTCGGCGATCAGGGCGCCGATCGTCTCGTCACGCGAGGAGATCGTGGCGATGGAGGCCATGTCCTTGGTGGTCTCGATCGGGTGGGCCTGCTTGGCAAGCTCCTCCGTGACCTGGGCGACGGCCTTGTCGATGCCGCGCTTCAGCTCGATCGGATTCGACCCGGCTGCGACGGCGCGCAGGCCCTCGTGGACCATGGCCTGGGCGAGCACGGTCGCCGTGGTGGTGCCGTCACCAGCGACGTCGTTGGTCTTGGTGGCCACCTCCTTGGCGAGCTGGGCACCGAGGTTCTCGTACGGATCGTCGAGCTCGACGTCACGGGCGACGGTCACGCCGTCGTTCGTGATGGTGGGGGCTCCCCACTTCTTGTCGAGGACGACATAGCGGCCCTTGGGGCCGAGGGTCACCTTGACGGTGTTGGCGAGGATGTCGACGCCGCGCTCGAGCGAGCGGCGCGCCTCCTCATCGAATTGCAGCAGCTTGGGCATAGGTGCGTCTCCTCAGATCACTTGGAGACGACCGCGAGGATGTCGCGGGCGTTGAGGAGGAGCAGGTCCTTGCCGTCGTAGCGCACCTCGGTGCCGCCGTACTTGGAGTAGATGACGGTGTCACCCTCGGCGACGTCCACCGGAATGCGGGCGCCCTTGTCGTCGACACGGCCCGGGCCGATCGCGAGGACGGTGCCCTCCTGCGGCTTCTCCTTGGCGGTGTCCGGGATAACCAGACCCGAGGCGGTGGTGGTCTCTGCTTCCAGCGGCTGGACGAGGACGCGGTCCTCGAGCGGCTTGATCGTGACTGCCACGTTCAAACCCCTTTCACATGTCGTGTGCGATGGTGGTCAGTTCCAGGTGGTAGGGGCGTCGTCGCGGGTGCCGTCCCTGACCGTTGGCACACTCACCAGGTGAGTGCTAACCAGAACGTTAGTCCGGGGTTAGCACTCGCGCAAGCTGACTGCCAACGTCTCGTCCGACATCTTTGGCAGACCGGCCCCGTGGTGGCGTGGCTGGTCTCCCGAAAACGTACGATGGTGGGCACTATGACGTCACCAGCACCGGACCCCAGGGACGAGTCACCCAGCCCCGCCGAGCAGCCCGACCCGGCCGGGCAGGCCACCCCCACGGCACAGCCGCCTGCGACCGTGCAGCCCTCGGGGCCCGCCGCGCCGCAACCGCCCGCCAACCCGTTGGGGATCTTCGGTGACACCGAGCAGCCCGACGACGACGAGTTCTACCGCGACGTGTACCGGGAACCTGCTCCCGGCCAGGCCCAGCCGGCGTACCCGCCGCAGCCCCAGCCCGGCTACCCGCAGGCGCAGCCGTACGCCCCCCAGCCCCAGCCCGGCTACCCGCAGGCCCAGCCGTACGCCCCCCAGCCCGGGTACGGGCAGCAGCCGAACTACCCGATGCCCCAGCAGGGACAGCCGGGCTATCCGGCGTACCCCCAGCAACCGGGGTACCCGGTGCCGAGCCAGCCGCGCGACCACGGCGTGGCCCTGGGCCTCACTGCCGTCGGCTTCCTCGGTGTCGCCGGCCTGCAGTACTTCTACATCGGCAAGATCGGCAAGGGCATCGCCTACCTGCTCACCGCCGGATTCTTCGGCATCGGCACGATCGTCAGCCTCTTCACCATGGGTGACGAGGTGGCGCGTACGAACGACGAGCGGGCCCGGGGCCTTCGCCCCTGAACGACGATCGGCGCCCGCGCGGACCCACCGCCGGGTCCGCCCGACCGACGCGCGAGACTGGTGCCGTGTACTTCGTCGGAATCGACCTCGCCTGGAGTGAGCGCGGGCTGACCGGTCTCGCGGTCCTCGATGACACCGGCGCCCTGGTCCACCTGTCCGGGGCCACCACGGACGACAGCATCGCTGCGGCATTGCGGCCGTATTTGGCCGGTGACTGCTCGGTCGGGATAGACGCGCCGCTGGTGGTCACCAACGCCACCGGCAACCGGCCGTGCGAAGCGGCGCTGAACAGGGACTTCGCCCGTTTCGAGGCGGGCGCCCACCCAGCGAACACCGGCAAGCCGGAACTGCGCGAGCCGCGCGGCGCCCGTCTGGCCACACGTTTCGGTCTGGACCTGGACCCGGAGACGACCAGCCCGCGGCGGGCGCTGGAGGTCTATCCGCACCCGGCCCTGGTGGCCCTGTTCCGACTGCAGCGCACCCTCAAGTACAAGCAGCGCTCGAACCGCCCCTTCGAGGGCATGCGCGACGAGATGCTGCGGTTGGCTGCGCTGCTGGAGAGCCTGGCGGACGCCGACCTACCGCTGCACCTGGCCAGCAACCCCGACTGGACGGTGCTGGTCACCGCGGTCGGCGCCGCCCAGCGCAAGAGCGAACTGCGCCATGCCGAGGACCGGATCGATGCGGTCGTCTGCGCATACGTCGCGATGCACGCGTTGCGACGCCCGGAGCGGACCACCACGTACGGGGATGGGACGAGCGGCTACATCGTGACGCCGACCCTGCCCCCGGACCTGCTGCCGCAGCCCCGTGCCGCCGGTCCGCAGCAGCTGGTCCGGCAAGCCGTCCAGTCGTACGCCGCCAGCCAGTCGCGGGCCGAGGAGGCGTCCCAACGGCTCGTGTCCTGGTTGACCGACGTCCTCGACGACGCGGGGATCAACTACCTCGACATCGTGGGCCGGGGCAAGGGCACCGCCTCGTTCGCGGCGAAGGCGAACAAGACGGCGGATGGGCGACTGGTCTATCCCGACCCACTGGCCACCATCACCGACCAGATCGGCACCAGGGTGATCACGTACGTACGCAGCGACGTCGCAGTCGTCGCTGACCTGGTGGCCGAGCAGCTGACCGTGCTGGACGACCGGGACATGGGCCAGGAGACCGCCAGCGAGGGCCGGTTCGGCTATGTCAGCCGCCATCTCCAGGTGGCGCTGGACCCGGCCTGGCTGGGCGACCTTCCGGTCTCGGGTTTCCGGGTGCCCAGTGCACAGATCCAAATCCGTACGGTCCTGCAGCACGCGTGGGCCGAGTTCGAGCACGACATCCGCTACAAGGGGTCGATCCCCGAGGAGCTCGCCCCCGACCTGAACCGTCGGTTCACCCTGGCCGCGGGGCTGCTCGAGCTGGCCGACCAGGAGTTCGACGTGATCCGCGACAGCCTGCGCGAGCGGATGGCGCCCACCGACCTGGAAGCCGACCCGAACGACCCCCGGATCGCTGCCGACGAGCTGGCCACTTTCCTGGGCGGCCAGTTCCCCGACTCGGGCTGGTCACGCACCAACCACTACACCTGGATCTCCGGGCTCCTGCTGGAGCTGGGGATCACCTCGCTGCAGGAGCTGGCCGGGCTACTGGCCTCGGTCGATTCGGCCGCGATCACCGAACGGATGGGCTACAAGTCCCCGCCCGGAGCAGTCCGCCGGCTGGACGATGCGCTGCTGGCCGTGTACGGCGACCGGTACCTCGAGCTGCACGGCAACGCCCACCGGGTCGGCCGGCTCCGCGCCCGCCTGGACAAGCTCGCCCCCCGCCCCTGAGGACGGCGGAGGCCTGAAGCGCACCAGATCACTGCGATGAGCGCACCAGGTCGAGGATCGTGTCGCTGATCCGGGCCATGTGGGCCAGGTCCAGGTCGGGGCGCACCATCCCCGCGGTGACGTAACCGACGGCCAGGTCCAGGTCAGGATCGGCCCAGCCCAGGCACACGTGGCTGCCGTTGTGGCCGAAGGCCCGTGGGCCGCTGGTGTCACCGAGCGGGATCGGCAGCCGCCCGGGGCGTGGGCCGCCGAGCTGGAAACCCTGGCCCCAGCGGATGTGCAGTCGGGCGAACCGGTCGAGCTCGGTCTCGGTGGTGGGCCGGACCGCCTCGGCCAGCAGGTCGTCCTCCAGCAGCGGCCCACCGTGGCCCAGCAGGTGGGCGTAGAAGGAAGCGAGGTCCCGGGCGGTCAGGGAGATCCCGCCGGCCGGGATGACCGCGGTGCGGACAGCCGGCCGGTTGATCCAGCCGGCGACGACCGTTCCGCTGCGACGCATCTGCATCGGCTGGGCGCGATCGGCCAGGTCGCGGTCGAGGGCGGCGTACGTGTCCGCCAGCCCGGCCGGGACGAGCACCTCGTCGTGCAGCACCTGCGCGAAGGGAAGGCCGCTGACGCGCTGGACGAGCTCGCCGAGCAGGAACCCGTACGTCAGGAACTGGTAGGCGGGGGCCGCCCCCGGCGGGAAGCGGCAGTGGGCGTGTTCCAGCCGCGCCACCGAGGCGTCCCAGTCCGTCATCGCCAGCACGTCGCCGAGCAGCGAACCGGCCGTCGGCAGCCCGGAGCGGTGCTGCAGCACGTGGCGTACGGTCACCTGCTCCTTGTCGCCGCCGACCAGTTCGGGCCAGTAGTGCGCCATCGGCGCGTCCGGATCGACCAGGCCGCGTCCGACCAGGCGCCAGACCAGCACGGACGTGAGGGGCTTACCGGCCGAGAACGCCCAGAACAGTGCATCGTCGGCGGTCCGGTAGCTGCGATCGAAGACCACCTCGCCGCCGCGGACCACGCACAGTTGGGCGGGGATGCCGCGCGCGCGGACCAGCTGCCAGAGTGCCTCGCGGTGGCGGGGCGCCGGTCTCATGCCCCCACGATGTTCTGCCCGCACACCCGGACCACCTGGCCGTTGACGCCGGAGCTGGCCGGGTCGGCGAGGTACACGATGGTCTCGGCCACGTCGACCGGCAGGCCACCCTGGTGCATGCTGTTCGTCCGGCGGAAGATCTCCTTCTGCAACGGCGGGATGGTCGCGGTCATGTCGGTCTCGATGAAGCCGGGGGCGACCGCGTTGACCACCAGCGGACGGTCGGCGTACGCGTCGTGCAGCGCCCGGACCAGGCCGATCACGCCGGCCTTGCTGGTCCCGTAGTTCGTCTGGCCGCGGTTGCCGGCGATGCCGCTGGTGGAGGAGCTGGCGATGATGTGGGCGTCCTCGGCCAGTCCGCCGGACAGCTGCGGGTCGAGCAGCACCTGGTTGATCCGCAGCTGGGCGGCCAGGTTGACCTCGAGCACCTGGGCCCAGCGGCGCTCGTCCAGGTTGGCCAGCAGCCGGTCCCGGAGGATACCGGCGTTGTGGGCGATCGCGTGGATCCGTGCGTCCGGGCCGTGGCGGGCGGCGACGTGGGCGGCGATCCTGGCCCCGGCCTCGGGGTCGGTGATGTCGAGTTGGAGGGCGCTGCCGTGGACCTCGTTGGCGATCGTGGCGAGCGCTTCGCCGGCCGCCGGCACGTCGATCGCCACGACCTGCGCGCCTTCGCGGTGGAAGACCCTGCTGATCGCGGCGCCGATGCCGCGGGCGGCTCCGGTCACTACCACGATGCGGTCGGCCAAGGTGCCCTCGACCTGTCCGGGCCCCACGTGCCACGACTGGCCACTGACGTACGCCGATCGTCCCTCCAGCAGGAAGCGGACGGTGGAGCGCAGCTGGTCGGGGCCGGCGCCCGGATCGAGGTAGAGCAGGTTGGCGGTGGCGCCGTTGCGCAGTTCCTTGCCGACGCTGCGGTTGAGGCCGTCCAGGCCCCGGGCGACGGCCCGGGCCTCCAGCCCCTCGACGGCCTCCTCGGACCTGGCCAGGGTGATCACCCGCCCGCTGGGCTCGAGTCCACGGACCGCCGGACGCAGCACCGCACGCAGATCCTCCAGCTGGGTGATGGAGCGGACCTCGGTGGCGTCGACCACCAGCGCACCGAGCTTGGGGGCGTACGCGGGGGGCCGGTCTCTGCCGCCCGGTCCCGGCGTGCGGGTGCCGGGCTCGTCGCGCAGCGCCTCGATCGTCGCGACGTCGAGCAGGGCCAGCGTGGCGGCGCCGATCCCGCCACCACCGGGGGCCGCGAGGGCGACCTGGCCGGCCGGCAGGGCGGTTCCGCGGCGCAGGACCGGCGGGTCCTCCAGACCGAGTCGACGGGCCAGCGTCCGGACGACCGGGGAGTTCAACAGGGAGCCGGTGGTGGGCATCAGATTGCCTCCAGGAGAACGGCGATCCCCTGACCGCCGGCGGCACAGATGGAGATCAGGCCGCGGGAGCCGGGGCCGCGCTGGGACAGCAGCTTGGCCAGGGTTGCGACGATCCGGCCGCCGGTCGCGGCGAACGGGTGCCCGGCGGCCAGCGAGGAGCCGGTGACGTTGAGCCGCTCGGGGTCGATGCTGCCGAGCGGGCCGTCCAGCCCGAGGGTGGTCCGGCTGTACTGCGGATCCTCCCAGGCTGCCAGCGTGCACAGCACCGTGGCGGCGAACGCCTCATGGATCTCGAACAGGTCGATGTCGGCCAGGCCCAGCCCGTTGCGCGCCAGCAGCCGGGGCACCGCCTTGGCCGGGGCCATCAGTAGCCCTTCGGTGCCCGCGCTGCCTCCCTTGGTGTAGTCGACCGCGGCGACCTCGGCGTCCACCACCCGGGCCAGTGCCGGCAGGTGGTGCTCGGCGGCCCACTGCTGCTCGGCGAGCAGCACCACCGCCGCGCCGTCGGTCAGCGGGGAGGAGTTGCCGGCGGTCATGGTGGCGCCGGTCCCCCGTCCGAAGACCGGCTTCAGCCTGGCCAGCTTCTCCAGCGAGGTGTCGGGCCGCAGCGGCTGGTCCCGGCTGACCCCGCGGTGCGGGGTGACCAGGTCGTCGAAGAACCCGGACTCCCAGGCGGCGGCGAGCTTGCGGTGGCTGCCGAGCGCGTACTCGTCCTGGGCCTGCCGGGTGATGCCCCAGGCCAGGGTGGTGAGTGCCTGGCTCTCCCCCATCGACAGTCCGGTGCGCGGTTCGGCGACCTGCGGTGTTTCCAGCCTCAGGTCTTTCGGCCGGAGCCCGGCCAGGGCCTGCAGCTTGGCCTGGGTGGACTTCGCGCCGGCCAGGCGCATCAGGACCTGCTGGGCGCCGCGGCTGATCTCGACGGGGGTGTCGCTGATGCTGTCGGCGCCGCCGGCGATGCCGCTGGTGGCCTGCCCCAGACGGATCTTGTTGGCGACGTACGTGACCGCCTCCAGGCCGGTGCCGCAGGCCTGCTGCAGGTCGCAGGTGGGGGTGTCGCGGGCCAGCGACGAGCCGAGCACCGCCTCGCGGGTGAGGTTGAGCAGCGTGCCGTGCTTGAGTACCGCCCCGGCCACGACCTCGCCGACGCGCTGGCCGGCGAGTCCGTAGCGGGCGGTCAGCCCGTCGAGGGCAGCGGTGAGCAGGTCCTGGGTCGAGTCCCGGGCGTACGATCCCCGGGCGCGGGCGAACGGGGTGCGGTTCCCACCCACGACCACGGCAGTGAAGTTTTCGGTCATTGACCGGCCTCCGGAGCAGAAGGGCGCCTGACCTGTACGGTCCGGCGGCTTCGGTTCAGCTTAGAGGAGGGTCCCATCGCTCGACCAGACGTGCGCGGGGTCGATGCTGGGCGGATCCCCGGTCGTGCGGCCCCTCAGGTGCGTGCGGCCGGCATGTCCTCGACCCCCAGGACCCCGTCGGAGGGGAGCCAGGCCGGCGCCCCGCCGGGCAGCGGCACGAGCCAGCCCACCTCCCGGGCAACCTGCCGCGCGGTGTCGACGAACGCCAGCACGGCCGGCCGGGTCTCGTCGGCCCGCCACAGCAGGGACCAGCCGAAGTACGGCTGGACGTCCTGGAACGCCTGGAAGGTGAACCCGTCCGCGCCCGGGTACTCGCGCAGACCGGCCAGTGCCACCACCGGCGGGACGTCGCCGCGGATCTGGCCCTGGCCGATCGGTTCCAGCATCGTGATGTCGTGGGGCACCGGAACGAAGGCGACGTCCAGCTCGGCCTGCACCGCGTCACAGAACTTCTGCCACCCTCGGAACCGGTCCCGCGAGGTGTGCGGATAGCCCAGCCGGGTGCTGTGCAGCCGGGGCGAGGCGATCTCCCGTACGGTCATCACCATCAGCGGGTCGAAGCGCAGCGGGACCGAGGCGATGCCGGGCAGGTGCCCGGTCAGCCGGTCCATCGCGACGTCGAGGTGGCCGGCCAGCAGCGCCTCGACCTGCTCCTCACCGGTCAGGTCCTGCAGGCTGATCACGTCCTGGGGTCGGCCGGCCCGGTGGCGCTGGGCGACCTGCTGCATCATCCGCCGGCCCCGGATCTCGCCGACCCGGACCACACCCTCGTCGCCGCGGGCCAGGACGAACAGCGCGTCGGCCGCCCGCACCAGGGTCTGCGCCTGGGGCCGCAGCGCGCGTCCCTTCGCGCTCAACGTCACGGCCGAGCCCTGGCGGACGAACAGGGACAGTCCGAGCAGGTCCTCGAGTCGCTGGACCTGCTTGCTGACCGCCTGCTGGGTGATGCCCAGGGAGACGGCGGCCCGGGTGAAGCTCCCGTCTCGGGCCACGGCCAGGAAGGCGCGCACCAATCGGCTGTCGATGTCCGGCACCGTCGTCCTCCTCGGGTGGTCGCTGATCCCGCAACGCTACCCGAGTCACAACGAAGTGTTGTGATCGCACGCCAGCACAGGAACCCGCTGGACGTCCACACCCTTGCCCCCACCGCCAACCTGACCTAACATATAACCAAATGGTTGTAGATGAAGTCACGAGCGATGACCTGGATCGCCTGTTCCATGCCCTGGCCGACGCGACGCGTCGGGACATCGTGGCGCGGGTGCTGAGCCAGGAGCAGTCCGTCTCCGCCCTCGCCTCGCGGTATGCCATGAGCTTCGCCGCGGTGCAGAAGCACGTGGCGGTGCTGGAGAAGGCCACGCTCGTGTCCAAGCAGCGACACGGACGAGAGCAGATCGTGTCCGCCAACCCCGACAGCATCCTCCGGGCCCGCGAGGCGCTCGAGCGCTACGAGGAGATCTGGCGGGGCCGTACGGAACGCATGCGCGACCTGCTCCAGGAGTCCCCGCCGCTGCCCACCCGTGGAAACACCGACAGGGCATCACACACCACACCGGAAGGACCGTCATCATGACCGTCACCGAAACCCGCAAGGACCTCGAAGGCCTAACCCTCTCCTTCGTCGCCGAGTTCGACGCGCCGATCGAGCGCGTCTGGGACCTCTGGGCCGATCCGCGCAAGCTCGAGCGCTGGTGGGGCCCGCCCGGGTACCCGGCCACCTTCACCTCGTACGACTTCACCGAGGGCGGCCAGGTCAGCTACCACATGACCGGACCGGATGGATCCACCCCCAAGGGCTGGTGGACGATCACAGCGATCCACGCGCCGCGGAGCATGGAGTTCGACGACGGCTTTGCCGACGACGCAGGCAACAAGGTCGAGGAGTACGGCAGCTCGCACGTCGTCGTGACCCTGGAGCCGCATGGTTCCGGCACCCGCATGACCCTGACCAGCCGCTTCGAGTCGCGCGAGCAGTTCGACACGATGGCCGAGATGGGCATGGAGGAGGGCATGCGCCTGGCCATGGGGCAGATGGACGCCGTGCTGGCCGAGAGCGTCGGCAGCCAGGCCTGACCGTCAGCCCCTATCGAGGCGGGCCGGCGATCGCAGGATCGCCGGCCCGTTCTCGCGCACGCCCTCGCGGTTGACCGCCCGACGTGCCACAACGAAGTGTTGTGCTCCTACAATGACCCTGCGTCCGATGTGCCGGGACGTGACACGCCTCTCCCCCTGTGATTCAGCTCACCCACACCATGGTGAGCACCCATTCACCGTCGACAGGAGAACCGGCATGATCCAGACCACTGACGTTCTGATTGCGGGCGCAGGCCCGGTCGGACTGACCCTGGCGAACTTCCTGGGCAAGTACGGCATCAAGGCCGTCCTCGTCGAGGCCCTGCCCCGACTGATCGACTACCCGCGCGGCGTCGGCATGGACGACGAGTCCTTCCGGACGATCCAGTCCCTCGGCCTGGTCGACGAGGTGCTCCCCTACACGGTGCCGCAGCACGTGATGCGCCTGGTCAACGGCCAGGGCGGCGTGATCCTCACCAACGACCCCAAGGGCGAGCCGTTCGGCTGGACCCGCAAGCACGGCTTCCTCCAGCCCGAGGTCGACAACGCGCTGTACGAGGGCCTGTCCCGGTACGAGGACGTCGAGGTCCGCTTCAACCACACGCTGCAGGACATCGAGGAGTCCGCCGACAAGGTGCTCGCCACGGTGGAGCGCACCCTGGAGGACGGCAGCACCGAGACCTTCCAGATCGAGGCGAAGTACCTCGTCGGCTGCGAGGGTGGCAAGTCCCCGACCCGCAAGTGGATGGGCGTCCGGTTCGAGGGCCAGTCCCCGTCGACCCGCTGGGTCGTCATCGACGTCAACAACGATCCGCTGGGCACTCCCAACGTCTACCTCGGCGCCGACCCGGCCCGCCCGTACGTGTCCATCGGCCTGCCGCACGCGGTCCGCCGCTGGGAATTCATGCTGTTCGACGACGAGCCCTCCGACAAGGTCGAGGACGACGCGTTCGTCGCCGAACTGCTGCGGGACCACGTGCCGGACTCCACCCGGCTCGACGTCATCCGCCGCCGCGTGTTCACCCACCATGGCCGGATCGCCTCCAGCTTCCGCAAGGGCCGGGTGATGATCGCCGGCGATGCCGCGCACCTGATGCCGGTGTGGATGGGCCAGGGCTGGAACTCCGGCGTACGTGACGCCACCAACCTGGCCTGGAAGCTCGCCTCGGTGATCCAGGGCAAGTCCACCGACGCGATCCTGGACACCTACACCGTCGAGCGCACCGACCACGCCAAGGCCATGGTCGACCTGTCGATGACCTTCGGCTCGATCATCAAGCCGACCGACAAGCGGATCGCCTTCCTGCGCGACACCGCCGCCAACGCGATGAACGTCCTGCCGCAGGTGAAGGAGTACTTCACCGACATGAAGTTCAAGCCGATGCCCCGCTACGGCAACGGTGTGGTGGTCGACCAGAAGACCCTGCAGCCGGGCCACGCGGAGGCACGGCACGGGCTCACCCGGTTCATCCCGGTCAAGAACGCGGTCGAGAAGACCTCCCCGGTCGGGGTGCAGTTCATCCAGCCGCGGGTCAACACCGCCGACGCCTCGAACGTGCTGCTGGACGACGTGCTGGGCGACTGGTGGGTGATCGGGGCCTGGGGCAACGACCCCACCCGGCTGCTCCCGGCCGCGGATGTGGCGAAGTTCGAGCAGCTCGGCGGGACCTTCGTCTCGTTCATGTCGGAGACCCAGCGCCCGTGGGCCGAGAAGGAATACAGTGCTTCACCGACGCTGGTCGTCGGTGACACCACCAACGCCCTGAAGTCGTGGTTCGACGTCCGCTCCGTCGGCGTCGTCATCATCCGTCCGGACCACTTCGTGGCCGCGGCGTGCCTCGCCCAGGATGCCCCCAAGGCGTTCCACGCGGCGCTCCAGGCCGCCTCACACATCGAAAGGGCTTGATAAGCAATGTCGCTGGCTCTGCTCTGCATGTCACACTCCCCACTGATGGGGTTCAACGAACCCGGCGAGGGGGTGCGTGAGGAGGTCGATGGGCTCTTCGAGCGTGCCCGCGCGTTCGTCAAGGAGTTCGACCCGACCCTGGTGGTGAGCTTCGGGCCGGACCACTACAACGGGTTCTTCTACGACCTGATGCCCCCGTTCGCCATCTGCTACGGCGGCTACGGCGTCGGCGACTTCGACACCTCCGAGGAGACGTTCAACGTCCCCGAGGAGATCGCCGCCGACATGGCCCAGTTCGTCGCCGACCGCGGCATCGACGTCGCAATCAGCCGCAAGGCCCAGCTCGACCACGGCGCGGTGCAGATCCCCGAGATGGTCCTCGGCGGGGTGGCGACGTACCCGACCCTGCCGGTGTTCGTGAACGGCGTGGCGGAGCCCTTCGTGCCGATGCAGCGGGTCCGGCTGCTCGGCCAGGCGATCGGCGAGTACCTGGCCACGCTGGACGAGCGGGTGCTGCTGATCGGCACCGGTGGCCTGTCCCACGACCCGCCGGTGCCGCGGTGGGCCGAGGCGACCGACGCCCAGCGCGCGTTCCTGCTCGAGGGCCGCAACCCGACGCCGGAGGCGCGCGCCGCCCGCCAGGCCCGCACCATCGAGACCGGCCAGAAGTTCGCGGCCGGGACGGCCACCATCCAGGACCTCAACCCGCAGTGGGACAACGCGTTCCTCGACGTGGTCGAGTCCG
Source organism: Propionibacteriaceae bacterium (assembly GCA_044508675.1). Taxonomy (GTDB): domain Bacteria; phylum Actinomycetota; class Actinomycetes; order Propionibacteriales; family Propionibacteriaceae; genus Raineyella. The sequence continues at coordinate 65,030 of JBIQHF010000015.1, read as the reverse complement.
GTGACGTGGAGCGCTTCGACGCGTACGTGGCCAATGAGATGACGGCGGCCGCCGGCCACTCCAGCCACGAGGTGCGCTGCTGGGTCGCCGCCTGCGCCGCCCAGCGCGCCGCGGGTCCGTACGTGACCACGGAGCGCTGGTACAAGGCCATCCCGGAGTGGATCGCCGGCTTCGGCGCGTACTTCGCGACCACCGCCTGAGCCCATACCCCGTGAAGTTCTCCTGAAGTACCTGCCTGACCCCCCAGAACAACTGACAACATGTCCGTGAGCAGCCCGGGCACACCTGCGTGCCCGGGCTGTTCTGTGCCCTGAGGAGCCCCCATGAGCACCACCCCCGCACCACCGGCCGCGCCTGATCGCGGCCAGTCCACCAAGGCCCGCGTCTCGAGCTTCCTCGGCTCGGCGGTCGAGTACTACGACTTCCTGCTGTACGGCGCAGCGGCCGGCCTGGTCTTCCCCGAGCTGTTCTTCGCCGACCTGCCGCGGGCGCTCGGCGTCACCCTGTCGTACGTGATCCTGTTCACCGGCTACGCGGCACGGCCACTCGGTGGCCTGTTGTTCGGGCACTTCGGGGACAAGTACGGTCGCAAGCGGATGCTCTTCATCACGCTGTTGACGATGGGCCTGATCTCGATCGGGATCGGCCTGCTCCCCGGATCGGCCTCCATCGGCATCGTCGCGCCCCTGACCCTGGTGGCGCTGCGCATCATCCAGGGCATCGCGGTCGGCGGCGAGTGGGCCGGCGCCACCCTGATGTCGATGGAGCACTCCGCCCACGGGTCGAAGGGCTTCGGCGCCTCGCTGGCGGTCGCCGGCGCGCCGTTCGGTGCGGTCCTGTCGACGCTGGTCCTGGCACTGTTCTCCCGGCGGGACGACTTCATGGAGTGGTCGTGGCGGGTCCCGTTCCTGCTCTCCTTCATCGTGGTGCTGGTGGGGCTCTACCTTCGATCGCAGATCCACGAGTCCCCGGAGTTCGAGGAGGCCCGCAAGCGCGGCGAGGTGCACACCAACGTCCCGATCGTGGAGATGTGGACCAAGTACCGCAAGGACGTCCTGCTCGGCATCCTCGCCGCCGGTGCCCCGCTGTTCCTGCAGGGCCTGCTGGCCGTCTGGGCGGTGCCGTACGTGGCCGCGGGTGAAGCGGTCCATGGCGTCGGCCGCACCGAGGCCCTGCTGATGCTGACCGTGTCGAACCTGCTGCACGTGTTCACGATCCCGTTCTCCGCCTGGGTGTCCGACAAGCTGGGCCGGCGCCCGGTGATGATCGGCGGGGCGATCCTGTGCGCCGTCGGGGTGTGGGGCATGTTCGCGCTGTTCAACAGCAACAACTTCTGGCTCATCGCGCTGGCCTTCATCGTCGGCAACCCGATCCTGCAGGCCTCGATGTACGGCCCGGTCGGTGCCTTCCTGGGCGAGAAGTTCGACCCGAACGCCCGCTACACCGGCGTGTCGCTGACCTACCAGTTCGGCTCGCTCATCGGCGGTGGGGTCGCCCCGCTGGTGGCCACCTGGCTGGTCGCCGGCCCCGGAAACACCAGCGGCCTGGCCATCTACATGTCGGTGTTCTTTCTGGTCAGCGGCCTCGCCGTCGTCCTGTCGAAGGAGACCGGCCACCGGCAGACGCACTCCGAGCGCTTCATCGAGGCGAACGTGGTCGACTGACGTACGCCTCCTGCTGATCCACGCCTCACCTGCTGACACGCCCGGTGTCGCCGGCCCCTTGCGGGTTGGCGGCGCCGGGCGTCGTTCAGTCCTTCCGGCGCCGTTCAGTCGCTCCGGCCCCGGGCGGTCAGGGCGGTCACCAGGGCGCTGAGCAGCGCGAGTGCCACCATCACCAGCACCACCCGGTCGAAGCCCGTACGCAGCAGTTGCAGGGCACTGTCCCCCGACAGGGTCGCGGAGTAGAAGTCGGCGCGCCGGCCGACCGGCAGGGCACTGGTCGCGACCGCCAGGCCGCTCACCGTCGACAGGGCGATGCCGATGTTGAGGATGGTCAGCCGGATCCCGTTGACACTGCCGACGTCGGCGACCGGGGCCGCACCGATGATCGCCGAGGCGTTGACCGTGGTGAACAGTCCGCCGCCGAATCCGACGACGAACAGGGCCACGGCCAGGGCCCAGTGGTCGACGCCGGCCCGCAGGCCCAGCCCCAGTGGCACCAGCCCCAGCACCATCACCAGGTTGGGCACGACGGTGCTGCGCTGCAGGACGCCCCAGGTCCGGCCCAGGGCATCGGCGCCCACCGAGCCGACCGCGACGCCGACGGCCAGCGGCACCAGTTTGAGCCCGGCCTGCAGCGCGGTGTCACCGGCCGCGGCCTGGAACCACAGCGCCAACAGCGTGACCAGGGTGAAGCGGGGCATGACGCTCAGCAGCGAGGCGATGTTCGCCACGGTGAACTCCCGATGGCGGAACAGTCGTAGCGGCACCACGGGCACCCGGGCCCGCCGCTCCACCGGCACCAGGACCAGGAACAGCAGCAGCGCCACCGCCAGGCCGCCGGCCACCCGCCAGCTGAACGGGCCCCAGCTCTGCACGGCGGAGATCGCCAGGAGGAGGCCGACCAGGGCACCGGCCAGCACCACCGCGCCGAGGTAGTCGACGGACCGGTCGGCCCTCTCCCGGGCCGGCAGTGCACGCAGGTGGACCGCGCCGAGCACCAGACACACGAGCGCCAGCGGCACCTGGACCCAGAACACCGCGCGCCAGCCCAGGAACTCTGCGACCGAGCCACCGACGATCGGGCCGACCATTTGGCCGATCGACACGCTGGCCAGGTAGATGCCCATCGCCCCGTGCAGTCGCGGGCCGGTGAAGACCGAGGCGACGATCGCGCCGGTATTGGCCAACAGCATGGCAGCGCCCATCGCCTGGACCACCTGGAGGCCGATCAGCACGCCGACGTTCGGGGCAAGTCCGGCCAGACCGGCGCCGAGGCTGAACATCGCCAGCCCGAGCACGAACAGCGTGCGGCGCCCGAAGATGTCGGCCAACCTGCCGAAGGTGACCAGCAGGCAGGTGACCACCAGCTGCGGAGCGGCCACCATCCACGTCGAGCTGACCGGCCCGGCACCGAAGTGCCCCGCGATCGCCGGCAGGGCGATCGCCAGCGCCGTGGAACTCAGCACGACGGTCAGGTTGGTCAGCGTGACGACACCCAGGATCCAGCGCTCCGAGGAGCGGGTCAGGCTCGGCGGGGCGGGCTCCGGGGAGGATGCGGCGGGCTCTGGATGTGGGCGGGCCGGGGGTTTCCTCCGGTTGCTTGCCGCCTTGGCCGACCCTGTCATCACCATCCATCCCCCTGTCCCCGGCCCCGATGCCCGGTGCCGGCGAGGCTAGGGGCCAGCGTCCGGTGCCGCGAGCGATCCGTTCCACTGGACTGAATCCGCGGCGGATCCGCAGCGGTCGGTGACCCGCGCAGGAGCACAATCACCCCATGACCTCTCCTCTGGACTGGGACGCCGCGACGTACGGCGCCCTTCCCCTGCCGCATCGATCCTGGGGGCGGGGGGTGATCGACCGCCTCGCGCTCGCCGGCGGAGAGGCCGTGCTGGAGCTCGGCTGCGGGACCGGGCGTGACGCGGCGATCCTGCTGGCCGAACAGCCGCGGTGCCGACTGATCGGCCTGGACGGGTCCCCGACGATGCTGGCCACCGCGCGCGACACCCTCGCGCCGTACGCCGACCGGGTCCGGCTGCTGGAGGCCGACCTGCGGGCGCCCTTCTCGGTGGACGAGCCGGTCGATGCGGCGATGAGCGTGGCGACCCTGCACTGGCTGCCGGACCATCGGACGGTGTTCGGCTCGGTCGCGGCGGCACTGCGCCCCGGCGGACGGTTCGTCGCGGATGCCGGCGGCGCCGGACAGCTCGAGAACGTCCGCCGGGCCCGACGCCTGGTCGAGGGCACCGAGCGCCCCGCGGATGCGACCTGCTTCGCCACCGCGGAGGACACCAGGACCGCGCTGGAGGAGGAGGGGTTCACCGCCGTCGAGGTCCGGCTGCGCCCCGACCCGCTCCGACTCGACGCCGAGACGATCCGCCCGTATCTGGCCACCGTGATCCTCGGCGCCGTGCTGCGGGAGATGCCCGAGGACGACCGGGCGGCGTACGTCGACGCCGTCGCCACGGCGATGGACGAGCCGGTGATCGACTACGTCCGGCTGGAGTTCGAGGCGCGCCGGGGGTAGCCGCCCTGCCGCCTCACCGATCCGGTGGCGGGACCAGGTCCTGGAGGCGTCGGACCGGACGGTCCGCCAGCCCCCAGACCAGGCAGCCGACCGCGATCGCCGACAGGGTCTCGACCCAGTTGTTCTCGAACATCGAGAGCACGAGGAACTGCACCAGGTAGACGTACAGCGAGGCCGCGGCCAACAGGCTCACCACGGGCAGGATCGGTGCCGGGACGCGGATCCTGGCGACCAGGGTCAGCAGGACGACACCACCGAGGATGACGGCGTTGCGTGCCGGGTCGTCGGGGAAGAACGTGGCGGTGCCGATCACCGCGAGGCCGAGAGTGGCCAGGCGTCGGGCCCGGGTGTCGGCGTACGCGGCGGCCGCGCCGAGCGCGAACAGCCAGAACGTGGTGGGCATGACTGCTTCGACCGGGCCGTCCCACAGCGGCGGGATGACGAACCGCGGTACCAGGGCGACGGCGGTCAGGACGGCCGCGACCCGCCAGGGATGGCCTCGCCAGGCGCGGCCGACCGCCGGGATGGACAGCACGGCCGTGATCACCACGATGCTCGCCACCAGGGCCTCGATGAACCAGAACTCGTGGCGGGTCGGCCCGTCGGTCGGAGCACCGAACAACCACTGCGTCATCGTGACGTTGGTCCAGCCGTACCGGCCGGTGGCGGCCATGCCGAACAGCGCGACCGCCATCGTCGGCACGGCCACCCCGATCAGCATCCGCGCGGCGGAGCGCCAGCGGCCGGCGGCCGCCGGAAAGGACAGACCGAAGCGGGCCGCATTGAACCCGGTGACGGCCAGCAGGATGTGCGCCCCGCCCATGAGGTCGAGCAGGTCGGCGTGGGAGGCGCAGATGATCACCACGGCGATCGCGCGCAACAGCACCGAGGTCTCGACCGACCGCCAGGCCTGCCCCCGACGAGGCGCACGCTCCGCACGTCGGGTCACCGGGGCGTCGGTCGGGTCGGCCGCAGCGGCGAGCTCGCGCAAGGGGCAGTGGTGCCAGTCCCGGGGCAGCGGGCCGAGCAGGCCCTCCAGCCGGCTGGAGGCCTGGACGTGGCTGAGCGAGTCCCCGCCGAGTTGCACGAAGCTGCGGTCGAGGTCGACACCGTCCGTGCCCAGGACCCGGCCGATCACCCGGGCGACCTCGGTGGCGAGGGAGGCACGGGCGGTGCGAGCGACCCCGGTCGCGACAGCGGCCTTCACCAGGGCAGCGCAGCCGGCCCGGTCGACCTTGCCGTTGGAGCGGCGGGCCAGTTCGACGACGGCGACCGCGATCGAGGCCGGTCCCAGTCCGCCGGCCCGCCCAGCCAGGTCGCGCACGCGCTGGGCCGTACGATCTGCCGAACGGCCGGCGACGGGCTCGACCGCGATGGTCAGGCCGGTGTCGTCGCCGCCGACGCAGGTCGTGAAGCCGGCGGTCTCGAGGGCGTCCTCGACCCGGGCGAGGTCGATGCGCAGGCCCATCACCTTGACGAAGCCCGCTCGTCGGCCGACCAGCCGCAGCATGCCTTCCGGGCTGATCCGGCCCAGGTCTCCGGTGCGCAGTTCGTCGAGGAGCGCGCCCAGCGCCAGGTCGTCGGGGTGCTCGGCGTAGCCCATCATCACCCCGGGTCCGCGGACGACGACCTCACCGGTCCCGTTGCCGGCCTCCGGCACGGTGGTGTCCAGGTGGATCGTGGTGCCGGCCACGGGGTGGCCGACGGCGTCGGGATGGTCGGCGACGAGTTCCGGGGGGAGGACGCAGATCCTGGCGGTCGCCTCGGTCTGGCCGTACATCACCGACAGCCCCCAGCCGTGTTCACTGCCGATCGCTGCGGTCCGCCGGACCCGGTCCGGGTGCATCCGTCCGCCGGCTTGGGCGACCAGGCGCAGCGCGGGATGGGGACGCTCGAGAGCACCGATGGACTCCATCAGCTCGACGGTGTGCGGCACCGCGGCCAGGTTGGTGACGCCCCAGCGGTCGACGGCCGTCCAGAAGCCGTCGTCGAGCACCGACCCCTCGTGCAGCACCACCGAGGCGCCGGCGACCAGGTGGGAGTGCAGCACCGACAGCCCGAAGGTGTAGTGCAACGGGAGGCTGGTGATACCCCGATCGGCAGGAGTGATGCGGAGCGCCTCGGCGATGGCGGTCGCATTGCAGCGTACGTTCTCGCGGGACAGCCGGACCAGCTTCGGCGAGCCGGTGCTGCCGGAGGTGCTGAGCAGCAGGGCCAGGTCCGGGTGCAGCAGGTGCTGCGGGAGCGACGCCAGCCGGGCGTACGGATCGCGCCGGTCACCGGTGGCCGCCAGGTCCGGGCGATAACGCTCCAGGACTGCCTCGGCCCGGGAGTCGTCCCCGGTGACCAGGGCAACGTGTCCCGCCTCGATGGTGGCCAGGTAGGCGACGACGCTGGCCGGGTCGGGCCGCAGCGGCACGTGGACCAGGCAGCGCCCCGCAGCCGGGTCGGGCAGGCGGCGGACGTGGTCGTGAACCAGTTCGCGCAGGTGTCCGTACGACAAGGAAGCACCGGTGGCACCCACCAATGCCGGGGTGCCGGCAGGGGCGTCCGCGGACAGGGGGCCCGGACGATGCTGCGGGGCGAGGGAGACGGCAATACTCACGAGGGGTTAGGTTAGGCTAAGATAAGTTCCCGCGACAAGAGTGGATGCTGCGCAGCAGGAGGGCCGATGGGGGTCGAAGTGTGGTGGGCCACGCTCACCGCGGTCGATCGCAGCCTCTCGGCCGCGGTCAGTGCCGCCGAGCTCACCCGGGCCGACGCGTACGAGCGGCCCGCGGACCGGGGCCGCTCCCTCCTCGCAGCCGCCCTGCTGCGGGCAGCCGTCGCCGAGCACCTGGCTGTCGAGCCGGACGAGGTGGTGGTCGACCGCACCTGCAGCGACTGCGGAGGGCCTCACGGCGCCCCGCGGATCCTGGGGCCGGGGCCGACTCTGCCCTGGGTCTCGGTGTCCCACTCCGGAGTGCTGGTGGTCGTCGCCGTCAGCACCGAAGGGCCGATCGGGGTGGACGTTCAGCGGGTGGCCGACCTGGCCGATCCCGAGCAGGCCACTGCCTGGGTGCGACGCGAGGCACGGATGAAGGCCGGCCGCGGCGAGACCCAGGAGCTCGCGGCCCCCGTGCCGGGTTACGTCGCGGCGCTCGCGACGACCGACGCCCCCGGATCGGTCGACCCGGTCGTACGGCACTGGCCGGCGACCTCCTCCGCCACCGACGGGTGAGCCCGTCAGTGCAGGCCGACCTCCCCCAGCCTGGCGAAAGTGTGCCCGGCGGCCCGCAGTTTCGGCAGGGCGACGGCCAGCCCCTCGGCGGTGTCACCGTTCGGCTGGTTCATGTGGCCGATGATGATCGAGCCGGGCCGGGCGGCGGCGACGGTGGAGGCGACCTGGCCGGCGGTGAAGGTCGCCCCGGCATCGCCGTTCACGTCGAAGTTGACCGGGATCTCGCCGAGTTCGCGGACCAGGGCGACGCCGATGTCGTCGAAGTAGGCGGTGCCCGGCCGGAAGAAGCGTGGGGCCCGGCCGGTGATGGCGGCCAGCTGCTCGTGATTGGCGTGGACCTCGTCGATCGCCTCGGTGACGCTGGTGGTGCCGTTGATGCCGTACGCCTCCCGGCCGGTGACCGACAGCGGCCGGTGCCGGGTCCCGTGGTTGGCGAGCTCGAACAGGTCCTCGGCCGCGAGCTCGTCGACGACCCGGCGGTTGGCCTGGATCCACCGCAAGTTGAGGAACAGGGTCGCCGGGATCTGCTCGGCACGCAGGAAGTCGAGCAGATCGGTGTCCACGCCACTCCCGCTCGGCCCGCCGCAGGCATCGAGGGTCAGCGCAATGGCGCGCGAGTCGCTGCGCAGCACCACGTCGTCGACCTCGAGGCCCCACTGCGTGGGCGTACGCCCCTCGTAGCGCGCGGCGAGGGCCTGCACGTCTGCGGCACCCACGGCCCCGCCCTCGATTGGTGTCCCTGTCGGTGTCGGGGTGGGCGTGGCCGTCGGCGAAGCGGCGGGGCTGGGGGCACCGGTCGGTCCCCCGGCCCCGGTCACGCTCGGGGCAGGGGGATCGACCAACGGGCGGGCGCACCCGGCGAGGACCCCTCCGGCCCCCACCAACAGCGCTCCCCCGAGCAGTGCCCGGCGGGAGGTGGCGCGGTCGAGGGGACCGGACGGTTCGCGTTCAGGCATGCGTACATCATGCGCGAGGAAGCGGGCCACCGGCCCGCCCCACCCGTGACTGGACTCAGGCGTCCAGGACGATGGCCAACTCCTCCAGGGACCGGCGGGTGCGGGGAGCGGCGTCGCGCTCGCGGATCCCCTGCGGGATGTCCTCGGCCTCGGTGTACTTGCCGACCGCGACGATGCTGACCGGTTCCAGCTCCGGGGCCAGCTCGAAGGAGGTCCGCAGCGCCTCCGGGTCGAAACCACCCATCTGGCGTACGTTCAGGCCGCGGGACTCGGCCTCCACGCTGAGGTGCGCGACGGCCTGGCCCAGGTCGTACTCGGCCCAGCGCAGCGCCACACCATCACGCTCGGTCTCGGCGACGGCGACCAGGAGCAGGGAGGCCCGCGGCGTCCACGACTTGTTGAAGTCCAGCAGGGTCGCGTGGATCTTCTCGAACGTGGCCGTACCCCGGGCGCCGACGATGAACCGGGCCGGCTGGAGGTTACTGGCCGATGGCGCCCAGCGCGCGGCCTCGCCGAGCGCGGTCAGGTCATCCTCGATCACGACGTACTCGGCATCGAAGCTTCGCGGGCTCCAGCGGCCGGCGAGCGTGTCGTGGATCGGGACGGATGTTACGTTGCGCGGCTGGCGCGGCTGCTCGACCATGGTCGTGACCTTTCAGGATGTCGGATTCAAGCGTCGTGAGACTAGCAACCGCCTCTGCCAGTCACCGATCCCCGACCTCGTTGACCCGCGCCGACAGGCGGATCACTCCTGCGGTGGCTGCAGGAGCCGTTCCGGTGCCGCCAGCATTTCTTCCAGTATCCGCGCAGATTTGACGAAGTAGTAGCCCTGGGTGGCGCGCTCGTCGATGCTGTAGACGACGGTCACGCAGTCCCGCGCGACGACCGCGCCGGCCCCATCGACGACGGCCTCCTTGCGGATAGCCCCGATCGCGGCGAAGACGCTGGCCGTGCCGCGCTGGTAGAGGTGATGGAACGGCGCCTCGGCCCCGAGCGAACCGAGGTTGACCAGGTAGGCGCTGGCGTACACCGGGATCACCTCCCGCAGGAAGCGCGGCAGCACATTGTGATTGTCCAGAGCCCAGACCGCTCTGGCGAACGTCGCCACCACCGGGCGAGGCAGGCCCGCGACCGCCTCGATGAGTCGATCCCCCTCACTCGGCTCGGCCCCGCGCGCCCGGACCAGTTCGCTGTTGACCCGGTCCCGGACCTGCGCAACCGTCTCGGTGCCGGTGAAGACCATCCGCACCTGGGTCTCGGGGGCCTGGTCGGTCAGGGCCTTCTTCACCGTGAACGAGAAGCTGATGTCCTTGTGGACGTACGTACGCCGGCCGGAGACGAACCGGTTGAGCTCGGGACGCTGCCGGAAGAGCCGGGCGAGGGCGGTGAGGTAGACGTGGAAGAAGGAATAGCGCTCGGCGGCCGGTCGCCCCTCGTTGACCTGCTGCAACCACGCCAACAGGGGGTCCACCTGGATCCGTTGCGGGTAGAAGACCATCGCCTCGAGCCGGGTCGTCATCATGTACGGCTCGAGCCGCCGCTGCGGCGAGAGATCGGGGACGCGGGTCCCGTCGCTGCGTCTGCTGAAGAACACCGGCCCTCCTGGCCTCACAGGTGCTGCCCCTTGCGTCGCGGCATCCCGGACACCTCCGGTCCGTACGCCGAACGCCCCTCCCGTACGCCACGCGTCCGTAGGGATCATGTTCCCGCCCCTCGACCAGAATGCGCCACCCCTCGCTCGCGCGCCGGCCGGCACGGAGAACCATTCCCCACAAGGTCATTCAGACGCGAGTTCGAAAAATGTCAGAGGGGCCCTCTAGTGTTCGGCGCAGGGGGGAGAACGAGGATGTGAATGGGTCGGCCGGTGGGACTGCACGGCCTGGGCCGGGTGGGGTTGCGCCGCCGACGCTTGATGGTGCAGTCAAGCAGGTGGGTCGGTTCCTGGAGGCCGGTGCGGCCGGGCTGGTCGATGCCGACCTGCTTGCTGCGTGCACCACGCTGGGCCGGCTGGTCTCGATGGTGCATGCGGCCGAGCTGGTGGTGGTCGCCGAGATCGAGACCCGGAACGTGACCGCGGAAATCGTCGGGGGCGGGACAGCGGCGTGGTTGCGGGACTCGAACCGGCTGACCCTCCGGCAGGCCCACACCACCGTACGGACCGCCGCCAGGCTGGCCGGGCACCGCCATGTCGCGGCCGCACTCGCGACCGGGACCACCTCGCCCCAGCAGTGCCGCGGGATCATCGACGGACTGGAGGCCCTGCCCGGCGAGCTGAACCCGGCCCTGATGGACGACATCGAGCAGAGGCTGGTCGGATTCGTCGACCGACACGACCCCGACGAGTTGCGCCGGCTGGCCCACCGGGCGTTGGAGGCCGTCGCCCCGGATCTGGCCGATGAGGTGCTCCGACAGTCGCTGGAGCGCCAGGAGGCCCTCGCCCGGCGCAGGCGCCGGCTGACCTGGGCCCGCGACGGGCACGGATCGGTGTTCTTCCGGGTCAAGCTCCCCACCGTGGAGGCCGAACAGATGATCGGGCAGATCAATGCCTGGGTGGCCCGGGCCGAGGGCGGACCCACCGCCCTGCACAACCTGGTCCTACTCTGCCGCCACCACCACGGCTTGGTCGAACCCGACCCCGGTCGACGCCCGGCGGCCGCTGGGAGGTCCGGCTGGGCGTCGACCAGGTCCCCGAGTTCCTGCCACCGGCGCGCGCAGGAGGCACCCGACAACCCCGACGCCACACCCGCTACGCGCTCCGCGAACCCGGATCACCCGAGGATGCCGCCGCTTGACGAGGCAACTCCCACCAGGGCTGGGTGCCCCGTGCCCCGGCCCCAGTCAGGCTGCCCCGGCCCCCGAAGGCCCGGTCTCGTCGTCGACGTACGCGGGCCTGGCGAGGCGGAGGCCGGCGATCGTCATCACGACAGCAACCCCCACCAGTCCCCACAGGACCTGGGTCCAGCCGCCGGTGGCCTGGTAGACCACACCCATGAGCAGGGGCCCCAGACCGGCCAGTAGGTAGCCGAACGGCTGCACGAAGCCGGAGACCCGCGCCGTGACGTGCGGGTCCCGGGTACGCACCGTGATCATCGCAATGGCGGCAGTGAACGTCCACCCGCCGAAGCCGAGCAGGACCGCCCACAACCACGGCACGGCGGCGGGGGCGATCAGCAGACCCAGCCAGCCGGCGATCGTCGATGCCCCGAAGAACCACATGCCGGGCGCCAGGTTGGCCGACGTCGCCACCCACCGCGGCATCAGGAAGCCGCCGACCACGCCGATGACCGAGATCAACGCCAGCAACGCGCCCGCGGCGGTGGCGGACAGGCCGGCGTCGCGGTAGATCTGGGGCAACCAGCCGAACTGCGCATAGGCCGTCAGCGCCTGGGTGCCGAAGAACAGGCCCAGTGCCAGCGCCGTGGGCGAGCGCAGCATCAAGCCGGACGGGGGCAGCATCGCGGTGCCGGTCCGGTCGGCGGCATCGGCGCGTTCCCGGACCGCGAGCACGACCCACGGAACGAACCCGACCGCAGCGGTCAGGCCCCACACCCCGAGGGCGGCACGCCAGCCACCGGGGGCGTACGCGGCGATCGGTGAGGCGGCCGCGGAGCCGATCGCCGCACTGACCAGCAGGGTCACGCTGTAGGCGGTCATCAGTCGCGTGACGTACGGCCCGCCGTGCCGCTTGGCCCATGCCGGCACCAGCACGTTGCCGAGCGCCATCCCGGCCAATCCGAGCAGCGTGCAGGCCAGGAATGCCGCGGTCGAGTCGGTGAAGGTCCGCAGCACCAGGCCGAGCACGATCAGCACCAGCCCGACCACGATGCCCACGGTCAGGCCGACCCGACGCGCCAGCGCCACCGCGACCGCCCCGATCGCCGCAAAGGTGAGTCCGGGCAGGGCGGTCAGCACTCCCGCGAGCGCCGCACCCATCCCGACGCTCTCGCTCACCTCGGCGATCACTGGCCCCACCGACGTGGCGCCGGGGCGCAGCGCGGCGGCCATCAGGACCACGGCGACGAGCGCCAGCCCGGGACCGACGATCGTCGCCCGCGGGACCACCTGCTCCTGCCCGGCGTCCGTCTCGGTGTCCGTCCCTGTGTCCTGTCCTGTGTCCTGGCTCACATGCGGAGGCTAGCCGGAGCTTGGTCCCGAAGGAACCGTCGATGCCGTCAGGCGCTCCACCACCAAGGCCCGCGCGCCCTCCGGGGTCGGGGTCAGGACAAGAGTGGCAGCGTGCGGGCCGGCCGGCCGGAGCTTGCGGCGCAGAACCGCCGGATCGATCACCAGGCCGCGCTTCTTGATCTCCAACTGGCCGATTTCCCGGTCCCGGACCCAGGCGCGCAGCACCTTCTCCTTGACCGACAGCACGTCCAGCACCCGGAACGGCGTCGCGTACGGCGACTCGTGCAGGTCATCGCCGACCAGGTAGGCGATCCCCTCGGCCACCCGGCCGGCCGACAGGTCGACCCCGAGCCGGTCGACCGCACCAGCCCGGATGACCGCCGGGTCGGGTTCCCACAGCACCGAGCCGACCTCCGGCGTGCGCAAGGGCTGCGGCACGTCCTCTGCCGGCAGCCGGTGCATCGCTCCGTCAGCGCCGATCAGCGTCGCGATCCGGGCATCAGGTCCGGGGGCGGACGTCCCGCGCCAGAGGGCGACCTCCACCAGGGCGCCACGATGACTGACCCATTCGGCGCCGACCCCCTCGGGGATCATCCGGTACGGCAGCCCCGGCCCCGCCTTGAGGCATCCCACCGACCCGTCGGCGGCGGCGCGGTCCAGCAGTGCGACCGCCCAGCCCCACGGGGGCGTGAAGTCGGCGGGGTTCCACGTACGTCCGGCGCCGGTGCGACGGGCCGGGTCGGCGTACGCCCCGGTCCCGGGCTCCCACAGGTCGTCCAGCACTTCGGTCGCATCGCCCCGGACGACCCGGGCCTGGCCGGTGGCCAGGGCAGGGGCGAGGTTCGCGGCCGCCATCGCACAGGTCAGCGGGTCCAGCTCGACCGCGACAACCTCCAGCCCCGCGGCCAGGAACGCGGCGGCATCGGTCCCCAGCCCGCAGCCGAGGTCGAACACGCGGTGCACGCCTGCGGCCGCGAAGAGCTGCGCGCGATGGGCGGCGACCTGCGGCCGGGTCGCCTGTTCGAGACCGGCCCGGGTGTAGAGCCATCGATCCGCCGCGTCGCCGAACTTCACCGCGGCCCGGTGCCGCAGGTCCGCCTGGGTCAGCGCGGCCGCCGCATGCGGGCCGTACGTCTCGCGCATCCGCGAGACCGTCGCGGGATCCTCGGTGTCGGCGAGGGCGTACGCCTCGGCGATCGCCGCTCGCCCGTCGGGTCCGGTCAACCAGACGACCTCGTCGGCCGCGGTGGGTGTCTGCTCCATCGGTCTGTCCTCCCGGGACGTCCGGCACTGGCACAGCTCCATTGTGTCCCGGCGGGTGCGCGAGCGCATTTGAATCAGGGGGCCTACCGTTGGAGGCGTGGGAAGCGATACGACTCCATCGACCTCCGAACTCGCCAACACTACGCCGTCATCGCTGGCGGTCCTCCCGGATCTCGGCGACGTCACCCTGCGCCCGGCCGCGGAGATCGCCCGCGATCTGGGCGTGGACCCCGACCGCGGCCTCAGTGCGTCCGAGGCCGCTGCCCGTCTGGAGGCGTACGGCCCCAACGAGTTGCGCGGCACGCCGCCGGTCCCGGGCTGGCGCAAGTTCCTGGGGCAGTTCCAGGATCCCCTGGTCTACCTGCTGATGGTGGCGGTGGCGATCTCGTTGGCGGCCTGGATCGTGGAGGGCGCCACGGGGGCCCCCGTCGACGCGATCGTGATCATTGCGATCCTGCTGCTCAACGCGACCATCGGCTACGCCCAGGAGCGCAAGGCCGATGACGCGGTGGCGGCGCTGCGGTCGATGACCGCGGCCCAGTCGACCGTGCTGCGCGACGGCCGCCAGGTGGTCGTCCCCTCGGCCGAGATCGTGCCGGGCGACATCCTGCTGCTCGCCGAGGGCGATGCGGTCGGCGCCGATGCGCGGCTGTTGTCGGCCACGGCACTGCAGATCCAGGAATCCTCGCTGACCGGCGAGTCGAGCGCGGTCGAGAAGCAGTCGGCGCCGCTCGAGGCCGCGATGCCGCTGGGCGACCGGACGAACATGGCGTTCAAGGGCACCGCGGTGGCGGTGGGGGTCGGTCGGGCCGTCGTCACCTCGACCGGCATGGACACCCAGATGGGTGCGATCGCCGACATGCTCGACTCGACCGAGCAGGAGGACTCCCCCCTCACCGTCGAGATCGCCCAGGTCTCGAAGATGCTCGGGATCATCGTCATCGCCATTGCCGTGATCGTGATGGCGGCGCTGGTGCTGATCAACGACGTGCGCACCGGCGAGCAACTGGTCGCCGTGCTACTGCTGGGCGTGTCGCTGGCCGTTGCCGCGGTCCCCGAGGGGCTGCCGGCGATCCTGTCGGTGGTGCTGGCCATCGGGGTGCAGCAGATGGCCAAGCGCCGAGCGGTGGTCAAGGAGCTGCACTCGGTCGAGACGCTCGGGTCGGCCTCGGTGATCTGTTCGGACAAGACCGGCACCCTGACCCGCAACGAGATGACCATCCAGAAGATCGTCACCGCCTCGGGCACCGTCGACCTGTCCGGCATCGGCTACGCCCCCGTGGGCGAGGTCACCGTCGACGGAAGGCCCTTGGTCGAGGGACCGTTGTTGACCGAGGTGCGGGCCCTGCTGGTGCAGGGGTCCCTGGCCAACAACGCCCAGCTGACCGAGGAGGACGGCGAGTGGACGATCCAGGGCGACCCGACCGAGGGCGCCTTCCTGGTCGCCGTCCGCAAGCTCGACGGCGCCCTGGAGCGGGTCGAATCGTATGAGCGGATCGGCGAGGTGCCGTTCAGCTCGGAGCGGAAGATGATGTCCGCCCTGGAGACCAGGCCCGACCGCACCCGTTTGATGTCCAAGGGGGCCCCCGACGTCCTGCTGCAGCACTGCGACACCTACCGGATCGGCGACGACGTCCGGCCACTCGACCGGGCCGGCCGCGACCGGATCCTCGCCGAGGTCGAATCGCTGTCCTCGCAGGCCTACCGGACACTCGGCGTCGCCTATCGCGACGTGCCCGCCGACAGTCTCGACGCCGCCGAAGGGCTCGACGAGACGGCCGAGCAGCACCTGACGTACGTCGGCATGGTCGCCATCATCGACCCGCCCCGGGACGAGGCGCGCGCCGCGATCACCGAGGCCCACCGCGCCGGGGTCCGTACGATCATGATCACCGGTGACCACCCGAGCACTGCCGCCCGGATCGGCGCCGACCTGGGCATCATCGCGCCGGGCGAGCCGGCCCTGCCCGGGACCCAGCTCGACGAGTTGGACGAGGAGGGGTTCCGGCAGGCGACCCGCGAGGTGTCGGTGTACGCCCGGGTCGCGCCCGAGCACAAGCTGCGGATCGTGGACGCGCTCCAGGACGACGGCAAGATCGTCGCGATGACCGGCGACGGCGTGAACGACGCCCCGGCCCTGAAGTCGGCCGACATCGGCATCGCGATGGGCATCACCGGCACGGAGGTGACCAAGGACGCGGCGAAGATGATCCTTGCCGACGACAACTACGCCACCATCGTCAGTGCCATCCAGCAGGGCCGGGTGATCTTCGCCAACATCAAGAAGTTCCTGCGCTACCTGCTCAGCTCCAACATGGGCGAGGTCTTCACCGTCTTCCTCGGTGTCGTGCTGGCCGGCGTGATCGGACTGCAGTCGCCCGAGGTCGGCGGACTGGCCCTGCCGCTGCTGGCCACCCAGATCCTGTGGATCAACCTGGTCACCGACTCCGGCCCGGCCCTGGCGATGGGCGTCGACCCGCAGGTCGACGACGTGATGGCCGACCCGCCCCGCAACCCCGCCGAGCGGATCATCGATCGCGAGATGTGGCGCGGCATCCTCGTGATCGGCGCGGTGATGGGCCTGGTCACCCTGCTCACGATCGACATCTTCCTGCCCGGAGGCCTGGTCGAGGGCCCCCACACCTACCGCGAGGCCCAGACCGCCGGCTTCACCACCCTGGTGTTCGCCCAGCTGTTCAACGCGTTGAACTCCCGCTCGGAGACCACGTCGGTCTTCCATCGCCTGTTCGTGAACCCCTGGCTGTGGGGGGCGATCGGGGTGGTCGTCGTGCTGCAGGTCCTGGTCGTGGAGGTGCCGTTCCTGCAGGCGGCGTTCAGCACCGCCCCGCTGACGCTGACGCAGTGGCTGGTCTGCCTCGCAATGGCCTCGATCGTGCTGTGGTTCGACGAGCTCCGCAAGCTCGTGCTGCGGGCGGTGGGTCGTCTGCGGGACCAGCCGACTGTGGCAGCCCACTGAGGTCGTCGCCGTGCCGATGGGAAGGACCATTGCAGCCGATACCGGGCAGCTGTTGTGATGGGCCCATGACGACGCAGACACCGGTGACCGAGACGTACGACAAGGCCAGCTGGGGCGCCTTCCGCGAGCGGCGCGAGGTCGAGCTGGTCGAGCCGCACGGCTGGCTCACCCTGCGGGGCTTCCACTGGCTGCCCGCCGAGCCCTCTGCCCTGCCGGACCTGCCGGGGCTGTGGTCGGCGACCGCCGAGGAGGCCCGGCTGGAGGCGGCCGCCGTCGACGGCCTGACCGTCGACGGCACCCCCGTGGAGGGGACCAGCACGGTGACCGTTGCCGAGGCCGGTCGGGTGCCGTGGGTCGACCACGGCGAGGTCCGGGTCGAGCTACTGCGCCGGGGCGGGCGGCTGGCGATCCGGCTGCGCGCCGAGACCTCCGCCGATCGCGAGGACTTTGCCGGGGTGGCGCACTTCGAGTTCGACCCCGACTGGGTGATCGAGGGGACGTACGAGCCGTACGCCGTGCCGCGCCCGACCGAGGTCGCCACGATCCGGCCGGACCTGCGCCAGTCGGTCAAGGCCGCCGGCGAGGTCCGCTTCACCGCCGGCGGCCAGGAGCAGCGGCTGGTGGTGACCGCGATGAAGTACGGCCTGGGGGTCGAGTTCCATGACCCGACCAACGGCGACGAGACCCCGGCCTGGCGCCAGCTGAAGTTCGCTGACCCCGACCCGGACGGGACCGTCGTGCTGGACTTCAACCGTACGGTCGACATGTGGTTCGCCTTCACCCCGTACGCGACCTGCCCCGCCCCGATCGAGGGCAACCGGGTGACGGTGCCGGTACGGGCGGGAGAGCGCACGCCGAACTGACCGCCACTCCTGGTCCATCCTCCGGCACGGCAATAGTTGAATCCTTGACAGTTTCGGTTTTGCATTCTACTGTTGAGTCATCAACCACCGCATACCACAGATTGGCTTGAACATGGCTTTCAACTTCCTTCGCAAGAGCACCGCCGACGTCGAGGCTGCCACCTCCGTCTCCCCGATCAACGAGCTCGAGGGCACCTACACCCTGGACACCTCGCACTCCTCCATCGGCTTCGTTGCCCGGCACGCGATGGTCACCAAGGTCCGCGGCACGTTCGGCGAGTTCGTCGGCACCGCGACGACCGGGAAGAACCTCCGGGACGCCAGGATCGAGGTCACCATCCAGACCGCTTCGGTCGACACCAAGTCGGCTGACCGCGACGGCCACCTGAAGTCCGCCGACTTCTTCGACGTCGAGCAGTACCCGACCATCACCTTCGTCTCCACCGACATTGCGGCCCAGGGCGAGGTCCTGCGCGTGACCGGCGACCTGACCATCAAGGGCATCAGCAAGCCCGTCACCATCGACTTCGAGTACGCCGGTTCCGCCCTGGACCCGTTCGGCAACACCCGCGTGGGCCTCGAGGGCTTTGTCGACGTGCAGCGCAAGGAGTGGGGCCTGGAGTGGAACGCCGCCCTCGAGACCGGCGGCGTGCTGGTCTCCGAGAAGATCAAGCTCGAGTTCGAGATCTCCGCGATCAAGAACGCCTGATCCCCCGGCCTGCCGCCGCTCGATCACCGCGTGAACCCGAACGCCGTCCGACCCCTGGGGTCGGACGGCGTTCCCAATCGCCGGTCCACCAGCACGTGCGCCCATTAGCATGAGGACCCACTCCTCGTGAAAGGGACCGCCGTGACGCGTGACTGGGACCCCGCCTCCCCCGATGTCGTCGCCGACCAGCGCGTCGCGTACGACCGGCTGCGCGCCGCCTGCCCGGTGGCCCACGACGGCGCCGACACCTGGACACTGTTCCGCCACGCCGACGTGGTCGCCGCGGCGAACGACCCCGCCGCCTTCTCCAGCCGGGTGTCGCGACACCTGAACGTGCCCAACGGCATGGACGGCGAGGAGCACGCCGCCTACCGCGCGATCGTCGAGCGGTACATGAGCCCGGAGCGGGTCGAGGCGCTCGCCCCGACCTGCCACGCGATCGCCGCCGACGTGATCGCCTCCACCCCGCGCGACGAGGTGTTCCGGGCGGTCACCCTCGGGGCCCGCTACGCGGTCCGGGCCCAGAGCGCCTGGCTGGGCTGGCCGGCCGCCCTGGAGGAGACGCTGATCGCCTGGATGGCCGACAACCATGCGGCCACCCGCTCGGGTGACCACGAGTTCACCGCCCAGGTCGCCCAGCGCTTCGACACGATCATCCGCTCCCTGATCGACCGGGCGCGCCGCACCCCCGGCGACGACGTCACCACCGAACTGCTGGCCGAACGCCTCGGCGACCGCCCGCTCACCGACGACGAGATCGTCGCGATCCTGCGCAACTGGACCGCCGGCGACCTCGGCTCGATCGCGGCCTCACTGGGCGTGATCGTGCACTTCCTCGCCACCCACCAGATGCTGCAGGACGAGTTGCGCACGGCCGCGCAGGCCGGCGACCGGGTCGCCCTGGAGGACGCGATCGAGGAGATCCTGCGGATCGACGACCCATTCGTCGCGAACCGTCGGGTCACCACCCGGGACGTCGAAGTGGGTGGTCGGACGATCCCGGCCGGGCACCGGGTCGTGCTCAACTGGACCGCCGCGAACCGGGATCCGGCGGTCTTCCCCGAGCCGGACGCGTGCCGTCCACAGACCAACGCCGGGGCGAACGTGGTCTTCGGCACCGGCCCGCACGCCTGCCCCGGGCGGGCGCTGTCCCTGATGGAGCTCGCGGTGGCGATCAGTGAACTCCTGATCGCCACCGAGCGGGTCGAGCATGCCCCGGAGATGACCGCGGTCCGGGAGACCCCTCCGGTCGGCGGCTGGCGCCGGGTGCCGGTGCTGCTCCGCTAGTCCCGGACCTCCGATGCGGCACGATGCTGTCTCCAGTACCGCCACCGTTTCGGAGACGCCATGACGCATGACAGCACACCCACCCCGCCCTCCACCCCTGCGCCCAACACGACGCCCTCGGCCCGCTCCGCCGGGCTGGTCTCGCGCCCCCTGGCCGGACTCGTCGCCGGGATCGGCCTGTTGCTGATGGCCGTGCTCGCCGGGGTGTCGAACTTCGCCGCCATCCAGGGCCCGGTCACCCCGGGCGACCCGACCTCGACCGCCACCGCCATCACCGACTCGATGGGCACGTTCCGGCTGGGGGTCCTCGGCCTGTACCTGGTGGCGGTTCTCGACGTCGTGGTGGCCTGGGCCCTGTTCGAGGTGTTCCGCCCGGTCGACGCGGCGCTGTCCCGGCTGGCGGCCTGGCTGCGGCTGGCATACGCCGCGGTGTTCCTGGTCGCCACCGCCCAGTTGGCAGGGATCCCCGAACTGCTGGACTCGGGGGTGTCGGGGTCCTTCGCCCCCGGGCAGGTGGATGGCCTGGTGCTGGCCCGGGTGAACGCCTTCAACGACCTGTGGACCGCAGGGCTGCTGCTGTTCGGCCTCCACCTGCTGGCGATCGGCTACCTGGCCTACCGGTCGACCGTGGTGCCGCGCTGGCTCGGGGTCCTGCTGGCGGTCTCGGGGCTGGGCTACGCGATCGACACGCTCGTCGCGGTCCTGGTCGCCTCACCCCCCTTCGAACTGGCCATGGTCACCTTCCTCGGCGAGCTGCTGCTGGCCCTGTGGCTGGTGATCCGGTGGCGCCGACTCGGGACCGCCGAGGACCGGCAACACACCCCTGTCTAGTCTGTGCCCCCCGCGAATCTGGGGTTAGCCTGAGAGCCACGCACGACGCAAACACCGCCACAGGGCGTGTCCGTGGGACCGTCCCCAACGGAAGGACACGTCCCATGCAGATCTCTCGCCGCACCCTGCTGGCCCTGGGCGGCATCGGCACCGTCGCCGTCATCACCGGCTGCACCCGGGGAGGTGGAGGGGTCGACCTCGGCGGCGGGACGCCGCAGGAGGGGGCGGTGCTGACCGCCGCGATCGCCGGCGAGCCCGACCAGCTCGACCCCCACAACACGACCGCCTACTTCTCGTTCCAGGTCCTGGAGAACGTCTTCGACACCCTGGTCGAGCCGGACGAGAACCTGGAGATGGTCGGAGCCCTGGCCGACGACTGGACGATCAGCGATGACCAGCTGACCTACACGTTCACCCTCCGCAACGGCGTCACCTGGCACGACGGCAGCGAGTTCACCGCCGACGACGTCGTCTACTCCTACCGCCGCATCATCGACGGGGCGCTGAGCAACGCCTGGCGCCTCGCCGCGATCGACACGATCGAGGCCCCCGACCCGCAGACCGTGGTCATCACCGTCGGCGAGCCGACACCCGACCTGCTGGCCAACCTCGGCAACTTCAAGGGCCTGGCGATCGTGCAGCAGGCGAACGTCGACTCCGGCGAGATCCAGAGCCGCCCGATCGGCACCGGACCGTTCAAGGTCGCCGAGTACGTCAGCGGCGACCACATCGCCCTCACCTCGAACCCGGACTTCTGGGGCGGGGCGCCCGGACTCGGTGGAGTGACCTTCCGGTTCATCTCGGAGGGCACCACCGCCATCACCGCCCTGCAGAACAGCGAGATCCAGTGGACCGACTCGTTCGAGCCGCAGCAGGTCCAACTGATCTCCGACAACCGGGACCTGGTCCTGGGCGACGTGCCCTCCAACGACTACTGGTACCTGACGCTCAACCAGCGCAACGCACCGTGGAACTCGGTCGAGGCGCGCCAGGGCGTGGCGTACGCGATCGACCGCGAGCAGATCATCCAGGCCGCCACCCAGGGCACCGCGACCCCCAACCAGCTCGCCATCCCCGAGACCTCGCCGTGGTACATCGAGTACGACACGTACTCCACCGACCCGGACCGGGCCCGACAGCTCTTCGAGTCGGCCGGGGTGGGCAACACCACCATCCGGTTCATGGCGACCAGCGACTACCCGGAGACGGTGACGACCGCCCAGTTGATCGCCGACCAGCTGTCGCCGTACGGCATCACCGTCGAGATCACCACCGTGGACTTCGCGACCTGGCTCGCCGAGCAGGCGGCCGGCAACTTCGACATGCTGATGATGGGCTGGCTGGGCAACATCGACCCGTCCGGGTTCTACTACGGCCAGCACCACTCCTCGGGCGCGAACAACGCGCAGGGCTACTCCAACCCGCAGGTCGACGCACTGCTGGACCAGGGCCAGGCCGAGCCGGACGAGGCGCGGCGCAGGCAGATCTACGGCGAGGCCGCGAGGATCATCGCCGACGAGTGCAGCTACATCTACCTGTACAACCCGGCGGTGCTGCAGGCCTGGACCCCGCAGGTTCGCGGCTACCAGACCCGGACCGACGCCGCGATCAGGTTCCGCGACACCTCGCTGGCCGAGTGAGCCGGCGGTGCCCGGAATCCTCCGGAACCCGACGCTCCGCTTCGTCCTGCGCAGACTCGGGTACTCCCTGGTCGTCCTGTTCGGCGTCATCGTCGTCGTGTTCGCCATGCTGCAACTGGTGCCCGGTGACCCGATCCGGCTCGCCCTCGGCACTCGCTTCACGCAGGAGGCGTACGATGCGCTGCTCGCCCGGTCGGGGCTGGACCAGCCGGTCCCGGTGCAGTTCCTGAACTACCTCGGTGGGGTCGTGGTCGGTGACCTGGGGGTCAGCTTCCGCAGCGGGCTGCCGGTCGTGGACCTGATCCTCGGCCGGTTGCCCGCCACCTTGTCCCTGGCGGTGGTGGCGATCACGATCGGCCTGCTGATCGCCGTCCCCGCGGGCATCTGGGCGGCACTGCGGGAGGGCACGCTGTCGGACGCGATCGTGCGGATCAGCTCCCAGTTCGGCGTCTCGCTGCCCGACTTCTGGCTCGGCGTGCTGCTCATCATGCTGTTCTCCGCGATCCTGGGCTGGCTGCCCTCCTCCGGGTACGCCCCGCTGGCGGTCGACCCGGGCGAGTGGCTGCGCCATGTCATCCTGCCGGCGACCACCTCCGGGGTGATCTCGGCGGCGATCATGACCCGCTACATCCGTTCGGCCGTGCTGGAGGTGAAGTCCTCCGGGTACGTCCGTACGGCACGGTCCAAGGGCCTGCCCTCACGCATCGTGACCAGTCGGCACATCGTCCGCAACGCGCTGATCCCGATCCTGACCATCACCGGGATCCAACTCGCGACCATCCTGTCCGGCCTGATGGTGATCGAGGTCGTGTTCGCCTGGCCGGGGCTCGGCCGGCTGATCTACGACAGCGTGCTCGCCCGCGACTACCCGGTGGTGCAGGGCGCGGTGCTGCTGGTGGCGGCCATGTTCCTGCTGGTCAACTTCGTGGTCGACCTGCTGTACGCGGTCGTCGACCCGCGGATCCGACTGTCCTGAGGAGGTGGCCGTGACCGATCTCCCCCCGTCGCCCTCCGACGCGGCGATCCCGCACCAGCGCCTGCCGACCTGGCGGGTCCTGTTCTCCAACCCGGTCACGGTCGTGTCGGCGATCGTCCTGGTGCTCGTCGTCGCCACCGCCGTCCTCGGCCGCTTCGTCATCCCGTACGGGGTGAACAGCACTGATGTGCTCAACGCCCTGCGGCCGCCGAGCGCCGAGCACCTGTTCGGGACCGACGACCTGGGCCGCGACGTGTTCAGCCGGGTGGTGGCCTCGGCCTCGGTGTCGCTGCAGGTGGCGGTCATCTCGGTCGCGTTCTCCCTGGGCGTCGGCACCACGATCGGCATCGTCGCAGGCTATGCCCGCGGGATCCTGGACACCATCGTGATGCGGATCGTCGACGTCATGTTCGCGTTCCCGGTGGTGCTGCTCGCGCTGGTGATCGTCGCGATCCTCGGCGCCGGCAAGTGGACCACGATGCTGGCCGTGGGCATCGTCTACACCCCGATCTTCGCCCGTGTCGCGCGCGCCTCGACCCTGTCGGTCAGCGTCGAGCCGTTCGTCCAGGTCTCCCGCACGATGGGCACCGGCCACGGGTTCATCCTGTCCCGCCGGGTGCTGCCGAACATCCTGCCGCCGATCATCGTGCAGACCTCGCTGTCGCTGGCGTTCGCGATCCTGACCGAGGCGACGCTGTCGTTCCTCGGCATGGGCATCCAGCCGCCCGCGCCCTCGTGGGGCCGGATGATCTTCGACGCGCAGGGCTGGGTCAGCCAGGCCTGGTGGATGTCGATCTTCCCCGGCGCGGCGATCTTCCTGACCGTGCTGGCGTTCAACCTGTTCGGCGACGGGCTTCGCGACGTGATGGACCCCAAACAGCGCAGCCTGATCGAAGCGAGGATGCGATGAGCAGGCCACCGAGCCGTACGCCACGCGATCGTTCATCGGGGTCCCGTACGCCTGGCGCTCGTCCACCCGGTCCGGCAGCGACCGGGCCCGTTCTCGAGGTCCGCGACCTGATGGTCACGATCGGGCGGCGCACCATCGTGGAGGACATCGGGTTCCGGGTCGAGAAGGGCCAGACCCTCGGGCTGGTCGGCGAATCGGGGTCCGGCAAGTCGATCACGGTGCTCGCGGCGACCGGGCTGATGGACGCCCCGGCCTCATGGGCCACCGGCTCGGCGATGCTGGACGGCACGACCCAGCTGGTCGGCGCGACGCCGGCCCAGCTGCGCCGGGTGCACGGCTCACGGATCGGCTTCGTCTTCCAGGACCCGTCGACCTCGCTGAACCCGCTACTCACTCTCGAGCGCCAGATCACCGAGTCGCTCGAGGCGCACACCCGGCAGACCCCCAAGCAGGCGCGGGCCCGTGCGCTCCAGCTGCTGGAGAGTGTCGGCATCCCGGAGCCGGAGAACCGGCTGCGCTCCTACCCGCACCAGCTGTCCGGCGGGCAGCGCCAGCGCGTGATGATCGCGGTCGCCCTGGCCTGCGATCCCGAGCTGCTGATCGCCGACGAGCCCACCACGGCCCTCGACGTGACCACCGAGCGCCAGATCGTCGAACTGGTCCGGGACCTGCAGCACCGCCTCGGCAGCGCGGTGATCTGGATCAGCCACGACCTGGGCGTCATCGGCCAGGTCGCCGACGACGTCACGGTGCTGCGGGCGGGCCGGGTCGTGGAGCAGGCCCCGATCCTCGACGTCTTCGACCGGCCGCGCGAGGAGTACACCCGCATCCTGCTGGCGGCGCGCCCGCTGATCGACCCCTCGCACCACCTGCCCCCCGCGCAGGACGCGCCGGCGCTGCTGCGGGTCGAGGGCCTGGACGTACGCTTCCCGGTGCAGACCCCGCACGGGAAGACGGTCGTGCACGCGGTCGACGACGTCTCCTTCGAGGTGCGGCGCGGGCACACGCTGGGTATCGTGGGCGAGTCGGGGTCCGGCAAGTCGACGATCGCCAACGCCCTGACCGGTCTGGTCGAGCCGCATGCGGGCACCGCGAGGCTGGGCGAGATCGACCTGTTCGCCCTGCGCCGATCCGAGCGCAAGCAGGTCCGCCGGCGGCTGGCGATGGTGTTCCAGGACCCGTTCTCCTCCCTGGACCCGCGCACCCAGGTCGGCCGGTCGATCGCCGAGCCGCTGGTCGTGCACGGCCTGGGCGGCTCGGACGCCGGCTCCCGCCAGCAGCGGATCCGGGACCTGCTGGACATGGTCGACCTGCCGCACGACTTCGCCAGTCGCTTTCCGCATGAGCTCTCCGGTGGCCAGCGCCAGCGCGTCTCGATCGCCCGTACGCTCGCGCTCGAGCCGGATCTGGTCATCCTTGACGAGGCGACCAGTGCCCTCGACGTGTCGGTGCAGGCCAAGGTGCTCGACCTGCTCCGCGAGCTCCAGGAACGGCTGGGGCTGACCTACCTGTTCATCGCGCACGACCTGGCGGTGGTGCAGCAGATGAGCCACGACGTGATGGTGATGCGCAAGGGCCGCTCGGTCGAGAAGCGGGCGGCGGTCGAGCTGTTCCGCGAACCGCGCGAGGACTACACCAAGGCGCTGCTCGCCGCGATCCCGCCCGAGCGGCCGCGGGCCGCGATGGAGGCAGGCACCGCCTGACGGGCCCGGCAGGGCCTGACTGCCCGTTCAGACCCCCACCGAATGTTCATCCCCCGCTCATCCAGATGTCCCTGAACAGTCCCACCCACTTCCTAGCTTCAGGGCATGAGAAACCTGCGCAGGGCCACCGCCGCCCTGACCACCGCTGCCCTCACCCTCGCACTCGTCGGCACCACGGCCATGGCCGCCCCCGCCGAGAAGGCCTCCGCCACCGCCGTCCGTACGGTCGTCCCGACCCTGCAGGCGCGGGCGACCCTCTCGGCCGACCATCTGGCCGAGGGCCCTGCCTCCGGCGCCGATGCCACGCCCGCCAACGACCGCGTCGGCCCTTGGGCCGGCCAGGTCATCCCGGGCTTCTCGGCGATGATCGACAACGGTGACGGCACCTTCTGGGCCATGCCCGACAACGGCTTCGGCGCCAAGACCAACTCGGTCGACTTCCTGCTGCGCCTCTACCTGGTGCAGCCGGCCTGGGAGACCGCCGACGGCGGCGAGGGCGAGATCAAGATTCTCCGCCACGTCGAGTTGCGCGACCCGAACCAGCTCGCCGGATTCCCGATCACCAACGAGGGCACCGAGGACCGCCAGCTGACCGGGGCCGACTTCGACATCGAGTCGGTCGTGCGCCAACACGACGGAACGTTCTGGATCGGTGAGGAGTTCGGCCCGTTCCTGCTGCACGTCAGCGCCGACGGCGAACTGTTGCAGGCCCCGGTGCCGTTCCCGCACGGCAAGTCGCCGGCCAACCCGTTCCTGGCGGCAGGCGAGACCCCACTGGTCCGCTCGTCCAAGGGCTTCGAGGCCATGGTCGGCTCCATCGACGGACGCTACCTCTACCCGATCCTCGAGGGCTACCTGGCCCAGGACGCCGACAAGCGCCGCCGGATGATCTACCAGTTCGACACGCGGACCGGCCGCTACACCGAGAAGTCCTGGGCCTTCGAGGCCGACTGGGACGACACACTGATCGGTGACGCGTTCGCGGTGCACAACAACCAGCTACTCGTGCTCGAGCGCGACGACCTCTGGGGGTCGGAGTCGGTCACCAAGCGCATCTACTCGGTCAACCTCAACGTGACCGACCCGGAGGGCTTCGCGCGCAAGGAGCTGGTCGTCGACCTGCTGAAGATCGCGAACCAAGACGGGATCGGCATGGCTGCCGACCCCGGTGCGTACGGCGTGGGCGAGGAGTTCTCCTTCCCGATGCAGTCGGTGGAGACCGTGGTGCGGCTGGCGGATGGCCGCCTGCTCATCGCCAACGACAACAACTACCCCGGCAACGACGCCCGCTACCCGGGCGTGCCGGATGACACGGAGATGATCGTGATCGACCTGACCCCCGTGCGGAGCGCCGCCGACCACGCCGTCCCGGTCATCGCGCACCGGGGCGCCTCCGGCTACCGGCCCGAGCACACTCTGGCCGCGTACGAACTGGCGATCCAGCAGGGCGCCGATGTGATCGAGCCAGACCTGGTGATGACCAAGGACGGCGTCCTGGTCGACCGGCACGAGAACGACATCACCGGTACCACCGACGTGTCGACCCGGGACGAGTTCGCCGACCGCAGGACCACCAAGGTGATCGACGGCGTGTCCCAGACCGGCTGGTTCACCGAGGACTTCACCCTGGCCGAGCTGCGTACGCTGCGCGCCGTCGAGCGCCTGCCGCAGCTGCGCCCGGACAGCGCAGCGTACGACGGCCTCTACCAGGTGCCGACCTTCGAGGAGGTCATCGACCTGGCCCGCCACTCGGTGACCGCCGACGGCAAGCCGGTCGGCGTGGTGCCCGAGATCAAGCACCCGACCTACTTCGACTCCCTCAGCCTGTCGATGGAGGAGCAGGTCGTCGCCGAGCTGACCGCTGCCGGCCTGAACCGCAGGTCCGCCCCCGTCGCGATCCAGAGCTTCGAGGTCGGCAACCTGGTCGAGCTGGACCGGATGACCCCGGTGGCCCTGGTGCAGCTGGTCAACTGCAGCGGTGCCCCCGCTGACCGGCCGGACCGGCCGTATGCCGACATGGTCACCGGCGCCGGCATGCGCACGGTCGCCACGTACGCCGACCAGGTCGGCTTCTGCAAGGACGTGATGATCCCGCGCACCGCCGAGGACACCCTCGGCGAGCCCACCGAGGCGATCGCCAACGCGCACGCCGCGGGCCTGGTCGTGGTCGGCTGGACGTTCCGGGCCGAGAACTACTTCCTGCCCGCCGAGTTCCGCTCCAGCGCCGACCCGGCCGAGCTGGGTGACATGGCCGGTGAGGTGCGGGCCTTCCTCGATGCCGGGATGGACCGGTTCTTCACCGACCACCCCGACCTGGGCGTCGCCGCCGTCAGCTGACGCACCGACTCGCCTGCCCCTCGCCCCCGCGGTCCATCGCCGCGGGGGCGAGCGCTTTCCTGGCGCTCGATGTTCCGGACGCGCTCCGGACACCGCTGGCGCTCTGGTGATGGTGTCGGCGCCTCCGTCCGGGCCCATGTCGCGGCCGGTGTCGGGCGCATCTGGCTGGTGTCGGCGAAGACGGGGGGCGTCAGACCGGGACGCCCGGCCTTCCACCTCGGGCCCCGCACCGCACCGCGGTCCCGTCCCTTGCCATGCGATGTGACCCCGGACATACTGGCGGCCTGACCACCGGTCCGCCGATGTACCGGTCAAGTGAGGTGAGCAATGGTTGGGTCGCCCGACATCCTGACCCCCGAGCAGTGGCACGACGCCATGGATGAGCGGTTCAACGGACTCGAGCCGTCACCAATGCCCGCGCAGGGCCATCGCCCCACCGGCGGGTTCGACGCCCTGGCCCTCGACGACGTGCACGTGTACCGGATCTCCGGGAACGAGCAGGCGCTGATCCGCTCACCGCGGGCTGTCCGACACCGGGCCAGCGACCTGCTCAAGGTCTGCCTGGTGCTGCAGGGATCGGTGACGGTCGAGCAGGCGGGACGAACGGTCGCCGCGGCGCCGGGCGAGTTCATGCTGTACGACACGGAGCGGCCCTACCGCCTGACGCAGCGGGGAACCTGGCAGGCCCGCGTCATGACGGTCCGCCGACGGGACCTCGACCTGCCCGATCGCCGGATCGAGCGCCTGCTCGAGCAGCCGCACCCGGCGGGTGCCGGCGTCGGAAGCCTGTACTCCTCCTATCTGGCCGGACTGGTGGACGCTGACCACACGTCCACCGGTCCCACCTCCGGCACCTTGACCGGCGGGATGGTTCGACACCTGCGCGATGCCGGCATCTCGCTGCTGCGGGCGGCCCTGACACAGCAGCTCCACCCGGTGGTGGAATCGAGTGCCGACGTCGTCGCCGAGCAACTGATCGGCCACATCACCGCCAGCCTCTCCGATCCCGGCCTCAGCCTCGAATCGGTCGCCCGCGGCCAGAACCTCTCGACCCGTACGGTGCAGCGCCTGCTCGCCCAGCAGGGCCTCTCCTTCTCGACCCTGGTCCGGGAGCGCCGCCTCGAGGGGATAGGCCGTGACCTGGCCGACCCCGGCCTGCGCCACGTGCCGATCGGGGCGCTGGCAGCACGCTGGGGCGTACATGACCAGGCCTGGTTCTCCCGTGCGTTCCGCCGGACGTACGGGGTGACCCCCACGCAGTTCCGCCGCGACCACGCACCTGGGGACTGCCCCTGAGTGCATGGCCGCGGCGGCTGCCCGAGCCGGAGAGCTCAGTGCGGCATGCGAAGGACGGCCTTGAGGGTGCCGCCGGCCACGCTGTCCCGGGCGGCCTCGTTGATCTGGTCAAGCTCGTAGAACCGTACGAGCTTGTCGAACGGGAACCGTCCCTGCCTGTGCAGCTCGACCAGTTGGGGAATGAAGACGCTCGGCACCGAGTCGCCCTCGACGATGCCGCGGATCGTCCGCCCACCCAGCAGCAGGTTGTTCACGTCGAACTGCGCGGTCGTGCCCAGCTGCGGTGCGCCGACGACACCGATCTGTCCCAGCGGCCTCAGCGCCTCGATGCCCTGGGCCAGGACCTCGGGCCTGCCGGTGGACTCCAGCGCGAACTGGGCGCCGGCTCCGGTGATCTCCCGGACGCCCGCGACCAGGTCGACCTCACGGGTGTTGATCGTGTGGGTCGCGCCCAGCTCTCGGGCCAGTTCGAGCCGGGAGGGCACCACGTCGACGGCGATGATCGTGGCTGCGCCAGCGACCTGCGCGGCCATCACCGCGGAGAGCCCGACCGCTCCGGCACCGAGCGCGACAAAGTTGCTGCCGGGGCTGACCTTGAGCGAATTGATCACCGCGCCGGCACCGGTCTGGATGCCGCATCCCAGAGGGCCGAGCAGCTCCAGGGGGGCGTCGACGGGCACCTTGACCGCGTTGCCCTCCTTGGCCAAGGCGTACGTGGCGAAGGAGCTCTGGGCGAAGAAGTGGCTGTGCAGGGCCTCGCCGTCGACACCTGTCAGCGCCGTGTTGCCCTCTGCGTCGGTGCCCCCGAAGTTGAGGCTGAAGAACTGGTCGCAGTAGCCGGGCGTGCCGCTGCGGCACCGATCGCAGCTGCCACAGGATCCGTACGACAGGACGACCGGGTCACCCGGTGCCAGCGAGGTGACATCGGACCCGACCTCCTCGACGATGCCGGCGCCCTCGTGGCCGAGCACGGCGGGCAGCGGGACCGGGTAGTACTGGTCGCGGACGATCAGGTCGGTGTGGCACAGCCCGGTGGCGACCACCTTGACCAGGACCTCGTCGGCGCGCGGGGCACGAAGGCGGGCCTGCTCGACGGTGAAGGGGGCTTCCTTCTCCCGGACCACCGCAACGGTGATGTCCCGGAAGTCTGCAACTGTCATGTCTACTCCTTGATTGATGGGAAACGATGATTGGTCGGGGCAGGCCGGCCCTAGGGCCCGACCTCATGGGATCGGTGGCGACGCTCAGAGCGGGTAATGCGGGGCCTGATCACGGATGGTCATCCACTGCCACTGGGTGAATTCGTCCCCGTTGGCGCTGCCTCCGATGCTGGCGCCGTTGCCGGAGGCGCCGACGCCGCCGAACGGGTTGATCACCTCGTCGTTCACGGTCTGGTCGTTGATGTGCAGCATGCCGGTCCGTAGGTGCTCACCCAGGGCCATAGCCCGCCCGACGTCGGAGGAGATGATGCCGACCGACAGGCCGTACTCGGTGTCGTTGGCGAGCTGGACCGCCTCCTCGTCGGTGTCGAACGGCACCACCACCGCCACCGGCGCGAAGATCTCGTCCCGGAAGGCCGGGTTGTCGGGGGTCACCCCGGACAGCACCGTCGGCTGGAAGAACAGGCCATCGCACGTTCCGCCGGTCTCCACCGTCGCGCCGGCCTCGGCGGCTGCCTGCACGATCGCGAGGGCGTTGTCGCGCTGGCGCTCGTCGATCATGGGGCCGAGGGCGACCTCCTCGGTGCGGGGGTCGCCGACCGGCATGCTCCGGGCCTTCTCCACGAGACGGTCCAGGAGCGGCTGGTGGAGCGACCGGTGCACCAGGACTCGCCCGGTGGACATGCAGATCTGGCCTTGGTGCAGGTAGACGCCCCAGACGGTGTTGGCGACGGCCCGGTCGAGGTCGGCGTCGTCCAGGATGAGCAGGGAGTTCTTGCCGCCCAGCTCGAGCGAGACCTTCTTCAGGTGGCGCCCTGCGGCCTCGCCGACCTTGCGCCCGGCGGCCGTCGACCCGGTGAACTGGATCATGTCGATGCGGGGCTCGCTGGTCATCGCCGCCCCTGCCGCCCCGTCCCCGGGCACCACGTGCAGCGCTCCGGCGGGCAGCCCGGCCAGCTCGAAGATCCGCGCAATGACGAACCCGCCGCAGACGCCCGTACGCGGATCGGGCTTGAGCACCACGGCGTTGCCCAGGGCCAGGGCGGGTGCCACGGCGCGCATGGCGAGATACAGCGGGAAGTTGAACGGCGAGATCACCCCGACGACCCCGACGGGGCGGCGCCGGGCGAGCGTCAGCTTGCCGTCCGTGCTGGGCAGTACCTCGCCGGTGGCCCGGCTGGGCAGGCCGGCCGCCTCGTGCAGCGCCTTGACGGTCAAGGACGCCTCGAACACAGCCTTGGCCGCGGTCGATCCGGACTCCCGGATGATCCACTCGACGATCTCGGCCGTGTTCTCCTCGGCGATGCGGGCCGCGGCCCGCAGGACCGACGCGCGCTCGTCGTAGTTCGTCCGCTCCCACCGCGGCTGGGCCTGCGCGGCGGCGCGGGCGGCGTCGGCAATGCCCTGCTCGTCCACCATGCCCACGGTCCCCAGGACCTGGCCGGTGGCAGGATCGACGGTCTCGGCGGTCCGTGCCGACGCCTGCCAGCTCCCGGTGAAGACCTTGCCCTCCCAGGTCTCCCGTGGCAGCAGGGTCTGGGTACTCGTCATGGTTGTGGTCATGTGACTGCTCCTTCTTCTCCTCGTTGAGAGTGGAACAAGTCTTTCCGAACCGCGGCGGCGCTTCTTGTCGCTACGCGCCACACCAGTTGTCCGTGGGCGCCAGATGTGGCGCTGGTCACCAAGGTGTCGATCGACTCCCTCGCCAGGCTGGGGCCGTCCACCGCGTGGAGGAGCTCCCATGGTTGACGTGACCACGAGCACAATGATCGGCTGCCCGCTCACCGCTGGCCGCCGAAGACCAGCATGAGCGTGATGACCTCCAGCAGGAGGGCCCCCACGCCCAGGCCGATGACAGCGGACGTCGAGGGCTCGATGGACCCGGTCGCAATGCCGAGGACGTGGCGCCGGTGGCGGCGTGACTGGCCGGCGACGACGAGCAGCACCAATGCGACGATGACCAGGATGACGGGCGAGACGTCGAAGCCCCGGGCCCCGGATCCGCCTCGCGCTCTGCGCTGTGTCCACCGTCTCCGTCTGCCACACCTCTATGTTCCCCGGCGTCTGGGGGGCAACCGTCCCGCGCGGGTTCCGCCCGCCCACCTGCTCAACAACACCTGGTCCCAGGTCGACGACGACACCGCCCACACCATCACCGAGGTGACCTGGGGTGACGCTGCAGACCATTGACAAGCCCGACATCTTCTACTGCAAGCCCGACATCTCTTACGAACCTGGTGGCGTCAGAGCGGGTCCTGCCGGCAGTGTCTCCGGCAGGACCCGCCCGGTCCATGGTTGGTTGGTGGTTGTCCGACCCGCTCAGCCGACCCCGAGCAGGGCGTGCGCGCGGTCCCCGTCGGCGCGGAAGTCCGCGGTCGCGCTGCGGTGGACGATCTCGCCCTTCTGCATCACCATCACCCGCTCGGCGACATCGAACGCGAGCCGCAGGTCCTGCTCGACGATGAGCACCGCCAGGCCGGTGGATCGCAGCTGGGTGAGCACCTCCCCGACCTGGTTCACCACGGCGGGGGCGAGACCGTCGGAGGGCTCGTCGAGCACCAGCAGCTTCGGGTTGCCGACCAGGGCCCGGCCGATGGCCAGCATCTGCTGCTCACCGCCGGACAGCTGGGAGCCGAGGTTGTTGCGCCGCTCCCCCAGCCGCGGCATCAGCTCCATCACCGCCTGGCGGGTCCACTCACCCCGCTTGCGCACGGCGATCTGCAGGTGCTCCTCCACGGTGAGCGAGGCGAACACCCGCCGTCCCTGGGGGACGATGCCGACCCCGGCGCGGGCCAGCATGCTCGGTGGCTTGCGCGCCAGGTCGACCCCGTTGATGCGGACCTCTCCGGAGGTGGGGCGGACCAGCCCCATGATCGATTCCATCAGGGTGGTCTTGCCGACTCCGTTGCGGCCGAGCACGGCCACGGACTCGCCGGTGTCCACGCTGAGGCTGACACCGTTGAGAACGCGGCTGCCCTCGTAGCCGGCGACCAGATCCTTGACCTCAAGCAGCATGGGGGCCACCTCCTGTGAAGAACAGCGGTTCCAGTCCCTCGGAGTCCCCGAGGTAGGCGATCTTGACGTCCTCGTTGTCGCGGACCTCGGCCGGGCTGCCGTGGGCGATCAGCCGGCCGGCGGCCAGCACGCTGACCGACTGGGCGAGGCGGAACACCAGGTCCAGGTCGTGCTCGACGATCAGCACCGTGACGTCGGAGGGCAGCGACTCGATCAGCTCCATGAAGCGGTGCGTCTCCGCCGCCGACATGCCCGCGGCCGGTTCGTCGAACAGCACCATGCTCGGGTTGCAGGCCAGCACCATGCCGACCTCCAACTGGCGCCGCTCGCCGTGCGACAGGTTGCCGCACATCTCCTGGGCCCGGTCGGCCAGGCCGACGCTGTCCAGGTGCTCCATGGTGCGCTCCCGGATCCGGCGGTCACTGCGCGGGTAGGGGAACCAGCGCCACGGCGTGCCCTCGAACCCCTCCACCGCCAGTGCCACGTTGTCCAGCACCGACATGCCCAGGAACAGGCTGGAGTGCTGGAAAGTCCGCACCAGCCCGGCCCGGGCTCGGGCGGACTCCGAGTCGTGGGTGACGTCGTGGCCGTTGAAGGTGATCGACCCGGCGGTGGCCCTGCGGGCCCCGCCGATGACCGAGAACAGCGTGGACTTGCCGGCGCCGTTCGGCCCGATCAGGGCATGGCGGGCGCCACGCTCGACCTCGAAGCTCACCCCGTCGACGGCCTTCAGCGATCCGTAGTGCAGGCTGACCCCGTCGAGCTTGAGCAGGGTGTCGGCCATCAGGACTCCTCTCCGGCCACCGGGGTCGGTCCCACGGCGGCCCGCTTGCGACGGATCCCGGCGATGCCACGCGGCAGCAGGAACACGGCGATGACGAACACGAAGCCCAGGATCATTCCGCCGCGGCCGTCGGCGATGGCGCCGATCTCGTCGCGGATCAGGATCACGATGGCGGCGGCCACGATCGGGCCCCAGAGGGTCCCGGCGCCACCGAACACCACCGCCAGCAGGGCCACCGCGGCGAGCGCGAAGGCCATGTCACCGGGGGAGACGAATCGTGCCTGCGCGGTCCAGGCCGTACCGGCCATGCCGGCCAGGGATCCGGCGAAGGTGAACGCGACCAGCTTGGCCACGAACGTCCGCCGCCCGATCGCCCGCATCCGGTCCTCGCCGTCGCGGATGCCGCGCATCGAGCGGCCCATCGGCGACTTGACCAGGATGGCGGCCAGGGCCACACCGAACAGGAACACGAACAGCACCCACCAGTACACGTAGCCGGTCAGCACCAGCGGACCACTGGTGGGCAGCAGCGAGATGCTGGGGATGCCGGACAGCCCGTTCGAGCCGCCGGTCAGATCCATCGTCTGGGCCTGCTGGTGGGCGAGTTCGGTGATGGCCAGGGTGACCATCAGGAACACGAAGCCCTTGGTCCGGACGGCGACCACACCGGTGATCAGCGCCAGGACCGCCGCGACCAGGGTGCCGGCGATGAGCTGGACGAACGCGTTGCTGGTCAGGTGCACCCCGACCAGGCCGGCGGTGTACGCGCCGGCGCCGAAGTAGGCCACCTGGCCGAGCGTGGGCAGGCCGGTGTAGCCGGTGAGCAGGTCGACGCTCACCACCAGCAGGGCGAAGGCGAGGATGCGCGACAGCATCGACACCGGGTAGGGGGCGAGCCAGAACGGCGCCGAGGCCAGCACCAGGATCGCCACGACCACCAGGGCCAGGCCGAGCCAGCGGCGCTTCGGCCCGGTGAGCGCATGCCGGGGCGGGTCGGCCGCACCCTTGCGTACGGTCCCGGCGTGGGCCGCGGTGCCGTCGGCGGCGGCCGCCGGAGCGCCCGTGGCATCGCCGTCGGGGAGGCCGATCTTGTTCGTGGCGGTCATCAGTGTCCACCTCCGTGTCCATGCTTGGAGGGCAGCAGGCCGGCCGGCTTGATCAGCAGCACCAGCGCCATCACGGCGAACATCAGGAACGACGCGTAGCCCGACAGCAGTGCCACGCCGAGCGTCTGCACCTGTCCGACCAGCAGCGCACCGACGGCCGCGCCCTTGAGCGATCCCAGGCCACCGATCACGACGATGACCAGGGCGTAGACCAGCATCAGGTTGTCGTTGCCCGGCTGGGCACCCATCAGCGGCGCGGCGATCAGGCCTCCGACGGCGGCCAGCGCGGCACCGCCACCGAAGACACCGGCCAGCACCAGGCGGGTGCGTACGCCGATCGCCTCGACCATGCCGCGGTCGTTCACCGTGGCCCGGACGACGGCACCGATGGAGGTCCGCTCCAGCAGCAGCCACAGACCCACGCCGACGACCAGGCCGACGCCGATCATCACCAGGCGGTAGACCGGATAGGGGGCGCCGAACAGGAAGGGGACCGTGCCCGACAGTGCCGGGGGCGGGGGCACGGACTTCACGTCGCCGCCGAAGACCATCAGCAGCAGGTCGGCGACGATCATCGAGACGCCCAGGGTCAGCATGGCTTGTCGGAGGTGATCGTTGACCGATGTCGTCAGCACCGCCAACAACACGCCCGCCAACAATCCGACCATCGCGGCGATCAGGACCGCCGCGAACGAGAGGGCGCTGGAGGCGCCCCCACCGAGCACGGCCACCCCGACGTACGCGCCGAGCAGGGCGATGGAACCGTGCGCCAGGTTGAGCACGTCCATGGTCCCGAAGACCAGGGAGAGTCCGATCGCCACGATGAACAGCACCGCGCCGAGGGCGACGCCGTTCACCATGGTGACGGAGTTGTCAGCGAACCATTCCATGGCTGGATCAGCCCACCGACACGGTCGACAGTTCGGTGACCACTGCGTTGACCCGCTTGCCGTCGACTTCCTGCACCTCGCGCAGGTAGTACGGCTGGTCGGGGTCGTGCGACTCGTTGAAGCGCCAGGTGCCGCGCGGGGACTCGATGTCGCCGATCGTGGCGATGGCCGCGCCGATGTCGGCACCGGAGGTGCTGGCGGAGGTGGCCAGGGCCTGGTCGAGCACCTTGGCGGCGTCGTACGCCTGGACCGCGTAGACGGTCGGCACCGCGCCGCCGTACTTCTTGGAGTAGGAGTCGACGAACGCCTTGTTCTCCGGGGTGTCGAGCTGGTCGGAGTAGTGCAGCGAGGTCTTCACGCCGTCGGCGGCCTCACCCTGGGCGTCCAGCACCGAACCCTCGGTCAGGAAGCCCGAGCCGTACAGCTGGATGTCCTCGCCGCCGAGGAACTGCTTGAACTGCTGGACGAAGGCCACGGCCTCCGAACCGGCGTAGAAGACGTAGACGGCCTTGGCGCCGGAGTTGCGGACGTTGTTGAGGTACGGCTGCCAGTCGGTGGTGGCACCGAACGGCGGGGTGTACTCCTCGCCGGCGAGAGTACCGCCGGCGGCCTCGAAGGACTTCTTGAAGCCGGCCATCTGCTCGGTGCCGGAGGCATAGTCGGTGGCCAGGACGTAGACCG
Source organism: Propionibacteriaceae bacterium (assembly GCA_044508675.1). Taxonomy (GTDB): domain Bacteria; phylum Actinomycetota; class Actinomycetes; order Propionibacteriales; family Propionibacteriaceae; genus Raineyella. The sequence goes on along the minus strand of JBIQHF010000015.1, from coordinate 28,113 downwards.
AGCCGTCACCGACCTCCTCGGCGACCTTGGCTCCGACCGCCTCGTTCACACCACCGTTGGTGAAGCTGGTGCGCCAGATGTAATCCGAGGGGGTGTCGACCAGCTTGTCGGAGCCGGCGTTCGCGACGATCAGCGGGATCTGGTTCTGGTTGAACGTGTTGGCCACCCCGGAGGCGGTGGCCGAGTTGACCAGGCCGACCGCGGCTGAGACCTGCTCCTGGGTGACCAGGCGTTCGGTGGCCGGGATGCCGGTCTGGGGGCCATTGCCCTCGTCGGTCTCGACCAGCTGCACCTCCTTGCCGCCCAGCTTGTTGTCGTGCTCCTCCAGGTAGAGCTTGAAGCCCTGCTCCATGTCGTTGCCCACGGAGGCATACGTGCCGGACTTGGGAACAGAAAGGCCGATCTTCACGCTTTCGGAGGAGCCGTCGCCACCGCCACCGCCGGCTCCGAGGGAACCGCCCCCACAGGCGGTGAGCAGGAGGGCGCCGACCACGGCCGGAATGGCCGCCACCGTACGCAGCTTGGAGCTGAGAAATGCCATGACTCTCCTTTGAATCGTGCGGGTCGTTCGTCGTTCGGGTCATTCGTCCTGCCGTCGCCGCCCGGGGTGATCCAACACTCAACGATGTGTGACGGGCGCCACACCCGGGGGTGACTCGGAACACACTAGGGGCGGGAGGAGGCTTCGCATCAAGGTGAACACCTAGCGGCGACCTCGGCTGTTGCCTAGGTACCTGCCGATCTGTTGCGCCCTGTAGATCACTCCGACGATCAGGGCGCCTTCAGCTCGCTGACCACGACGTTGACCCGCTTGCCGTCGACCTCCTGCACCTCGCGCAGGAAGTACTGCTGCTCCGGATCGTGCGACTCGTTGAAGCGCCAGGTGCCACGCGGGGAATCGACCCGGTCGATCTGCCCGATCGCTGCCCCGATCGCCTCACCGGTGGTGCCATCCGCGTTCTGCAGGGCCTGGTCGAGGACCATGGCCGCGTCGTACGCCTGCACCGAGTAGACCGTCGGAGCACTCCCGAAGGCATCGGTGTAGGCCGAGACGAAGTCCCGGTTCTGCGGGGTGTCGAGCTGGTCGGAGTAGTGGAGGACGGTCTGGACGCCCAGCGCGCTGTCGCCCTGCGCCTCGAGCGCCGAGCCCTCGGTCAGGAAGCCCGAGCCGTACAGCTTGATGTCGCTGCCACCCAAGAACTGCTTGAACTGCTGGACGAACGCCACGGCCTCCGAACCGCCATAGAAGACGTAGACGGCCTTGGCGCCGGAGTTGCGGACGTTGTTGAGGTACGGCTGCCAGTCGGTGGTGGCGCCGAAGGGCGGGGTGTACTCCTCCCCCGCGATCTGGCCACCGGCCTCCTCGAAGGTTCGCTTGAATCCGGCGATGTGTTCCTTGCCGGCGGAGTAGTCCGAGCCCAGCAGGTACACCGAGCCGTCGCCGAGCTGCTCCTTCACCTCCGGCCCCATCGGGGCATCAACGCCACTGTTGGTGAAGCTGGTGCGCCAGATGTAGTCCGACGGGGTCTCGACCAGCTGGTTGGAGCCGGCGTTCGCGACGATCAGCGGGACCTTGTTCTGGTTGAAGGTGTTGGCCACCCCGGAGGCGGTGGCCGAGTTGACCAGGCCGACGACGGCCGAGACCTGGTCCTGGATGACCAGGCGTTCGGTTGCCGGAATGCCGGTCTGGGGGCCATTGCCCTCGTCGGTCTCGACCAGGTCCACCTCCTTGCCGCCCAGCTTGTTGTCGTGCTGCTCCAGGTACAGCTTGAAGCCGTGCTCCAGGTCCTGGCCGAGGACGGCATAGCTGCCGGACTTCGGGAGCGACAGGCCGATCTTCACCGATCCGCCGTCACCGCCGTTGCTGGCTCCGAGTGAGCCACCCGCACACGCGGTGAGCAGCATGGCGCCGACCACCGCCGGGACGACAGCGACCTTGCGCAACCAGTTGGTGCTCAAGAATGACATGGTTCTCCTAAAGATTTCGGTGGCATACGGTCACCGATGGGTGAGGCAGACCCGCAGGTCAGAGCCAGGTGCCGCCCTGCTGCTCGGAAGGCTCCTCGGCCCCCGGGCGGAAGCCATGGATCCAGTCCACGTGGCGGTCCCAGGAACCGGGGTCGGCCAGTCGGGCGTTGCGCTCGTCGGCGCGCTCGCCGTCGGGCAGGTGCAGCACGTCGGCAGTGGTGATGGAGGCGAACTGGATCTTGCGGGTACGGCCACGACGGAGTCGCTCGTACTCGGCCAGGGCCGCGTCGAGGTCCGGCCCGGAGGCCAGCTGCTGGGCCAGCACGATCGCATCCTCGACCGAGGTGTTGGCCCCCTGGCCGTGGTGCGGCACCACCGCGTGCGCGGCATCCCCGAGCAGTGTGATGCGCCCCCGGGTCCAGCGGCCCAGCGGCGGCCGGTTGAACAACGCCCAGCGCTCGGTGCAGGAGACCGCCGAGACCATTTCGACAACGGCGGGATGCCAGTCGTGGAAGCGGGCCAGCTTCTCCTCGTCGTTCGTCGGGGCGATCCAGGCCTTGTGCGGCCACGGGGAGGGGTTGCGTTCGACCAGGAAGAAGTTGTGGTCGCCGTTGGCGTTGATCGGGTAGTGCAGGCAGTGCTGCCCCGGGCCCATCCAGAACTGGATCGCCTCCGGATCGGGCATCGACGGCATCTTCTCGATCGGCACGATGCCACGGAAGGCGCTGGCCCCCGAGTAGAGGGCGTCGTCGTACCCGAGCAGCAGGCGCCGTACGGTCGAGCGCGCGCCATCGGCACCGATCACCAGGTCCGCGGTGGCGCTGGAGCCGTCTGCAAAGTGCAGGACGGCCTCATTGCCCGAATCATCGATGCTGAGCAACTTCTTCTGCAGCTTGATGGAGTCCATGCCGACCGCCTGGGACAGCACGACCTGGAAGTCGGCCCGGTGGATGCCGATGAACGGGGCACCGTAGCGGGCCCGGTAGTCGAAACGATGCTCGGAGATCTTGCGGCCGTCGCGCCCGTCGCGGTGGATCAGCGCCTGGATCTCGTACGAACGCTCCCCGAGCGCATCGCCCAGGCCGAGCTCGTCGTAGTAGAACCGCGTGGACGCCGCTGACATCGCGATGGCGGCCCCGACCTCGCGCAGCTCGGCGGCCTGCTCGTAGAGCGTGCACTCCAGGCCCTTGCGGCGCAGGGCCAGGGCCAGGCTCAGGCCACCGATCCCGGCTCCGACAACGGCGATACGCAGGTTCTTCATCCGTCTCCTCCTCCTTGAGTGTGGTGTGAGACACACTAGGAAGGCAGAGTCTGTCGCGTCATGATACAAATACCGGGAGTGCGCGGACCAAGTTGCGACATCTGTTCAATCACCGCCTGGCGTATGGCGTTGCGGGGGGTACGAAAGTCTCGGACACGCTAGATCAGCTGCGCCAGCTGGGCGATCCGTACGCCCAGGGTCACTTCGCGGCGGATCTCCGGGTCACCGAGGTCGACATCGGCGAGGTCCCGGATCCGGCCGAGTCGGTAGTACAGCGTCGAGCGGTGGATGTGCAGCACCTTCGTGGTGGCGCCGACATCGCCGCCGCACCGCAGGTAGGCGTCCAGGGTGTGGAGGAGTTCCTCCCCGAGTCCGACGGTCAGCACACGACGGACCGGCCCGGGCAGGTCCTCCGTCCGCAGCTCGGCCAGTGGCAGCCGGACCAGCACGCGGTCCATCCCGAGGTCCGCCCAGGCCACGACGCGGGTGCTGACCCGGGTCGCGCGACCGACCTGCCAGGCGTCCCTCGCCCGTCGGAACGAGTCCCCGATCGAGGCGAGGTCGCCAACGAGGGGGCCGAGCCCCGCACGCAGCGAGGCCAGCTCCGGACGGTCCAGGACCCGCTCGAGCCGCTCGGCCACCACCACCCGGGGGAACACCAGGACGCCGACCCCGTCGCCGAGGACCGCGCCGGCCACCGAAGCGGTCGAAGTCCGGGCCACGAAGTCCATCGCCGACTCCACGGCGAGCTCGACCACGGCGTCCCGGTCCGACACCGTACCCAGACCGTCATCACAGCTCAGCACCGTCGCGGAGTAGCCGCCAGCGGCCCCCAGCAGCCCCTCGCGCAGCAACGAGTCGGCCGCCGACCGGCGAGCCGACTCGTCAGGCCCCAGGAGCTGGGCAAGGAGCTCGGACATGCGACGCCGGTCCCGTTCGGCGTCGATGGATCGCAGGGACAGCAGCACCCCGAGTGCCGGCACGTGCTCGCTCAACGTCTGCCGGGCCCCCGGGGGCAGATCGTGCTCGTCGGGCCCGGTCGGGACGAGGAGGAACCCGACCTGTCGCCGACCGTCCTGCAACGGGACCAGACGCAGCCGGCCCTGGCCCGGCAGGTCCCGGATCTCTTCACCGGCTCCCGCGGGCGGCACCGGCCACGAGTCGCTGTAGGCCAGCACGGTGGACAGCCGGGCGCGGTCGGCCTCGGTCTCGTGGATCGAGTACCCCACGACCCGTAGGCGATGGTCGGTCAGCACCAATCGACGGCCGAGCAGCTCGGAGAGGTCCTGCAGGGCGTCGTGGAGGTCGGAGGTGGATGCCACCCCTCGATGGTATGAGTCAGGCCTGGGCGAGCCTCACCCCTTCCCGGAGCACCTCGGCCACCTGCCGCGGATGGGTGACGGGGAACAGGTGCGTCGCGCCGGGGATCGTCACCACTTCCACCTGGCCACACCGGTCGGCGAAGCGTCGGACGTGGGCACGCATCTGGTCGAATTGCCCGTTCGCCAGCACCACCGGACACTCCACCCCGGCCAGCAACTGTGGCCCGCACTCGGCCATCACCGCCGCCCACGCCGCGGGCAGCACGGCGTACGCGGAGGCGTCCGGCAGCGACGAGGCGTACGCACCGCGGGCACCCAGGACACGCATCAGCGCGTTCAGGGCGTCGGCCATCCGGG
>JBIQHF010000015.1:6156-23105 GCA_044508675.1 Propionibacteriaceae bacterium | reverse complement strand
GCACCGCGGGCACCCAGGACACGCATCAGCGCGTTCAGGGCGTCGGCCATCCGGGTCCCCCCGACGACCGGCAGCAGCTTGGCGAAGCCGCGATAGAGCCCGGCCATCGGACTGGCCGGGTCCCCGGTCGCTCCCAGCAGCACCAGGGCGCCCGGTGGTTCGGGGGCGCGGGCCGCGTAGAGCATCGCCATGTAGCCGCCCAGGCTGTGGCCGGCGACGACCACCCGCTGGCCCGGCGCCGCGTCGGCGACGGCCTCGGCGATCACCCCGACCGCCGCCTCGGCGGTGAAGTCGTCCCCGAGGCGGGCGCCGTGCCCGGGCAGGTCCACCGGGACCAGCTCCACGTCCGGCAGCAGCTCGCGGTAGGGCTCCCACAGGGTGGCGCTGAACCGGGTCCCGGGGACCAGGACGAGGCGTACGGGTACGGGCACGTCTCGACGGTAGCGCGGTCGGCAGGCGCCGCGGCCGGTCAGGCCTCCAACTTCTTGACGATGCGCTGGACGGTGAGCCACGTACGCGTGGTGATGTCCTTGCCGTACGTATGCTCCAGCCAGGACATGAAGGCCGGTGTCGTGCCCGGAGTGCTGTTGTCGATGACGGCCAGGACCACCCGGGCCGCGGGGTCGTAGCCGACGACCCGGGTGAGCGGATCGGGCTGCTCGGGCAGCTCCTTGGGGGCCGCCGCGCCGTCCTTGAGGAAGGTCGCCGTCAGGTAGCTGCCCCGACCATGGGTCAGCCCGGGGAAGGGATCGGTGTCCAGGAGCGTACGCAGCTCGGCGTGCTCGCGGATGATGGTGCCGCCGGCGATGCCGAGCTGGCTGGTGAGGGCCTGCTGGATCCGCTGTTCCAGCGCCGGGGTGTCGGACTCGGCACCGTCGAAGACGATGTTGCCGCTGGACAGCACCGAGCCCACCCGCTCGAAGCCGAGGTTCTCGAAGACCCCGCGCAGCTTGTCGTTGGTCATGTTCGGCAGGCTCGGCGCGATCCCGCGCAGCAGCGCCACGTACCTGTGCATGGGGGCGAGGGTACCCAGCCACCCGGTCAGACGTGTCGATCCCCACACCGATCAGGTGGCTGCCAGGGCTGGTCGGGACCCCGCGGCAGTGCCAGCATGGGAAGGACGGCACGCGCGTCCGCGCCCGGCGGGCCGGTGCCCCAGGGGGCGGCATCATGAACGTACTGGTCGCGTACGCATCCCGGCACGGATCGACGGCCGGCATCGCCGAACGCATTGCAGAAGCCCTGACGAGCCGGGGGCACCCGGCCACGGCCGTCGAGGTCGAGGGGGTCAGCGACCTCGCCGACGCCGATGCCGTGGTGCTCGGGGCCGCGGCGTACATGTTCCATTGGCTCAAGCCCGCGGTGAAGTTCGCCGAGCGGCATCGCGACGAGCTGGCCCGGATGCCGGTGTGGCTGTTCAGCAGTGGACCACTGGGCACCGACACCGTCGACGACCAGGGCCAGGACGTGCGCCAGGCCGCCCGTCCGAAGGAGTTCAACGAGCTCGTCGCCCAGCTGCACCCCCGCGGGGAGAGCGTCTTCTTTGGGGCATACGACCCGGAGGCCAAGCCGATCGGCATGGCCGAGCGGATCACCCGGGCGATGCCGGCGGCCCAGGAGGCATTCCCGGCGGGCGACTTCCGGGACTGGGCGGCGGTCGACGCCAGGGCGGGCACCATCGCCGACGAGCTGGACGGGCACGGCACCCAGGCACCGGAGCACTGAGAGTGCAGTGAGCAGGAGCCAGGCGGGCGGACTCACCGCTGTGCTGCGGGCAGTCCTGGTGGTGCTGCTCGGCTCGTTGCTGTTGGGCAGCGTCGCGGCACCGGACAGCAGGTCTGCACCGCAGGCAGGTTCGGTGGACACTGCGGCGGTCGACCGCTTCCTGGTCCAGCAGATGCGCGGGCACGGGATCCCCGGGCTGACGGTGGCCCTGGTCGAGGACGGACGGGTCACGTACGTCCAGGCGTACGGGGCGGCAGGGCCGGGTCGGGCGATGGAGCCGGACACCCCCATGCCGATCGGCTCCATGACCAAGCCGTTCACCGCCGTCGCCGTGCTGCAGCTGGTGGAGGCCGGTCGGGTCGAGCTGGACGCGCCGGTGCAGCGCTACGTGCCCTGGTTCGAAGTGGCCGACCCGGAGGCGTCGCGTGCGATCACCGTCCGCCAGCTCCTGCAGCACACGAGTGGGCTCTCCGAGGCGGGATACCGGTTGCCGCCGGCCGACACGTCACTCGAGGACGGCGTACGGGACCTGCGCAACGCCCAGCCCACAGCACCGGTCGGGCAGGTGCACCAGTACTTCAACCCCAACTACGCCGTGCTCGCCGCCCTGGTCCAAGAGGTGACGGGGCGCCCGTACGCCGAGGTGGTGCAGGAGGGCATCCTCGACCCCCTCGGAATGGCTGGCAGCAGCGCGGACCCGGGTGCCCCGCCAGAGGGGATGGCCGACGGGTACATCACGATGTTCGGGATGCCGATCCAGCAGGACGCGCCCGTGCGTCGCCACCGGGACGGGGCGGACAACATCGTCTCCACGGCAGCGGACCTGGCGCAGTTCGGGATCGCGGTCGATGCTGACGACTCCCCCGTGCTATCCGACAGTAGCCGGCAGGCGATGGCTGACCCGATCGGCGGCCAGGACGTGGGGTACGGCCTGGGTTGGGAGGTGTGGGAGTCCGGCGGCGTACGGATGGTCGGCCATGCGGGCCTCGACCCGACCTTCACCGGCGAACTGGCCATGCTGCCCGACCAGGACGCGGGCCTGGTGGTGCTGACCAACCACGGGCACCTGGGCGAGAGGCTCCTCGCCACCCCGCAGATTCGCGAGGGCCTGGTGGCTGCACTCACCGGGCAGCAACCCGAAGCCCGCGGCTTGCCCTGGCGGGGGGTCGCCGCCGTCCTGTTCCTCGGCTTCCTCGCGGTCGTCTTCAGTACCGTCCGTGGACTCGTACGATTGCGGGGCTGGCCGGAGCGCTCCCGCCACCTGTCGCGCGGAAGGCAGGCCTGGGAGATCGGCTCGCACGTCCTCACCGCGGCGGTGGTGGTTCTGCTGATGTACTGGGTCATCCCGAAGCTCATCGGCCGCAGCTTCAACCTCGTCGAGGTCGGCCGCTACCACCTGCCAGACCTCACCCTCTTGGTCGTGGCCTCCGTGCTGGGCGACGTGCTCGTCGGCCTCCTGATGCTGGTCCTGCTGCTGGCCCCCAGGCACCGCGACCCGGGCACGGCCTGAGCGCCGTCACCCAGCGCGTCCGGGGGACCACTATGGAAGCCATGAACGACGCACTCGGCAAGCTACCGCACCCGTTGGTCCTCTACGACGCGGACTGCCGGTTCTGCACCCGGTCGATCGCCACTCTGGTCAGACGCGGTTGCACGGCAACGTTCCGGCCGCTGTCCAGCGTGGACCTGGGCCGGCTCGGCGTGGATCCCCACCGCGCCGTTCGCGAGATGCCCGCCGTCCTACCGGGCGGCGACGTCGTCTACGGCGCCGCCGCCTTCGCCGCGGCGCTGCGCACCGGGCCGTGGTGGATGCGCTGGTCGGGCTTCCTGCTCAGGTGCTGGCCGCTCACGGTCCTCGGCGCCGCCGTGTATCGCTGGGTGGCAGCGCACCGGCAGTGCCTCAGGACAGGTCCGGCGGCGTGCGAGGCTGCCTCGGGGGCAGGCGCTCAGCAGCCCAGCTCATCAGGGCCTGGAACGCAGGGGTGTCGTTCGCCTCGATGCCGTCGCCGCGGATGACCTCGTGGCCACGGCGACCGACGGCGATCCAGAGCCGGTAGGTGTAGCCGTCGTAGACGGTGGTGCTCGGCAGCACGTTGGGCACCTGGAAGAAGTCGGCTTCCTCGATCAGTCGCCGAAGCTCCTGCTCCTCGGCCTCGGACAGCCGCCAACTGTCGGTCTCGTAGGTCCGGTGCTCCCCCATGATGCCGCCGGACATGGAGTAGTGCAGCCGGATCTCGGTGTCCGGGTACGGGTCAGGACGGGTTGCCCTGCGGACGTTGCCGTTCTGGTCGGCGTGGTAGACGAAGCCGTCCCCCAACCGGATCAGGTAACCGGGCGTGACGACGTCGGCGCAGACCTCGCCCTCGCGCGGGGCGTCGAGGCACGCGTCGGGCCACACCCGGGCCTCGAGGTGCTCGACCTCGATCTGGCTGGTGGGGACCCGGAGCAGGCCGGCGGCGTGCTCGATGGCTGCTGACAGGGCGGTGACTGCTGGGTGGGGATCCGTGCTCATGGCGGTGCACCTCACTGTGTCCGGAAGCGGTCCTGCCCAGCCTACGGAGCGGTTGGGCGGGGGCGGAAGTGCCCAAAGTCAGCCTCCGTCTGGACCAATGACACGGCCGCCGGGACGAGTGTCCAGCAGCACCGTCGAAGGTCAGGATCATGTCCGCGTACGGTTCCGAGGGCTGTTCCTCTCCGGGGCCGGGCGACGTAGCGTGGGACCAGACACGTACGCCGCCATGATCAGGAGCTGACCATGCAGCAGATCGTTCCCACTCTCTGGTTCGACGATCGGATCGAGGAGGCCATGGAGTTCTACACCTCCGTGTTCCCCGATTCCCGGATCGTCCACACCAGCCACTACCCCGCCGAGGGCCTCCCGGACTCCCAGCAGCATCTCGCCGGCCGGCCGCAGGTCATCCACTTCACCCTTTTCGAGCAGCATTTCACCGCACTCAACGGCGGATCGGATGTCTTCTCCCCGACCCCGGCGAACTCCTTCTTCGTCGGCTTCGACACCGGCCGCGACCCGCAGGCCCGCGAGCGCCTGGACCGCCTGTGGGCCGCCCTCCTGGATGGCGGCCAGGTGCTGATCCCGCTCGACACGTACCCGTTCAGCGAGCACTACGGCTGGGTGCAGGACCGCTACGGCTACAGCTGGCAGCTCATGCTGGGCAATCCCGAGGGCGACTGGCGGCCGATCATCGTGCCGTCGCTGATGTTCTCCGACTCGGTGCAGAACCGCGCCACCGAGGCCCTGGAGCACTACACCCAGGTCTTCCCGAACTCCCGCCCCGGCCTGATGGTCCCTTACACGGAGCAGTCAGGGCCGGCCAGGCCCGGCGCCCTGATGTACGGCGACGCCAAGCTGGCCGATACCTGGTTCGCCGCGATGGACTCCGCGGTGGAGCAGGACTTCACCTTCACGCCGGCGGTCTCGTACTCGGTGCTCTGTGAGGACCAGGAAGAGATCGACCAGCTGTGGAGCAAGCTGTCCGAAGTGCCCGAGGCAGAGGCCTGCGGCTGGTGCCAGGACCGCTTCGGGGTGAGCTGGCAGATCGTCCCGGCCAACATCGAGCAGCTCCTGCAGCGGCCCGGCGCCTACCAGAACATGCTGCAGATGAAGAAGCTGGTGATCGACGAGTTCTGAGGGCCGGACTCTCAGGGTCGGTAGGCGTTGCTGCCGGGCAACCGCTTGGTCCGGTTCCAGGCCTCGATCCCCTCCTGGCGGCTTCTCCCCCGGTTGGCCGGATCGGCGAAGAAGTCGCGGATGAAACGGTTGTACTCGAACTGGGGTGCGATGTCCTTCTGGTAGGACGGGTCCTTCTTCCGCCCTGCTTCCTCGTGCCACGCCACGACGACATCACGGTAGGTCCGGCCGGCATTCTCCCGGAGATATCTCTGGATGAACGTCGAGAAATGGAACCTCGGAATGACCGACCCGAAGAACGCCCGCACCTCCTGGCTGCAGCGATGGTCCGCCGTGATCACCGTGTCCAGGCCCAGCTCCCCCGGCGGCGCCGACCGCCGGCCCACCCGGGGCGTACGGACCGGCCTGGTCACCTCACCGGTGGCAAGGAACGTCTCGATCCGATCGGCGATCTCCGCCTTGGCTCCGGAGGCGCTGATCCCGTGCTCCTTGCAGAACGCCTGCAACTCGGTCTTCAGCCAGTAGAAGTCCCGAAAGGTCCCGGGATCAGTGTCCCTGGTCAACTCCGGCCGCACCTGAACCATCCCTCCCGCGCATTCCTGATGGTCGTCCGACAAATCGCACGGATCGTAACAGCCCCCTCAGACCGGCCGGAGCTCCGGACGCCCGCCTACGCTGGGGCCATGCGCCCCGTACGAAGGACCCACCCGGCGCTGCTGGCCGGCACCGTCCTGACCATGGTCCTGGCCGGCTGTACGCCCCAACCGACGAGCCCCTCCGCCCCCGGGTCCTCGGCGCAAGCATCCGTGACAGCGCCGACCCCGAAGCCCACGTTCACCCCGACCCCCTCGGCCACTCCCTTCGACGCCGGCACGGTGGTCGCGGCGATCGAGCACCTGGCCGGGATCGGCCCCAGGGAGGCGACGGGGGCCGGTTTCGACGCGGCGGCCGACTGGGTCGCCGGCCGGTTCGCGACCCACGGGTACACCGTGACGACCCAGAAGTTCGACGTACCGGCCGGCAACTCCTGGGGCGTGGCGGTCGGCGCCGGCACCTCGCGCAACGTGATCGCCGACCCTCCCGACTTCGACCCGACGCAGCCGCACCTGGTCGTCGGCGCCCACCTGGACACGGTCCCGCAGTCTCCCGGCGCCGAGGACAACGCCTCCGGGGTCGCGGTGATGCTGGAGCTGGCCCGGATGGTCTCCGAGCAACCCGCCGCGCTGCCGGTGCGGTTCATCGCCTTCGGGGCCGAGGAGCCCCGCGGCCAGGGCGACGAGCGGCACCACTACGGCTCGCGGCACTACGTCGCCCAGCTCGACCAGGCCGAGCGCGACGCGATCGAGGCGATGGTCTCGCTGGACCGGGTCGGGGTGCCTGGAGATGCCGTTCCCGTCGGCACCGGCGGGACCGGGACGACCGACGTCGCCGACCAACTGGTGGCGGCCGCCGCAGGGATCCCTACCCGGGTCGACCGGACCAATCGCACCAGCGACCACTGGTCCTTCGAGAAGGTCGGCATCCCGGCCGCCCGCCTGGGCAGCATTCCCTTCGACGGCTACCACTCCCCCCGCGATACCCCGGATGCCATCGATGCCGACCAGTTGGCCGATGTCGGGGCGATCATGTGGAGTTGGCTGCGCTCCTAGGTGTCGGGGAAGCACACCGCCTGCATAGGGGCCGCACCATATCTTGCGGGACGGCACCCGCTTCTTGCAGACACCACCTCGAACAACTCTTGAGGTTTACAACGCCTATGTCATACTCAAGAGGTGTGGGAAGTAGACGTGCATCTCGTCGATAAGTGGCTCCTCAGCCTTGGACACGACGACTACGACCTCATCATCGCCGCTCTGTTCGACCAGCATCTGAAGACGTTGGGAAGGAAGAAACCATGACTACCCTGAAGCAGATCACCGACCGTAGGCCTGTGCGGCGCGACGTAGTAGATGCCCACAAGGAGCGCATGCTGGCCGAGACTCGGGCATGGCGCCTGCGGGAGCTCCGTGAGCAGTTCGACATCACCCAGGTCGAGCTGGCGGAGGAGTTGGAGATCAGCCAGAATCGCGTCTCTCGCATTGAACGCGGAGACATCAACAAGACACAGGTCGACACCTTGCGGCGCTATGTCGCTGCGCTGGGCGGAACCCTCCGACTCGAGGTCCAGATCGGGGACGAGAGCTTCCACATCGCCTGACAGCCCAACCCTCCGGGCCAGTGGCCCCAACTGCATCCGACCGCGATCACGGCATCACAGCAGCGCACCAGCAGTGCATTGCGCATCTCGCCCAACCCGGTCGGCAGGGCCACGGTGAGATACACGTTCGCGTCCGATCGGTGAATGCCCGGCAACAGGCCGACCGTGGTACCTCCCACCGTGTACGCACCACTGCTGGCCGCCTCCATGATCCCGCCCAGCCCGCCGGTGAGCACGACTGCGCCACGCTCGGCGAGCAGCCGGCCGACCTCCTGTGCCTGGCCCAGTTGGTCGGATGACACCCCGTCACCCGGACCGATCACGGCAATGTACGGCGGAGATGCCTGCGTGAGCATATCGCCATCCTCCTGCAAGGACGCGCGACTGTCAGTGGACGCGCTCACCGGAAGGCCATGACCTCGTGGATCCGTTGCCCGAGAGACCCTCCTCAGGGCCGGATCAGGATCCGGCCGCGCACCTGGCCGCCCTCCAGCATCCGATGGGCCCTCGCGGCATCGGCCAACGGCAGGATCTCCGCGACCCGCGCCGGGAGACGCCCCGCGGACAGGAACCGGTTGATCAGCCGGGCAGTGTCCGAGAGGTCCTCGACCGAGGCATTGCTGATCGCGAAACCGTGCAGGTGCAGGTCCCTGGTGTACAGGGCGCCCACGGGCAGGACCGGCGTGGCGCCCATACCGGCCATCACCACGACGCTGCCACCCTGTCGCACCAAGGGCAGCGAGGCCTCGAAGTCGTGGTGACCGCTGGTGTCCCACCAGATGTCCACCCCTTCGGGGCAGGCCTCCCGGATCTGCCCCAAGGCATCGGCCGCGTGGTAGTCGACCACCACACCGGCACCGCAGGAGCGACACCACTCGGCGTCACGCGGGGAGGCCGTGGCCACGACGCGTGCCCCGGCCCCCACCGCCAACTGCACCACCGCGGTGCCCACGCCACCGCCGGCGCCGCCGACGAACACGGTGTCCCCCGCCCGCACCCGGGCCCGCCGGAAAAGGCCGAGGGCCGCCGTGGCGGCGGTGTGCAGGACCGGCGCCGCGGTCCGAGGCTCCACGCCCGCCGGCAGCCGGTAGAGCCGCTCGCCGGCCACCACCGCGTACTCCGCGAACGCCCCCTGCCGGCCGGCATGGCCCAGGCTGTTGGTCCACACCCTGTCCCCGACCCGGAAGCCTGCCCCGGGCCCCGCCTCGACGACCGTGCCGACCAGGTCACGCCCGATCACGAACGGGAACGGCGTCCTGGTCCGATACTGCCCGGAGCGTACGAACAGGTCCACATAATTGGTCTCGCTCGCCTCCATCCGGACCAGCACATCCGTCGGCCCGGGCCGGGGCACGGGCAGTTCGCCGACCTCGATCAGATCCGCGCTCCCCAGCGACCGCACGAAGGCCGCCCGCATGGTTGTCGGCACGCGCATGGCCCCCACCCCCCTGCCTCGGTGTCCCGACGATTCTCCCCCGCGACGTACCGCACCGACACCTCAACCCGCGTATCAACCCGCATAGGGGCCGCGGCTGGTACTGCGCAGGTCAGCGAGGATCCCGGCAGCCTCGTCGTCGCCGACCGGGCGCGGGATGTGGTCCTCGATCACGTACGGCACCGGCTCGACGGCCTTGACCTCGCCGTCCCACAGCACGATCTCGACGAAGACGCCTTCTTGCACCTCGCGGCTGAACTGCATGTCGAAGATGAAGTTGCCCAGCGAGTGCACCACCGTCGCGTCTCTCACGGCTTCCCAGCCCTGCACCCAGTGCGGGTGCCCACCGATGACGAGGTCCGCTCCCGCCTCGGCGAACCGCGACCCGACGTCGCGCTGGATCTGCTCGGGCACGTGCGTGTACTGGGTGCCCCAGTGCGGAACCACGATGACGGTGTCGACCTCCGCGTCCAGGGCCGTGATGTCGGCGGTGATCCGGTCCAGCGCGGCCTGGTCGAGCGGGCCGGTGCGCGGCGGCATGTTGAGGCGGTTGGTGCCCGGGGAGTCCGCAGTGGCTGCCGGCGTCTCGCCGATGGACTCGGTGCCGAGGAAGCCGATTCGGACGCCGTCGTGCTCGACGATCCAGGGCGCGCGGGCGTCGTCCAGGTCGACGCCACCGCCGAAATAGGCGATCCCGGCCCGGTCGAAGGCTGCGAAGGTCTCCCGCATGGCGGTGGTGCCGTAGTCGCCGAGGTGGTTGTTGGCCAGGCTGACCGCGTCGAAACCGGCCAGTTCGAGGCCTGCCAGGACCGCCGGGTCCGCGGCGAAGGAGTCCCCGCCCTGGGTCGGCCGGCCGTTGTCGGACAGGGTCGCCTCGAAGTTCCCGACGGTGATGTCGGCAGCCGCGAGCCGATCCGCGAACGGCCCGAACGGCGCGGTGGGATCGTTCGCGTACGTCCGTCCCACGCGGCGGCCCAGCATGATGTCGCCGACGACGGTGATCGTGGTGACGGTCGGCTGCACCGTTTCGGCGCCCTCCATCCGCAGTGGGTAGGCCGCCGGGTCGGTCAGGGGGTCCACTCCTCCGACGGCCAACACCCGGACCCTCTCGTCCACCGCGTCGGCGGGAACGAGTGCCAGCGTGCCGGAGTCGGCCATCACCTGTTCCAACGCCCCGCCGGGAGCGGCCCGGCCATCGATCACGCTGATCGTCTCGCCCGGCTGGCCGAGGTCGGCCCACCCGTGGGCGCCGGTCCGGGCCAGGGCTTCGGCCGCAGCGAGCGGCACGTCGGAGGGAGGGCGGGAGTGGTGCACGGCCAGCACCAGCGGAACGGTGACGGTCGGCGTCGGGGTGGGCGACGCGGTGACGGTGCTCTCGGGTGAGGGCGTCGGCGTGGTGGGCGCGGCACAGCCGGCCAGCCCGATGAGGGCGACCACGAGAACAGCCCGGAGCCTCATGCCTCCACGATAGGAAACGGCTCAACCATGCCGCGGATCAGGACGTGGCGCGGGTCAGGCGTGCGGTGGCCACGGCGGCCCCGGCCAGGATCACGGCGAGGACCGGGCCGAGTGCCACCCAGCCGGCGACGGCCACCACCGCCCCGGACAGGGCGGCGCCGAGCAAGTACCCGAGCTGCTGGACCGCGGTGCGGGCGGCCATCATCACGTCCGGCCGGTCCGGGTGCTGGGCCATGCCGAGCACCGCAGTCGCCGGGATCCGCAGCCCGGCGAGGCTGCCGGCCACGGCGAACGCCGCCGTACCGGCCACCGTCCCCCACCGACCGGGATCGTCAAGCAGAACGGTGCCGAACAGCAGCAGGGCGGCGACCGCCAGCAGCCCGTCCAGGACCGCCACCATCGAGCGCAGTTCCACCTCCGCGGCGACCCGTCCGCCCCAGACCGACGCGATGACGAAGCAGGTGGCTCCGACCGCCAGCAGCCAGCCGGTCAGCCCTTCACCGGTGCCCAGCCCCACCACGAAGAGGCCACCCACGTAGGTCAGGACACTGGCCCAGCCGACGTTCGCCAGGGTCTCGGCGAGCACCCAGCCCCGGGCCGCCGGGCGCCCCCACAGGCTGGTGAAGGCTCCGCCGCGCACGTCGGTCCCCCGGCCGGAGGCGTAGCCGGCCAACGCCAGCACGCCCAGAGCCAGCGCGGCGGGGAAGGCCTGCGCCGCCCGCCAGGACACCTGTTCGGTCAGCGCCCCGACGACCGGGGCGCCGATCACCCAGGCGCTACCGGCAGCGGCGGTCACCCAGCCGGCCGCCCAGGCCCGGGCCTTTCCGGTGAAGCCGGCCAGTCCGGTGAAGCCTGCGGTGAGCAGGCCGGCGATCGCGAGGCCGACCAGGACATGGGCTGCGAGGTAGTGCACCAGACCGGTGGCGGTGGCCACCGCAGCGCTGGCGACGACGGCGGCGGTCGCTCCGGCGACCGCGATCCGACGCACTCCGAGGGCGGAGACGAAGAACAACAGGATCAGGGCGGTTGCCAGGGCGACCGCCGCCGAGATCGTCCGGGCCTGCCCCACGGCCGAGACGCTGGCCCCGAATTCTCTGCCGACCGCGGCGATCGATGGCGTGAGCACCACGACCAGCGCCTGCCAGGTCAGGGCAGCGAGCACCAGCGGGGCCAGGCGGAGGCGGTCACGCTCACCGGCGCGGCCGCTAGGCACAGTGGTCATCGGCGACCTTTCTGTCACCTTCCACGGTACGCAGCGATCCGGCGGAGCGGGACCCTTGACAGGGGTTTCGACCGACCTACTATATAAGTAATAACTTATTTAGGAGTCATCATGACCTTGCATCCTGTCGAGACCGCCGAGCTGGTGACCCGCGAGGTGCGCACCGGTTCCCGCGATGGAGCCCCGACCAAGATCGTCGTCGCCCGCCGTACGTACGCGACCGACCAGGCCGACCTCTGGGACGCCCTCACCAACGGCGAACGCCTCCCCCGGTGGTTCCTGCCGGTCAGCGGGGACCTGAGGGTCGGCGGGCACTACCAGTTCGAGGGCAACGCCGGCGGCACCATCGAGAGCTGCCAGGCTCCCGAGCGGTTCGCCGTGACCTGGGAGATGGGGCCCCAGGTGTCCTGGCTACGGGTCGTGCTGTCCCGTGCGGCACAGACCGGCACCACCCTGCAGTTGGAGCACGAGGCGGCGATGGTCGATCGCAGCTTCTGGGACCAGTACGGGCCGGGCGCCGTCGGCGTCGGCTGGGACCTCGGCCTGGTCGGGCTGGGCCTGCACGTGGCGGGCGCGGGCCCGCTGAACTCGACGCCCGGCGACGACTGGGCGGTCACGCCGGAGGGCAGGGAGTTCGTCCGCCACGCGGCCAACGACTGGGCCCGCGCCGCGGTCGCGGACGGCGACGAGCCCGTCCCGGCCCAGGAGGCGGCCGAACGTACGATCGCCTTCTACACCGTCCCGCCCGAGAGTGCCTGAGCCTGCCGGGAGGGTGGACCGCAGCTTCGCAGCGCTCGGCGACCCCGTACGCCGCACCATCCTCCAGCTCCTGGCGGAGGGGGAACACTCGGCGGGCGGGATCGTCGAGGCGCTACGGGCGACACGGGCCCTGTCGCAGCCGGCTGTCTCCCAGCATCTCAAGGTGCTGCGCGAGGCCGGTCTGGTCACGGTGCGCGCCGACGGCAACCGTCGGATGTACGCCCTTGAGCCCGGAGCGATCGAGGACGTACGTGACTGGCTGGCTGCACTGACCCAGCCGGCGGCGACGTTCGTCCAGCCGCTGGACGCCCTCGCGACCGAGGTGGCCCGGGGTCGGCGCGCCCGGCGACGTTCCGCTGAGGGAGGCCCGGACCGGGCAGCACCGGACACCGGGGCCGAGGGCCGCGGGAAACTCGCCTGATCCTCTTGGACGAGGGCTCAGCAGCCCCCGAAGACCTCGTCGCTGTACGGCATCAGCTCGATGGCAGTGATCTGCTGGGACCTGGGCCAGTCCGGGTGGCCCATCATCGTGCCGCCATACCAGTTGTATGGGTCCGGCTCGCTGACGGCGAAGAACATGATCATCGCGCCCTCGCCGCGGGTCTGCGCGGCATAGAACGGCCCGCCGTTGCCCAGCTTCTGGACGATGTGTGCATCCGGGTGGCGCTGCTGGACCTGCCCCCAGGTCATGCCGACCCGGGCGCCCTGCCAGGTCTGCGGGCCGGGCGTGTTGGTAGCTACCGAGACCAGCGCGTCCCCCTCCCCGAACTGGACCTGGAGCCCCTGGTCGCTGTAGCGGCCCGCCGCCGCATACGGCATGCACGGATCGTCGCGGACCGGCCGCAGCAAGTCCTGCCAGGCGAGTTCACTGCTTGTCATGCCCAGACGCAACAGCCCGTAGCCGCCGTACGTGAACACGTCAGCCACGCTCTCCTCGGACGTCCTGGTCGAGGTGGCGGACGGCGTGACCGTGGGGGTAGGGGACGCCGTGGCGGTGCTGGGCGTCGGTGTGGGCACGGATGGCGTGGCCACCGGGGTCGGAAACGGCGTGGTGGGCGGTTCGGCCCGCGACCGGCCCAGGCCACAACCGGCCAGCAACGAGCAGGCCACCAGCGCGACGACGACTGACCTGATGTGATGTCGCATATCTCCCCGAGCCCGGCCGGGGAACGCTTCTCGCCGGCCGCCCCGTGCCGCCAAGAGACTATCGGAGCAAGGGGTTGGTCGGTCGGGGTTGGCTCAGGTCGGGAGCTGTACTGACCGAGGTCGGGATCATACGGGGCCGGGACCGTACGAGGCGCAGAGCCGCGGCCCAGCAGAGCGACGTCGCCGGTCAGTCATCCCGGAAATTTCCATAGACCATCCCTATGGAAGTTTCCCGGGTATCCACCTCGACCAGGATCTGCGCGTGCAACAGGAGTCCCCCGTCAAGAGGCCGACGGCGAGGCCTCGAGCTGGTCGACGAAATGCTCGGCGAACCGCTTCACCGCATCCCACTCGGTGTACACGTAGTCGCGCGACATATCGGTCCCGAGTCCCCGGGCGTATCCTTGGCGATCTTCCTCATCAGGTGTCGCTTGAAGAACCCGTACTGCGTGTAGAGCAGGGCTCCGCCGAAAAGGGCGACCATCCGGGCTGCCAGCCGGTCGCCTTCTCGAACTCGTCGACGTATCCCTCCGCCTCGGAGGAGTCGCCGTGGGCGGCGAGGCTGACCGAGTAGAACGCCGACGGCAGCTGGGTGAGGGCGTCGCGGTGCTTCTCGACGAAGTCGACCACGTGCTTGTCATGCTTGCCCACGTGGATCGAGGCCCCGACGACCACGGCCTCGTAGTTCGCCGGCGAGTCGTCCCCCAGGTCCTTGATGTCGATGGGCTTGGCCTGGTGACCCTTCTCGGTGATGACCCCCGCAATCACTTCGGAGATCTTCGCGGTCTGTCCTTCGGTGGTTCCGTAGACGATGAGAACATTGGACATGGCGACCACGCTATCGCCGGGACTGCGCTACGGACAGGGGCTGGGGGTAGGGGGCTGCGGGTAGGGATCAGCGCTGGAACGTCAGGTGGGTGGTCCCGCTCTCCGCCGCCTCCGCGGTGACGGTGTAGCCGGATTCGAGGCCGCGCAGGTCGTCCCACAGCCGGGCCCCGCGACCGAGCAGGATCGGCGCGATGGCGACGTGCAGGCGGTCGACCAGCCCGGCCTTGAGGAAGTCGCGGACCACCTCGGCGCCCCCGCCGACCCGTATGTCCTTGCCGCCGGCGACCTCAACCGCGCGCGCCAGCGCCTCCTCCGGGCTCGCCGCCAGGAAGTGGAAAGTGGTGCCGCCCTCCATCTCGATCGATGGCCGCGGCCGGTGGGTGAGCACGAACACCGGCACCCGGAACGGTGGCTCGTCGCCCCACCAGCCGCGCCACTGCGGATCGTCCGGATGGTCGTGCAACCCGAACATGCCGGCGCCCATGATCTCGGCGCCGACGTCGGCGAAGTACGCCTCGGCGTACCGCTCATCCACACCGGTCGTCCCCGCACCGCTGGTGTCGTGCAGCACCCGGCTCCGGAACGTACGAGTCGCGGCGTACGCGGCAACAAGGCGGGACCAGTCCTCACCGAACGGGTTCTCGGGTGCCTGGTCGGTGGTGGTCATAAAGCCGTCAAGCGAAATGTTCAGGTCGACGCGTACGGACATGTCTGCTCCCAAGTCTGGGCGTGATCCGTTGAACTTCCCCTTGTCAGCTCTGTCACAGGAAGAACACTGTGAGGTAGATTACACTCCACGGCTCGACGGTGGGTCAACCTATGGCTCGACGATGGGTCGCCGGTCCCACGAGTCGATTGCCCCTGCGAGGCCGCCTCGGTGCCTGCGAGCTACTCCCACCCGCAGTACGACCACACCGACGCATCGGTGCTCGGCGACAACAGTCCCAGGAGGACGACGACATGGTCACTCGCCAGAATTTCGTCAACAACACCTACGTCGATTCCCACAGCTCGGATCGCTTTGATCTGGTCGATCCCTCCACCGCCGACGTGCTGGCACAGTCGCCGAACTCGGACCAGCAGGACGTCGACGAGGCGTACGCCGCAGCCAGCGCCGCCACGGCCACTTGGGGACGGACCACCCCCTCCGCGCGGCAGGCAGCGATGCTGAAGCTCGCCGACGCGATCGAGGCACGCTCCGACGACCTGGTGGAGGCCCAGTCCCGCAACACCGGGCAGCCGAAGTACCTGATCGCCACCGAGGAGGTCGCCGTCGGGGCGGACCAGATCCGCTTCTTCGCCGGCGCCGCCCGGATGATGGAGGGCCTCGCCTCGGGCGAGTACATGGAGGGCCTCAACTCGGTGATCCGCCGCGAACCGATCGGCGTGGTCGGCCAGGTGACGCCCTGGAACTATCCGCTGATGATGGCGCTGTGGAAGATCGGCCCCGCCCTCGCCGGCGGCAACACCATCGTCCTCAAGCCGTCCGACACCACCCCGGACTCCACCCTGCTGCTGGCGGAGATCGCGGCCGAGTTCCTGCCCGAGGGCACGTTCAACGTGGTGCTGGGAGATGCGGAGACCGGCAAGCTGGTGGTGGGCTCGAAGGTGCCCGGACTGGTGGCCATCACCGGCTCGGTACGGGCGGGCCGGGAGGTCGCGGCCGCCGCGGCGAAGAACCTGACCCGGGTCCACCTGGAGCTCGGTGGGAAGGCACCGTGTGTCGTGTTCGAGGATGCCGACCTGGACGCCGCCGCCGAGACCCTGACCACCACCGGGTACTTCAACGCCGGCCAGGACTGCACCTCCTCCACCCGCATCCTGGTCCACGAGTCGGTCCACGACGAGTTCGTCGCCAAACTCACCACGGCCGCCCAGGCCGCCGCGTACGGCACCCCGGAGAAGGAGGACATCCTCTACGGCCCGCTCAACAGCCGCCGGCAGCTGGAGCGGGTCGAGGGATTCCTGAAGCGGCTGCCGGCACACGCCACCGTCACCACGGGCGGGCACCAGGCGGAGATGCCGGGCTTCTTCTTCGAACCGACCGTCGTCGACGGCCTGCAGCAGGACGACGAGGCGATCCAGAACGAGATCTTCGGCCCGGTGATCACCGTGCAGACGTTCACCGCCGAGGAGCAGGCGGTCGAGATGGCGAACGGGGTCGAGTACGGCCTGGCCTCCTCGGTCTGGACGACCAACCATGCCCGCGCCCTGCGTCTGGCCCGCGACTTGGACTTCGGCTGCGTGTGGATCAACACCCACATCCCGCTGGCCGCCGAGATGCCGCACGGTGGCTTCAAGAACTCCGGGTACGGCAAGGACCTCTCCAAGTACGCCGTCGAGGAGTACACGCGGGTCAAGCACGTGATGAGCTCGCTGACCTGATCCGGCCCGGCCGGCCCGGCCGGCCCGGCCGGCCCGGCCGGACCCGGACGGACCGATGTCGACCGACACAACCCAGCGGACACCTGGAGGCAGACACCATGACGGACCTACGCGAACTCGTCGTCACCGCCGACCGCGAACTCTT
>JBIQHF010000015.1:0-6056 GCA_044508675.1 Propionibacteriaceae bacterium | reverse complement strand
CAGACACCATGACGGACCTACGCGAACTCGTCGTCACCGCCGACCGCGAACTCTTCACCGAGCACGACCTGACCACCCTGGACCGCAACTTCTCCCCCGACTACGTCGAGCACTCCCCACTCGTCGCCAACGGACTCGACGGGCTGCGCGAACTGGTCACCGACGCACCGAACCTGCGCCACGACGTGGCCCGCGTGCTGGTCGACGAGGCCAAGGGGCTGGTCGCCTTCCACGGCTCCTACCCGAACCTCGACCCGGACGACCTCTACGTCGGCTTCGACATCTACCGCGTCGCCGACGGCACGATCGTCGAGCACTGGGACGCACTGGTCACGCAGACCCCGCCGAACGAGTCCGGCCACACCCAACTCGACGGCACCACGGAGCCGGACCGCGACGCGGACACCGAGGCCAACCGGGACCTGGTCATCCGGCTGTGGCAGACCTTCCTGCAGGGCCAGGACTACCGGGGCGTCACGGCCTTCACCCGCGAGGACGGGACCTTCACCCAGCACTCCGCCGATATTCCCGACGGGGTGGGCACCATGGTCACGTTCCTGGAGAAGCTCAAGCAGGACGGCCAGCCACTGACGTACGACACGCTGCACCGTACGGTGGCCGACGGCAGCTTCGTGCTGACCCATTCCGAGGGCTCGATCGGCGGGCAGCGCCACTTCTTCGGCGAGCTGTGGCGGGTCGAGGACGGGAAGGTCGTCGAGCTGTGGGACGCCATCGGGCCGGTCCCGCCCGACGACGAGTTGGCCCACCCGTACGGCGCCTTCGCCTCCACGACCCGCGCCTGAGGGGTACGCGCGATGACCACCGAGATCACCTATCGGCTGCCACAGCAGCGGCACGTCGCCGGGGCCTTGCCGGGGTCCGGTTCGGCGGCGCTGGACGAGCGCCGGCGGGCGGCCGTCTCCGACGCGGTCGTGTCGTCGTCGCCGTTCTATGCCGTCGACGCCGACGGCGGTGTGGTCGTGGATGCCGACGGGAACTCCGTGATCGATCTCGGTGCCGGGATCGCCGTGACCTCCGTGGGGGCCTCAGCTCCTCGGGTGGTCGCGGCGATCGCCGAGGCGGCCGCCCACTTCACCCACACCTGTTTCATGGTCACCCCGTACCAGGGCTACACCGATGTCTGCGAGGAGCTGAACCGGCTGACACCGGGCGCGTTCGCCAAGAAGTCGGCGCTGTTCAATTCCGGAGCCGAGGCGGTCGAGAACGCGGTGAAGATCGCCCGCAAGGCGACCGGACGTCCGGCGATCGCGGCCTTTGACCATGCCTACCACGGTCGTACGAACCTCACCCTGGCACTCACCGCCCGCGCCCAGCCCTACAAGTCCGGAATGGGCCCGTTCGCCCCCGAGATCTACCGCGTGCCGATGAGCTACCCCTTCCGGGACCCGGCGGGAATGACCGGCGAGCAGGCCGCCGAGCGAGCCATCCAGGTCATGGAGAAGCAGATCGGGGCGGACAATCTCGCCGCGGTGGTCATCGAACCGATCCAGGGCGAGGGCGGCTTCATCGTTCCGGCGCCCGGGTTCCTGCCGGCCGTCGCGGGCTGGTGCACCAGGAACGGGATCGTCCTCATCGCCGACGAGGTCCAGTCCGGATTCGGTCGCACCGGCCGCTGGTTCGCCAGCGACTGGGAGGGGATCGAACCCGATCTGGTCACCACGGCCAAGGCCCTGGCCGGCGGGATGCCGCTGTCCGCGGTGACCGGCCGTGCCGAGCTGCTCGATGCCGTCCAGCCCGGCGGATTGGGCGGGACGTACGGCGGCAATCCGGTCTGTTGCGCTGCGGCGTTGGCGACCCTCGAGACGATGCGCGACTGGGACCTGGTCGGCCGGGCGCAGCGCATAGAACAGGTGATCCGGGAGGAGTTGGGACCGCTGGCCAGTTGGGAGGCGGGCGCCGGTGAACAGTTGGGCGCGGGGGAACGGTTGGGTATCGGTGAGCTCCGCGGTCGCGGGGCCATGATGGCCCTGGAGTTCGTCACTCCGGGAGGTCGCGGGCCCGATGCCGAGGCAGCGAAGGCGATCCAGCGCGCCTGCGCCGCCCGCGGCGTGCTGGTCCTGACCTGCGGGACGTACGGCAACACCATCCGCCTGCTCCCGCCGCTGACCATTCCCGAGGGGCTGCTGCGCGAGGGGCTCACCATCCTGGCCGAGGAGATCCGCGAGGTCAGGCTCGCATCGGGCCTGGCGGGCCGAGCTCCGTTGCAATGATCGGGTCAGGCCCACCAACCTACCCGTCGACCGGGGCAGCCAGGTCGGTGGAGACTTCGCCGGCCCCGAGGAATCGTGATGGCGCGGCCAGCAGTGGCTCGATGAGTTCTCCGACCAGCGGCCCCACGACCGCCAGTGCGTCAGCCGCGTGCTGCTCGCTCTCCCACACGTTGACGAGGATCCGTTGGTGGTCGCCGATGTCCACGGTGAGGTTGGCGATGTAGCCGGGCTGGGCGCTGTGGACCCGGTCAAACCTGCTCAACGCAGCGATCCGTGCCATCAACATCCGCCACCAGGCCCTCACCGGGAAGAGATCTCATGCCGCGCCTCAACGCCGCCTGGCAGGAGCTCGCACAGCAGTCGGTGGCAGGCCTGACGACCACGTCGGTCGATGTCCTCATCGAGGCCCTCATCGACCTCGCCACCAGCCTCAGGACGACCGACGACTAAACCTCAGGGGCCAACAGGCTCACACAGGTCCTACTTGTCGAATTCACGCCGGGCGAACCCGGCATCCCGTCGGCGCTCGTCTCGTCCGCCTCGTCGAGGAAGT
The DNA here is from genome assembly GCA_044508675.1 of Propionibacteriaceae bacterium. Lineage (GTDB taxonomy): Bacteria > Actinomycetota > Actinomycetes > Propionibacteriales > Propionibacteriaceae > Raineyella. The sequence goes on along the minus strand of JBIQHF010000015.1, from coordinate 3,272 downwards.
CCATAGCCCATAGTGATCCAGGAAATTTCCATAGGGCAACCCAATGAACCCCGTCCATAGGACAACCCGATGGAAGTTTGGAGGACAACCACATCCCCCTGCCCCCACTTTCCGCCGCATCTGCGCCATATCCCCCGGGCCACGCGGGACTCGTCCTGCGGTACGGCACGCCCAGACTGTTCCCCTCATCACACCCCCGACTACCATGCCGCAATGGTCTCCCCGGGCAATGTCGTCCCTCCCCTTCGCAAGCCTGCGGGTCTCGCGGCGCTGGATCTCGACCCCGTGAGGATCACCGAGCCGCCGACCATCGACACCGGTGTCGTACGCGACCGCCTCGATGACCTGATGGAACAGGAGGCGCCGCTGGAGACCATCCTGGTCACCGCCGCGGAACTGCTGGACTGCCCGGTCGGCGTACGCCTCGCCAATGGCGCCGACTTCCAGGCCAGCCCCGCGAAGCTCCTGACGACCGGGGCCGCCCCTCCGCACGCGCACCGCTACCGGCTGCCCGACGGGGTGGAGGCCTGGGCGCTCTCCCCCCTGGTCGACACCCTGACGCTGCGCCGCCTCGGGCTGGCCTGCCGGCAGGCGGGACATCGCCGTGAATCCACCTTCTCGGTGCACGGCCAGCTGCGGGCCCTGGTCGAGCCCGGCACCGATCCGGAGGCCCGCGGCCGGGCGCTGCGCTACCTTCGCCTGCCCGCGACGGGGCTCGTCACCGTCGTCGCACTCCTGGGCGAGGAGGCCGCGACCGAGGTGGTCGTCGAGCAGATCCGCCGGCAGTCCGGCCTGGCACATGCGACCCCGATCGACGGCGTCACGCTGTGCCTGGCCCAGGGTGCGCTGACGATCACCGCCCTGGACGTCCCGGTCGGCCTGAAGTCGGCGGTGGCCGCTCCCTGCCGTCCTGATGCGGTCCCCCAGGCCTGGCGGCAGGCGCGGATCGGGCTGCGCTTCGCCCTGCCGAGCACCCATGGGAAGGCGCCGTACGCCGTGGGCGAGGCGGTCATGGTCCGCAGCGACCAGCTCGGCGGGTACGCGCTGCTGGCGGACAAGCTCGACCCGGACGACATCGACCGGGTCCACGACGTCCAACTGCTCGACCAGCTGTGCAGCGAGGACGACGACGAGATGCTGCGCACCCTCGAGGCGGTCTCGTCGACCGATTCGCTACGCAAGGCGGCCCAGTCGGTCCACATGCACCACAACAGCGTGGCCCGCCGCGTCGAGCGCGCCGAGCACGTCCTCGGCTTCGGCTTCACCGAGCCGTACGGGCGGACGCGCCTGTTCCTGGCCCTGACGCTGCGCCGGATCCGCGGGTCCCGCGACCTCGGTCGTACGTAGCGTCCGCCGGGTCCACCTCGGGGCCATGTCGCGCCCGCGCGCGTAACCCGCGGCGTGCTCACGTGGGAGAGCCAGATGACCCGTCCTTTGGTCCACCTCGCGCCAGATCACCCGTGACCCAGATCACAAGCCCGACGGATGCTTGTCCCACCGAAACCTCAACGGACCCGACCAGGGCCCGGTCCAGCGGCCACGGGGACGTATCGATGTCAGCCCAACGGGGCTGCGTGATGTCCCCACCGTGAATCGCTGCCCGACCCTTCTCGACCGTCCGCGTGCCCGGCAACGTCGCCGGGACAGAGTCAGAAGGAATGGTGGAATGACCCGCGAAACGACAACGAAGTACGACGCGATCATCATCGGAGCCGGCTTCGCCGGCATGTACCAGCTCCATCGCCTGCGCGATGGCCTCGGGCTCGAGGTCCGGGTGTTCGAGCGGGGCACCGGGGTGGGTGGCACCTGGTACTGGAACCGCTACCCGGGCGCCCGCTGCGACGTCGAGTCGATGTTCTACAGCTACTCGTTCGACGAGGAACTGCAGCAGCAGTGGGAGTGGTCCGAGCGCTACCCCTCCCAACCGGAGATCCTGCGCTACGCCAACCATGTGGCCGACCGGTTCGACCTGCGCAGGGACATCGCGTTCGAGACCTCGGTCGAGTCGGCCACGTACGACGAGGCGCGGAACCTCTGGCAGGTCGTCACCGACGACGGCGAGTCGTACGAGGCCCGCTACCTGATCACCGCGGTCGGCTGCCTGTCCGCGGCCCGGGTGCCGGCGTTCGAGGGCGTCGACAGCTTCACCGGCCCGACGTACCACACCGGCCGGTGGCCGCACGAGGAGGTCGACTTCACCGGGCAGCGCGTCGCCGTGATCGGCACGGGCTCCTCCGGTATCCAGGCGATCCCGGTGATCGCCGGCCAGGCGGACTCGGTGGTCGTCTTCCAGCGCACCCCGAACTTCTCCCTGCCCGCGCACAACGGCCCGCTCAGCCCCGAGCAGCGGGCCGAGATCAAGCAGAACTATCCCCAGCTGCGGGCCGAGGCCCGTGCCTCGGCCGCGGGAGTGGTGTTCCCGCCGCCGGTCGGCACCGTCGCCGAGGTACCGGCGGAGGAGCGTCTCGCCGAGCTGGAGCGCCGCTGGGCCCAGGGCGGCGCCGGCTTCATGGGCGCCTTCGCCGACACCGCGATCGACGAGGCCGCCAACGAGGTCAGCGCCGAGTACGTCCGCGACCGGATCCGCAGCATCGTCACCGACCCGGCGACCGCCGAACTGCTGTGCCCCACCGACCATCCGATCGGCACCAAGCGGATCTGCGTCGACACGAACTACTACGCCACCTACAACCGCGACAACGTCGAGCTGGTCAGCGTCCGCGACACCCCGATCGAGCGGATCACCCCGAACGGTGTACGGGTCGGCGGCAAGGAGTACGAGGTCGACGCGATCGTGTTCGCGACCGGGTTCGACGCGATGACCGGCCCGCTGAACAGGATCGACATCCGGGGCCGCGACGGCCAGCTGCTGCGCGACAAGTGGGCGGCGGGCCCGCGGACCTACCTGGGCGTCGCGAGCGCCGGGTTCCCGAACCTGTTCATGATCACTGCGCCCGGCAGCCCGTCGGTGCTGAGCAACATGATCGTCTCGATCGAACAGCACGTCGACTGGGTCACCGACCACATCACGCACCTGGACACCGCCGGCATCGCCGCGACCGAGGCCGAGCAGGAGGCCGAGGACGCGTGGGTCGACCACGTCAACGAGGTGGCCTCGTACACCCTGCACCCCAAGGCTGCCTCGTGGTACATGGGTGCCAACGTGCCCGGCAAGCCGCGGGTCTTCATGCCGTACATGGGTGGCGTGGGCGCCTACCGCTGGAGTGTTCCCGTTAAAGTGGATATCGGATTTATGCCGCGAGTTCGTTGAT
>JBIQHF010000014.1:0-86273 GCA_044508675.1 Propionibacteriaceae bacterium | reverse complement strand
CCCTACCCCCTCAGCGACGCGCCCACCCCGACTACACCCTCGTCTGCGAAGAGCCACATAAGCCAGCTTGCAGCGTTTGATAACGCGAGCTAATCTCTTGCTCGAGGCCGAACCAGGCCGCCGTCCAGGAGGAAATGATGAACGTGAGCTTCGCCCGTCGCACCAGCTACTGCTGTGCGATGTGCATGCGAATGCTCACGCGCTGAGCGCACCCGCGACCCCCGGGGCCATCCCGGACCGCCCGACAGGCCACTTCCCGGCCCCGCGCCTCAGCGCTGCCTCGGACCCTCGCGTTTCCGTACGCGACTTCCCTGTCAGTTCTCTCCCGAAGGACCTTCAGCATGCCCGCTTTGCCCATCATCGACCTGCACGACCTTGATCTCGAAGTGCTGCGCCGGACTGCGCACGAGGTCGGCTTCTTCTACCTGGTCGGCCACGACGTCCCCGCCGAGCTGCCGGAACAACTGCTCGCCTCGGCCCGTGACTTCTTCGCCCTCCCCGAGGCGAACAGGCTGCAGGTCGAGAACGTCCATTCCCCGCACTTCCGCGGCTACACGCGGCTGGGCACCGAGCTGACGTACGGCGCCGCCGACTGGCGCGAGCAGCTCGACTTCGGGCCCGAGTCGGCGCCGATCCCGGCCGCCGAGCGCGCCAACCCGTGGGATGTGCTGGTCGGCCCGAACCAGTGGCCGACCCAGGTGCCCGCGCTGCGCCCACTCGTCCTGGAGTACCTCGACCGGCTGACGCGGGTCTCGCTGCGGCTGCTGGAGACGTGGGCGCTCAGCCTCGGCCTGGAGCGGGACGTGTTCGCCCCCGCGCCCGGCGCCGACCCCCAGCCGTTGTTGAAGATCGCCCACTATCCGGGCAGCGACCAGCCGCAGGGCGTCGGGCCGCACAAGGACATCGGCACCCTCACCCTGCTGTACCTGGAGCAGGATTCGACCGGCCTGCAGGCCCAGGATCTCGACGGTGACTGGATCGACATCGCCCCGGTCCCCGGCGCGTACGTGGTGAACATCGGCGAGGCGCTCGAGATCGCCACTGACGGCTACCTGCGGGCCACCCCGCACCGGGTGCTCACCCCGCGGCCCGGCCAGGACCGGATCTCGCTGCCGTACTTTTACAACCCTCCGTACGAGGACCGGGTGGAGCACCAGGTGCTGCCGCCGGAGCTGGCGGCCGAGGCCCCGGGGGTCGGCCGGGACATGGACAGCGCCCCGCTGCTCGAGGTCTCCGGGCTGAACACCCTCAAGACCCGGCTGCGCTCCCACCCGAACGTTGCCGAGCGGCACCATCGCGACCTGCTCGCGACCGAGCTGGCCTCGCTCTGAGCCCTTTCGCTCCGAGACCTTCGCTCCGAGCCCCCGCCCCCACGTACGCACACACTGACGTCAAGGAATCCACCACCATGAGCAACCACCTTCGTACGCTTGCCGCCACCCTCGGCGCCCTGGCCCTGGCCACCGTGGGCCTGACCGGGTGCAGCACCGGGGCCGACACGCTGACCGTCTCGGCGTCGGCGACCCCGCACGCCGAGATCCTGGACTACCTCGAGGAGTCCGGCCAGCTGCCGACCGTCGACCTCAGGGTCGAGACCATCTCCGGCGAGGTCGACCCGAACCAGCTGCTCGAGGCCGGCGACGTGGACGCCAACTACTTCCAGCACGAGCCGTACCTGGATGACTGGCAGGTCCAGAACGGTACCGACGACCTGGTGACGGTTGCCGCCACGCACATCGAGCCGATGGCCGTGTACTCCGGCGCGCACGCCTCGCTTGCCGAGATCCCCGATGGCGCGACGATCGCCGTGCCGAGGGACCCGACGAACTACGCGCGTGCCCTGTACGTGCTGGAGGGCGCCGGGCTGCTGACGATGGCCGAGCCGGCTGCGACGGCCAACCTCTCCACGATCACCGTCGACGACGTCGCCGGCAACCCGAAGGATCTGTCGTTCGTCGAGCTGGATCGCGCCCAGCTGCCGCGCAGCCTGGATGATCCGGCCGTTGCCGCCGCGGTGATCAACTCCAACTACGCGCTCGAGGCCGGTCTCAGCCCGGCCACCGACGGCCTGTACGTGGAGGCCGAGGACGGCAACCCGTACGCCAACTTCCTGGTGACCACCAAGGACAAGGCGCAGGACCCGGCCGTCCAGGAGCTTGTCGCGGCCCTCGAGTCCCCCCGGACCGCCGCGTGGATCCAGCAGACGTACGGCGATTCCCTCGTCGTCCTGCATGCGGATGCCTCATGATCCGGATCGAGCACCTTGCCAAGACGTACGTCTCCCGTGGCCGTGGGGACATTGCGGCTCTGGCCGACGTGACCCTCGACGTGCCCGACGGTGCCATTCAGGGCATCGTCGGGCCCTCGGGCGCCGGCAAGTCGACCCTGCTGCGCTGCCTGAACCTGCTGGAGCACCCCACCAGCGGGCGGATCGAGCTGAACGGCGACGACCTGACCACGCTGTCCGACGCGCGGTTGCGCGCCGCCCGGCGCCGTATCGGGACGGTCTTCCAGCACTTCGAGCTGCTGCATTCGCGGACGGTCGCCGACAACATCGCCCTGCCGCTGGAGCTGGCCAGGGTCGACCGGCGGACCCGCGAGGCCCGGGTGGCCGAACTGGTCGAGCTGGTCGGCTTGCCGGGCCGCGAGCGGTCCTACCCCTCGCAGTTGTCCGGCGGACAGCAGCAGCGCGTCGGCATCGCCCGGGCGCTCGCGGCCGGCCCCGACGTGCTGCTCTGCGACGAGCCGACCAGTGCCCTCGATCCGGCCACCACCGGCCAGATCCTGGACCTGCTGATGCAGATCAACCGGTCGGTCGGGGTGACGATCGTGCTGATCACGCACGAGCTGGGGGCCGTACGTCGGATCTGCACCCATGCCGCCCTCCTGGACGAGGGCAGGATCACCGAGGCCGGCGAGGTCGCCGACCTGGTCGCCGATCCCGGTTCGGAGCTCGGGCAGCTGATCGCCCCGCTCCCGACCGTGCTGGCCGCGGTCGGCTGTGATACGAACCCCGAGGAGGCCGCCGCATGACCGAGAAGATCACCTGGACCGAAGCGCTCCCCGAAATCTGGACGGCGCTGGCCGAGACCGTCTACATGGTCGGGGTCTCGTTCCTGATCACCTTCATCGGGGGCGTCGCGCTCGGCGTGCTGCTGTACGTCACCGGCAAGCACGGGCTGCGACCCAGCCCCGGGCTCAACCAGGTGCTCGGCACGCTGGTCAACATCATCCGGTCGATGCCGTTCATCGTGTTGCTGATCCTGCTGCTGGGCGTGACCCGGGCGATCGTCGGCACCGCGATCGGCCCGACCGCGGCGATCGTGCCGCTGAGCATCGCCGGCATCCCGTTCTTCGCCCGGGTGGTGGAGAACGCCCTGGCCGAGGTCCCGCGCGGCCGGGTCGAGGCGGTCACCGCGATGGGCGCCACCGACCTGCAGCTGGTCCGCAAGGTGCTGCTGCCGGAGGCGGCCAGCGGCGTCATCGCTGGCTCGACCCTGACCCTGGTCATGCTGGTCGGCTCGTCGGCGATGGCCGGTGTCATCGGTGGCGGAGGCCTGGGGGACCTGGTGCTGGTCTACGGCTACCAGAGGTTCAACGACCAGGTGCTGTTCGCGGGCGTGATCGTGCTGGTGATCCTGGTCCAGGGCATCCAGATGGCCGGCGACGGCTGGGTGCGGGCCCGGGCCCACAAGCGCTGACCGTCACTTCTCGGCGTAGTAGATGCCTTCCTTGACCAGCCCCATGCCGAGGTCCAGGGGGATGACGGGGACGACCTCGCCACTGCCGATCGAGTTCAGCCAGGCGAGGGCCCTGACCAGGGTGGGATAGTCGTCGGTCTCCACGAAGAAGTAGAACGTGTGCGGGACCGACGCGACCGCCCCGAAGCGGACCCGGATCCCGTCGGTCTGCTTGAACGTCTCCCACCACCGCGAGAACTGCTCGGCCGTCTCCGGGTGGCGTACGGGACAGCTGGCGTACGTGTGGGTGTGGATGACCTGGTAGAACATGACGTCCCCCTCTCGTGGGAGCGGTCTGCTACGGCCAGTGTGAACGCCTTCTGTGAGCGCAGGCAACGGATCGGCAGGGGATCCTCACCTGTCAGTCCGGCACCCAGAAACCGCGCTCCCAGCCGCCGAACTGTTCTCGCCGCCGCGACGGCGTCGCCCGCGACCCGAGGTAGCTGCCCACCACCGCGGCCCCCAGGTCGTCCAGCTCCGGGGCGACCGTGCGCCCGTCCACCCGGCGCGCCATCGAGTCGACGAACCTCGCCAGGCCCGGGTCGTCGCCCAGCCGGAAGAACGTGGTCTGGGCCCCGAGCCGTCCGGAGGCCTCCAGCTCCTGCATCGTGGCCGCGATCGTCAACGGGTGCGGCGGATAGTCGAACCACACCTCGCCGTCGGGTAGCAGGTGGGCGGTCGGCTCCCCGTCGGTGACGACCTGCAGCACCGGCTGCGCATCGGGGTGCCGGCGGAAGAACCGGTTCGCCAGCAGCAGCGCGTGGTGCAGGTTGGTGCCCTTGGCGTACGCCGAGTCCAGCCCGAGCAGCTCCTCCGGGTCGATCACCTGGGCATGGCGCCCGAAGCTGACCAGCTGCAGGTGGTCGCCCCGGAACCGGGTCCGGACCAGATGGTGCAGGGCCAGCGCCGTCCGCTTCATCGGCACCCAGCGCCCCTCCATCGCCATCGAGAAGCTGGTGTCGACCAGCAGCGCCACCGCGGCCCGGGTGCGCGCCTCGGTCTCGGTCACCTCGATGTCATCCAGGGTCAGCCGCACCCCTTCGGCGGCACTACCACCGCCGGCCACGGTCCGCAGCACGGCGTTGGTGACCGTACGCGTCACCGCCCACGGCTCGGTGTCGCCGAACTCCCACGTCCGCGCCGCGCCGGTCGGCTCGCCGAGCTGGCCGGTCCGCCGCGCCTCACGCTGCCCGGCCCGCCCCGACAGCCGGGTCGCGACGTCGCGGAGCAGCTGCTTGCCCAGCTCGCGCATCGCCTTCGGGCTGAGCCGCAGGTCCCCGTCCGAGGTCCGGCGCAAGAACCCGCTCTTCTGGAGCGCCCGTTCCAGCTCGGCCAGCTTGCGGGCATCGACGGCCGCCTCGGTGCCGAGCTGGCGGGCGAGGGCGTCGAGGTCGATGTCGTCGAGGTTGGCGCCGCTGTGGTGCTGGCCCAGCTGGTCGGCCAGCGAGTCGAGGTCGGCCAGGTCCTGCATCACGCCGGTCCCCTCCCCCAGCCCCAGGCCCTCCTCGCCCTCGAACTGCTGCGAGCCGTCCCAGTCCTCCCCCGGGCGCAGGGACCGCAGGTTGTCGTCCATCCGGGCCAGTTGCTGCATCAGTTCGGGGGACCCGAACGCCTGCTGGGACAGCTCCATCAGCTCCTGGCGCTGCTCGGCCGACATCGAGTTGAGCATCCGCTGCGCCGCCGCACTGCGCTGGGCCAGCGAGTCGAGCAGCTCCTCGATGTCCTTCGGCTGCTCGGGGAAGTACTCCCCATGCTTGTCCATGAACTCCTGGAAGTCCTCGGGGGTGTCCTCGCCGAGCCGGTGCTTCTCCAGCAGGTCGTTGAGGTCACGCAGCATCTCGCCGATGCGTTCGCGGTCCTCCTCGGTGGCACCCTGCAGCGCCTCCTTCATGCCCTCGAACCGCTGGTCCAGCAGTTCCCGGCCCAGCAGGTCCTTGATCTGGTCGTACGCCTCGCGGGCCTCGCTGCTCTGCCAGTCGTACGAGGCCAGTTCTTGGATCGCCGCCGGGGTGGAGGGCGGCAGTTCCTCGAGCTGCATCTCGCGGAAGGCCCGGTCGGAGTCGTCCATCAGGGCGTCGCGGGCCAGCTGCTTGCGCTCCTCGAGCACGGCCTTGTCGAGCAGTTCGCGGACCTGCTGGAGGGTGCCGTCGAGGCTGTGGCGCTGCACCAGGTCCTGGCGCTTGCGCCGGACCCTGGAGGCCAGCTCGTCGAGACCGCTGCGCTCGCCGGCGCCGCGGCGCAGGAACTCGCGCATCGCGCGCTCGGGGGAGGTGCCGCCCATGACCTGTTCGCCGATGGCCTCGAGGGCCTCGGCGAGGTCGACCGGCGGGGCGAGCGGGTCCCCGCCGGAGTAGCGGGTGTAGCGGCTCATCCGTACACCGCTTCCCCGTCGCCGGACTCCTTGCCGATCCGCCGGGCGAGGTAGAGGCCCTCCAGTGCCAGTTCGATTGCGCTGGCGGCCTCCCCCGGCGAGTTCGCGCCGATCCGGGCGACGATGTCGTCGTACAGCTCGGACTCGCCCAGGGGCGGCAACCCGGCCAGGAACTCCTCTGCCGTCACCTGCGCACCGGTCGCCACCGTCTGGCCCTCCTCCAGTGCCGCGACCAGCAGGCCCATGTCGATGCCGCGGAAGTGCTCGCGGACGGTCCCGGCGACGGCCGTACGCAACAGGTGGGTGAGGATCTCGACCTCCCGGCCCTCCTCGCCGGTCTCGAACTCGATCTTGCCCCGCAGCACGTCGATGACGGTGTCCAGGTCGATGACCCGGGCGACGGCCCGGTCCTCGCACCGCCGGGTCGCCCGGTGCAGCGCGGCCGCCGCGACCGTCTCGACCCCGGCGATCGCGAAGCGGGCGCTGACCCCCGAGCGCTGGTCGACCGCGCTGGAGTCGCGCAGCGCCCGGGTGAAGCGGGCCATGATCTCCAGGATGTGGTCCGGCACTTCGGCGACCAGCCTGGCCTCCTGCCGGATCACGGCCATCTCGGCCTCGAGGGAAGTCGGGTAGTGGGTCCGGATCTCGGCGCCGAAGCGGTCCTTCAGCGGGGTGATGATCCGGCCTCGGTTGGTGTAGTCCTCCGGGTTGGCGGAGGCGACGACGAGGATGTCGAGCGGCAGCCGCAGCACGTAGCCGCGGATCTGGATGTCGCGCTCCTCCATCACGTTCAGCATCGCCACCTGGATCCGCTCGGCCAGGTCGGGGAGTTCGTTGATCGCGACGATTCCGCGATGGCTCCGGGGGATGAGGCCGTAGTGGATGGTCTCCGGGTCGCCCAGGTGTCGGCCCTCGGCGACCTTCATTGGGTCGACGTCGCCGATCAGGTCGGCGACGCTGGTGTCCGGGGTGGCGAGCTTCTCGGCGTAGCGCTCGCTGCGGTGGCGCCACTCGATCGGCAGGTCATCGCCTTGCTCGGCGACCTCGCGCCGCCACTGCGGGGTGATCGGGTCGTACGGGTGCTCCCCCAGTTCCGACCCGGCGATCACCGGGGTCCACTCGTCCAGCAGGGTGACGAGCGTACGCAGCAGCCGGGTCTTGCCCTGGCCGCGCTCGCCCAGCAGCACGATGTCGTGGCCGGCGATCAGTGCGCGCTCCACCTGCGGCAGCACGGTGGCCTCGAAGCCGTGCAGTCCGGGCCACGGGTTCTCGCCGGCGCGGAGCATGGCCAGCAGGTTGTCCCGCAGTTCCTCACGGAGCGTACGGAGCCGGTGGCCCGAGGCGCGGAGTTCCCCGAGGGTGCGCGGGGCCGGAACGTCTGATGCGATGTTGGTCACATTCCCCACGCTAGCCCGGTGACCTGCCGGATAACAGGGCACGACCTGAATGCCTTGTCCGGGCGGCCGTGAACCTCACACAGGCAGACGCCCGCCCCCCTCGCGGCCGGCGGATCGAGGATGGGTACGCAGGTTCGAAAAATGTCAGACCTCTCTTCTAGGGTCGGAGACATGCACGAGGAACTCTTCGACGAGCCAGAAGCAGAAGCAGACAGGGAGCCGGACCTGGATCCCCGGCCGGACGTCGGCCCGCCGGACGCGGCCGACCGCACCGTGGCGGACCTGGTGATGCCTGTCGCGCTGGAGCCCGACCGGCTGCTGCCGGGGGACGCGCCGACAGCATTGGAGGAGATCGACGCGCTCCGCACCCTGCGCTCCAGCGTCGAGGCGCGCATGTTCGCCCTCGTCGGGCACGCGGTCACCGTCGCTCCGGCTCCGCCGCAGTCAGACCTGGACGGGGCCGAACGGCTGGTCGACCTGGGCGGGGACGGCTGCCCACCGGTGCCGGAATTCATCATCATCGAACTGGCCGCGCTGCTGCACTCCTCCCACCTGACCACCCGCGGCCTGGTCGCCGATGCCCTGTCGGTCCGCCACCGCCACCCCAGGATGTGGCAAGCCGTGATGGCCGGGCACCTACCCGTCTGGCAGGCCCGAAGGATCGCCCGCGCCGTCCGCTGGGCCGGTCTGGACCGACCCCAGGCCCTGCGCGTCGACCGCGCCCTCAGCGATGCCCTCGGCACCCTGTCCTGGCCCCGTCTGGAAGCCCTGGTCGAAGGCGAGATCGTCAACGCAGACCCCGCCCGGGCCGCAGCCAAGGAGGAACGCGACCGCACCGCCACCTGCGCCCGCATCTATCGCGACCGCAGCGACACCGCCGGCACCCGCGCCCTCTACGCCCGTCTGACCACCCCTGCCGCCCTCCAACTCGACGCCACCCTCACCCGTCTGGCCCAGGCCCTGCGCCGCGATGGCGACACCGACGACCTCGACGTCCGCCGCGCCCGGGCCCTCGGCATCCTGGCCACTCCCGACCGGGCCGCCGCCCTGCTGACCGGCGATACTGCCGGCGCCGACAGGCTCAAACCACCGGTCCGGCTCTACCTCCACCTCAACGCCGAACGCCTCGGCCCCGACGGTGTCGCCCGCCTCGAAGGCGAAGGCGCCCTGCCTGTGGCCACCCTCCGCACCCTGTTGGCCGACTCCACGGTCCGGGTCACCAACGTCATCGACCACCGCGCCTCCGAACCGGTCGACGCCTACGAGATCCCCGACCGGATGCGCGAACAGGTCACCCTCGCCAACCCCTACGAGGTCTTTCCCTGGGGCACCCGCCGCACCCGCCACGCCGACCTCGACCACACCACCCCGTATGCCACCGGCGGCCCAACCCGCGTCGAGAACCTCGGGCCCCTGGGGCGCGCCGCCCACCGTGCCAAGACCCATGGCGGCTGGCGCTGCCGCCAACTCCGCCCCGGCCACTGGCTCTGGAGATCCCCGCTGGGTCGCGGCTACGAGGTGGACAACTGGGGTGCCCGGCCGTGGGCCGGCCCGGCCGGGATCGCCTCCCGCACCGAACAGGGCGCCATCCGCTTCCTTACTTCTCCCCGGCCGGCGCCAGTCCGGCCAGCAGGTCGTGAACGGTGATCCGCTCGTGCGGGTCCACGGCTCCCGCCGACGTGCCGAGGCTCAACTGTTGTTGAACACTCGGAAGATCGCGGCGATGTCCTCGCTGCTCTCCCCGTGCTGCTCCGCCTCGGCGTACAGTGCGCGGGCGGCGTCCAGCATGCTGAATCGCCCGTTGTCGCCTGTCTCCGCGGCGGCCAGGTCGAGGTCCCTGAGCTCGGTGTACGCGGCCTCGGCGCGGCCCTCCCCGATGACCTCCAGGAACAGCTGCTCGTCCAGGCCGAGGGTCCGCATCATGTCGAACGCCTGGCTGGCGCCGGCGGTGAGCACACCGACCCAGGTGTTGCACACCAACTGGAGCCGGGAGGCGGCCCCCAGGTCGCTGCCGGCCCGCACCCGCTTCTGGCTGACCAGCGCGAGCAGCGGATCGACGCGGGCGAGCAGGTCGTCGTCGCCGGCGGTGAGGAGCGCCAGAGTGCCGGTCCGGGCCGTACGTCTGGCGCCGAACATCACCGCCTCGACAAGGGCGAGGCCGTGTACCTGGGCCATCGCCGCGACCGTCTCGGTGCCCTCGATGCCGATGGTCGACATCTGGACCCACGTAGCGTCGTCCGGTGCCGGGCCGGCGGCCTCGGCGAGGACCTCGACCACGGCGTCGGCATCGGCCAGAGTGACCAGCACGGTGCCGGCATCGGCGACGGCCTCGGCAAGGCTCGCCGCGACGGTGGCACCGACCTCGGCCAACGGGGCGGCCCGTTCGGCGGTGCGGTTCCAGACCGTCACCGCGAGGCCCTGGCCGAGGAGTCGCTCGGCGAGCGCCGTCCCCATGCTCCCAGTACCGAGGACGACGACCTTGTCGTACTGGCCCATGCTAGTCATTCCTGATCTCCTGGTTTCTACCCTGGTCTAGTGGTCTAGGCCGCGCCGGTCGGGCGGCCGGCATGACGTTGGCGGCGGCCACCGCTGGACCGCGAGGAGCCCGGGCTCGAGGACGCCGGGCCCGACGAGCGGCCCAGGGAGCCCTCGCTGCGGCCGGACCTGCCGGATCCACCCGACCGGCCGGATCCGGACTGCGGACGCCGGCGCGGTTGGCCGCCCTGGCGGGACCGCGGCTGCTGCGGCGGCTGGGACGCGTTGACGTGCGGCTGGGCGAGGGCCCGCGCCTCGTCGGGGCTCAGCACCACCCGCTCACCGGGAGCGAGCGAGACCAGCACCTGCCTGTCGGCCTCGGCGACCGACGGCTTGATCCCGGCCTTGCGCATCATCTGGCTGACATCGCCACGTTGCTCCGGGGTCACCAGGGTGATCACGGTGCCGGACTGGCCGGCCCGGGCCGTACGCCCCGAACGGTGCAGGTACGCCTTGTGCTCGACCGGCGGGTCGGCGTGCACGACCAGCGCGACGTCGTCGACGTGGATGCCACGCGCGGCGATGTCGGTGGCGACCAGGGTCTCGACCGTGCCGGACTCGAAGGCCGCGAGGTTGCGCGTCCGGGCGTTCTGCGACAGGTTGCCGTGCAGGTCGACGGCGGGGATACCGCGGTCGACGAGCTGGCGGGCCAGCTTCCGGGCGCCGTGCTTGGTGCGGGTGAACAGGATCGTCCGGCCGGGGGCCGAGGCCAGGTCGGCGAGCACGGAGCCGCGGCTGGCGTTGTCGACGCGCAGCACGTAGTGGTCCATGGTCGAGACCGGGGACTGCGGCGAGTCGGCCTCGTGGGTGACCGGGTTGTGCAGGTAACGCCTCACCAGCACGTCGATGCCGTTGTCGAGCGTCGCGGAGAACAGCAGCCGCTGGCCGCTGCCGGGCGTACGGTCGAGGATCTTGCGGACCATGGGCAGGAAGCCCATGTCGGCCATGTGGTCGGCCTCGTCCAGGACGGTGATCTCGACCTCGTCGAGGGAGACCGCGCCCTGACCCATCAGGTCGAGCAGCCGGCCGGGACAGGCGACGAGGATGTCGAGGCCCTGGGCGAGGGCCTTGACCTGCGGGCCCTGGCCGACGCCGCCGAAGATGGTGCGGCTGCGCAGACCCGAGGTGGCCTCCAGCGGCTTGAGCGACTCCTCGATCTGGGTCGCGAGCTCGCGGGTGGGGGCCAGGACCAGTGCGCGGGGGCGCTTCGGACGCGGCCGCCGCGGGCTCGCCGCGAGCCGGGCGACGGTCGGCAGCAGGAAGGCGTACGTCTTGCCGGAGCCGGTACGGCCCCGACCGAGGACGTCACGGCCGGCCAAGGAGTCCGGCAGCGTCGCCGCCTGGATGGGAGTGGGATCGGTGATGCCGCGTTCGGCAAGAACGTCGGACAGGGAAGCGGGCACACCGAGGCGCACGAAAGCAGAAGTCAAGGATGTTCCTTCACACAGGTGTCTTGCCGGGGATGCATGGCCCACAGGGACAGACACGGCGCACGATCCGGGGTGGTCCCCAGGCGCCAAACGACCCGGGGCAAGACTCTTCGGGCCGATGGGACAACATTACGGGTGGGCCCGGGAGGAACCAAAACACCGTTCCCCTCGGGCCGCGGCTAGCCGACCCGATGGCTGGTGGCGTCCCGGACCTCGCCGACGAGCTCCTCGAGGACGTCCTCGAAAGCCACCACCGATGCCTCCCCGGCCTTGGCGCCGGTTCCCTTGACCAGTGCCAGGTGAACGTTCTCCTGCTGCATGGTGCGCATCACCTGCTGCAGCTTCGCATCCGCAGGCACCGTGATCAGCTCGCGGAGCAGGCCACCGGGCACCGGTTCGCCGCGGCCGTCGTTCGGGATCCCGAGCAGGTCCTTGACGTGGAGGTAGCCGACCATCGTGCCGTCGTCCTCCCGGACCGGGAACCGGGAGAATCCGGTGTCGGCGCACAGCTGCTCCACCTCGGCCACGGTCGCGCCCGAGGGGACCGTACGCACCTGGTCGGCGGGGATGGCCACGTCGGAGGCAGTGAGGTTCTCGAAGCCCAGGGCCCCGGTGAGCAGGTCGATCTGGTGGGCGTCCAGCAGGCCCTCGCGCCCGGACTCGGCGACGAAGCCGGCGACCTCGTCGGAGGTGAACGCCGACGCGACCTCGGCCCTGGGCTCGGCCCGGAACACCCGGCGGACGACTGCGTTGGCGGTCGCGTTCATCAGCCAGATGAACGGCCGCAGCACGACCGCGAAGACCCGCAGCACCGGGCCCAGCGCCAGCGCGGCCGCCGCCGGACGGGCGATGGCCATGTTCTTGGGAACCATCTCCCCCAGCACCATGTGCAGGAACGTCACGATCAGCAGCGCGACGACCAGCGCGATCGGGTGGGCCAGTCCGGTGGACAAGCCGAGGGCCAACAACGGCCACTCGAGCAGACGCGCGATCGCGGGCTCGCCGACCGCTCCGATCACCAGCGAGCAGGCGGTGATGCCCAGCTGGGTCGCGGCCAGGGAGGTCGAGACGTCCTCGATCCCCTTCAGCGCGATCTTGGCCGGGCGGGAGCCCTGCGCGGCGCGGGGCTCGATCTGGTCCCGTCGGGCCGAAACCATGGCGAACTCCGCCGCGACGAAGAACGCGTTGCCCGCCAGCAGCAGGGCCAGGACCAGCAGCGCGACACCGGTGCTCATCGCTGTCCGTCCTCCGCGCCGACCGGACGGTACCTGTCGGTGCGTCGGACCACGATCCGGTCGGCCCGGTGCCCGGCCAGGCTGGCCACCGACAGCACCACCCCGGTGGTGGTCGGCAGGTTGTCCTGGTCACGGTGCACGTGGTCGACGGCGGACAGCGTGACGGTGTCCCCGACCCGGGGCAGCCGGTCCAGGCTCTCGGTGATCAGCCCGCCGAGGGTGTCGGACTCGTCGCCCTCGGGTAGTTCCAGGGCCATGATGTCGCCGAGCTCGTCGGGTCGCAGCAGGCCGGAGACCGAGATGGCGCCGTCGGCCCGGGTGCGGTAGCGGGCGACGGTGCGGTCCTGCTCGTCGTCGACCTCGCCGATGATCTCCTCGATCAGGTCCTCCAGGGTCACGATCCCGGCGGTGCCGCCGTACTCGTCGACGACGACGGCCATCTGCAGGCCGGGCCTGCGAAGCTCGCCCAGCAGCGGGTCCAGCGTCATCGAGTCGGCCACGAACGTGGCGGGGACGGCGATGTCCCGTACGCTGCGGGTCGTCCGCTCCTCGACCGGCACGGCCAGGGCGTGCTTGAAGTGCACCAGCCCGACGACCTCGTCCAGGTTCGCGCCGGCGACCGGGAAGCGCGAGTGCCCGGTGGCCGCGGCGGTGTCGACCAGGTCCTGCACCGAGTGGTCCGCCAGGAACGTGACCTGGGGACGGGGCCGCATCACGTCGGCCGCCGTGCGGTCCCCGAACTCGATCGACCGCGCCACCAGCTCGGCGGTCCCCGCGTCCAGCGTGCCCTCGGCGCCGGAGCGGTTCACCAGCGCCTCCAACTCCTCGGCGGTCCGCGCGTTGGCGACCTCCTCGGTCGGGGTGAAGCCCAGCAGCTTCAGCACCCGGTTCGCCGCGCCGTTGAGCATCCTGACCAGCCAGCCGAAGAGCATCATGAACACCCGCTGCGGGTGGACGACCAGGCGGGCGACGCGCATCGGCTCGGCGATCGCCCAGTTCTTGGGCACCAGTTCACCGAAGACCATCTGGGCGAACGTGACCAGGACGAAGGCCACCACGGTCGCGGCGCCGATCGCCGTGGCCCGGGCCATCCCGGCCAGCTCCAACGCCTCTGCCAGCAGCAACCCGAGTGAGGGGCCGATCAGGAAACCGGTGACCAGGCTGGACACGGTGATGCCGAGCTGGGCGCCCGAAAGGTTGGAGGAGGTCCGCTTCAGGCCCCGCTCGATGAAACCGGCCCGGCGGTCACCGGCCTCTTCCGCGGTCCGGACCCGGGACCGATTGACCGTGAGGAACGAGAACTCCACACCCACGAACAACGCGTTGGCGACGATCAGGACGACGATGACGGCGAGCAGGATCCAGGCGGTCAGCACGTCACACATCGGGAAGGTTGGGCCATCACCTGCACCAAGCTACCCGAGGGGGTGTCCCGGCCTCGACCTGTCCTCCTAGAGTTGGGCCATGACGCACCCCGTCTCCTTGACCGAGTCATCCGACCCCCAGACGCCCGGCACCGAGACGTCCGGCACCGAGACGTACGACGTCGTCGTCATCGGTGGTGGGGCCGCCGGCGAGAACGCCGCCGACTACGCCATCCGCGACAGCGGGCGGACGGTCGCGCTGGTCGAGTCCGCCCTGCTCGGCGGCTCGTGCTCCTACTACGGCTGCATCCCGAGCAAGGCGCTGCTGCGTCCCCTCGACGTGGCCGAGACCGCGGCGAACCTCGACGGGTTGTCGGTGCCGTCCCTGGACCGCCGGGCCCTCCTGGCCCGCCGCGACTACTGGGTCTCCGACTACCAGGACACCGGCCAGGTCGAGTGGGCCGCCGGCATCGGCATCGACGTGGTGCGGGGACGGGGCCGGCTGGTCGCCGAGCGCACCGTGGAGGTGGCCACCCCCTCCGGTGCCGTACGGCGCCTGGTGGCCCGCGAGTCCGTGGTGCTGGCGACCGGCAGCCTGCCGGTGGTGCCGGAGGCGTTGGCCGGCACCGGCCCGTGGATCGCGCGCGATGCCACCGGGGTGGTCGAGGTGCCGCCGCGGCTGGCGATCATCGGGGGCGGGCCGGTCGCGTGCGAGAGTGCGCGCTGGATGACCGCGCTCGGCTCGCACGTGACGCTGCTGGCCCGCGGCGGCCTGCTGGGCCGGCTGGAGGACTTTGCCGGGGAGGAGGTCGCCGATGGGCTGCGGGCGGCCGGGGTGGCGGTGCGGCTCGGTGTGTCGGTGGAGAGCGCCGAGCGTGCGGTGGTCCATGCCGACCCGGCGGTGGGCCGGCCCCATGGTGGCCCGGTGGTGCTGGGGCTGGACGACGGGTCGGACCTGGTGGTCGACGAGGTGCTGGCCGCGACCGGGCGTCGGCCGAACACCGACGGGCTCGGCCTGGAGTCGGTGGGGCTGGAGCCCGGTGACCTGGCGGGTCGTACGCACGGGGGCCCGCTGCCCGACTGGCTCTACACCGTCGGGGACCTCAATGGTGAGGCGATGCTGACCCATTGGGGCAAGCACCAGGCCCGTCAGGTCGGGCGCCGGATCGGGGCGCTGGCCGAGGGACGGCCAGCCCCGGAGGAGCTTGCCGCGCCGGTGCCCGCAGTGGTCTTCAGTTCCCCGCAGGTCGCCTCGGTCGGCCTGACCTCGCAGCAGGCCGCCGAGCAGGATCGGGCGGTGCGGCTGCTCGACGTCGACTACACCTCCGCCTCCGGCGCGGCGCTGCTGCGCGACGATGCCGGCGGGCGCGCACGATTCGTGGTCGACCAGGTGACCGACGTGCTGCTGGGGGCGACGTTCGTGGGGCCCGGCGTTGCCGAGCTGCTGCATGCGGCCACGATCGCCATCGTCGGCGGGATGGACCTGGCCACGCTGCGTCGGGCGGTGCCGAGCTTCCCGACCGCCAGCGAGGTGTGGCTGCGGCTGTTGGAGCACTGAGGCCCCCACGGGCCGGAGATGGGGGAGACTGGACCTATGAGGTCCCGGCAGAACATCGTGCTGGTCGTGATCGCGGCGCTGGTGGTTGCGGTCGCGGTGATCGCTGGGGTCGTGTCGGCGAACCGTACGCCGACCGGCCCTGACCCCACCACGCCCGAGGGTGTCGTGCAGGCGTACGTCACCGCCGTCATCGACGACGACATGGCGACGATGGTGTCCCTGCTGGACCCGGCACTGGGCTGCACGGCACCGTTCCCCTACGGCGAGGTCGGGGCGGCCTCACTCGCGGTGGTCAGCTCCACGACCGGCACCACCGGCGCCGAGGCGACCGCCCGGGTGGTCGTGGAGGTCAGCGAGAGCCGGGACGGCCTGCTGCCGGGGGGCACGTACGACCACCGGGAGTCCTTCGACCTGGTGAAGCGCGACGGTCGGTGGCTGATCAGCGGCGAGCCCTGGCCCATCTACACGTGCAGGGGGAACTGATTCCCATGGTCTTCCGATGATCGTCGTCCGCCGGTTCTTCCAATACCTGCTGCTGGCCGGGCTGCTGGTCGTGGCCGCGATCGGCACCAGCAACCTGCTGGCCCGGTTGTTCGGCTCGACCTCCCGGATCGTGGACTTCGGGCCGGATCCGGCCATCCTGCTGGCCCGGGACCTGGCCTTCGCCGTGGTCGGTGCACCGCTGGCGCTGCTGATCGCCTACGGGTCCTGGCGCTCCCACCGACGCGACCCCGACGAGTCCCGGTCCGCGCTGTACGCGACCTACCTGGTCGTCCTGGCACTGGTCTCGGTGATCGTCGCCGCGACGGCGCTGCAGCAGGTGGTCGCGGCCGCGCTGTACCGGCCGACCTTCGAGGCGGACGCCGCGGCCCGGCTGGTCGTCTGGGGCGTGATCTGGGTGGTGCACTGGATCCTTGCCCGGCGGACCCTGTCCCCGGCCGGCCAGTCGGTGCACCTGGTGCTCGGCTCGATGGTCGGGCTCGTGCTGGTGACGGTCGGGTTCGCGCTGCTGCTCGGCACCTCCCTCGACATGTTGTTCCGGCCCGGCGAGGTGATCGGGGCCGGCGGTGAGCTGGCCCGGAATGCCGGCTGGTTCCTGGCCGGTGGCCTGGTCTGGGTGCGCTACTGGCTACTGGGCGCCTCCGACCGGCCCCGTACGCCACTGTGGCTGGTCCACGTCCTGGTCCTGGGCGTCGGGGGCGGGCTGGTGCTGGCCCTGACCGGCGCGAGCCTCCTGCTGTGGGACGTCCTGGTCTGGTTCGTGGGTGATCCGCTGCAGGCCAGTGCAGTGCGGCACTTCGCCGACGCCGGCAGCCGGATCGCCACCGTGGTGGCCGGCCTGCTGGTCTGGTGGCACCACCGCACCGTGCTCGCGCAGGCGAGAGCGACGCGCCGCACGGAGGTCCGGCGGGTCTATGAGTACCTGGTGTCCGGGATCGGTCTGGGCGCCACCGCAGCGGGGGTCGGGACGATCCTCGTGGGGCTGGTCGAGTCGGTCACCCCCGGGATCGACCTGGGCATGACGGTGCGGAACACGCTGCTCGCCGCGGTGACCCTGCTGGTGGTCGGCGTGCCGGTCTGGTTGACGTTCTGGACCTCCCTCCGCCGGCAGGTCGCGACCGATCCCGCGACAGAGATCGCTTCCCGGACCCGGCGGATCTACCTCGCCCTGCTGTTCGGCCTGACCGGCGTCGCCGCGGCGATCGCCCTGATCGTGGTGGCGTACCTGCTGCTGCGGGACGCCGTGGTCGGGCAGGTCTCGTGGGTCACGCTGCGTTCGATGCGGTACGGCCTGGGTGTGCTGGTGGCTGCGGCGGCAGTGTCGATCTACCACGGCACGGTGTGGCGCGAGGATCGCCGGACCCCGGTCGCCCGACCGGAGGCCGGGCCGGCGGCCGCCGCGCCTCGGTGGATCGTGCTGGTCGGGCCGGCGGCACCCGACCTGGTGCGGGAGGTCGAGGTGCTGACCGGGGCGCAGGTCGAGCTGTGGAGCACCACTGATGAGGCACGGCGCTGGGACCGGGAGACGCTGGTCGCGGCCCTGCAGGGCCACACCGGTACGGCCACCCTCGTACTGGCCGAGGACGGCCCGCCCCGGGTGATCGAGGTCAGGATGTCGGGTCGCCCGTGAGGTCGGCCAGGTATTCCTCGGCCCACTGCCAGCGGACCCGGGCCACCTCGGCCCGCGCCGCGAACGCCCGGGCCTTCATCGACCGCATCCGGCCGGACTCCTCCGGCCGGACCCGCAGTCGTTCCTTGATCAGTGGGGTCTCCCCCGCGGCCAGTGCGAGGCTGTGGGCCCGGGCCGCCTCGTACGCCTCGCGCTGCTCGTCGCGGTAGGCGGTCAGCACCCGGCGGACCTCCTCGTCGCCGACCATGTCGAAGAACACCGCCTGCAGCAGAAACGGATCGCGCTCGCCCGGCTGTGGGTGCACCGACCCGACCCAGGACAGCAGTTCGGCGCGGCCGGCCTCGGTCAACGAATGCACCACCCGACGCTGGAACTCACCGCGCACCCCCTCCTCGCTGGAGACCAGGCCCTCGGCCTCCAGCGAGGCGAGCAGGGGGTAGATCTGGCTGTGCTTGGCCGACCACAGCCACTCGGCGGAGCCGTCGAAGAAGCGCTTGAGGTCGTAGCCGGTCATCGGGCTGGCCTCGAGCACCCCCAGAATCGCGTGCTTCAGCGACAAGGTCAGCGGTCCTGTCGCCGCGCCGCCGGGACCGCCCCACGCCACAGGTCGATGAAGTCCGGCTCGGAGGGATCGAAGTGACGCGGGGTCCAGTCCATGTCGTCAGGGATCCGCCGGACGCCGTACGAGTACTCCCAGGTCATGTCCTCCGGACCCTTGAAGTAGAGGAAGATCGCGGTCGACTGCGGGTGCCGGCCGGGCCCCATCGTGATCTGGACGTTGTTGGCCTCCAGGAAGCGCCAGTTGCGCATCAGGTCGTCGAGCGAGCCGACCTGGAAGTTCACGTGGCCCAGCCCGGTGCTGTCCTTGAAGATCGCGAGCTTGTGGTGCACCGGGTCGAAGCGGGTCAGGACGGCACGGTCGGCGATCCAGTCCGACACCTTGATGTTGAAGTGCCGGGTCCAGAAGTCATGGGCCTCCATCACGTCCGGGGCCTCGATCCCGAGGTGGCCGAACTCGGTGATGCCGGCCGGGCGCGCCCAGCGAACCGGGCGGGACTCGACGTGGATCTGGCCGATGACCAGGTCGATCCGGTTGTCGCCCGGGGAGTCGAAGGAGATGAAGTCGCCGACCCTGCGCTCGCGGGCCTGCTCGGGGGTGCCGCGGGTCACCTCGACGCCGTCGGCCTCCAGCTGGGCGGCGGCGGCCTCCAGCTCGGCGGGGCCGGACAGGACGAAGCCGCTGGCCAGGGTGCCGACGTGGTCGCCCTCGACGAAGGCCAGGCAATGGTGCCGGTCGTCGGCGCGGAGCATCGCGGTCCCGCCCTCCTGGCCGACGAACTCGAGGCCGACGATGTCCTGGGCGAAGTCGAGCTGGGCCCCCAGGTCGCGGGTCCCGACGCGTACGTACGCGAGATCGGTGAGCTTGATCATGGTGTGCTCCGTGTGGTGTGGGTGGTGGGAACGCTGTTCTGGGCGGTCAGGTGGTACCAGATGCGGTGCAGGAGCTCGGTGCTGGTGGCGCGCCAGGCCTCCTGCTCCTCGAGGGTCAGGGGTTCGGGGGTGCCGGCCGCGGCGGCCATCGCGTTCAGCCGGGCGGACTTCTCCAGCACCCACATCCGGGCCACGGCCTCCCCGATCGTGGCGCCCGTGGTGACCGCGCCGTTGCCGCGCATCACCACCGCGTTGCCGGTACCGAGCGCCTCGGCCAGTCGGCCGGCCCGTTCGGCGTCGCGGACCAGCCGCGGATCACCGAAGACCGGCACGACGTCGCCGACGAAGCTGCCCTGCCCGTGCAGCGGCCGGATCGGCAGGCCGGCGGCGGTCACGGCGGCGACCGACTCGGGCTGGGCCCGGCAGATGGCCCCCACGTCGGGGCGGGCCTCCATCACGGCGACGTGGATCCACGCCTCGCGGGGCATTCCCTGCGGCAGGTCGTCGGCGTCGAGCGACATGACCGGGAAGTCGTGCGAGCGGCTCACGGCCCCGAGCGGGGCCGCCGGGGTCATGGCGATCCCGCCGTCGTCGAGGCGTACGGAGACGTGGCCAAAGGCGTTGACGAGGCCCTCACCGGAGAGCGCGTGGGCGGCGGCGATCAGGCCAGAGCGTGGATCCATGGACCCACGGTAGAAACACCGGAACTCTATGTCAAGAGTTACATATCTTGCAGGGTTGACTCGACCTCGGTGGTGTGACCCCCCAACCGAGAGGCCATCAGGAAGTCCTCGGCCCAGGCCATTGAGGCCTCGCACTGGCGGATCAGCCCGGCAAAAACCATGGACTTCATCATCAGCATCCGCGCATGATCCCGGGCCGGGCGCAGGGCCAGTCGGGCCCGGATGAGGTCGGTCTCCCCCTCGATCAGCGCCCGCTGGTGCTCCCGCAGGTCGGCCGCCCGCCTCCGCATCACCTCCAGGTACTCCCCCAGCACCCGGTCGACCTGCTCGGGGTCCAGCAGGTCCATGTACAGCGCCTGGATCAGCATCGGGTCGCGCATCCCCGGCAGGGGGTGTGACGACCCGACCCAGTCGACGAGCTCAGCCCGTCCCTTGTCGGTAATGGAATACCGGGTGGAGCGACGACGCCCATGCACCTCGTCCTCACTGTCGACGACACCCTCGGCCGCCATGGTGTTGAGCAGTGGGTAGATCTGGCTCAGCTTCGCACTCCAGACCCAATTGGCACTGGTCTCGAAGAAGCCTCCGAGCTCGTACCCGGTCATCGGCTGTGCGTCCAGCACCCCGAGGATCGCATAGCGCAGCGACATCAGGCCCCCTTCCGTGAGGATCCATGATCGGGAATCGACCACCTCGATCCCCGATTAGTTCAATCTCGATCTATAACCCTTGACACGACTGTAGCGAGGATCACAGGATGTGACCATGCTCACATCCGCATTTCTGATGAACCGGGACGGGGGTCGCCGATGACCGCTGTCACCGTGACCGGGCCACGCGCCGGTCTGGGCCGACCGGCACAGGGAGCCATCGGCGTCCTCGCCCTGGTCCTCGTCCTGGAGCTGCTGAGCCGGACCGGCATCATGCCGACCACGCTGCTGCCCTCACCCTCGCAGGTCCTGGTCCAGCTCGGCGTGATCATGACCGACCCGGTCTTCCTGGGCGACATCGCCTCCACGATCAGCGCATGGGCGATCGGCCTGGCCCTGGCCTCCCTGGTCGGTGTGACCGCGGGGCTGGTGCTCGGTTCGTCACGGTGGGTGTACGAGGCCAGCAGCGCCCTGATCGAGTTCCTCCGGCCGATCCCCGCCGTGGCGCTCGTGCCGCTGGCGATCCTGGTCTTCGGCACTGGTACCACGATGAAGTTCATGCTGGTGCTGTATGCGGCCCTGTGGCCGATCCTGTTGAACACCCTCTACGGCGCCCGGGAGCTCGATCCGGTCACCCGCGAGACGGCCAAGACGTTCCGGCTGACCTGGTGGCAGACGCTGACCAAGGTCTTCCTGCCGCACGCGGCCCCGTTCGCCTTCACCGGCATCCGGATCTCCGCCTCGATCGCCCTGATCGTCACGGTCAGTGCCGAGCTGCTGGCCGGCACCGCCACCGGCATCGGGTCGTTCATCCTCGAGGTGCAGTCCGGCGGTGGGTCGACCGCCCAGGTCTTCGCCGGGACGATCGTCGCCGGCGTGCTGGGGGTCCTCGTCAACGCCGCCCTCAAGGGCGTGGAGTCCGTCCTCTTCTCGTGGCGCAAGGAGCAGCACTGATGAGCCTCGAAACCGCCACCCTCCCGGTCACCCCGGGCAACCAGGCCCACGCGCTGCGCAAGGGCCTGTGGATCGCCATGCGTTGGATCGTTCTGGTCGCCATCGTGGTGATCTGGCAGGTCGCGACCATGCTGATGGACAACCCGTTCTTCCCCACCCCGGTCAAGATCGTCCAGCAGGCCGCCAAGCTGTGGCTGCCCGGGGAGGACGGGCTGCTGTCGCCCAGCATGCGCGCCGACGTGCTGCCCAGCATCGGGCGCACCCTGGCCGGCTTCTTCCTCGCCGTGGTCGCCGGCGTCCTCCTCGGCACGGCGATCGCGCTGAGCCGCCGGCTGGAGGGCTACCTCGACTGGATCCTCCAGTTCATGCGGGCCGTTCCCCCGCCGACGCTGTTTCCGGTCTTCCTGATCCTGCTCGGCACCACCGACCAGATGCGGATCGCGCTGATCGCGTTCGGATCGGTCTGGCCGATCCTGCTGAACACGATCGAGGGCGTCCGCAGCGTACGCCCCCTGACGATCGAGACCAGCAGGGTCTTCCGGATCACCCCGGTCAGCCGGCTGTTCAAGGTGGTGCTGCCCGCCGCGGGCCCGAAGATCCTCGCCGGCGTACGGACCAGCGTCTCGCTGGCGCTGATCCTGATGGTGATCTCGGAGATGATCGCCTCCTCCAGCGGCATTGGCTACCAGCTGGTGCAGGCCCAGCGCAGCTTCGCCATCACCCGGATGTGGGCGGCCATCCTGCTGCTCGCCATCCTCGGCTGCCTGTTCAACTTCGTCCTCACCATCGTCGAGCGCCGCCTCCTCGCCTGGCAGCGCGCCTCCGGACGGGAGACCTCCTGACCATGACCGTGCAGCTCACCGCATCCCATCCCACCGGCCCGCGACCCGAAGGCTCCGCGATGACCCTCCTCGACATCAACCACCTGACCCACACGTACGGCACCGGCCCCTCGGCCAACCTGGCGCTCGCCGACATCACCTTCGACGTCCACCAGGGGGAGTTCGTCTCGATCGTCGGCCCCTCGGGCTGTGGGAAGACCACGCTGCTGCGCACCATGGCGGGTCTGATGCGACCCACCGGCGGCGACCTGCGCTTCCTGGAGAAGCGGATCACCGATGTGCCCGAGGGACTCGCGATGGTCTTCCAGGACTACCGCGGCTCGCTGTTCCCGTGGCTGACGGTCGAGAGCAACGTACGCTTCCCGCTGCAGCACCTGCACCTGGACAAGGCCGAGGAACAGCGGCGGGTCGCCGAGTCGCTGGAGGCGGTCGGCCTGACCGGCAACGAGAAGAAGTACCCGGGCCAGCTGTCCGGCGGCATGCAGCAGCGCGTCGCGATCGCCCGAGCGCTCGCCTACCGGCCCAAGATCATGCTGATGGACGAGCCGTTCGCCTCGATCGACGCGCAGACCCGCGAGGACCTGGAGGACCTGGTGCTACGGGTGCGCGACCAGTTCGACATGACGATCCTCTTCGTCACCCACGACATCGACGAGAGCGTCTACCTCGCCGATCGCGTCGTGGTCCTCTCCAAGCCGTCGACCACCGTACAGACGATCATCGATGTCCCGCTCGGCCGCGACCGTGACCAGATCACCACCAAGGAGGATCCCACCTTCATCCAGATCCGCGGCGAGGTCGCCCGACTTGTCCGCAACGCCGCCCCCGGCCACGAGCTGCTCGCCGAGCGCCGCAAGCTGGGCACGGCCTGACCGCCCTCAGTACCGACACCAGCAGTCATGATCGAAAGGAAGACAACGATGTCGCCACGATTCACCCTCCGCCGCCTCGGTGCGGTCGTCGCCGCCGCGGCCCTCACCCTGGGCCTGGCCGCCTGCTCCGGCAGTACCGGCACCGGCGGGAGCACTGCGCCGGCCAACGGCGGCGCCCCCGAGGTCACCGATCTTGCCGTCGGCCACGTCCCGGTCGCCGACCAGGCCGCCCTCTTCCAGGCCGTCAACCAGGGCTACTTCACCGACGAGGGCCTCAACGTCACCCCGCAGACCGCCCAGGGTGGCGCTGCCGCGGTGCCGGCCATGGTCGCCGGTGATCTGGACGCCGTCTTCGGCACCTACCCGTCCTTCCTCCTGGCCCAGCAGAACGTCGCCGAACTGAAGATCGTCTCCCTCGGCGTGGCCGGCAGCGAGAACTTCGCCGGCGTGTTCGTCAGCCCGCAGTCCGGCATCACCACCATCCAGGACCTGGCCGGCAAGAAGCTGGCCGTCAACACGCTGAACAACACCGGTGACCTGACCGTGAAGAGCGTGCTGAAGGAGAACAACGTGGACCCGGCGCAGGTCGAGTTCCTCGAGATGCCGTTCCCGGACATGGCCGCAGCCCTGGAGCGCGGCAACGTCGACGCGGCCTGGGCCGTGGAGCCGTTCCAGACCGCCCTGCTGGAGGCCGGCAACACCAAGCTGTTCTCCAACTTCTCCGGTCGTACGGCCACCATCCCGCTGGCCGGCATCGCGATGACCGCCGACTTCGTCGACCAGAACCCCAACACCGCCGCCGCGTTCGCGCGGGCGATGGAGAAGGCGAACGCCGACCTGGCCGCCAACCCGGACCTCGCCCGGGAACTGACGCCGACCTACTCGCAGACCAGCGCCGAGGTCGCCAACAAGATGCAGCTGCCGACCTGGAAGGCCGGCTACCCGACCGTCCAGGACATCGAGCTGTGGAACGAGGTGATGGTCGACGGTGGCGCCCTCACCGAGCCGATCGACCTGGAGAAGATGATCTTCACCCCGCCGGCGCAGTGACCGGCACCCACTGACCCCACTGACCTCGACCGGTCCCGGTCCGCCTGTGCCTCGGCGGGCCCGGGCCGGTCGAGCGCTGTCCGGGGCTGCCGGGGTCGAGGCCCGTTCAGCCGACGTGCCCGTACCGGTGCACGGTGATGCTCACCGTCTGCTCCCGCACGTACGGCAGGAGCGCGGCCCGGCCCGCCGCCACCACCGGTCCGGCGTACACGGCGACGTCGATCGATCCGCCCAGCGCCTGGGCGAGCGCGGCCGGGTCGCCGCCGAGCAGCCGGACCCGCCCGTCGCGGCGATGGCCGATCCGTCGGGCCCGGGCCAGGAACTCCTGGTCGGACTCGACCGTGACCGGGATCCCGACCTCGTCCAGCAGCACCTCCAGCGGGACCGGCAGCGGCACCGCGGTCGAGACCCGGTGACCGGCGCGTTCAGCGGCCTCCTGCGGCCAGGGCAGCGCCAGGGCGGCGGACAGCTCCCGGACCAGGTCGCCGATCGGGCGGCCCTCCCCCAGCCGGACAAGCACCGGGGCCGGCAGGTAGCGCAACTCGTTGGTCTCCACCCCGAGCGCGGCCGGATCATGGTGGCGTCCGAACTCCCGGTCGTACGCCTGCTGGTCCAGGCCGATCGCGACCTCCAGCGGAACGGCCTCCTCGGGTGGCAGGATCTCGCGGCCGACCTGCAGCAGGCGGGCCAGCAGCCGGTCGTGCGGTTCGTCGACCAGCCGGTCGACCGGGGCGGGGACGAGGTCGCCGAACCCGAACAGGTAGTTGGGCCCGCCGGCCTTGGCGCCGGTGCCGACCGAGGAGCGCTTCCAGCCGCCGAACGGCTGGCGCTGCACGATCGCGCCGGTGATCGGCCGGTTGACGTACGCATTGCCCGCGTGGACGTGGGCGAGCCAGTAGGTGATCTCGTCGGGGTCGAGGGAGTGCAGGCCGGCGGTCAGGCCGTAGTCGGTGCCGTTCTGCACATCGACCGCGGTCCGCAGGTCCGGCACGGTCATGATGCCGAGGACCGGCCCGAAGTACTCGACCTGGTGGAACTCGCTGCCGGCCCGGACACCGGACCGGATCCCCGGGGTCCACAGCCGTCCCTCGGCGTCGAGCCGGCGGGGCTGCAGCACCCAGCGCTCCCCCGGCCCCGTACGGGTCAGGCCGCGCAGCAGCTTCTCGCCCGGCGGCGCGGTGAGCGGGCCCATCCGGGTGGCCGGATCGGTCGGTGGGCCGACCGTGAGCGAGCGGGTCGCGTCGACCAGTTGGTCGCGGAACCGGGTGGAGCGCCCCGCGGCGCCGACCAGGATCACCAGGGAGGCGGCCGAGCACTTCTGTCCGGCGTGGCCGAAGGCGGACGCGACGATGTCGCGCACGGCCAGGTCGCGGTCGGCCGCGGCGGTGACGACGATGGCGTTCTTGCCCGAGGTCTCGGCCAGCAGCGGCAGGTCGGGACGCCAGCTGCGGAACAGTGCCGCGGTGTCGGCCGACCCGGTCAGCACCACCCGGCCCACCCGTGGGTCGGCGACCAGGTGCCGGCCGAGGCCGGGGTCGTCGAGCACGACCAGCCGGAGCACGTCACGGGGCACACCGGCCCGCCAGCAGGCCTCCGCCAGCAGCGCGCCGCAGCGGCGGGCCGCGGTGGCCGGCTTCAGGACCACTGCGGAGCCGGCGGCCAGGGCCGCCGCCACGCCGCCGAGCGGGATGGACAGCGGGAAGTTCCACGGCGGGGTGACCACGGTGAGCCGCACCGGCCGGAACTCGGCCCCGACCAGGTCGGCCAGCACCGCCGACTGCTCGGCGTAGTAGTGCGCGAAGTCGACCGCCTCGGAGACCTCGGGGTCGGACTGGTCCAGGGTCTTGCCGCACTCGGCCGCGGCGACCTCCAGCAGGTCGGCCCGCGCCGCCTCGACCTCGTCGCCGATCCGGTGGACGATCGCGGCCCGCTCGGCCCACGGCCGGGCCTGCCAGGCGGCCGCGGCGTCACTGGTGGCGGCGACGAGCCGGCGGACCTGCTCCGGTTCCCGGACCCGGGCGGCCTCGACACCGGCCAGACCCAGACGCGATCCGGGCACCCGGTCCAGGATCGTACGGCCCCAGGCCTGATTCTGGGGAACGGCGGGGTCGGTGTCCGGGACCGGGACGAAGCGGCCCGGCACCGGCCTCGGCCGCTCCGGGGTCCGGCGTGGCCCCACGGCCGGGGACGCCGGCCCGGTCCCCTCCTGCACCAGCCGCGCCACGGCGGCCCGGAAACGATCCCGCTCCCGGGCCAGTCCCGCCTCCGGGTCCGTCCCGAACACGGAGGCCAGGTAGTTGTCGGGGGTGGAGTTCTCCTCCAACCGGCGCACCAGGTAGGCGATCGCCACGTCGAACTCCCGGGGCCGGACCACCGGCACGTACAGCCGCACCCCGCCGACCTCCGTGCGCACCGCCCGGGCCTGGGCCGGGGCCATCCCGGCGAGCATCTCGACCTCGACCCGGTCGCGTACGCCGCGCAGCCCGGCCAGCTCCCAGGCCGCGGCGAGGGTGAACAGGTTGTGGCCCGCGATGCCGACGTGGATCGCCTCGGTCCGCTCGGGGGTCAGTGCCCAGTCCAGCAGGCGCAGGTAGTTCGCGTCCGTGGCCGACTTGTCGCGGGCGGTCGCCGGCTGCCAGCCGTGCAGGACCGCGTCGACGTGCTCCATCGCCAGGTTGGCGCCCTTGACCAGCCGGACCCGGACCGGGGCGCCGCCGCGGCGGCGCCGGTCGGCCGCCCAGGCGTGCAGGTCCTGCAGGTGGGGCAGCGCGTCGGGCAGGTAGGCCTGCAGGACGACGCCGGCCGGCAGCCGCTCCAGGCCGGGCAGGTCGAGCAGGCGGCGGAACACGGCCAGGGTGAGCCGGAGGTCCCGGTACTCCTCCATGTCCAGGTTGATGAAGACCGGGGTGCGCTGGCCCGCGGCGCTGCGATAGAGCGGTTCCAGCAGGCCGACGGCCCGGTCCACGGCCGCGTCCAGGCCCCACGGGTTGTGCGGGCCGAGCACCGAGGACACCTTCAGCGAGACGTAGTCGATGTCGTCGCGGCGCACCAACCGGTGCAACTGGGCGAGCCGGCGGCCGGCCTCGGCATCACCGAGCACCGCCTCACCCAACAGGTTGACGTTGAGTCGTACGCCGTCCTCGGACAATCCGGCCAGGCCGGGAGCGAGCCGGGCGTCATCGGCGTCGAGGACCAGGTCGCCGACCAGGGCCCGCAGCACCCCGCGGGCGACCGGGATGACGGGGCGGGGCAGGACGGGGGCGAGCAGCCCGCCGGCCCGGACCAGGAGCCCCAGTCCGGCCGGCAGGGAGGCCGGGACCGTACGGGCGAGCCGGTGCAGGGCCCGGGCTGCGGTGCGGGGGTCCTCGGGGCGGACGACCCGGTCGACGAAGGCGAGCAGGAAGGCGGGTCCGGCGGGATCGGAGGCGATCCGGGCGAGCAGGGCCGGGGCCCGCCCCTGCGGGACGTCACGGGAGGCGCGCCACCAGCGTTCGGCGGTCGGCACGGCCTCCGCCAGGGCCTGCCGCAGCTGCTCGTCGAGTTGTGTGGATGCCATGACCTGATCCCCGATCCGCCGTTCCTCCTATCCTGCCCCGCCCGGGCGGCGGCGCAACAGGGTTCCGACGAAGTCCGGGACCGGTGGTCATCAGCTGGCGGCGGCCACCGGTCGATGCGATCCCAGCCCGAGGAAGCGGCGGGCGTTGCCGCCGAGGATGGCGGCCCGCTGCTCCTCGGTGAGGAAGGTGGCTTGCCGAACCAGCCCACCGGCCGGGGTCTCGCCCAGCGGGTACGGGAAGTCGCTGCCCAGCATCAGGTGCTCGGGGCCCATCACGTCCACCAGCAGGCGCAGCGCCGGGTCGTGGAACACCACGGTGTCGACACTGAACCGGTCGAGGTAGTGCGACGGCGGGTGCTCGGAGGTGGCGATCAGGTCGGGGCGCCGGTGCCAGGCGTTCTCGAACCGGCCCAGCCAGTAGGCGAAGGAACCACCGGAGTGGGCGAAGCACAGCTTCAGCTCCTTCGGCAACCGGTCGAAGCTGCCACCCAGGATCAGCGCGATGATCGACAGCTGGGTCTCGGCCGGCATGCCGACCAGCCATTGCGCCATCCACCGCGACAGCCGGGGCGAGGAGGGCATGTCCCAGGGATGCACGAAGACCGGCACGTCCCGCTCGGCGCAGTGCGCCAGGAACGCCTCGATGCCGGCGTCGTCCAGGTCCCGGTCGCCGACATGGTTGCCGATCTCGACGCCGCGGTGCCCGTTGTCGAGGCAGCGGTCCAGTTCGGCGATCGCCAGGTCGGTGTCCTGCAGCGGCACCTGGCAGAACGGGACCAGCCGGTCCTCATCCTCGGCGGCGATCTCCAGGCACAGGTCGTTGAAAATGCCGGCGACCGTGGCTGCGGCCCGGCCGTCCTCGGCGTACGCGAAGAACAACGGGGTGGGCGACATCACCTGCTGGTCGACGCCGTCGGCGTCCATCTGGGCCAGCCGGGTGTCGGCGTTCCAGGCGTGGTCGGTGATCGGACGGAACTCCCGGTCCCCGAGCATGATCATCGCCTCGCGTGCGCTGTCGACGCGCAGCGACGGCCAGGGGCCGTGGTGGCCGGTCGCCGCGGCCAGGTCGGGCCAGCCCCGGGGCACGTAGTGCGCGTGCACATCGATCACGGGCGTACGGTCGGCTCCCATCTCTGCCATCGTCCGGTCAGCCCCTGTCAGGGTGCACGGCACCGCAGTTGGGGCACGTACGCTCCGCATCGGACAGCGCGTAGAAGTCCTCGTACACCGGTGGCAGGTCGGCCTGGATGTCGCGCACCTGCAGCTCGACGTCGTGAAGCAGCGCGGTGCACTCGGGGCAGTACCACTGGAAGTGCTCGGTGACGCCCTCGGGACGGGTCACCTCCACCACGATGCCGATCGACCCGGGCTCGGGCCGCTGCGGGGAGTGCGGCACGTTCGCCGGCAGCATCCACACCTCGCCCTCCCTGATGTCGACCCGGCGCTGGCGGCCGTCCTCGATGATGTTGACGTGGATGTTCCCCTTCACCTGGTGGAACCACTCCGGATAGGGATCGACATGGAAATCGGTGCGCTGGTTGGGGCCGCCGACGACCTGGACGATCAGGGCGTCATCGACCTCGTGCAGGACCTTGTTGTTGACCGGCGGGCGCAGTTCGTCGGCGTTCTCGACGATCCACTGCTGGAAGTTGAACGGGCTGGGAGCGGACATGGTGCATCGCCTCTCGATGGCAGGGGTGGTCAGCTGCGGGTCGGGGCGTACGCGACGGCCTGCATCTCGATCAGCAGCAGGGGATGGGGGAGCTGGTGGACCGCCACGGTGGTCCGCGAGGGGCCGGTCTCGTCGAAGTACTCGGCGTACACCTCGTTGTAGCCGCCGAAGTCGTTCATGTTGACCAGGTAGGTGGTGACCTGGACCAGGTCGGACAGGTCGGCGCCCTGGGAGCGGAGGATCTCGCCGATGTTCTCGATCACCGCCCGGGTCTGGGCGGCGATGTCGAGCCGGGTCACGCCCATCTCGTCGACCTCGGCGCCGGCGAAGGAGTTGTCCGGGCGTCGGCTGCTGGTGCCGGACACGTACAGGAAGTCCCCGGCCCGCCGGATATGCGGGAACCTGCCCCGCGGCTTGGCCAGGTGCTCGACGACGCGTGCTTCGGGCATGGGGCTGCTCCTCGTGGGATGGACGTGGGATGGATGTGCTCCAGGACACCCCCATCGTCCGGGAGGAGGCCGCGGGACGTCCAATACCAAGGTCGGATGGGGCTATCCGGTCGGCGCATAGCGGTGCGCCGACCGCAGTGGGCCACAATGGGCCCGTGGACGAGGATGTGCTCCGGAGCCGGCTGAAACTGCAGCACCTGCAGGTGGCCCTGGCCGTCGCCGAGGAGGGCACCGCGGTCGCGGCGGCACAGCGGCTCTACCTCAGCCAGCCGTCGGTCACCCGGTCGATCCGGGAACTGGAGGAGATCCTCGGGGCCCCGCTGTTCGAGCGGACCCCGAGCGGCATGCGCCCGGTGGACTACACCGAGTCCTTCCTGGACCATGCCCGGGCGGCGCTGTCCCACCTGCGGGTCGGTGCCGAGCAGGTCCGCCAGGTCGCCGATGGCGAGGCCGGCACGGTGAGCGTGGGGGTGCACCTGGCCGGGGCCACCACCCTGCTGCCACGGGCCATCGCCGCCCTGAAGCACGAACGTCCCCGGGTCGAGGTCGTGGTACGGGAGAACCTGCCGGAGCACTTGGCCCAGATGTTGGTGCACGGGGAGATCGACTTGATGATCACCCGGGAGGGCTTCGCCGCGACCCACGCCCGGGTCGCCGGGGAGGACCTGCACTTCGAGCTGCTGTACGAGGAGACGATCGCGATCGTCTGCGGGGCGGGCGGTCGGTGGGTGGGCGCCGGTCCGGTGGGCCTGGCCGACCTGGCCGACGAGCAGTGGATCCTGCCGACCAGCGGGACCTACCTGCGCACCGAGCTGGAGACCGCCTTTGCCCGCGCCGGGGTCCCACTGCCGCGGCGGACCGTGGAGTGCGCCGCGTCGTCGACCGCTGCGCTGCTGGTGACCGAGGGGGGCTTCGTCGGGGCGATGCCCCGGTCGACCGTCGCGCCGCTGCCGGATGCCGCGGTGCTGGACGTCACCGACTGCCACATCGGCAGTCGGACCGGCGTGCTCTGGGTCGAGGACCATCCCAGGAAGCCGACCGTCCAGCTGCTGCTGGCACACCTGCGCCGGGTCGCCGAGGCCGGGCGGGCCTGACCTGCCCTCGCCCGTACCGTGCTGTCGTCCGTCCCTACCGTTCGTCGGAGCCGTGGCCGATCCGTCCCTCGGCCCGGCGCAGGGCGTCGGCCGCCTGCACCAGCCCCAGGTGGCTGAACGCCTGCGGGTAGTTGCCGGACAGCCGGCCGGTGGCCACGTCATACTCCTCGGACAGCAGCCCGACGTCGCTGCGGTAGGACAGCAACTGGTCGAACAGGCGTCGGGCCTCCTCGAGCCGACCGGTGTGGGCATACTGGGCGACCAGCCAGAAGCTGCACAGCAGGAAGGTGTGCTCGTCCCCGGCCACGCCGTCGTCGGTCTCGGCGGTGTGGTAGCGCAGGAGCAGTCCTGAGGGGGTCATCAGGTCGGCCTCGATCCTTGCGACGGTGCCGAGCATCCGCGGGTCGTCCCACGCGATGAAGCCGGTCTGCGGCAGGGCCAGCAGTGCCGCATCGACCGTCGTGGCGCCGTACGCCTGGGTGAAGCTGTTCAGGTCGGCGTTCCAGCCGTTGCTCTCGATCTCGGTCCGCAGCCGGTCGCGCAACGCGCGCCAGGTATCGACCGGGCCCTTGAGCCCGTAGTTCTCCACTGCCTGGATGCCCCGGTCGAACGCGGCCCACATCATCACCCGGGAGTGGGTGAAGTAGCGGGCCGGGCCGCGGACCTCCCAGATGCCGTGGTCCGGCTGGTCGAACCGCTCCTCGGCGAACCTCAGCAGGGCCCGTTGCAGCGCCCAGGAGAAGCGGTCCTCGGTCACCCCGATCTCCCGGATCCGGCACAGGGAGATCATCACCTCCCCGACCACGTCGGCCTGGTACTGGTCGGCGGCGCCGTTGCCGACCCGCACCGGCCGCGAGTCGGCGTAGCCGGGCAGGTGCTGGAGGGTGGTCTCGGGCCCGAGGCGCTCGCCGCCCAGGCCGTACATGATCCGCATCCGGTCGTGGTCCCCGGCGATCGCGCGCAGCAGCCAGTTGCGCCACTGGCCGTGCGCGGCGCCGTGGTTGGCCATCGCCTCGATGGTGAGGGCGGAGTCGCGCAGCCAGCAGAAGCGGTAGTCCCAATTGCGTTCACCACCCCACTCCTCCGGCAGCGAGGTGGTCGGCGCCGCAGCGATCCCACCGGTGTCGTGGTGGGTCAGGGCGCGCAGCACCAGCAGCGAGCGACGCACCGCCGGCGGGTAGCCCTCGAGCTGGATCGAGGCGCTCCACTGCTGCCAGTTGACCAGGGTCGACGCCAGTTCCGGGCCCGGATCGAGGACCTCGGGCAGCGGATGGTAGCTGGGGAACCAGGTCAGGTTCCAGTGCACCTCGTCCCCCGCCCGCAGCGTCACGTCGCCGACGTGGTGGCCGTCCACGGCCCGGGGCAGCGGGCCGTCCAGGCACAGCGCGTCCGGCCCGGCGACGGCGACCAGCCGCTCCCCCGCCGGGCCGCGGACCCGCCGCACCCACGGCAGGTTCTCGCCGTAGCCGAAGCGCATCACCAGTTCCTGGTGGATGACCACTTCCCCGGTCAGGCACTCCGCCGACCGGATGATGTCGTTGCGGTCCGCGTTGTCGGGCATGAAGTCCCGGCACAGCACGTCACCGGTGGGGGTCCGCCACAACGTCTCCAGCACGAAGGTGTCCCCGACGTACGCCCGATGAATGACCTCACCGTCGACCGGGGCGACCAGCCAGCGCCCGTTTTCGGGGGTGCCGAGGATCGCCGCGAAGACCGCATCGTCGTCGAACCTCGGCAGGCACAGCCAGTCGATGCTCCCGGCGCGGGAGACCAGCGGGCCGGTGTGCCGGTCGGCGAGCAGGGCGTAGTCCTCGAGCGGTGGCTGGGGCGCAGGCCGGGCAGTCATGCCTCCAGAGTGCCCGGTCCCGCCCGTTCGCGATAGGGCCCGCCCCACACGGGACGGCGTTGGGCGATGACCCCGTGCGTGTGGTCAGATGATCCCGATCCGAGCCGGATCCACGCCCGCAGCGCGGCGGTGCGCGTACGGCCCTCGGGACCTCGTACTGGCCCATCGCAGCACCCCACCGCGGAAGCAGGTTGTCATGCCGCCCAGGACCACTGACTCGCAGATATCCTCCCACCGGGACACCGGGACCGCCGACACCACCGACACCGCCACCAGCACCGACGACGTGACCGCCCGACGGTCCCCCGTCGCCCGGCCGCTGTTCGCGGTGACCGGCCTCCTGATCGGCATCGCCGTCATCCTGGTCGTCATCGGAGTGGTGGCCTCGTCATCGGTCCTGCTCGTGGTCGGTGTCGTGCTGGGCGTCGGCTCGACCTTCGTGCTCGCCAGCCGCGAGATGGGTGACCAGAAGGTCTCCTGAGCCGGGCTCAGTCGTCCGGGCCGTCCGGGGCGACCGGGCCGTGCACGTCGACGTGCGCGCGGCGGCCGAACACGTACAATGCCAGCTCGGTCGGCGGGCCGGTGACCGTCACCACGGCGCCCTGGCCGACCCGCACCACGTGTCCGGACTCCTGGTCGACCAGCACGGTCTGCACTCCGCGGCGGCCGAGCCGCAGCTGGGCCGGCACCCCGAGCCTGCCGACGATGTCCTGATCGTCCTGGTAGGACATCTCCCGCGCGGGCACCGAGAGGTCGGCGCCGCGTCGGACGTCCTCGTGGTGGACCAGGAACTCGAGGGTGTTGGCGGACTGGTCGAAGCGGCGCAGCGGGGAGCCGGGCCGGGGTCCGGAGCGGACCAGCTCGACGAGTTCCTCGTACGCGTGCTGCTGCTTGGCCCGTTCGCGCCGGGCATCGGCCAGGCCCGCGAAGGGGCCACCCATGGCGCCGAGCATCGCGGCGGGTTCGGTCTCCCGGGTCCACAGGTGGGCGACCAGGTCGTAGGTCATCCAGCCCTCGCACATCGTGGGCGCCTCCGGCCCCACCTGCAGCAGGAGGTCGGCGAGCGCGCGGCGCTCCCGTTGGGCCAAGGTGGTGGGATCGGGCACCGGGTTGTCCCGCGCCGGGCTCTCCGTTGCCGTGGTGTCCATGGTCTCGTCGATCAGCATGCTGTCCATGAGGCACGCTAACCTTCCGGGCCTCGGAACGGTAGACCCTTTTGTGATCCAGGTCATAGGGCGCTCGGTGGCGGAACCCATAATCGGACACTGACAGGGCGTGCGGGTATAACAGTGGCGTGGCCGATATCAGTGACCCCCCGTTCAACCCGAACAGCCCCGTCCCGTCGGACCAGGCGACGGGCTGGTACGCCACCTCTCGGGAATGGCACCTGGCTCGCTCGCCCGAGGAGACCGAGATCACGAACTTCGAGTTCGCCCTGATGGCCGCCTCCTCGGCCTTCGAGCGCTATGTCATCCAGACCTCGCGCCTGGTCGGGGAGCCCGAGCTCGGGTTCAACGAGGTCGTCATCATGCATGTCGTGCGGATGCAGGACCGCCCCAAGGACGCCACGACGATCGCCCGCTTCCTGAACCGCGATGACCTGCCCAACGTGCAGTACGCGCTCCGCAAGATGGTCTCGATCGGGTTGATCACCAAGACCAAGTCGGGCACCTCGACCGTGTTCGAGGCGACCGAGGAGGGGGTCCGCTGGACCGAGCGGTACTCCGCACTGCGGGTGAAGGTGCTGATGGACCTGATGATGTCCGACGAGGGGTTCCTGAACCGGCTGCAGTCGGCCACCCGCGCCCTGTCCATGCTGGCGGGGATGTACGACGCCTCCTCCCGCACCGCCGCGAGCCTCAACCCCAACACCCTCTTCGGCGAGGTGGACGACGAGTGACCGGGACGGGGGAAGGGTGCACCGAGCACCCCTCCCCCGTTCACGAGGACCTGCCGGTCCGGTCAGTCGAAGTGCCGGGCCCGGTACCCGACCGCGCAGGTGTCGCAGACCGGCGACCCGTCGTCGTGCAGGTTCTGGTCCACCTCGACGGCCACGTACGACCGCTCACACACCGCACAGGCCAGGTAGGCCCTCCACGGGTCCTCGATCTCGGGCTTCCAGGTGTCCAGCGGCTGCGCGACCTCCCGGTCGCGCTTCAGGAGCAGCACCAGGGCGTAGAGGACGACGCTGACGACCAGGGACACGATCGGGGCGATGGACGACAGGGCGGGCGGCGCGCCCGGGATCTCCTGCAGGCCGATGCCCAGGGCGGTGGAGATGATCCACACCCCCAGGCCCCAGGTGACCGCCGGGAGCCGCTGGGCCCGGAACTCGGTCACCCGTCCGCGGCCGGTGAGGAAGTAGTGGGTCATGATGATCCCGACCCAGCCGACCAGGAAGACCGCCTGCCAGCCCAGCATGCGCTGGATGTAGCTGAACACGTTGGTCAGCATCAGCAGGAAGACCAGCACGGTGATCACGGCGACCAGCAGGAGCCGCGACACGCGTACGCCGGTCAGCGTACGGATGAAGCGGTTGGCGTTGATGGATGCCTCGTAGTAGTTGAGCGTGTTGATCCGCAGCTGCGACACGATGATGAACAGCAGTCCGAACAGGCCGGTGGCCTGGCAGATGGCGACCACGATGCCGGCCTCGGCGGCTTCGGCACCCGGGGTGACGGTGTGGACGAGGAAGGCGCCGGCCAAGCCGTTCACCAGGAACAGGATGGTGTAGAACACCCAGCCGAAGCTCACGTGGGCGTGGAAGCCGGCATCCTCGGGCTTGCCGAACCGGGCGAAGTCGGGGGTGTTGGCCATCGCCAGCCAGACGCCCATGTAGAGCACGTACGCCATCACCCAGCCGGGGTAGGGCCGGGCCTCGGCCGGGACGACACCGGTCATGGAGAACAGGCTGGAGTCCACCGGGTAGTTGACCGCGACGATGACCAGCACGACCAGCAGCCCGATCGCGTAGATCGGCAGCAGCAGCCCGTTGAGCTTGGCCATCCAGGTCTGCACGCCGCCCAGCATCAGCGGCAGCATGGCCAGGGCGATCACCGCGTACCAGACGCGGATGTCGAGGCCGGGGGTGAAGTAGTTCAGCGCCACGGCGACGGTGCTGCTCTCGAAGACGGCGAAGTAGGTGCCGTTCGCGGCGAGCAGGAAGGCGGTCAGCGCCGCACCGAGCACCCCCAGGGCCTGGCGCGACAGCAGCACGGAGTTCAGGCCCGTACGCGCACCCCAGCGGGCCAGCACGTGGTTGATCAGGCCGAAGGTGATCACCGACAGGACGATGGCGATCAGGGCGTTGACGGTGCCGAACAGGCTCGTGGACAGGGCGCCGTAGAACAGCCACACCATGGCGCTGACCAGTGCCCAGAAGGACATCGTCAGGCTCCACCTGCCCACCCGCATCGTCAACGGGACGACGTGGTTCGAATAGTCGTCGTGGTGCTGCTCCTCGACGACCCGCGGGTCGTCCTCGTACGTGATGGTCAGAGGTGACCGGACCAGGGGGTCGGCGGCTCGTTCAGCCATTGCTTCCTCGCTTCGGAACGGGCCTGCGCGACGATGCGCAGACCGACTTGTGATGTAGCAGCACCAGCACGTGACGCCGCTCACGTGCACAAGAGTCCATGAACTTTCGTTCTGATGTCAATAGAGTTCGTGGTAATATTAAATCGAAGTTGTTGGGTTCGTCCGTACGCAGGGAGGCGCCGTGGCGATCAGCCGTACGGAGGTCTGGCAGGACCCCGAGCATCCGTCCTGGTACCAGCTCTCCGCCGGCCTGCAGCCGCTGGCGGCCCAGGTCTCCGGACGCCAGGACCTGGTGGTCGCGATCAAGCCCACCGCCGAGGCCGAGGCACGGGTCGCCCGCTACGTGCCCGAGCTCGGCGAGGTGCAGGTGGCCGCCGACGCCCTGATGGACCCCCGCTCGGTCGACCCGCGTCGCATCGACCTGTCCGTCGCCGACACCCGGATCGACCACGCCGCGCTGATCGGAGTGGTCACCGCCCGCGCAGCCCTCGCCGGCACCACTCTCGGCCCCCTGCCGGAGGACACCACCGAGGAGGTCCGCCGGTGGGCCGAGGTGCTGGACTCCGCCCGTGCCCTCGGCGCACTGCTGCGCCATTTCCCCGGCCACCGGACCTGGTTGCGGGCTGCGCTCGCAGTGTCCTGCCCGCTCGCCACCGTCGGCTCGCCGACCCCCGGCATCGCCACCTCCGTGTGGCAGGTGGCCCAGGGCCCGGCCGGCGTCGTCCTGCCCGGCGAAGTGGCCCGGGTCACCAATCGGCTGGCGCTGCTGCTGGGACCGTCCGGGATGGCCCAGCTTCGGGGAACCCTTGCGGCGGCCGTCGAGATCCCCGACGGGGACGTCCCCCGGTTGGTCCGGCTCGCCGAGGCGCTGTCGCGACTGCTGGACGAGGACGCCCCCGGCCAACTGCCTGGCGAGCTGGACCGGGAGGTCGCCCAGGACCTGCAGGGGATCACCGGATCGGCCAGGTCCGTCCTCGCACCCCCATCGCGGCAGGCCGACCACCACCGCCAGGAGGAGGCCGACCTGCGCGCCCATGCCGGGGCGGCCGCGGACCGGGTCTTCGTCGCCGGGCAGCGCGACGTGGTCACCCGTACGCCACCGGATGAGGTACGGACCTCGGCGCGGGTACTCGCCGCAGCGCTGCGCCGCGCGGCCCAGCGCCTGCCCGAGCCGACCCGGGTGCCCTCCCCGGTCCCACCCGGGCGCGGACGCCTGTCCGAGCTGATGCGGCGCGACGCCCAGGTGGTGGCCCACACCCGGGTCACGGCGATGCCCTGGCAGCAGCTCAGGCGACGCCCCCAGGAGGAGCCGCGGCTCGTCGTCGGCGTCAGCTGGGACGTCTCCGGATCCCGCCGCTCGATCCACCAGGAGATGAGCGAGCTCACCTGGGCCCTCAGCTGGGCGGTCCGGCGGATCGGCGGCGATGTCGCCGCCGTCGCCTGGAACAATCGCCCGGCCCCGATCGTCCACCCCGGCCTGGTGCCCGAGGCGATCGTCGAACCGGCCTGCGGCGGCGGGTCGGCAGGGTGCCCGGAGTCCCTGCGTGCGCTCGACGGCGCCCTGCAGCTGGCCAGCACCGCCTCCGGGCTGCGCGTCGTGCTGGCCTCCAGCGATGGCCGGGTCCCCAACCGCCGTGCAGTCACTGCCCAGGTGCTGCACCTGGTCGAGCACGGCGTGCACGTGCTGTGGCTGACACCATCCGCTGACGACTGGTGCCCCTCGGGGGGCCAGCGGGTCGTCGCCCCGCCCGGGCAGGCACTGGACGTGCTCGGAGCCCGCATCACCGGGCTGCTCGCCGAGGCCTGACCGGGCGGGCGGACGGTCGCTCCGGAAGTCCGGATCAGAGCAGGGCGCTGAGCACCTGGCCCACGGCAAGCAGCCGGTCATCGGTGCCGATACCGCCCTCGAGGGTGAGGCCGATCGGCAGCGCACCCTCCGGACGCGACAGCGGGACCGACAGCTGCGGCGCACCGGCCAGGCCGCCGGGAGCGACGTTGCGGGTGGCCGTGGGGAACATGTCGCGGACGGTCCCGTTCAGCTCGATCTTCTCGTCGTTGCCGAACACCGGAGGCAGGTTCGGCGCGGTCGGGAAGATCAAGGCATCCACCCCGCTGGTGGCGAAGGCCTGCTGGTAGTTGCGACGCAGCTCATTGCGCAGCCCGGCATCGGTCTCGTACGCCTCGGACGGGATCGGCGCGTTCACCATCATATCGAGCATCTTCTTCACGTCCGGGGAGCCGGCCGTGGCCGCGATGTCGGCGACGGTGAGCCGGGCGTACTCGGGATCGAGCTGGGCCAGGTAGGTGGCGAAGCCGATCGGCGACTCGTAGAACACCATGGAGAAGCCGGCCGATGCCAGCTCCATCGCCCGCGGCACCTCGGCCGAGACCAGCTGGACCCCGGCCCGGGCCAGCGCGTCCAGCGCCTCCTGGGCGGCCGCCGCGATCTGCGGGTCGGTGTCCTCGAAGAACGCTGCCGGCACACCGATCCGCAGCTCACGGGCCTCCGGGGCCGGGGAGACCACCGACGTACGGGTGATCACCCGGTCGACCGTCACGATGTCGGCGACCGTGTTGGCGTGCACGCCGATCGCGTCGCGGGTCCAGGTCAGGTGCAGCATGCTGTCGCCCGGGTACCGGCCGGTGGTGGGCCGGTAGCCGACCACGCCGCAGTACGCGGCGGGCACGGTGACCGAGGCGCCGGTGTCGGTCCCGAGCGAGAAGGGCACCGAGCCGTACGCGACCGTCGCCGCCGAGCCGCCGCTGGAGCCGCCGGAGGTGCGGGTCGGGTCGTGGGGGTTCCCGGCCGGGCCGTAGTGGCCGTTGTTGCTGGTCAGGCCGAAGGCCAGCTCGTGCAGGTTGGTCTTGCCGATCGCGACCGCGCCGGCGTCGCGCAGCGCCCGGACCGCACTGTTGTCGATCCTCGGGTAGGAGCCCTCCAGGCTGGGGGTCCCGCCTGTGGTGGGCAGGCCGCGGACGTCGACGTTGTCCTTCACCGCGTACGGCACGCCGGCGAGCTCGCCGGAGTCGGCCAGCTCGAGCTCGTCCGCAGGCAGGATCGAGATGTAGGTGTTCAGCTCCTGCTTCGACTGCTCGGCGCTGCGGACGGCGTCCCGGGCGAGTTCGTGACGCTCCTGGACGGGCAGGGCGAGCCAGTCCTGGAGGGAGCGGTTCGTGGTGGTGGGGCCGGCACTGGTGCTGCTGGTCATCTCAGGGTTCCTTTCGGGTGGTTACTTGCGCCGCCAGGCCAGGACGGCCGTGCGCGCCTGCGGGGTGTCGGCCTCGAGGCGGGCGGTCAGGCGCAGGGTCTGGCCGTCCCACTCGACGATGCGGCGCTGGTCCATGCCCACCCAGTTCGGGAACAGGCTGATGTCGACGTGGTGGACCATGACGCCGTCGGCGTAGTCGTAGGCCCCGGCATAGGCCAGGCAGGTCCGGTAGGCAGCGGCCTGCTCGGAGGCATCGGCGTCCCACTGGCCGCCGGTGGTGAACCGGGGACGCTCGGCCGGGGTGATCACCGCCGACATCCGGCCGTCGAGGTAAGAGATGACCCCGGTCACCCGGTCGCCGAACGGGCGGACGCGCCGACCGTCGTCGTACTCCTGGACCCAGTCCAGCAGCTCCCAGTGGCCCTGGATCTCCTCGGCCGTCAGCATCTCGGTCATCGCGTTCCCTTCACCGGTGGTCATGTGATTGGTGGTCATGGTCGTGGGTGCCCTGCGGATCAGCGCGGGCTCGGCACCGGGCTGCGCAGGGCGTCCCAGCGGTCAGCGGCGTCGCTCAGGTCGTAGTTGTCGCCGTGGACGTGGACCGGGGAGCGCAGCCCGTCGGCGGCGGCCTGCATCCGCAGCGCCAGCGCCTGTTGGCGCCCCTCCGGCGGCAGCCAGGAGCGGTCGTGGCCCCACAGGCTGGGCCCCTCCTGCAGCTCGAACGGCTGCCAGGTCCTCGGGTCCAGGGTCAGCCCGCCCCAGCCGTACTCGAGCATGAAGCCCGAGGGCGTCCTGGCGTAGAACGAGGTCACGTGGTCGTTCGAGTGGCGGCCCAGCGTGACACCGACGCCGTCGGGTCGCTGCTGGATGATGTCGTAGCCCTGTCCGACGTCGTCCAGGTTCTGCAGCTCCACCATCAGGTGGTGCACGCCGGAGGTGGTCGACTGCACGACGGCCAGGCTGTGGTGGCGCGGGTTGAGGTGGAAGAAGTGCGCCGAGAACGGCGCGTGGGTGAAGTCGGACAGGCGGAAGCCGAGCACGTCCCGGTAGAAGCGGATGGTCGGCTCCGGGTTCGGCGACAGCAGCACCGCGTGGCCCATGCCGAGGGTGCCGGCGCGGAA
The DNA here is from genome assembly GCA_044508675.1 of Propionibacteriaceae bacterium. Lineage (GTDB taxonomy): Bacteria > Actinomycetota > Actinomycetes > Propionibacteriales > Propionibacteriaceae > Raineyella. The sequence goes on along the minus strand of JBIQHF010000014.1, from coordinate 45,546 downwards.
GCCGGAGATGTTCCGGCCGGGCACGAACAGGTCGGTGGCCGCCTCGGGGCCGTGGAAGACCTCGACCCGGTTGCCCTCGGGGTCGGTGAAGCGGATCCCGGCCGCGACCGATCGCTCGGCCGCCTCGGCGGCGGTGAGCGGCTCGTACGCCACGGCGGCGGCGTCCAACCGGCGCGCGACCTCGTCCAGGCCCTCCGACCCGTCGGTCTCCCAGCCGAAGAAGCCGTGGCCGCCGTCGTCGCGGACCATCAGGCGCTGGCGCTGGTCATCCATCCGGAACGCGACGGACCTGCTGGAGGAGTCGACCTGCTGCATCCCGGCGAAGTCGCATGCGAAGGAGGCCCAGTCGCCGAGGCGATCCGAGGAGACCCCCACGTACCCGAGTCGGGTCAACGGCGGGAACTCGAAGGTCGGGCTTGCTGCGGATTCGATGGTGTCCATGGCTGCGGTCCTCCTTGACCTCGGGGACCAGGTCCCCTGTGTGGTGTGGCGTCGTACGGGCGGGTGGTGGTCGTACGGGCAAATGGTGGTCGGGTGCGGTCAGGCCTGCCGGCCCAGCTGCAGGGGGGCGATCCGAAGGCCGAGCACGTTGTCGGCGACCTCGCACACCTCGGCCAGGTCCTCCGGCACGGTGCACTGCCCGACCAGGGCACGGGCGGCGAACTCGGCCCCGAGACCGGAGTCGACCAGGCGTTGGGCGATCAGCAGCTCGCGCATCTGCGGGGCCCAGACCCCCAGTCCACCGTTCGCTCGGTCGCTGGCGTCGCGCACCGAGAGGTTCTCGGCGATGGTGACGAACTCCTCCAGCACCCCCAGCGAGCGGGCGGCGTCGTAGTCGGAGTGCGTCTCGATCCGCACGGCGAAGCGCGACAGCAGCGCCTCCGGCGGGTGCTTGGCGCGCACCCGGCCGGGGTTGTACGCACCGATGACGTAGAAGCCCTCGGCACTGGTGACCACCGGCTCGCCGGGCAGATCGTCGATCCGCAGGGTGCCGCGGCCGTCCATCGCGGCATGCAGGATGGTGGTGACCTCCGGCGGCATCACGTTGACCTCGTCGAGGTACAGCACCTTGCCGCCGCGCAGGGCCTCCACCAGCGGCCCGTCGTGCCAGCGCCAGCCGCCGTCATCGGTAGGCAGGTGGGTGCCGACCAGGTGGGGCACGGTCATGTCGCCGGAGCACTGGACCGTGACCAGGTCGGGAAAGGCCGCCTCGGCCAAGGCGGTCTTCCCCACACCGGGCTCCCCGGCCAGCAGCGCGTACAGGTGGTCCCGGCGCAGGTTGCGCAGCACCAGCACGTCCGGCAGCCCGCCGAGCGACCGGGCCAGGTAGCTCTCCCCGTTGGGCCGCTGGAAGCGGTGCTCACCGGTGTCCACCAGGGTCGGGCCGGGCAGGTCGGGCCGCTGCGGCAGCTGGGCCGCCTCGTCGGCCATCGGCGGGACTCCGGGCAGCATGGTCAGACCACCAGGCCACCGTCGAGGGACAGCACCGCACCGTTGAGGTACGAGCCGGCCCGGCTGGACAGGTAGACGATCGTGCCGGCCATGTCGTCGGGCCGGCCGATCCGGCGAAGCGGGGTCGCGGCGATGAAGTCATCCAGGTGCGTCTCGAGCACCGGCGCGGCGCGCCGGCTCGGGAAGGCGCCGGGAGCGATCGCGTTGACCGCGATCCCCTCGGGGCCGAGCACCTTGGCCATCTGCTTGGTCAGCTGGTGGATCCCCGCCTTGGCCGCAGGGTAGGGGAAGGTGGACAGGAACGGCGCCCGGATCCCGTCGGCGGAGCCGATGTTGACCACGCGCGCCGGGTCGTCGGGACTCGCGGCGGCCCGCAGCTGGGGCAGCAGTGCCTGGGCCAGGAAGAACGGCGCCCGCAGGCACATGTTCACCACTAGGTCCCATTCCTCGACGGTGAAGTCCTCCATGGTGTTCTCTGCCATCGCGCCGGCGTTGTTGACCAGGACGTGCAGCCGGTCCTCGCGGGCGGCGAACTCCGCGGCCAGGCGCTGCACCTCCGCCTGGTCGCTGAGGTCGGCCGCGATGCCGTGGGCGTCGCCGCCGGTGGCCCGGATCTGGTCGACCGCGAGGGCCAGGTCGGCCTCGTTGCGGCCGACCAGGTAGACCCGGGCGCCGGCCGCGGCCAGCCCGTCGGCCAGCATCCGGCCGATGCCGACCGAGGAGCCGGTGACCAGCGCGATCTTGCCGGAGACGTCGAAGAGATGGGCAACAGACATGGTGGCTCCCGGTGGTCAGAGGGCGAAGAGGGCGGGTACGTGGTCGAACAGGTCGTCCTGGGACCGCTCGGGGGACGGGAAGGCGCGCTTGCTGTGGCCCAGGCCCATCATCACGAGGCTCTCGCACATCTTGTAGGCGACGACGCCGGGGTTCAGGACCGGCACCTCGAGGCGCTCGCGCAGGAACTCGTAGCTGCCGTGCATCGTGGTGGAGCCGAGGATGATCACGTCGGCACCGTCCTCGTCGATCGCGGCCCGGGCCTGGCGCTCCAGCTCGGGGAAGACGAAGTCCTCCTTGCCGGCCAGCAATTCGCTGGTGTCGGGGCGGACGCCGATGTCGCGGACCGAGGCCAGGCGGTCGGCGAGACCCTGCTCCTGGGCGACCTTGTGGTACATGGCGTGCCACTGCGGCCACATGGTGATGATGGAGAACTTCTTGCCGAGCAGGCAGGCCAGCAGCATCGACGACTGGCTGGGCGCGACAACCGGGATGGTCAGCCGGGAGCGCAGCGCGGCGATGGCCGAGTCGCTCATCGAGTTCACGCAGACGCCGTCGTAGCCCTGCTCCTCGGCCCGGCAGCCGGCGTCCAGCACGAACGCGTCGCACAGGGTCTGCTCGTACGCGCTGTCGATCACTGCGCCGCCGGCCTTCGCGCTGACGAAGACGTTCTCGAAGTCGGGGTGGATCGTGGCGGCCGGCAGCTGGTCGGCCAGGGCGGCGAGCGCCTGCGGCGGTACGGGGACGGGGACGATGTTCAGGATCTTCATGCCAGGCCCAATTCCTGTCGGGTACGGGTGAGGGTGTCGACGACGGAGTAGGCGATGGTGCGTACGCCCATCATCACGTCGTCGATGGAGGCGACGCCCATGCCACCGAGGCCCTCCTTGAGGTGGTCGGGCATCGTGGCGGGCGGCCAGGGGTAGCCCACGCGGGCGGTCGGCACGCCGAGCGCCCGCAGCATGGCGCCGTCGGTCTGGCCAGCCTGGTAGGGCATGTCGAGGTACGGTTCCCCGGCCTCGACCTCCCAACCGCGCTGGGCGGACTGCACGATCCAGTTGTCGTACGCCGTGGCGCCGCCGGGCAGTGTGCCGTACATGTCCCACTCGACCTCAATGTCGGGATGGCGGGTGCGCAGCCCGTCCATGAACTCGGCGAACTGGTGGCGTACGTTGCCCGGGGTGGTCGCCGGGTGGAGCCGCAGGTCGAGGAACAGCTCGGTCGTCGCCGACGGGAAGCCCGGCTTGTCCGGGTCCCCGGAGCGTACGGCGGAGATCCACGCCTCCGGCAGCACCGAGCCGCTGGTGTTGCGGCGGGTGTACTCCGGCAGCCACGCCTCCAGCTCCTGGATCACCGTGGCGGCCGGCACGATCGAGGACCGTACGCCCGGCATCCCGCGGGTGAAGCCGGCGTAGCCGAAGGTGCCGCGAACGGTGACGCGGATCCAGGCCATCCCCGGCTCCTCGGCGAAGACGCCCCACTTCGGCTTCAGCAGCAGGCAGTAGTCGGGGTACAGGCCGCGGACCAGCAGGTGGTAGATGCCGGTGCTCATCCCGACGTGGTCCCGAGTGCTGGCGGTCCAGGGCATGCCGCCGCCGGCGAAGCCGAGGGTCAGGTCGCCGACGAAGCCGAGTCCGGCGTCCTTGACCGCGTGCGCGACCTCGGTGAGTCCGGCGACCATGCACTTGGGGTTGTTGGCGCCGAGTCCGAAGACCAGGTCCCCGTCGACCCGGGCCCGGGGGACCATGTCCTCCCGGAGCGTGGGACCGACCAGCGGCACGTCGGTGGTGTGGTCGATGTGGGTGTCGATCGGGCAGTAGAGCAGCAGGTTCGCGCCGCCCCCGCTGCCGGGGATGGTGGCGTGCACGTTGCCGGTCAGCTCGGAGATCGGCTGGTAGGTGGTGTCGAGCCCGACCCGGTCACGCAGGTGGCCGGTCATGTGCTCGACCACCTCGCGCTCGGCTCCGGTGGGGCTGGGGATGTTGACGATGTCGACCAGCAGGTCGCGCATCCGTTCCGGGTCCAGGTGGTCCACGAGCGCGTCGAACATCGCCTGCCGCTCGTCGTCCAGGGGCAGGGGCTGGGTGGTGACCTTCATCGTTGTCGTCAGCCCGTCAGTTCGCGCTGTCCAGGAACTGCTCCATCCGGATGTCACTGCGGTCCAGGCCCAGCGACAGGAGCTTCTCCTCGGCGGCGTGGAGCATCCCGGGCGGTCCGCACAGGTAGGCCACCGAGTCGGGGTGGATGTCCTCCGGCCGCAGGGCGGTGACCGGGTTGCCCTGCGGCACCTCGGGGGCGCCGCTGTTGTCCTGCAGCACGGTGCGGACGGTCAGCATCGGCATGAACTGCATCCGGGCGGCGAGCTCCTCCACATGGAACAGCTGCTCGGCGTTGGTGCAGCCGAAGAGCAGCAGCAGCGGCGGCGCCTCGGGGCGTACGTAGCGCAGTCGGGACAGCATCGACAGCATCGGCGCCAGGCCGGTGCCGCCGGCCATCAGGATGTGCGGGCGGTACTCGGGGGTGAGGACGAAGCCGCCCTTGGGGCCCTCCAGCTCCAGGACGTCGCCGACGCTGGCCTGGGTGCGCAGGTAGTCCGACATCGCACCCTCGGGCAGGATGCGGATCAGGAAGGCCAGCTTGCCCTTCTCGTTCTCGCCCGAGGCCATCGAGTAGGAGCGCCACTGGTCGGTGCCGGGCACCTGGATGCGGCAGTACTGGCCGGCGGTGAACCCGAGGCGCAGCACCTTGGGCAGCTTCAGCTCCAGCTCCACCACGGACTCGGCGAGCCAGGTGATGGCGGAGATCTTGCCGCGGAAGGCCACGGCCGGGTTGGCGTCGAGCAGGGTGGACGGGTAGTCCACGTCCAGCTCGACCTCACTGCTGCAAGCGCGGGCCTGGCACAGCAGGCGCTCCCCCAGGGCGACCTCGTCCTGGGACAGCACCATCGGGCGATCCGAGGGCATGTCGGCCTGTCCCGACCGGAGGGTGGCCACGCACGTACCGCACGTGCCCACCTCGCACTGGCTGACGAGGGTGTGCCCCGCCGCCCGTGCGGCATCCAGGACCGCCTGCCCGGCCGCCGCGGAGAACTGGCGGCTCTCGCCATCGGTGAAGCGGAGAGTCACCTGGGCCGTGTCGACGGATCCATCGATCCGGGAAACGATCTCGTCGGTCGAGGTCAGTTGCGTTGTCATGGAAGGCTCCTTTGCCAAACCCGCGCTTGAGAGGGATCAGTGCAGCTGGACGAGGATCAGAACTCGTCGCTGGCGTACGGGGACTGGAAGAATCCGCGACCGAACTTCGCAGCGTGCTTGCGCCACTGGACGACGGAGAAGTCGGCGTGGGCGAAGACCTCGTTGTTCCAGCCGTCGAACTTCTGGTAGAACTCCTCGGTCGCCTCGCGGGCGAACAGGTCGGAATCGTTGAAACCGCGCAGGGCCAGCGGCTCGTAGTAGTGCTCGTAGCGGAAGTTGAACTCCTCGCGCTCCTCCTCGGTCGTCGCGCGGGTGGCGATGATCTCCCAGTACATGTGGGTGTGGTCGTCGACCGGGACCATGAACTCGTACTGCACGTGGCCCGGCAGCGGCCAGTCCTCGATCATGTCGCCGCAGGGCACCCACGCCGAGGCACGGTACGGCGGGAAGACGGTGCCCCCCTTGGCCTTGACGCCGAGCATCGGGTTCTCCGAGACCGGCTCGTACTTGCCCGGCAGGTCGTAGCGGTTGCGGACGCCCTTGGGGCCGTCCTCGATGTCGATCAGCTCGGTGGCGTCATCGGTCAGGGCGGTCACGCCCAGCGGCAGGAACCGGTCCTGGGCCAGCACGATGGCGTTGTCCCAGTGCACCAGCAGGTGGCTCGGGTCCAGGCCGTTCTCGACGGCCGGACGCCAGTTGCCGGCGGTGTGGCGGCGGATGCCGCGACCGATGTAGTCCTCGTCCTGGAAGTGCACGATGTCACGGTCGGTGACACGCATCGGCAGATCGGTCTCGATGGCCGGCGGCTCGCCGAAGTCCTCGTCGCCGACGAACAGCCAGATGATCCCGGCGAACTCCTCGGTCGGGTAGGCGCGGACACCGACGGTGCCGATCAGCGGATCCTCCGGGGCGCCGACGATGGTGTCCAGGTTGCCGGTCTCGGCGTTGTAGGTGAAGCCGTGGTACCAGCAGGTCACCTCACCGCTGGCGAAGCACATCGGCTTGGCCGACAGCTTGACGCCGCGGTGCAGGCAGCGGTCCGCGATGCCGTAGGCCACGCCCTCGTCGGTGCGGGTGATGGCGATGTCGTGGCCACCGATGCGGACGCCGACCACGCCGCGGGCCTCGACCTCGTGGCTGAAGGCCGCCGGGTACCAGTGGTTTGCGAAGCCCCAGTCGGCCTCCACGTACGGCGCGTACTGGCGCGCCACCTTGCTGACGTTCCCGATCTGGGTGGTTGCTTCACTCATGAACCAATCTCCTCTTTGAGTGGCAGAAGGGTCGAGGTCTTCCCTGCCGGATCCCTCGATCACCGCGTGCCACAAGAGTGACCCACCACACACCAAAAGTCAATGGATCATCCATAGATTTTTTCAGGATAGTCATTCGAGTTTTGACGATGGGTTGTCATGAGTGCCCCACGTCACACCAGGTCAGGGGTTCTCATCCGGCTGACATGCCGCCAGGATGGGGCCATGCCCATCAGCGCCTGGACCTACATCTCGTTCCCCGGCAGCACCCGTGCGGCCATGACCTTCTACCAGCAGGTGTTCGGCGGTGAGCTGAGCCTCCACCCGTACGGCGAGTTCGCCCTGGAGGGGATGCCGTTCCAGCCCGACCCGGGGTCCATCGCCCACTCCACCCTCGAGGCCGGCCAGCTACGGATCGCCGCCGGGGACGATCCGGGCAGCCAGCCGGGCCCGCTTCCCGCCGGGCCGGTCTCACTGCTGGTCAGCCCCGGCAGCGTCGCCGAGGCGAAGCGACTGATCGACCGACTCACCGCGAACGGTGGGCAGGTCGAGATGCCGTTCGCGGTCGCCCCGTGGGGCGGGTGGTACGGCCAGGTCCGCGACCGCTACGGCGTCCTGTGGGCCTTCGACGCCGAGGAGGAGACCGGGGACGAGGCCGGCGCCTGACGGCGCCTGACGTCAGTCCCGCGCCTTGCGCCTCAGGTCGAAGGTAGAGATCGGCTCCGGCCCGGCGAGGACCCAGCGTACGACGTGCAGGTAGCCGTCGTCGTCGGGTTCGACCCGCCAGCCCACCATCATGATCTGGCCGTCGGAGATCTCGATGCCGGTGATGTACGAGGGGAAGACGCAGCTGCCGGTGTTGAAGTACGGCAGCGCATCATCGTGGGGGAACTTCTGTCGATGCGTGTGGCCGCAGATCAGCGGCACCCGGCTGCGCCGAATCCACCGTTTATAGTTCCGCTCGACTTTGTGCTGCTTGAACAGGTTCTTCACCGGACTGGCCGGACTGCGGACCCCGAACGCGTGCATGTACTTCCAGAACACCCGAAACGTCCACATTGTCGCGCGCCAAAACTGGTCGTTGGCGGCATCGCCCTGGTGCCCGTGCACCACGAAGAGCTCCTGGCCGGAGTGGCGGTGGCGGAAGATCATCGCCTCGCACGGCTCCAGGCCGGGCATGAAGTCGACCATCTCCCCGGCCTCGTCCTTCATCAGGGTGAAGCACGACCGGGCGTACTCCGGGTCCCGCAACTGCATGTTGTGGTTGCCGTACAGGTAGTGGAGACGCCCCTCGTCGTAGAACTTCTTCAGCAACCTGAACGTGGAGTTGTTGGCCCACAGCACGTGCTTGAAGTCGAAGTTCTCCCACAGCTCGTCGCCGTCGCCGACCTCGACGTAGGTGAACCCCAGGGCGTAGTAGGACTGCAGTGCGGCGAGGTAGATGCTCTTGTTCTTCATGAACTCGTCGGCCATGCTGCCGTCGCCGCGATGGCAGTCGCTGAGGAAGACGTAGCGCGAATCGTCGTCGAACTCCTCGATCCGGGCGTTGGCGTACGCCTCGGTCAGCCGCTTGATCGTCCGCATGCCTCTCCCTCGCTCGTCAGCCCCGGTCGGCGCCGGACATCACCGCCCGGGCGAACATGCCCAGGCTGACGATGATCCCGATCGCCGTCCCCACCATGCCGAGCATAAGCAGGATCCGGGCAACGAGCGCCCAGTCGAACGCGTACGCCGAGAAATCGAACGGGAAGACCCGCCACACCGCAATGGTGGCTGCCAGGGCGACCGCCGAGGTGACCACGCCACCCAGCGCCCGGAACGCCCTCGAGCCGATCACCGCGTAGAGCAGGCCACCGACCGCAGACACGATCAAGGTGGCGTTGACGATGCCGAGGACCGCGGCGGTCTCAGGGGTGAGGAAGTCGACCACCTGCCACCCGGGGCGGAAGTTGAGCAGGTACAGCAGGACGACGTTGATGACGGCACCGACCAGGTCGCCTCCGCGGTTGGTGCTCGAGGCCCGGGCGCGGGGTCGTGGTTCGTGGGGCATGGCTCCTCCCAGGGATCAACCACCACTACCCTAGGCCCCCTGCGCCCGGGAGTCAGGAGGGTTGAGGGGCCGTTGCGGACAACGGCCCCTCAACCCCCCGGGGGGGACGTGCTCTCGCGAGCGAGCGCTACGAGAGCAGGAACGGCAGGACGTGGGTGAGTGTCTCCTCGGTCGCCTCGACCTGCGGGATGTGACCGGCCCCGGGGATCCGGACCACGCGGGCATCGGCCATCCGGGAGGCGAACTCGTCGGCGTAGTCGACCGAGACCAGCGCGTCCTGCTCGCCCCACACGACCAGGCTCGGCGCGATCACCCGGTGCAGCCGCTTCGCCAGACCGCGCTCCGGCAGCGGCCAGCAGAACTTGCCGGTGCAGCCCAGTGCCCACACCATGGCCGCACCGGCCGCGATGGCCTCCTCCGGGTCCTCGGGCGGGGTCAGGAAGGCCTGCGCCGCCGGCCCGCTCGGGTCCGCGAACAGCATCGGGGGCAGTTCCTCCTGCGCCGCGGCCCACGGGTTGGCGACCGGTCGGTCGTCTCGCCACAGCCCGACCGGGTCGAGCAGGACCAGTCGGGAGAACAGCTGTGGGTGATTGGCCGCCAGTTCGGCGGCCAGCATGCCGCCGAAGGACTGGCCGACCGCGACCGCGCCCGCCAGGCCGAGGGACCGGATCCCCTGCTCGTACGCCAGCACCACGTCCCACAGGTCGTCGATGCGGTGGATGGCGTGGGGATCACCAGCACTGGTACCGAAGAACTCCGGCGCGAACACCGTGAAGTGTTGCGAGAGCTCCTCGAGGAACGGGTCCCAGGCAAGACCGGCGGCCGGGTGGAAGTACACCAGCGGGTCGCCCGAGCCCCGGACCTTGAAGCGCAGGGTCAGCTCGTCGTTCCAAACGGTGGTCTGCTGCTCGGTGAAGGTGGTCATGCCAGGCTCCCTTCCAGGGCGGCGGTGTCGAGGGGGCGGCCGCCGAGGCGTTCGGGCCACCAGTGGTGCTCGTAGTCGGTGTCGGACCACAGCTCGCGCAGTCGGGGCATCACGTGGTCGGCGAACATGTCGATGTTGTGCTTGGTGAGCTCGGCCGGCATCGAGCCGATCTGGAGCATGGCGTGCAGGTTGCCGATCCGGAAGTCGGTGATGAACGCGGACAACTGCTCCACCACGGTGTCGACGCTGCCGCAGATGACCGAGCCGGACTCCACCAGGTCGGCGAAGCTGGCCGTCTTCATCTTGCTGTAGACACCGAAGTCGCCCGGGTCGCGCATGATCGCCTCGACGCCACGGATGTCGATGCCACCGGGCAGGGCCAGCCGGTGCATGGGGATCGACCCCAGGCCCTTCTGGAAGAAGTACTCCACGTGCTTGGCGTAGAGCCGCTCCGCCTCGGCATCGGTGTCGGCAACGCAGATCGTCTGCATGAAGCCCATCCGATACGGGTTGGGGTCCTTGCCGGCCTCCTCGGCCAACTGCCAGAACCGGTCGAAGATCCGGCGCCCGGTGACCTTGGCGCCGAACCAGCCGAAGTAGTTGAACCCGAACTCCCGATCCAGGGTGAACTGCATGGTGCGCGGGTTGCCGATGCCGGTGATCCAGATCGGTGGCGGGCTCTGCAGCGGTCGGGGCCAGATGTTGACCGCGCTGCGCTGGGTGAACGTGCCGTTCCAGGCGAAGGGTTCGGGCTCGGTCCAGGCCTTGAGGATCAGTTCGAGGTTCTCATCGAAGTTGCGGCGGGTCAGGGCCGGGGGCACGCCGTTGTTGATGTTCGCGTCGTACGCCAGGCCGACCGGGAAGCCGCACACCAGCCGGCCGCCGCTGATCATGTCGAGCATCGCCGCCTCTTCGGCGACCCGCAGCGGCTCCCGGGTCTTGCCGAGCGAACGCCCAACGGGGTAGATCGCGGTGTCGATCCCCTCGGTCTCGGTGGCGTACGCCAGGGCCGCCTCCAGGATGTGGGGGTTGGGGATCATGTCGTACGAGCTCTGGCCGTGCTCGGTGATCGTGATCCCGTCGAACCCCTTGCGGGCCGCGTGCATGCTCTCGTCGAGGGCGGAGCTGAAGGCACTGCGCACCCCCTCGGGCGTGGTGGTCTCGAAGTAGGGGGTGGTGACGCAGGACTCGTACTTGGTCTCGAAGTCATCCGGCAGCTCCCGGTACGGGGCCTGCTGGAAATAGGTGATCTTCATCGGTGTCCTTCCTCGGATGAGGCTGGGGATGGGGGGAGGGATGCGGGGGATCAGTCGGGGTCGAGTCCGCGCTCAGCGGCCTCGTGCAGCCGGTGCAGGTGGGTGACGTACTCGGGGAAGGGACGGCCGTCCAGTGGGATCACGCGTGGGCCGTCCGGGAGCAGTAGCCCCATCCGGCGGAACCTGCCGGCGAAGAAGGCGAGCGGCTCCCCCGGGCTGCGGTCGTACGCCTCGACCCGGCCCAGGAACAGGACGTGGTCACCACCGTCGTACGCCGCCCAGGGGGTGCACTCGAAGTGGGCGAGAGCACCGGTGATCCGTGGCGCCCACCGGCCCTGTTCCCAAGGGATCGGGCTGTCGTCCGGCTTCCCGGCGAAGCGCAGGGCCATGCCGAGCTGCTCGGTGGCCAGCACGTTGACGGTGAACGGCTTGCCCTGGAGTGCCTCGTACGCCTTGGCGCTGCGGGCGATCGACACCAGGACCAGCGGCGGTTCGATGGAGACCGAGGTGAACGAGTTGACCGTCGCTCCGCGTGGTGCGCCGTCGAGGTCGTACGTCACGACCGTGACGCCGGTCGCGAACTGGCCCAGCGTGCGTCGGAACTCCTTCGGATCGAACCCCGGCTCACTCGTTGACCGGCCGGTCGGCGCTGCGGTCTGGCTCATGGGACCTCCTCACGTCGCTGTGCGGCTGATGAGGTCCAGTCAATCCGGGTGTGACTCAGCTCACTATCCGGATCCTGTGGAGACTATCCGCTTCCCGTAGCCGGTCCGTTGCGGTCAGCCAGGGCTAGCGCGGCGGATCTCCTCGGCGCAGGGTCTCCGAGGGCAGTTGCCCGTACCGCTGGCGATAGGCGGCGGAGAACCGGGAGAGGTGGGAGAAGCCCCACCGGTAGGCGATGTCACTGACACTGCCGATCCCCTCCAGCAGATCCGCATGGACCCGGGCCAGGCGTTCGTTGCGCACCACCTGGGTCACCGTCTCGTCGAGCTCGTCCCTGAAGGCCGCCTGCAGGGCGCGGGTGCTGACACCGGTCGCTGCCGCGACGTCATCGACGGTGAACGTCTCGGCCAGGTGCTCCTGGAGGTAGTCCAGAGCCCGCCGGACCGTACGGTGCGGGGCTGGGGTCGGGTACCCGGAGAGCGCGTCGGTGTAGTTGTTGGGGTGAGTGTAGAGGAGCTGGCCCATCACCGCGGACTCCAGCTCGGACGCCAGACCCTGCCGGACCGCCGGCGACGTCGCCTGGTAGGTCTCCAGGGCACCGAGCACCGATCTGCTCCACGCCACTCCCGCACCGGCGGACGTGTCCATCAGGGCCTCGAAGGACAGCGGAGTGACGACCTCGCAGCCCAGCGCCAGGGCGAGCTTGCGCTCCAGGGCCGAACGGTCGATCCGGACCGCCATCTGCACGGTGCCGGCATGCCAGAGCATCTTCACCGGCCGATGCGCATCGAAGACCACCGCCTGACCAGGCGTCGTCCGCACCAGGTGACCGTCAATGTCGGACTCCAGGACACCGGACAGCGAAACGTTGACGTTGAAGAAGGATCCACAGCGGTCGATGTCCGCGGTGACGTCGGGTCCGTGGCCGACCATCGCGACGGTCAGGTGGTGGCCCCGGAAAGCAGTGATGTCCGCATCGACCTGGTCACGGCCACCGACCGGCACCAGCCGGTGGGACCTGAACAGCCGGGACATGTGGCCCCTGGTGGCCGCCAGGTCCTGACTCCGAAAGCGATCGGGCCCGAGGGCATCGAGGGCGGCGCGAAGACGTCCCAACACGACATCCCTCCCTGCCTGGGCGACCCTGCCCGATCACACGACGCAACGATTAAGTATGATCTAGCAAGTATGTGTTGACAAGGGTGGTCCCCGTGCCTCCTCGCCCCCGACAGGACACGAACCTAGACTCGTGGTGAGCCTCGGTGGCTCCTATCCGCCGCGCTTTCAGGGATCCGCTACCCGTACAGCGGTAGCGTCTGCACGAAAGTGCGGCGTCTGTCCAGAACTGCGGTGGGTAGGTGGACCGGTGGCCCGGGAGATGCTCCGTCGGCTCGGCGAAGGGGACCACATGGCCGAAGAACGTCACCACGCCGAGCGACTCTCCCCGGCGGACGCCTCCAATGTCGTGATGGACGCCGCCGACCAGGTCAACTGCTTCCTGATGGCCGGGATCCTGGGCAGCGGCGGATTCGTCGGCCCGGACGGGGCTGTCGACCTCGTGGCCATCCGCGACCGGATCGCCCGTCGCCTCGCGGAGGCCTCCGACGACGTGCTGCGGCGGTTCACCCAACGGGTCGGCACCGAGGGGCGCGCACTGGTCTGGCAGCCGGCCGAGCCGGACCTCTCCTGGCACGTACGCCAGGTCGGCCCGGTCGTCGGCCGGGAGGGGTTGGCGGACCTGTGCGCGACCCTGATGACGACCCCGCTGCCCAGGGACCGACCGCTGTGGGAGGTGCTGATCGTGCCCGGCGCGGGAGTGACCGGACCGGGGATCATCCTGCGGAGCCACCACGCCGTCGCGGACGGGGTCGCGGGTGTGCGCCTGGCCCCCTCACTCTTCGACCCCGTGACCCCCAACGGAGCGTCCGGGCCCGACCAGCCGAGCCCCTCCGGCCACCCCGGTGCGCCCGCCACGGCCCGCCCGGCCACACACCGCCGGAACCGTTGGAAGGCATTCCGGGACGGGGTGGTCCGCGTGGCGGCCATGTTCCGCTCGACGGTCGCACCCACGGTGCTGCTGGGCCCGATCGGCCCGCACCGCGGGGTCGCCTTCGCCGATGTGGACCTGTCGCGGTTCGCCGCTGCGGCCAAGGGGGCCGGCGGCAGGGTGAACGACGCCCTGCTCGCCGCGGTGGCCGCCGCCGTCACGACCACGCTGCGGGCGGCCGGGGAGCCGGTCCCGTCGACGCTGCCCGCGAGCGTGCCGGTGGCCCTGCCCGACCGCGGCACCTCGGGGAACGCGGTCGGCATCATGCTGGCCCCACTCCCCACCTCGGTGCCCGACAGCGCCGACCGGGTGGCGGCGATCGCCGCCCTGACCGGCGCCGCCAAGGCAGCGGCCCGGACCCAGGGCACCTACGAACTGACCCGGACCCGCTGGGGATCACGGCTGATGGCAGCCCTGGCCCGCCGCCAGCGCTTCGTGGCCCTGTTCGTCACCAACGTCCGGGGCCCGGCACGACAGATGACCCTCGCCGGCGCTCCCCTGCTACAGGTCTGGCCGGTCGCAGCGATCCAGGGGAACGTACGCTTCGGGGTCGCCGCGGTCTCCTACGCGGGCCGGCTCGGTGTGGCGGCCCACATTGATGCCGATGCCCTGGACCTCGACCGGGTCCGCCGCGCCCTAGAAGACGAGCTCCACCGGATCGCCGCCCTCGGCTGAAGGATCTCAGTGCCGACGCGGCACGACACAGACCGGGACCGGGGACACCTGCACCAGGCGCTCGGCGACCGATCCCAGCAGGGCCCGGCCCAGCGCGCCCCGGCCGTGTGAGCCGACGACGAAGCACCGCACCGGATGCGACCCCGCGTACGAGGCGAGCGCGGCCGCGGCGTCGTCACCCTCCAGCGCCACCAGCTCGGTGTCCGGCACGGCGATCTCGGTCGCCGCGGCGGTCAGGAGGTGATCGGCCTCCTCGACCGCCCCGCGGTGCTGGAACTCGCCGATGGCGGTCCCCAGGTCGACCTCGGGCGCCGGGACGACCGTCGCGACCGCCGCCGGCAGATCGGGGGTGAACAGCCCGACCGCGACCTTGCCGGCCTCCACCGAGCGCTCCGACCCGTCGATGCAGACCATGATCGGCCCGGTGGGCTCGGCAGGGAGCTCCTCCCCGGCGACGAGCACGGGGCAGGGCGAGTGCCGCAGCAGGTGGTCGGACACCGAGCCGAGGAAGAGCCGGGCCGCGCCGCCGAGGCCACGGGTGCCGAGCACCGCCAGACCGGCCTCCTTCTCCGTGAGGTAGTCCACCAGGGCCGGACCGGGCGCGCCGACCAACACGTCGATGCTGGACTCGTCCAGGCCCACCTGTTCGGCGACGCCGCGGGCCCGGGTATGCCCCATCTCGATCACCTGCTGCTGCTCGTGGGCCGCATTGCGCGGATACTGCGGCAGGCCCATCGTGGCCGCCGTCATCCCCGCCCCGGCGCTTCCCGCCATCCCGATGCCGGCGTCGAACAGCACGTCCGGCACGCTGAGCGCCAGCACGACGTGCCAGCGCTCCCGGTCCAGCAACGCGAGCCCGGCCCGAATGGCCTGCACCGAGACGTCCGATCCGTCCGTGCAGCACACGACGATGTCACCCATGTCCCACTCCCCTGTGGTTGCGCTGGTTCCCACGGTAGCCCCGGCGAGCCGAACCGTCAGGACGACGTGGCGGTGACGTACGGTGCGGTGGCGGTGGCGTACGGTGCGGTGGCGGTGACGTACGCCGCCGTGGCGGTGACGTGACGATCGGCACAGCCCTGCCGGAGTCCAGCGCCGGGCCGCCTCGCCGCTTCCTCCCTAGACTGAGGGGGTCGTCCGCCCGCGTCCGAAGGAGCATTCCACCCCATGCCCCACGTCATCTCCGTGCTGAACATGAAGGGCGGCGTGGGCAAGACCACGACGACCCTGATGCTGGGCGAGTTCCTGGCCGGTGACTTCGGCAAGAAGGTGTTGCTGGTCGACATGGACCCGCAGATCAGCCTGTCGATCAGCATGCTCGGCGAGGACCACTGGACGAGGATCAACGAGGCCGGCGCCACCCTGGTGCCGATGTTCCTCGACGCGCTGCTGGAGGGCCGGCGCTCGGCCCCCCAGTTCGACGTCGAGGCGACCCTGCAGCGCAACGCCTCGAACGTGCAGGAGGTCACCACGGTGGACCTGCTGCCCTCCTCGTACGACGTGATCCCGCTGCAGCGGCACCTGGCCGTGATGACCGTGGCGCAACGCAGCCCGGTCAAGGCCTGGGACGTGCTCCGCGACGGGGTGGCGCCGATCATCGACGACTACGACTACGTGCTCATCGACTGCCCGCCGAGCCTGGAGGTGATGACGATGAACGCGCTGCGGATCTCCGACGGCTACGTCATCCCCACCATTCCGGACGTGCTGTCCACGTACGGCATTCCGCTGGTGCTGGAGCAGGTCGACGCCTTCGCCGAGGAGGTCGGCATGGAGGCACCGCGCGGGTACGGGGTGATCGTCACCAAGCACCTGCGGCTGTCCTCGGTGCACCGCACCCAGATCGCACGGATGCGCAACAACCTGGACCTGCCCCGGCTGATCGAGCCGTTCATCACCGAGACCAACCGGATCGCCGCCTCGGCCATGGACGAGGGCTTCCCCTCGCTGCGGTCGAAGTACGGCTGGGACAACTACCGCGCCATGCACCAGATCACCGATGCCCTGCGCAAGCGGGTGGAGGGCGAGCGCTAGCCGGTTCCCCGCTGGGCCCGGAACCGGTAGCGCGCGGCACCGGTCTCCGGGTCCGGCCGGGCCTGGACGGACTGGCCCACCTCGATCCCCATCCCCTCCTCGTATCCCTCAACCATCGCGGTGACACGGGATCCTTCCGGCGTCTGCAGGATGGCCACGCAGTAGGGCGCCCGGTCGACGAACCCGGCGGCTGCCGTCCGTACGATCGTGAACGAGTAGATCTGCGCCGATGGTGCGGACGTCATGTCATGCTCCCTTGAAGATGTTGACCACGCAGGTGGCGGCGGTGCCACCCAGGTTGTGGGTGAGCCCGATATCGCTACGGCCGACCTGGCGTGCTCCGGCAGCACCACGCAACTGGGTGACCACCTCGTACGCCTGGCTGATGCCGGTGGCGCCGATCGGGTGCCCCTTCGCCTTCAGGCCCCCACTGGGGTTGATCGGCAGGATTCCGTCGAGCGCGACGTCCCCACGGGCCACGGCGTCGGCCCCGGTACCGGGGGCGAAGAAGCCCAGGTCCTCGGTGTTGATGATCTGGGTGATGGTGAAGCAGTCGTGCACCTCGGCGAAATCGATGTCCCCCGGTCCCAGCCCGGCGGCACCGAAGGCGGCGGCCGCCGCCTGCTTGGTGGCCGCGAACGAGGTCATGCTCTCCTTGGCCGACAGGGTGAGCCGATCGCCGCCGTGGCCGGTGCCGACCACCTCGACGATCCGGTGGCCGTTGTCCAGGCCGCGGGCGATCTCGGTCGTGGTGAGGACCAGGAAGGCCGCCCCGTCGGTGACGAGCGAGCAGTCGTACAGGCCCAGCGGGTCGGCGATGGGAGCGGCTTCCAGCACCTTCTCCACCGTGATCGCCTTGTGCATCTGGGCCGTCGGGTTGAGCAGCGCGTTGTGGTGGGCGTTCACCGCGACCTGCGCCATCTCGGGCTTGATGTTGCGGTACTCGTGGAAGTACCGGTTGGCGACCATCGCGAAGCTGCCGGGGAAGGTGAGCCCGTGGCTCGCCTCCAACTCGACATCCATCGCGGACGCGATCGCCTCGGTGACCGTGGCTGTGGACCGGTGGGTCATCTTCTCAACGCCGCCGACCAGCACGATGTCGTAGATGCCGTACTGGACCGCCTGGATCCCCAGCATCAGGGCCAGGCTGCCGGAGGCGCAGGCACCCTCGGTGCGGATCGTCGGCACGGCCGGCAGGTCGAGGGTCTCCGCCACGAGCGGGCCGATGTGGCCCTGTCCGACCAGGGCCTGGCCGTTGAAGTTGCCGACATAGAGTCCCTGGACCTGGCTCCGGTCCACACCGGCATCGAGCAGCGCGGCGTTGCCCGCCTGCGCGACCATCTCGTGCACGGAGCGGGTCGGGTACTTGCCCATCGGTGTTTCGCCGATACCGGCGATGGCTACGGGGCGCATGGGCCCTCCTTGCTGGGTTCGTTGGTGGTGGTGCCGGTCAGCCGGCAGGGTGGGCGGCGGCCGGTGCCGACTCGAGGGCGACGGTGAAGCCGGGCCCGGTCCGCTCGCTGACGTCGGCCTCGGTCACTCCCGGCGCGAGCCGGCGCAGCACCAGCCCCGCGTCGGTGACGTCGAGGACACACAGGTCGGTGATGATCCGGTCGACGACACCGACGCCGGTCAGCGGGAGAGAGCACTCCTCCACGATCTTGGGCGAGCCGTCCTTGGCGACGTGCTCGGTCAGGACGATGACCCGCCGGCTGCCGGCGACCAGGTCCATCGCCCCGCCCATGCCCTTCACGAGCTTGCCGGGGATCTGCCAGTTGGCGATGTCACCGCGCCCCGAGACCTGCATGGCGCCGAGGATGGAGACCGACATCTTCCCGCCCCGGATCATCGCGAAGGAGGTGGCCGAGTCGAAGATCGCGGCGCCGGGCAGCAACGTGACCGTCTGCTTGCCCGCGTTGATCAGGTCGGCCTCCTCCTCGCCCTCGTAGGGGAAGGGCCCCATGCCGAGGATGCCGTTCTCGCTCTGGAGGACCACCGTCACGCCGGGGGGAAGATTGTTGGCCACGTACGTGGGAATGCCGATGCCGAGGTTGACGTAGTCGCCGTCGTGCAGCTCGGTGGCCGCGATCGTGGCCATCTCGTCTCGTGTCCAGCTCATGCGAAGACCTCCTGGCGCTGCGGTCGGGGCCGGACCGTCCGCTGCTCGATGTCGGTGGGGGTGAGTGCCGGCGTCACGTGGTGGACGAACACGCCGGGGGTGTGGATGGCGTCGGGGTCGATCGCGCCCGATTCGACGATGTTCTCCGCCTCGACGAAGGTCGTCCGACCGCACATCGCGACGAGCGGGTTGAAGTTGCGGGCCGTACGCCGGTAGAGCAGGTTGCCGCCGACGTCGGCGGTGTGCGCATGGACCAGCGCGACATCGGCGACGATCCCGCGCTCGAGGAGGTAGGTCACCCCGTCGAAATCGGCGGTCGGCTTGCCCTCGGCGACGAGGGTGCCGACCCCGGTGCGCGTGTAGAAGGCGGGGATGCCCGACCCGCCGGCGCGCATCCGCTCGGCCAGCGTCCCCTGGGGGACGAACTCGACCTCGACCCGGCCGCCGATGTACTGCTTCATGAACAGCTTGTTCTCCCCGACATAGCTGGCCAGGACCCTGCGGATCTGGTTGTTCTCCAGCAGCAGCCCCAGGCCCTTGCCGTCGACGCCGAGGTTGTTCGAGACGATGGTCAGGTCCTTCACGCCGGAGTCCCGGACCACGTGGATCAGGTCGTTCGGCACTCCGCACAGCCCGAACCCGCCGACCGCCAGGGTCATGCCGTCGCTCAGGGCACCCATGAGCACGGAGCGGATGTTGTTGACGACTTTGGTCATCGAGGTGGCCTTCCGTACGAGGTTTCTTGGTGTGCTCGTACGTTATGGGGCCGACGCGCCCGGGGTATACGGACGAAAATCCACCGTCACCACCCGGTCATTTGTAGGAATCTACAAGATGTCCGGGTCGACTTCAGGCAGCCCGAGCGCCCAGACCACGCCGACGAGGTCATCCGGATCGTCCAGGTCGGCGCCCGTGAGCTCGCAGTACCGCCCCAACCGATACCGGGTCGTGTTGACGTGGACCATCAGCGCCTCCGAGGCGCGCGGAATGCTCCGACCGTGCTGCAGCCAGGCCCGCACCGCGCCCAGCACCTCCGCCCCGAACGCCCCCTGGCCCAGCACCGGGGCGAGGTAGCGGTCCCGGTAGAGGCGCCACACGTCCGGACGGGAGGCTGCGGCCAGCCGCCACCCGAGCTCCTCGACACCCTGGAGGCCGGTACGGCCGAGCCGCTCGGCGACGTCGAGGGCAAGCTTGGCCGTACGGTCCGAGCGGGCCAGCTCCTCGACCGGGACGAAGGGCCCGATGCCCACCGCTGCGCCCTCCGGCGGGACCGGGCGGGTGCTGACCATGCCCAAGCACGACTGGTCGCTGATCACGACCAGGGCCGGGGCGCCCTGGACGCTGCCGGTGAGCTCGAGCCGGGCCCGTACGGCCTCGGCCTGGGTGCCCGGGGCCACCCGGCAGCGCACCGCGGCATAGCGTCGCCGCGGATCGATTCCGAACGGCGCCGGGTCCTCGGGGAGGCGGCCGGCCAGCAGGGCCCGGACCGCGTCGGCCCGCCGGGTCGCGTCGGCCAGCGCGGCGCTCACCTCGAGACCGCGGTAGGTCGTCACCACCCGGCTGGTGAACGCGTCGCCGACATCCCACAGGATCCGCGAGCCGTCGAGCACCTCGCTGACGGGCAGGCCCAACGAGATGCCGACGTCGACGAACCGCTCGTGGATCAGGGCGATCGAGACCCGGAAGCCGCGGATGATCTCCTCGATCGGCATCCCGGCCTCGTAGCGCTCCTGGGCGGTCTGGTCGGCCTGGGTGAGCTCGTCGGGGGAGGGGGCGCGCCCGCTGCGCAGCGCCAGCAGGGCGAGGTCCAGGTTCCGGGCGACCGAGGCCTTCAGGTCGTCCCGGTCGACCAGGGCATAGGCCTCCAACTCGGCATAGATCCGGTCGCACGTCTCGCCGGCCAGCTCCGGCAACGAAGCCGTCAGGGTCGTCTGGACGGCCTGCAACAACCCGGGCGCGGCACTCATCGTGCCCTCCTCTCCGCACCGGCCCTACCGGTATCCCTCCCGGGCCGGACGCATCTGGCTGCGCAGTTCCTCGAAGTCCATGTGGGTCCAGTGCTCGACCAGCTTGCCATCCCTGACCCGGAAGATGTCGACGAACTCCCACTCCACCCGGTTGCCGGTCGGCGGCAGGCCCCACAGCTCACCGAGGTGGGTCCCGCGCAGGGTCTTGCGCGTGACGACCAGGTCCCGCTCGGCGATCTGCTCGTCGATCTCCATGGTCGCGTCCGGGAACGCCCCGAGCAGCATCCGGTAGAACCGCTTGAAGTGCTCCGCACCGCTCTCACCCGGTGCCGCCGGCCGCCCCTCGGGGGCGTAGTGGTTGGTGAACTCCGGATGGAAGGCCTGGTCCGCGAAGTCGAGGTCATGCCCGTTCTGGCACACCTCCACGAACGTCCGCACGACCTGCTTGTTCTCCTCGATGGACATCGCCGTCACCCCCGGGCACATCGTCTGGATCGGTCCCACGGCCAGCCCTGTACTGGATCCCAACCCCCTCCCCCGATCGACGGGGCTTCGTCACGTCAGCGCGTGGGTCAGGAGGGGTACTTGGGAAAGAGTACAAAGGTTGCGGGCGATCAGAGGCGATCCCCCACCGGCAGCTGCTCCCAATCCGAAACCGGTAGCAACGAGTCGACCAGGGACACCTGTGACGCGGAGTCCAACAATTCCGCGACCTCCGGGTCCGCCAGCGACTCGGGTCCCTCGCACTCGGTGAAGTACTCGGCCAGGAACCGTCCCACCAGGTCCGCCTCGGGGTCGGGGCCCTGGTCCAGGCGCAGCAGGAACATCCCCCGGACCCGGCCCGACCCCGGCCGCACCTCGGGCTGGACGTGGGACAGCGGCAGCAGCCGAGCGCCGTGCCGCGCGTAGAACCGCAGCCGGGCAACCGGGTCGCCGGTCCCGGCGTCGGCCGGCCAGACCCGCGGATCATCGACCTCGGCCAGCACCAGCTCCGCCCGTGGCCAGTCCTGCCGGTGGCCGATGTGGTCCAGGAGCCGCGACCCGATGCCCCCGCCCCGGGCCTGCGCCGAGACGGCCATGTGGGTCAGCAGCCGCACCCGACCACCGACGTACGACGCGCACAGATAGATGCCGACCGGCTCCCCGTCCTGGATCAGGACGCCCGAAGGGGCGGCGTCCTCGCCCGAGTACACCCGGAGGATCTCCTTGATCGTGGGCAGCTCCTCGGGCCGGAACGCCGGCCGGAGCAACTGCTGGTAGACGTACGCCACCTCCTGCGCCGTCAGCGATTCCAGGCCGACGATGCGGCTGGAAATATCCATGCGCGGTCTCCGCTCGTCCAGGTCCGGGCATGCGTGCCCACCAGCCGCCATGGGACGAGGATAAGCGGCCTCACCCACCGCTGAACATCCCCCATGCTCACCACTTCTAGGTCGGCCGGTCGCTCAGTAGGCGCTGAACCAGTACAGCAGGCTGCTGCCCATCGACAGGAACCCGATCATCACCAGCACTCCCAGCACCAGTCCGACGATCAGATAGATCGCGGTCACCTTCGCGAGCAGGCCGATCGCCCGGTCGGTCCGGTCACTGAAGACCTGGCCGTTCGGCCCGCCATAGCTGGTGGCAGCAGTGACCGCGTTGTTCACGTACGCCTGCTGCTCGTACGCCTGCTGCTGTGCGGTGCCGTACGCGGCGGGCCCACTGTGGTACGTCGGTCGCCCCTGGTAGGGCGGCTCGGGATAGGTCTCGGTCACGCTCGTCCCTCGTCGTCGCTGCGATGGCGCACTGCCTCGGGGACCCGAATGCGTCCCCGGGCCACGTTACGACCCGGTGGGACCAGGGCCAAGAGAGCGTCGTGGACGCACGAATGGGGCCCCCGGAATTCCAGGGGCCCCGTTCGCTGGGCGCTGACTCGGTTCTGCGGTGACGCCTGCTCAGAACTTCGCGCGCCTCGGCTTGGGATCGACCTCGGCTTCGATCTGATGGATGTTCGCGCCCTCCATGTGCTCGTCCCGGTGCATTCCCTCACCGCCGCGGGGCCTGCCCATCGGCCCGACGTGGGCATCGACGACGCGACGCCTGCGGCCGATCGTCTCCACCAGGGCCATGACCACGGCGACGACACCGACGATCCACGCGGTCAGCGCGAGACCGTTCAGGCCGGCGAAGCCGCCGATCCACGGCGAGGCGATCGTGAAGGCGCCGACCAGCGCCACCATGCCCTCGGCGAACTCGCTGGCGCGCTCACGCAGCTGGGACCACACACCGAAGACGATCAGCAGCACCCCCAGCGGAATCAGCCAGAACGCCTGCACCTGCTGCGTCCACAGCGGACTGAGGGCCAGGACCAGCCCGGCCGCGATGCTGACCCAGTCCTTCCAGTGCCGGGCTGCGACTTCTCCCATGGGTAGATGGACGGCACGCTTGTAAATACTCATTTCGTCCCCTCCTGGTACTTAGGACGGACCGCCACGAGGGAGTCGCGACGGTCCCCTCGAAGAGTTCTCACCACGATACCTCCGACACCTGTGTGTGATCCATATCATCAGCACAGCCACGAGATCCTGGACGTTTCGGCCACCTCGGCCGGCGGCCACGTCACCGCTGCAGGTAGGCCAGCACCGCCAGCACCCGACGGTTCTTGTCGTCGGAGTTGGGCAGGCGGAGCTTGGCGAAGATGTTCGCAATGTGCTTGCCGACCGCCTTCTCGGTGATCGACATGGCGTCCCCGATCGCTGCGTTCGAGCGCCCCTGTGCCATGTGTTCCAGCACCTCGCGCTCGCGCGGGGTCAGCGCCGCGAGTGGTGCACCGCGGCCCCGGAGTAGCTGGGTCACCACCTCGGGGTCCATCACGGTGCCACCCTCGGCGACCTCGCGCACCGAGGTGACGAACTGCCGAATGTTCGCCACCCGGTCCTTGAGCAGGTAGCCGACCGCCCCCTCGTCCGAGGCGAGGAGCTCGCGGGCGTACAACTGCTCGACGTACTGGCTCAGCACCAGGATCGGCAGGCCGGGTCGTCCACGGCGGGCCTGGACGGCCGCGCGCAGCCCCTCGTCGGTGCCGGTCGGTGGCAGGCGTACGTCCAGGATCGCCACGTCGAAGTCCGTGCGCGCCAGCGCACGGACCAGTGAGGGCTCGTCGGCGACGGCCTCGACCACCTCGATGTCGTGCGCCTCGAGCACCTGGATCAGACCAGCTCGGAGGAGGGCGTTGTCTTCGGCAACAAGGGCTCGCACGGCATCTCCATGGTCACGATGGTGGGACCGCCCGGCGGGCTGGCCACTTCCAGTGTTCCATCGAAGGCCCCCAGGCGCCGCCGCATGCCGCTGAGTCCGCCACCCGCGGCCTCCTCGGCGCCGCCGTGCCCTTCGTCCCGTACGACGGCGCGCAGCCGGCCGGGCTCGAGCACCAGAGTGATGCTGCCCCGGTCGACCCCGGAGTGCTTGACGACGTTGGCGAGCGCCTCGGAGACGACGAAGTAGGCACAAGCCTCCACCGGAGGGGGCAGCCGCACCGACTCGTCGTCGCCGAACCCAAAGGCCTGCACCTCGATGTCCAGCGGCACGTCGAGCGCCAGGGCGCGGACCGCGCCGACCAGGCCCCGGTCGGCGAGCAGCGGCGGGTGGATGCCATGGACGAGGCGACGCAATTCCTGCAGGGTGGCGGTCACCGAGCCCTGGGCCTCCTGCAGCAACAGGCGGGCCTGCTCGGGCCGGGAGCCCACCATCTCCTCGGCCAGGCCGATGGACAGCCCCAGGCTGACCAGGCGCACCTGGACCCCGTCGTGCAGGTCCCGTTCGATCCGTCGGATCTCCTGCGCCGCCGAGTCGACGCTGTCGGCACGACTGGTCGTCAGCTGGGCCACCCGGCCCTTCAGGACCGTGGTCCTCGAGGGGCCGAGCAAGCCGTCGACGATCCTGGCCCAGGTACGGACCAGTGGCGGCGTGGCGTACCACCAGCCGACCGCCAGTCCGGCGGTCACCAGTCCGGCCCCCAGTCCGGCGGCCAGTCCCTCCACCGGCCAGGCGCCGACCAATGACACCCACGGGGTCAGTGCCACCAGCGGCGAGACACCCACGGCGATGGCGCCGACCAACAGGACCGTCGGCAACAGGGTCAGCACCAACCCGGCCGTCGCGTTGACGCCGACCCAGAGCAGGTCCCGCCACGTCGCCTCATCGGTCAGCAGGCCACGGACCACCACGAAGAAGCCGCGGTGCTGGGCCTGGGAATGGTAGGGCCGCAGCACCTCCCGGTCGAGCACGGCGCCGGCGCCGTACCGGTGCGCGTTGAGGAGCCGTCGACCGACCCAGGTCGCGCCGATGAACATCGGCACCCCCAGCCAGACCACGGTGAGCGGAAGGCTGACCAGCGAGACGGCGGCGGGGACCAGGCAGACCACCGACAGCAACGCGGCGATCAGCCCGACCAGGGTCAGTTGCAGTCGACGCTTCACCCATCCATTCTCCGACAACCTCCAAGACGCGGCGTTCTCGTACGACACGGGTCGTACGAGACCTGTTCCTGCGCGGATGGCCGGCTCCCGCCCATCCGGATAGGGGTGCCAGCACCCCTACGGATTCGGGTCCTCCGCCCCGTGTCCACACGGGTCGGAGCGCCGAGAATGGAAACATGACGACCCAGATGGCAAGTGCGGCAACGGCCGTGACACCCCCGGCCGGGGGACAACGGACCGGGCAGAGCTCCTTCCGCCCACTGATGAAGCAGATCAAGACCCGCGGCCTGATGGGCGGAACGACCCGCTACTACGTGGTCACCGGTGTCGGGCTGCTGCTCGCCACCGCTGCCATCGTGACCGGCCTGGCACTGCTGTCGCACAGCTGGTGGGCCCTGGTGCTGGCGCCGCTGCTGGCCGTGGTCTGGGGACAGGTCAGCTTCATCGGCCATGACGCCGGCCACCACCAGCTGCCCGGTCCGCGCTCCCTCAGCCATCGGGTCGGCCTGGTCGCGGCGAACGTCGTCCTCGGCGTCAGCTTCGGCTACTGGAACCACAAGCATGACCGGCACCATTCCAATCCCAACCACGAGGGGCTGGACCCGGACATCGCCGAGGGCGTCATCACGTGGACCGAGCGCCAGTGCGCCAAGAAGACCGGCCTCGGCAGGTGGATGGCCCGGCACCAGGCCGGCCTGTTCTTCCCGCTGCTCTCGTTCCAGGGATGGATGCTCCAGCTCGAGGGGATCAATTGGCTGCGGCGACGTCCCCGCGGCACGCGGCTGGTCGAGGGACTCCTGCTGGCCCTGCACTTCGCGCTCTACCTGGAGATGCTGCTGTGGCTCCTGTCGCCGCTGCAGGCGTTCGCCTTCCTGGTGATCCACGAGGCGATCTGGGGCTTCATGCTGGCCTCCGTGTTCGCGCCGAACCACAAGGGCATGGAGCTGCTGGACGGTACCGAGGGCCGGCTGGACCACTTGCAGAAGCAGGTGCCGACCTCCCGCAACATCATCGGCTCGCCGATGGTCGACTTCTTCATGGGCGGCCTGAACTACCAGGTCGAGCACCACCTGTTCCCGTCCATGCCGCGCGCCAACCTCAAGGACGCCCAGCCGATCGTCGAGGAGTACTGCCACGAGGTCGGCCTGCCGTACGTCAAGGTCGGGATGGTCGAGTCGTACGCCCAGATCCTGCGATACCTGGACGCGGTCGGCAATGGCCGGCCGGCTGAGCGCCTGGTGTGAATGCGCCGGCCAACACGTTCCGTGCGGCAGCCACCTGGGTGGATACCCCCCGGGGTATGAGCTAGGGTAGGGGAAACCCACTCCCCGGAAGGACCAAACATGGCGACACTGCAGCTGACCGCACAGAACTTCGATGAGACGGTGCTGGCCGACGGAATCACGTTCGTGGATTTCTGGGCCGCCTGGTGCGGTCCGTGTCGCGCCTTCGCGCCGACCTTCGAGAAGGCGTCGGAGGCCCACCCCGAGATCCGCTTCGGCAAGGTGGACACCGAGGCCGAGATGAGCCTGGCCGCGGCCGCCCAGATCACCTCGATCCCGACGCTGATGGCCTTTCGTGACGGCATCCTGGTCTACCGGGAGGCCGGTGCGCTGCCCGCCAAGGCGTTCGACGAGTTGATCGCCGCGGTCGAGGGACTGGACATGGACGAGGTCCGTGCCCACGTCGCGGCCCAGGCCGCCGAGGCCCAGACCACCGAGGCCCAGACCACCGAGGCTGCGAACCGCGCATGAGCGGAGCATCCAGCACGGCCCCCCGCTCGTCGATGGGGCGGGCGGGGGCGATCCTCCTGACCCTGCTCCTCGCAACGTTCCTGCTTGCCGGGTGCACCGGCGCCAGCGCTGTCACCACCGCCACCCCGGCACAGTGGATGACCACTGCCGCCGAGCCCGATGTGGTCGTGATCGACGTTCGCACCCCGCAGGAGTACGCCGCGGGCCACGTCGAGGGCGCGGTCAACATCGACGTCGAGGCGCCCGACTTCACCACCCGGATCGGCGATCTCGACCCGGCCGGGACCTACGCGCTCTACTGCCGTAGCGGCAACCGTTCAGCGGTGGCCGCGACGGCCATGGCCGATACCGGCTTCACGAACGTCCACAACCTCAAGGGCGGCATCTCGGACCTCCAGGCCGCCGGGGCCCCGATCGTGGCGCCATGACCGACCGGATGGTGGCCCAGGGACTGGGCTGAGGACACCCGAGCCCTCGGTACGGGTAGCGGTTCGGCGTCCCCAGGAGCACTCTGGTGCCATGGCCACCCCTTTCGAGCAAGCAGCCGAGCACCGCCGCGCCTGCGTCCAGGGTGGCGAGCTCGACGCCACCCTGACCGGGGACGGTGAACCGGTCCTGGTCATCCCCACCGCGATCAACCCGTACGAGCTGTCGCCCCTGGCCCGCCTGCTGGCCGACACCGAGCGCTACCGGGTGGTGCAGTACCGCCGTCGCGGTTCGGGCGGTAGCAGCCGGGCGCAGATCGGCGGCTCGATCGCCGATGAGGCCGACGATGCGGCCGCGGTCCTGCGGGAGCTCGGATTTCGACGGGCCCACATCATCGGGGCGTCCTACAGCAGCGCGGTCGCCCTGGCCCTCGCCGAGGCCCGGCCGGACCTGGTGCACACCGTGTCCGTGTACGAGCCGCCGCCCGTCTACACGCCGAGTGCCGGGGAGTTCCTGACCCGGTCCCGCGACCTGCTTGCCCAGGAGGAGGCGGAGGGCTCCGTCACGACGGTCCACGCTTTCCTGCGCACGCTGGCCGGCCCGGCCTGGCGTACGGAGACCGAGGCCCTGGCCCCCGGCTCGCTGACAGCCATCGATGCGGAGGCACATCTGTTCTTCTCCCACGACCTTCCCGCACTGCTCGCCTGGCAGTTCGATGCCCAGCAGGCCGCCCAGATCCCCTGCCCGGTGCTGGTCCTGGGCGGGAGCGCCAGCGGTCCGTGGTTCGAGCAGTCCGTACGGCTGCTGTCGCAGTGGCTCCCCCAGGGCCGAACGGTGCTGATCGAGGGTGGCGACCATGCGGCCTGCCTGAATCGGGCGCCGGACGTGGCGCGGGTGATCCTGGACTTCCTGGCCGAGCACCGGATCGGCTGACCGACTACCGGAACCCGAACACCAGCGGGAACCCGAGCGCCACCACCAGCGCCCAGGCCCCGAACACCGCGACGTAGCGGCCCTGCCACTGCTCCATCGCCGCGAACCGCCCTCGCCCGCGGAGGAACCGCAGGTAGAGCCAGCCGGACCCGGCCAGATTGACCAGCAGCACGATGTTCTCCCCGAGGGCGGCGAGCTTGTTCGGGCTGGCACCGTACTCCCCGATCCGGCCGGCCATCGCGGCGAGCACCACCACGTCCACCACCAGCGACGAGCCGATCAGGACGACCTGCATCACATCGGACGGCTTGGGCCCGGTGAGCGGATCGCGGGCCGAGGCCGAGAAGACCACCAGGGCGAGGACCAGCGCCAGGAAGACGTCGAAGACGATCAGGAGCTGGCGGTCGAGGTCGACCAGTTCGCCGGTCACCGCGATCGTCACCAGGAAACTCAGCAGCACCAGCGTGAACAGCGGGGTGAACACCGCCGAGAGCACGGGGGCGATGTTCTGCACCGCCCCCTTGCGGGCCTCGACCAGCCACGCCGCGACCACGACCGCGCCGGCGGCCCCCATCGGGACCACCCAGGACAGGACCGTGTCGATCGAGACGCCGACCAGGCCGAAGATCGCCGTGGTGAGGCCGACGAGGACTCCACCACCGAGGGCGATGAGCACGTACAGGATCGCCAGCTCGCCACTGAACCGGATGTAGTCCATCCACCGCCGACCCACCCGCCAGTCGCGGCCGAGGTAGGCCGCACCGACCACCACCCACAGGGCGATGCCCAGATGCAGGGTGGTCAGGAACCGGGTGTCGTACGGATACTCGAACGGATACAGGTTGACCGCCAGCAGGGCGACGGCGAAGACCGCGCCCAGCACCGCGTACACCACCCGGGGTGCGGGTCGGCGGAGCCAGCAGAGGTACGCGGCCACGACCGCGGCCGCACCGATCCCGTACGTCACGCTCTCGTGGTGGTCGGGGAAGGTTGTCGGGCCCAGCGCCTGCCCGATCGCGAACGGGACCCGGAGGACCAGGCCCGCCAGCACGGCGAAGGCGAGCATCGCCCACAGGCCGCCCGGGCCGCGCTGCCGGCCCTGTTCACCCGGCCCGTCCGGCCCGTCGTCCGGCCGTGTCCCAAGCACCGACGAGCGGGCGCCGAGCACGAGTTGGTCCCAGAGTCGCGTGGCATCGGTGGCCGCCACCTGGCGGGACCAGGGGTCCTCGGCCGCCACCCGCTTGACCGCCAGCAGGAACGCCTCGTCCGGGGAGAGCCCACTGCCGACGAACTCCTCGACGATGCCGCGCAGGCGGGCCTCGCTCGCCTCGATCCGGTCCTGGGTGATCCCGGGCCGGGCCCGCAGGGCCGCCTGCCACTGCGCCAGCTGGTCGACCGTCGTCGCCTCGGACTGGTCCACGGTTGGTCTCCTTAGATAGCCGGACGCCCCATTCAGCACTCTAGGCATTCCGAGATCCGGACGATCCGCAGGACCGGGCTGCGGCAGTGTGCCCCGGTCCCACGTACCGGCACGAATCAAACGATTCATTCCCACAGCTTTTGTAGTGGATTGACTTTCCTTATACATCTTCCTAATCTCAACCCCACCACCACTTCGAGCGCATCGAGGATCACAATGACTGCCCCACCTACGGTCGATGCCCTGCCCACCAGGGTCGCCCCACACCGGACGAGTACTGGCAGCGACCCGATGGATCGGCCGCAGCTGGCCGCACCACGGCCGCACGACCGCCGGCAGCGCGGTCTTGCGTTGCCGGTCCCGCCGCGATGGCTCAGTCTGGTCCTGATCGTCGTCGCCTGGCAGGGTGCAAGCACGACCGGGCTGCTGCCCGGCGACGTCCTGGCGTCCCCCACGACGATCGCGGTCACCGCCTGGGACCTGGTCATCACCGGCGAATTGATCGAGGCGATCCGCGTCAGCCTGGGCCGGGTCGGCATCGGACTGGCCACCGGCCTGGTGGTCGGCAGCGTTCTCGGACTGGTCACGGGCCTGTCGCACTGGGGAGACGCCCTACTCGATCCGCCACTTCAGGCGTTGCGCACACTGCCGCACCTTGGCCTGGTTCCGCTGTTCATCCTGTGGTTCGGCATCGGCGAGTTCCCGAAGGTCCTGCTGATTGCGCTCGGCGTGATGTTCCCCATCTACCTCAACCTGCACAGCGCCGTCCGGGGAGTCGACCGCGGTCTGCTCGAGGTCGCCCGGGTCAACCGGATCGGCCGTTGGCGCACGCTCACCGAGGTGGTCTTCCCGTCGGTCACCGCACCGATGCTCGTTGCCGTACGCCAGGCCCTGACGATCGCCTGGCTGACCCTGATCGTCTCCGAGCAGGTCAACGCCAGCTCCGGCCTCGGCTACCTGATCAACAATGCCCGCGACTTCCTGCAGACCGACGTCATCGTGGTCGGACTGATCGTGTACGCGGTGCTCGGTCTGATCTCCGACTGGCTGGTCCGTCTGATCGAACGGCGCGCCCTGGTATGGCGAGCAGGGACGGTGCTCCGATGAGCCTCCAGCAGACCACCCAGCATTCCGCCACCATTGCCATCGACGGACTCTCTCGTCGCTTCGGCGACACCGTCGTGCTCGACAACCTGGACCTCACCGTGCACCCGGGCGAGTTCGTAGCGCTGCTCGGCAAGTCCGGGTCGGGCAAGTCGACCCTGCTGCGGGCCGTCGCCGGCCTCGACCCGGACATCGAGGGCCACGTTGTGGTCAACGGCACCACGTCGGTCGCCTTCCAACAGCCTCGCCTGTTGCCCTGGCGCAAGGTCTGGCAGAACGTCGTCCTCGGCGTCGACCGCGGCGAGGCGACCAAGGAGCGGGCCGCGGCCACCCTGGCCGAGCTCGACCTGGCCGACTACGACGACCGGTGGCCCGCCACCCTGTCGGGCGGACAGGCCCAGCGCGTCTCGCTGGCCCGTGCCCTGGTCCGGGAACCGTCGCTGCTACTGCTGGACGAACCGTTCGGCGCTCTCGACGCGCTCACCCGCCTGACCATGCACGACCTGCTGGAGCGGCTGTGGCGGCGCCACGGGTTCGCCGTGCTGCTCGTCACCCACGACGTCGACGAGGCCGTACGCCTGGCCGACCGGCTACTCGTCCTGCGCGACGGCCGTATCCACGCCGACTACACCAACACCACTGACCGGCCGCGCACCCGCACCGCGACCGACCACCTGCGCGCGCAGGTGCTGACCGACCTGGGAGTTGCTGACCATGACTGACCACAAGCGACGACTGCTCCGCCGCGGACCACTGACCGGCATCGCTATGGTGATGGCCTTGCTCCTGGCGGCATGTTCCGGGGCCGAGGCCACCTCCGATGGGCCAATCCCGACCCCGGAAGCGGTCAGCAGCGCCGACCTGGCGGAGGTCACCCTCAGGGTCGGGGACCAGAAGCCCGGCCTGGAGTCGCTGCTGCGCGCAGCCGGCGAGCTGGAGGGGACTCCGTACACGATCGAGTGGTCGCAGTTCACCGCCGGGCCGCCCATCCTGGAGGCCGCGAACTCCCAGGCGATCGATGTCGGCTCGGTCGGCAACACCCCGCCGATCTTTGCCGGTGCCGCCGGCTCAAAGATCGCCATCGTCTCGGCGTCCAAGTTCTCGTCCAAGGGCGACGCCATCCTGGTCGCTCAGGACTCCCCGCTGCAGTCCGTGGCCGACCTGAAGGGCAAGAAGGTCGCCGTCGGCAAGGGCACCAGCGCCCACGGCCACATCCTGCTCGCGCTGGAGCGGGCCGGCGTTACACCGAAGGACGTGGAGTTCGCCTACATGCCGCCGTCGGACGGCTACGCGGCGCTCAAGTCGGGCAGCGTCGACGCCTGGGTGGTCTGGGATCCGTACAGTGCTGCCGCCGAGACCGAGATCGGAGCCCGTGTCCTGGAGGACGGTGCCGGCCTCACCAACGGATTGAACTTCCAGATCGCCAGTACCGCCGCCCTCGCCGATCCCGGCAAGAACACGGCCATCCAGGACCTGGTCGAGCGCAGCGCCCGCGCCTACCTGTGGGCGGAACAGAATCCCGGCGAGTGGGCGAACGTCTACACCGCGGACTCGGGCCTGGACCTGGACGTCACGACCATCACGGCCGAACGCAGCGCCAAGCACCCGGTCCTGATCGACGACCAGGTCGTCGCCGACACCCAGAAGCTGACCGACATCCTCGCCGAGAACCGGTTCATCCCGAGGACGTTCGACGTCAACACGATCGTCGACCGCCGCTACAACGACGCGCTCGCCCCCACCATCGGAGAGGACTGACCCATGCCGATCACCCTGAACTACGACCTGCGCACCCTGGAGCGGGCGGTCCGATGACACCGCCTGCAGAGCCGCGCCAAGCAGGAATGGAGACCCGGAGTCCGTCCCTGCTCGGCCACGTTCACAGGGTCCGGCGCATCGCCGGGAAGAGGTCGTCGGCGCGCCGGTCGAACCCAAGCCGTTCGTAGACGGAGACGGCTCCGGGGGTCGCGTCCAGTCGGGCACTCTGGGCACCGCGCCGCCGGCACCAGTCGAGGGCGGTCTCCATCAACAGCCGCCCCAGGCCCTGGCCGCGATACGGCTCGTCGACGCACATGTCGGCCACGTACGCGTGCCGCGGACCCCACTCCGGGCCCGGCACGTGGTGCGTGATCCCGGCGCTGATGCAGCCGGCGAGGCGGCCGTGCTCGCCATCGCTGACGAAGAACGTGTAGTCGGGGTGGTCGAGCATCTCGCGAATGGCCGTGGCCGCCTGCTCCGGCCACCCCGGGTGCCCCTCGAGGTCCACCTCGATCGGGTACGCCGATGTCATGATCAGGGCCTTCAGCCGCACAATCTCCGGAACATCCTCATTCGTCGCCACTCTGACCTGCACGTACGCAATGTAGCCCGCTCCCCTTCCCGGCAGCGACCAGCCCGATTAGGCTCGCGGCATGGCCACACCACTGTCTGGTGACTCCATCCGGGACAGGCTCGACGACGCCATCCCGCAGGCGATCCGGGAAGGCGACGAACCCGCGGTCGAAGCCGGCCAGGCGGCCCTCGGCGCCATCGAGAGCGCCGCCGGCTCCGCCCAGCGTGAGCTGGCCGAGGCCGAGATCCTCGCCATCGTGCTGGCCGAGGCCGTCACCCGGGAGGACCAGGCCCGCGAGAAGCGCGCCGCCGGGGACACCGAGGAGGCGGATCGCCTCTTCGCCCAGGCCGCGTACCTGCGGGAGTTCACCGCCTGAGGGCTCCTACGTGACCGCCATGTCGACAGCGGCTCCGACCGGGTCAGTGGTTGCGCAACAGGTCGATCAGTTCGTCCTTCTTCAGCTTCGAGTACCCGGACAGGCCCAGTTCCTTGGCCCGGTCGCGCAGTTCGTCGACCGTACGGTCCTCGTAGTCCTCGGCCGTGGCGCCGGAGCGCCCGACCTTCGAGCGGCCCTTCTGGGCGGCCGCGTTGGAGATCCGCGCCGCCTTCTCCTCCGAGGCGCCCTCGCGCCGGAGCGCGTCGTACATCTCGCGGTCCTTGATCGGATCAGCCATGGCTTCCTCCTTGGTCCGTCCCCTCCACCATGCCTCGCCAGGGCCGCCGACGACCCCCCTCCGCGGGCTCCCGGCCTCGAGCGGCGGCTCAAAGCTCTTGATTCTGGACGCCAGGCGGCGCAGGATCGAGAACCCCGATCTGCCTCCGACCCCGTGACAGCGGCCCTCCGCGGGCATTGGATGGTGCCATGAAGAAGCTGATCAACCGCCCGGAGGACATGGTGGCCGAGTCGCTGCGCGGCTTCGCCCTCGCGCACCCGGGAACGGTGCGCGTCGACCACGAGTTGGCCACCGTGTTCCGGGCCGACAGGCCACTGCTCGGGACTGTCGGCCTGGTCTCCGGCGGCGGATCGGGTCACGAGCCCCTGCACGCCGGCTACGTCGGCCACGGCATGCTGTCCGCCGCCTGCTGCGGCCAGGTCTTCACCTCCCCGGTGCCGGACCAGATCATCGCAGCGACCCGCCAGGTCGACGCCGGTGCCGGCGTGCTGCACGTGGTGAAGAACTACACCGGCGACGTGATGAACTTCGAGATGGCCGCCGAGATCGTCGCCGACACCACCGACGTCGAGGTCGCGACCGTCGTGGTGGACGACGACGTGGCCGTCCAGGACTCCACCGGGACCGCAGGGCGCCGCGGCACCGGAGCGACCGTGTTCGCCGAGAAGCTCGCCGGTGCCGCCGCCGAGGAGGGTCGCCCGCTGGCCGAGGTCGCCGCCATCGCCCAGCGCGTCAACGACAACGCCCGCAGCATGGGCATGGCGCTGGCCCCCTGCACCGTCCCCACCGCCGGCAAGCCGAACTTCACCCTCGCCGACGACCAGATGGAGATGGGCGTCGGCATCCACGGCGAACCGGGCCGGGCCACCGTCCCGTACGCCCCCGCCGCGGACATCGCCGAACAGCTCGCCACCCCGGTGCTGGCCGACCTGCCGTTCCGACGGGGTGACCGGGCGCTGGTGCTGCTCAACGGGATGGGCGCGAGCCCGCTGATCGAGCTCTACCTGATGTACGCCGAGGTCGCCCGGATCCTCGAGGGCCACGGCGTGCAGGTGGTCCGCCGGCTGGTCGGCAACTACATCACCTCGCTCGACATGGCCGGCTGCTCGCTGACGGTGCTGCGCGCCGATGACGAACTGCTGCGGCTCTGGGACGCCCCGGTCGAGACGCCGGCGCTGCGCTGGGGGCGCTGACATGGCGCTCACTGTCGCCGGGCTGGCGACCTGGCTGCGGACGTTCGCCAAGGAGGTCGCCGAGCACGAGGAGCAGCTCACCGCCCTGGACGCCGCGATTGGCGACGGGGACCACGGCACGAACATGGTCCGCGGCATGAGGGCCGTCGTCGCCGTGCTGGACGAGCAGTCCTTCGGCACCCTGGACGAGCTCGCGAGGAAGGCAGGGATGAGCCTGGTCAGCTCCGTCGGTGGCGCCAGCGGGCCCCTCTACGGGACGTTCTGGCTGCGTGCCGCGAAGGAGTGGGCCGGGCTGGCCGAGGCGGACGTCGCCGAGGTCGGGCAGGCACTGCGCGCAGGGGTGGACGGCATCCGCCAGCGCGGCAAGGCGGAGGAGGGTGACAAGACGATGGTCGATGCGCTGGCCCCGGCTGCCCGGGCGTACGACGCGATGGTCGGTGAGGGGGCCGGGCTCGCCGCGACGCTGGAGCGGGCAGCGGCCGCCGCGCAGGCCGGTTGCGAGGCCACCATCCCGTTGGTGGCCCGGAGGGGGCGCGCCAGCTACCTGGGCGAACGCAGCGCCGGCCACCAGGACCCGGGAGCGACCAGTGCGGCGCTGATGCTGCGCTCGGCCGCCGCGGGCCAGGCATGATCAGCATCGTCGTGGTCTGCCACAGTCGTCCCCTGGCCGAAGCGGCTGTGGCACTGTCCCGGCAGATGGTCCCGGCCGGGGGCGGGCCGTCGATCGGTGTTGCCGCCGGTATCGATTCCCCCGAGGGGGCGGCGTACGGGACCGACGCGACCACCGTGGCCGAGGCCCTCACCACGTACGACTCCCCTGACGGGGTGCTGGTGCTGATGGACATCGGTTCGTCGGTGCTGAGCGCCCAGGTGGCGCTGGAGTTCCTCGACCCGGAGCACGCCTCCCGCGTACGACTCTGCAGCGCCCCGCTGGTGGAGGGACTGGTCCCCGCGGTGGTCGCGGCGGCGGGAGGGGCGTCGCTGGAGCGGGTCGCCGCCGAGGCTCGGGCCGGGCTGGCCGCGAAGCAGCAGCAGGTCGGTGACGTCGCCGAGCCCACCCCCGGACCGCACGGGCGGCACGGCTCGTGGCAGGTCCGCGAGGTCCCGGTGACCAGCCCGACCGGCCTGCACCTGCGCCCGGCGGCCGTGCTCGCGCACCTGGTCCAGACGTTCGATGCCCGGGTCAGGGTCAGCGACCCGGAGTCGGGCGAGGGCCCGGTGGAAGCCGACAGCGTCGCCGAACTCCTCACCCTCGGAGCCGCGTACGGCGACCTGCTGCGGTTCGAGGCCACGGGGTCGCAGGCCGCCGAGGCCCTCGATGCGATCGAGGCCCTCGCCGCCACCGGTTTCGAGGACTGACCCCCCATTTGGGGCTTCTGTCCTGATCAGGGCGCCCTCTAGCGTGGAGTCATCGGGGCAGGATGTCCCTGTCAGCCGCCTCCGGCGACCATGCCGATTCACACCCAGGAGGAACCGATGAAGGCCAAACACTACGGTGCCGGGGTCATCCTGTCCGTGGCACTGCTCACCCTTGCCGGTTGCGGCGGCGGAGGATCCGGAGGCGCTGCCAGCCCGAGCGCTCCGGCCGCCTCGACGCCCGTCTCGGCTCCGGCGACCTCGGACGACACTCGCGCGGCATCCAAGGGCGAACTGAAGGTCGCCTCGACGAACCTCGGCGAGATCGTGGTGGCCGACAACGGCATGACCGTCTACTACTTCACCAAGGACGTCAAGGACTCCGGGGTGAGCAACTGCACCGGTGAGTGCCTGGTCGCGTGGCCGCCGGTCCTGACCACCGACGACAACCCCTCCGCCGAGGGGATCACGGGCCAGGTCGGCACCATCCCGACCCCCGACGGCAAGATGCAGGTCACCATCAACGGGATGCCGATCTACTTCTGGCAGAACGACAAGGCCCCCGGCGACACGACCGGCCAAGGCGTCAACAACGTCTGGTACGTGGTGGCCCCGAACGGCGACATGATCCAGTAATCCTCTCCCCTCACCTGGTACACCGCCGGAGAACCCCCTCGTACACCGACCCCTCGCGCCCCTAGGATGAGCGCACATCACACGACGCAAGCGAGGACATCGTGGCGCCCCCTCAGGCGAAGGCATCGTGGGCGGCCCCTCGATTCATCGTCCCGGCGCTCCCCGTTCCCCATCTGGCCCGACCGCGGGTGACGCGGCTGCTGGCGCGCGCCGCCGCGCGGCCGATCCTCGTCGTCACCGGACCCGCCGGGACCGGCAAGACGACCGCGGTCGCCGACTGGATCCGCACCACCGTGTCCGGCCCGGTCGCCTGGTTGTCGATGGTGCCCGGGGACGCCGACCCGGAGCACTTCGCCGACTCGCTGCGCCGGGCGGTCGGGATGGCCGGGACCAACGAGACCGGCGAGCTGCGATCCGTCCTGGCCGCGGCCCTGGGGTGTGAGGGCGTGCTCGTCGTCGACGACGTCCCGCCCCCGGACCGTACGCCGCGACTGCTCGACGACCTGGTGCGGTGGCCGCCGGACGGGATCCGTCTGGTCCTGGTCTGTCCGGCCGGTCCGCCACCCGCGACCCGCCGGCACCGCCTGGCCCGCACCCTGGGGTCGGTGGGTTCGGCCGAGCTGGCGTTCACCCGCGAGGAACTGGACCAGCTCCTGGTGCAGCAGGGCCTCGACCTGCCTGCCACGACCGTCGGGCGACTGCTCGACGAAACCGAGGGCTGGACCGCGCCGCTGCTGGAGAGCGCCCTGGGCGGCGGGGAGCTCGACCTGGGCGCGGGCTCGCCACTGGCTGACTACCTGCACCACGAGGTGCTCGACCCGCTGCCGCCGGAGACCCGGGAACTGCTACTGGCCACCGCCCTGGTCCCCCGGGTGGACCTTGCCCTGGCCCAGCGGCTGACCGATCGGGAGGGGATCCTGCGCCCCTTCGCCGACCTGGTCACCCGGGAACTGCTGCTGCCCGACGACTGCGGCCGCCTGCACGTCCGCTCCCTGCTTGCCCGGGTGATCGCCGGGCTGCTGCGGTTCGAGCAGCCCGCCCTCGAACAGCGGATCCGCCGGGCGGCCATCGTCTGGCACGAGACCGACAACGACCACGTGGCCGCCCTGCGGCAGGCGGTGGACAGCGGGAACTGGTCGGACGTCGGCGCGCTCGTCGTACGCTCCTCGGCGACCGCGATCTTCCACCCCCAGCGCCACGAGCTGCACGCACTGCTGAAACGCATCCCGTACGAGGCGGCGTTCGACAACCCGGAGCTGGAGATCTGCGGCGCACTGGCCTCCTTCGTCGCCCGCGAGCCCGCCGCCCTGTGGACCCAGTTGGCGCGGGCGGACCAGCGGCTCGACACCCTGCCCGAGCCCCGCCACTCGATCGCGCGGCTGACGTCGCGGATCCTCGAGGCGTCCCAGGCCTACCGTGACGGCGATGCCGAGCGGACCTCGGCTGCCGCGGCCGAGGCCGACCGGCTGCTCGCCGGCCTCAGCGCGGACCAGGCACCCGGCTGGGCCCAGAACCGCGGGATCCCGCAGGGGTTGCTGGCCGCCGGCGAGATCTGGGCGGGCCGCCCGACCCGGGCCCTCGAGGTGCTCGGAGCCAGCGTCGCCGGCTATCCCGGCGCCGCGATGACCGGGTACGTGGAGGTGGCCTACCGGGCCCAGCAGGCCGTCGCCGAGATGGGGGCCGGGCTCCTGTCCCGGGCCCGCGTCTCGGCCCGGGCCAGCGTGGCGTCCGCTGCGGGTGCCGCTGCCGGGGTTGTCCTGGAGACCCAGGGGGCGTGGCTCGCCCTGGCCGTCGGCGCCCTGGCCCAGGGCGACCCGGACCGGGCGAGCGCCGCGATCACCGAGGCGCGAACAGCCGCCGGCCCACACCTGCACCCCACGGTGGAGGCCGCGCTCCTGCTCGTCGCCGCCCGCACCGCCCTGCTCCGCAACGACCCGGCTGCGGCCCATCGCCGGCTGCGCGCGGCCGAGATCCTGCTGGAACGCCACCCGGGGATGGTCGCGATCGCCCAGGGCGCCACCGCCCTGCGCATCCGACTGGACCTGCGGGCCGGCTCGTCGGTCGCTGCCGGCGCGGCATACACGGCCGCACGGGAGTCCGGGGTGCCTGACGGCGACCTGCTGGTGCCCGCACGGATCTCGCTGGCACTGGCCGCCGGCGCGCCCGAACGGGCCCTGAAGCTCGCCGATCCGCTGCTCGGCCGTGCGGGTGCGTACGGGGCACTGGGCTGGCTGGCGAGGGCACAGGCGCTGGAGGCACAGCGACAGGACAGCGCCGCGACCGAGTCGCTCGCCCGGGCCCTCGACCTCGCGGCCGCCGAGGAGGCGGTCCTGCCGTTCCTGCGTCCGGATCGGCGACTGACCTCGATGCTGACCCGCCATCTCGCCCTGGTCAGCACCCACCACGAACTGGTGGGCCGGGCCCTGCCCACCACGGCTCCGGCCGGGCCGGCCACGTATGGCCGACTGACACCGCGGGAGCTGTCGGTGGTCGCCTACCTGCCCACGATGGGTTCCAACGCGGAGATCGCGGCGGCGCTGCACCTGTCCGAGAACACGGTCAAGCAGCACCTCAAGACCGCCTACCGCAAGCTCGGCGTGGGCAATCGGCGTGATGCGGTGCGGGTCGCCCGACAGCTCGGCCTGCTGCCGGGCTGACCACCAGCGGTCCGTTCAGAGGACCGGCGCAGTGACCTCCTTCTCGGCCTCCGCCTCGTCGACCACCCGCAGCCGCCCGACGGCGATCAGGGTGATGCCTTCGAGCAGCGTCTGGATCCCCAGGATGATCCCGAGCAGCTGCGCCGAGGCCGGGGCCAGGTTGAACAACACGTAGAGGCCGAGGGCGGTCGAGATGAGGCCGCTGATGATGACCGGCCAACGGGCGGACTTCAGGGTGGTGCCCATCGCGATCCGGACCATGCCGCTGCCGAAGAACATCGCCCCCGCGACCAGGGTGAGCGCGACCGCCGTGACCGTCACGTTGCGCAGGATGAACAGGCCGATCACGGTGAGTGCCGCACCGCCGAGCGCCGCCGACCAGGCCCCGCCGTGCCGCACTCGGAACAGCGCGCCGACGAAGAGCACCAGGCCCGCGGCCAGGGTCATCCAGCCGGTCAGCCACACCGAGACGACGGTGGCGATCACCGCGTTGCCGATCACGATGAATCCCGCGATGATCAGCAGGATCCCGACGATCACGTCCCACGGCGTCCTGCTCATGGTCATCGTACGTTCCATGTCGATCGACTCCTTCACTGAGCCGTGGACCATCCACGGCTGCGGACCCAGTGTCGGCACGGTCGATCGTCGGGGGATCCCCCGTAGCGGGTGGTTCCGTACGCGGGCCGAGCTACGCAGAGAGGTCCCGCCGCCGGAAGCCGACCATCCCGACGACGGCAAGCGCCAGCGCGACGCCGAGCAGCACCAGTACCGGTGCCGCCTCGAACGGCTCGGCCGGCATCGCCGGCGTGTGCGCGTACGGGGAGATGTTCCGCACCCAGTCGGGCAGGTCGAGCAGTTCGCCGAGCTCGCCGACCGCGATGAACAGCACGAACGCGGCCCACGCCACCCAGGGGAATCGGGGCAGCAGTCCGACCACCAGCACCGCGAGGGCGACGACGGACCAGACCGCGGGCACCTGGACCATCGCGGTCGCGAACGCGTCCGCCGCCGTCACCGTGCTGTCGGCCGACGGGGTCCAGGCCACCACCTGGGCCGCTCCCAACGCCACCAGGAACGCCAGCGAGCCGCCGAACCCGTACGGCACGTGCGAGGCCAGGAAGCGCAGCCGGGTCTCCCGGGTGGCGAGCACGGCTTCGGCGTGCCCCTCGACCTCCTCCTCGCGGGCGCGCAGCACCGCACTGATCCCGAGCGCGGAGGCGACGATCGCCGCGATACCGGCGTAGACGGAGGTGAACAGCTCGTCCGCGATCCCTCGCCCACCGATCTGGCGCAACAACTGCTGCGCCGCGTCGTCCAGGAACCCGCCGACGGTCCCGATCAGCGCCCCGGACACCAGTCCGAGCGCCACCCCGGCGACCAGCCAGCCGAGCAGGCCGCCACGGTGCAGCCGCCATGCCAGTCCGAACGAGCCGTTGATGCGGCCGGTGTCGGGGCCGGGTCGCTCGGGGACGAGCCCGGAGCCGAGGTCGCGGGTCGCGCGCAGCCGGGCGGCGGCCAGGTAGCCGACCACGGCCAGCCCGACGAACAGCGTCAGCACCCAGGCCCGGTCCCCGTTCCAGGCCCGCACCTGCTGGCCCCAGCCGAACGGCGAGAGCCAGCGCAGGAACTCCCCGCTCTCCCCCTCGCGGACGTCCCCGACCAGCCGCAGGACGTACGCGACGGCCAACGCACCGTACGTGACACCGGAGCAGGTCCGGCTCGAGGCGGACAACTGCATGGCGATCCCGGTTACCACCGCGAAGACGATCCCGATCCCGGCCGAGGCGGCCCCGACCAGCCAGGACCCGGCCCAGGGGAAACCGCCGGCCCCGACCGCGAGGGCGATCCCCGCCCCGGCCACCAGCGAGATGAGCCCGGCGAAGCCGACCGCCGCCGCCAGCGGGGCGGCTCGACCGATCACTGCGGTCGCCAGCAGCTCCGAGCGGCCGGACTCCTCGTCGGCGCGGGTGTGGCGGCGGACGATCGCGATGGCCAGGAACGCCACGATGATGAACTCGATCATCTGCAGCTTGGTGCCGCCGAGCCCGGCGACCGAGGTCGGCTCGTACACCCAGCCGTACGTCATCACCACCGTGCTCAGCCCGTTGGCCATCTCCGCCGACTGCACCCGCGCGGCGGTGTCCGGGTACAGGTCGATGGTGGAGACGGCCGAGGTGTAGGCGAGCACCCAGGCCAGCGCGAGCGTGGCGAGCACCATCCAGCGGTCCCGCCGCCACGCCAGCCGCAGCAGGTGTCGTACGCCGGTCATGACGACGCCGGTTCCGCCTCGTCGTCCCGGCCGTACGCGGACAGGAACAGCTCCTCAAGGCTGACCGGTTCGCTGGTCAGGGAGCGGATCCCGTGGCCGGAGAGGGTCGCGATGGCCCGGTCAAGGTGGGCCTCGTCGACGCTGAACGACACCAGGTCCCCGTCGACGGCCACCTCCTCGACGCCGTC
The DNA here is from genome assembly GCA_044508675.1 of Propionibacteriaceae bacterium. GTDB lineage: Bacteria > Actinomycetota > Actinomycetes > Propionibacteriales > Propionibacteriaceae > Raineyella. The sequence goes on along the minus strand of JBIQHF010000014.1, from coordinate 3,738 downwards.
GAGCCCCGCCGGGTGCACCGGTCGGTCGAGGTGTGCCCGGACCCGGGTGTTGTGGAGGTGGCGCATCTCGGCGAGGGGGCCGGTCTCGACCACCCGGCCGGCGCGGATGATGCTGATCCGGTCGGCCAGTGCCTCGACCTCGGACAGGATGTGGCTGGAGAGCAGGACGGTCCGGCCCTGCGCCGACAGCCGCGCGACCTCCTCGCGGAACAGCCGCTCCATCAGCGGGTCCAGGCCGGAGGTCGGCTCGTCCAGCAGGAACAGTTCGGCGTCGGAGGCGAGCGCGGAGACCAGGGCGACCTTCTGCCGGTTGCCCTTGGAGTAGGTCCGCGACCGGCGGGTCGGGTCGAGGTCGAAGCGGTCCAACAACTCCTTGCGGCGCTCGGTGCGGAAGCCGCCCCGCATCCGTCCCAGCATGTCGATCACCTCGCCACCGGTGAGGTTGGGCCACAGGCTGACGTCCCCGGGGACGTACGCGACCCGGCGGTGCAGGTCCTCCACGTCGCGCCACGGGTCATACCCGAGCACGGAGGCCCGGCCGCCGTCGGCGCGCAGCAGTCCGAGCAGGATCCGCAGCGTGGTGGACTTCCCGGCGCCGTTGGGGCCCAGGAAGCCGTGCACCTCCCCGGGGAGGACGGACAGGTCCAGTCCGTCCAGGGCCCGGGTGCGCCCGAAGGACTTCACCAGTCCCGCGGTGGCGATGACCGGTCCGTCGGTGACCGTACTCACGACTTCAGCGTACGCCGCCCCGGGACGTTCAGACCATGGCGTACTTGGCGCGCGCCTTCTTGGGCAGGCTCATGCTCCCAGTGTCGGCCACGTACGCACAACGGCCGCGGATGTCGAGGACCTCCGCGGCCGTTGGCTCTGTTGCCGGGCTTTGCTGGCTCCGTTGCGTTGCTCAGTCGTTGGCCGGGACGCGCTCGGCGCCGGCCTTCTCCAGCAGCGCCTGACGGGCCGCACTCACGGCCTCGCGGTTGCGCTCGACGACGGCGGCAGGATCGGCCAGGCGCATCTGCTCGTCCAGGTCGTCCTGGCCGAACTGCAGCTGCGGCCCCTCGACCAGGTCGGCCTTCAGGTTGCCGATGATCTCGGAGATCTGGCGGTGGGCGCGGGCGCCGCCGCCGTAACCGTACGACGCGACGGCGAACGGCTTGGCGGCCCACTCGGCGGCCAGGGCGTCAACGGCCTTCTTCACCGAGGAGGGGTAGCCTCCGTTGTACTCGGGGGTGACGAGCAGCACGGCATCGGCGGAGATGACCCGTTGGGACCAGGCCCGGGTGGTGGGCAGCTGGTACTGGCCGGTCATCGGCGGCAGCGGCTCGTCCTCCGGGTTCAGGCTCAGCTCGGCGAGATCGACCAGGTCGACCGTCACCTCCGGATCCTCGGCAAGAATGGCTGCGATGGCGTCGGTGAGGCCGCGGCCGCTGCGGGCCTTACGAACGCTGCCGGCGATGACCATGATCGAGGTGGACATTGAACTCCCTTGGTTAGTTGAAACTTTTACCAGTATGCGCGCGCGCTGTCCCCTCCCAAGAACGCGTGCCGCCACACAGGACGCAACCCGTCCCCAGGGAACCTCGGTACGGCGTCAGGCCGGCATTGCCCAGGCCCACCCGATCAGGCCCACCCGATCAGGCCAACCCGATCAGGCCATCATCTGCTCGATCAGGGCGGCGCAAGCCGCCTCGCAGCGACGGCAGGCCTCCGCGCAGATCCGGCAGTGCTCATGCCTGCTCGCATGCTTCTCGCACTCCTGCGCACACAGCCGACAGGCCGTTCGGCACGCCTGCAAGGTGGCGAAGACCAGATCGGTGTCATGTCCGGTACGACGCGTGAGGAGCCGTCCCGTGACATCACACAGGTCGGCGCAGTCGAGGTCCGTACGGATGCAGTCGGTCAGGTCCTTGACCATGTCCTCGGCAAGACAGGCGTCGGCACAGGCCGTGCAGGTCTGGGAACAGGTGACACAGGCGTCGATGCACTCGGCCAGCTTCGCCTTGTCCACGTCACCCAGGTCCTTCGGGTAGGCGTCGAGCATCAAGATCGCGTTCGTCATGGCTAGCTCCTCGTCCGATGGATCGTACGAGCCGGCCGTCACCGGCCCCACTCATTCGACGGTAGCTCCCGCGGACGCGGCTTGGGAAGGCCGCTGTGGGGCCGCCCCGGGGGACCTCAGTGGCGGGACGGCATCACGCAGACCAAGCAGGGGGCCTCGCGGACCAGCTGCTCGGCCGTCGAACCGAGGACTGCCCGGACCAAACCACCACGACCGCGGGACCCCACCACCAGCATGCGAACCGGTCGGGACTTCGCCAGGGCCACCAGCGCGTGGGCGGCCGTATCATCGACGAGGTCGATGAGCTCGGCATCGGGGAGGTCGAGTGTGTCCGCCGCGGCAGTCAGGATCTTGCTCGCCTTCTGCTCCCGTCGACGGATCACCAACTCTTCATCGCCCTCGTCCTCCACGCCTGTGATGCCTACCGGCACCACCGTCGCCAGCGCCACGGGAAGGCCCTCGGCCAGCAGCGGAACGACCTTGCCCCCGGCGTCCACCGAACGCTCGGACTTGTCGATGCACACCACCACTGGGCCCTCGGGAGTCTCGGCGACGTCCTCACCCCCCACAATTACCGGGCAGGGGGAGTGGCGGATCAGGTGGTCGGAGACAGACCCCTCCATGAACCGGGCTCCCCGGCTCAGCCTCCGGGTACCCACGAGGACGAGCGAGGCGCCGACCTCCTCCAGATGATGGACCACGGTCGGACCGGGCTCCCCCACCAGGACCTGGGCCTTGTCCGCCGGCACTCCGAATCGCTCGGCCACGGCTCGCGCGGTCGCCAGCCCGTTGTCGAGGGCCTCCTCGCGGGAGTCCGCGAGATCTCGCCCCACGGTCGCGTTCGCCGGCGCGAAGGTCCCGGACGGCATGAGTCCGGGAACCTCGGGATCGGCCGGGGTCCGCGGGACGACGGTCACCACCCGGACGTCCCACTGCGCCCGATCGAGCAGCGAGAGCCCGGCCTCGATCGCCTCCAGGGACAGGTCGGATCCGTCAGTGCAGCAGATCGCGATGTGGTTCATGGTCGAGCTCCTCGCCGTACGGTCACCCCAGTTACCCCCACGTTAACGTGACCCTCCTCGGATACTGACGGCGGGATCAGAAAAGAGTGCTGACCGGGGCTCGGTTAGCGTCGCCACGTGATGTCGAACGCTGGATGGCTCACTGCCATCATCGGGGTTGCCCTGTTGCTGCCCGCCTGGTCCATCGCAGAATCCACGCGTCTCCGCCGCCCGCTGCTGCCCTTCCTGATGGGCCTGCTACCGATCAGGGCTGCGGCCACCACGTTCAATGCGGTGCTCGGCGCGGTCCAACTGGCACTCACTGTGCTCTACGCCAAGTGGGCGCTCACGGGCACGGGGCCATCCATCCTGTTGGTGTCACGTCCGCCGCTCCTGCTGTGGACGCCGTTCGCCGCCGTCCTGGTGCTGGAGGAGGAAGACGACCACACCACCCCTACCCAAGCTCCTGGTGGAGGCGGGAGTCCAGGAGGCCACGAGTGGAACAGGTCGTCCGGTGGCACTCCCCGGGGGCTGTCCTACACACGACATTGCTGGTGGTTTGGCTCGTGCTGGCGATCATGCAGACCGAAGTGCGCAACGGCGTCGTCATCTTCTGATGAGTGGCGGGGTGTTTGGTGGGTAATTGCGGATCGGGCCGAACACCACCAGGGGTGTTCG